>CAZKUD010000001.1:0-41147 GCA_964555875.1 uncultured archaeon
CGGAGTGGAGCCGAATGACATCCGACACGCCTCCCCGAAGGGAAACAACAGATTGACATCATAGACACCAATCCTTTAGTCGGACCTTGCCCGGCCTCACCCCTCTACGAGCTTGTAGACAACGTCGCCCGGCCTGACCTTGTCCTTGGTCTTCAGGCCTATCGACTGCCCTGCGCCAGCCTTCTCGACAGGGTTCTTGTCTATCTGCATGCTGTCCAGTTTCTGCTCTATCTTGGTGGTGGCGCCTTCTATCGCCAGCTTGTCGCCTACCTTCACCTCTTCGGTGAGCTCCACGACAGCCACGCCAAGGTTGCCGAAGTAGTGCGTCACCTTTCCTACGAGCTTCTTATCAGCCATAAGAGAATTTTGTAGGGCTGGCTTAAAAATAAGCTGGATGCCTCCCGAAAGGCAGAAAAAGCTTTCCTACAAGGCTTATTCATGCCAAGGGCAAGAATAGTGCATTTCCTGGAAGGCAGGCAACGCCCCTTCCCGGACGACCCCAAGGCCAGGCTGGACGCGATGCTGCCGTCAATCAACATGGAGCCCAAGTCCGCCATGATGGCCTTCTGCCTGAATGACAGGCGCAGGATGGATGAGCACCACACAATCGTGGACATAAGGGGAGATTTTCTGGACATCATGGGAAGGGGAGGCTGGGAGCCCCAGGAATCGGTCTTCATGAACTATGCCCACGGGTCACTCCTGCCTTCAGGGATGGTGTCCGAGCACACTGTCAAGTGCGAGGGCTGCCCAAGGCCCGTGACCGTCTGGCACCCGACAGAGGCCATGGAGAGATACGGCAGGCCCATAGCGGCATTCACCCTCAGGTACAGCGTGGAGAAGGGCAGGTCCATATACGCCACACTCAGCACCAAGACGGCCCCGAGGAACAGGGCGAGGATGCTGGAGCTGTTGAGGGAGGGCAAGTCAACCGAGGCCGAGCTGATAGCGGACATCGGCCTGGGAAACAACAACGTCATGAAACACATGAGGGCACTCAGGAAGGAGGGGCTGATAGGCTTCGAGACAGGCAACAACGAGGACGGCAACGGCTGGGCCAGGTACAGGTGGAAGCCCGGCAGGAAGCTGAATGAAGTGAAGCCTGTGGGCACGATACCGACCCTGACCAGGAAGGTCGCCAGGGTTCTGAGGGCCCACGGCGATTACATGTCCCCGACTGACGCAAGGAAGGCGGCGGGCCACAAGCGCATGCCTGAGGTGAGCACTGTCCTGAGGGGGCTCTACAAACAGGGGCTGCTGGAAACAGGGCAATGGGACACCAACCTCCGCTCCAGGATATGGCTGGAGGACATAGGGGATGCGTTCCTTGAGGAATGGTTCGACTGCGTGATTGACGCCCTCTCGGAAGGCCCTGAGCTCGCTTGCATGCAGGTCACGCTGGGCATGTTCCAGAGGAAGCCCGCCCTTCGCGCAGATTACGTCGGCAAGGCGATTGACCTGTACAGGGAGGTCTCCCTGGCCGGGAGGAAGCCAGCCGAAGAGAGGAGAAGGGAGATAACGGACTTCGTGAGGGGATACCAGGAGGAGCACGGCCATGGCCCCAGGCACGTGGAGATAAGGGACGCCATAGGGGTGGGGGTCTCGAACTACCTGCGCAGGATGGACGGCGAACTCCTCAGGAAGGTCAAGAACGGGAAGGCAGTCAGGTACGAGATAATCTGAACGCTTTTTAGTCACTGCTACAAAAGGGACTTATGGGCATCAACATCAGCGAGATAGTCAGGTTCCAGGAGCTGGAGATGACGGCCCTGATGGGCAGGACAATAGTTATAGACGCCTACAACTGGACGTACCAGTTCCTGTCCACCATAAGGGACCGCTTCACAGGCGAGCCCCTGAGGGACTCCAAGGGCAGCACTACATCCCACTTATCGGGCCTGTTCTACAGGACAGCCAAGATACTGGAGGCAGGCATAACCCCGGTCTACGTCTGGGACGGCAAGCCCCCTGACTTCAAGCTCGCGGAGATAGAAAGAAGGCAGGCAGGAAAGGAGGCGGCAGAAGAGCTATGGAAGGAGGCCCTGAAGAAGGGGGAGGTGGAGAAGGTCAAGCTCTACGCCATGCAGGCCACCAGGCTGACAAAGGACATGGTAGAGGAGGCCAAGAAGCTGCTCACCTACATGGGGGTCTCTTGGATACAGGCCCCGTCCGAAGGGGAGGCGCAATGCAGCCACATGTGCAGGAAGGGCCAGGCCTGGGCAACCGCAAGCCAAGATTTTGATTCGCTGGCATTCGGCTCCCCCCGCCTGATAAGGAACCTCTCCATAACAGGGAAAAGGAAGATACCCAGGAAGGAGCAGTACATAAACATCAAGCCCGAGATGCTCAAGCTGGAGGACTGCCTGAAGGAACTGGGCATAACCCAGGACCAGCTCATCCTTCTGGGCATGCTTGTAGGGACAGACTACAACACTGGCGGCATAAAGGGGATAGGCCCCAAGAAGGCGCTCGATCTGGTGAAGAAGGAGAGGACCCCAGAGAACGTCATAAAGGCAATTGAGGCCAGGTGGGTGCACGAATCAGACCCCATGAAGATATTCGAGTTCTTCAAGAAGCCCCCCGTGGAGGACGTGGAGATACCCAGGCACAGGCTCGACCCCCAGAAGCTGAAGGAGCTGATGGTGGATGAGCACGAGTTCGGAGAGGAACGCACGCAGAAGGTGATAGACCGGCTCTCAGGCGCAGCCGAAAGCCAGAAGCAGACAGGCCTGGGCAAGTTCCTCGGATAGGGTTTTTAATCATTCCCGACCAATTATAAAACATGAAGCGCGAGCTGAAGATACTTCTGATGATATCAGCCCTGTTCACGCTTGCTGCAGGCCTGTTCGGCCCCATATACGCCGTATTCGTGACAGAGATAGGCGGCGACCTGCTGGACGCTGGAGGGGCATACGCCGCCTTCTCCATAGCCACAGGCGCCCTGATATTCCTGATAGGCAGGTGGGAGGACCATGTCAAGCACATGGAGAAGCTGATAGTGATTGGCTACCTCCTGAACGTCTTAGGCTTCGTGGGCTACCTCCTGATAAGGAGCCCGGTAGACCTCTTCTTCGTGCAGATACTCTTCGGCATATCCGCCGCCATCAACACCCCCGCATACGACGGCCTGTACTCCAAGCTCCTTGACAGGGGCAAGTACGCATATGAGTGGGGCATGTGGGAATCCCAGTACTACATAGTGGGCGCAGTGGCAGCAGTGGCGGGGGGCTTCCTGGCAGAGGCGTACGGCTTCGCCTTCCTATTCAAGGTCATGCTGGGCATATCCGTAGTCGGGTTCCTCTTCACGCTTCTCCTCCTGAAGAGAGGGGGTCAGTAGATGGCTTCCCCTGTCTACACCCTGCTCGAGATGGTCTGGACCCTTGCCAGCAACAGCGTCACAACCATGATAGACGTCCTGACCCTCTTCAACAGGTTCATAGTCGAGATGCTGGGGGTCTCCTCCAGCCTGGGAGGCGCATACGGGATAGTGGCCTCCCTGGCCATAATAGCCATAGTGGGCTACTTCATCGCCAGGTTCATAATGGGGGCAGAGAAGACCATCATCATACTCATCATAGTGGGCCTGATACTGCTCTGGCTGCTGGTGCTGGGGGTGTCCGGCTAAACAATATTAATCTAACTTCCAATTCTATAACCTATGGCTGCGGAGAAGCCCCAGATAGAGGACACCAAGAAGAGCGAGCTGGTTGTAAAACTGAAGGAATTCCTCCACAAGAAATACTACAAGGACCTGGTGAAGGCCGCAAACGAGAGCGGCGTGGCCGTAGTCGACATGGGCCTGATGGACAAGTACGACCCTGAGCTGGTCGAGTACCTGATGCACTGGCCCGACTCCTTCTTCGTCCTTGCGCAGGACGCAGTCAACCAGATAGACCTGCCCGCAGAGGTCAAGGTGAGGTTCAAGAACCACCCGGAGCTGATAAACATCAGCGACCTTAGGTCCGAGCACATAGGCAAGTTCATATGCACCGAAGGGACGGTCAGGAGGTCATCGGACGTCAGGCCCGAGATAATAGCGGTGGAGTACGAGTGCCCCCAGTGCGGAGACAGAATGATGGTCGAGAGGTCAGGCACCTTCATAGGCAAGCCGCTGAAATGCGAGTGCGGAAACAAGATAAAGGAGTCCTTCAAGCAGGTGGGCAAGAAGCTGATAGACACCAGGTGGATAACGATAGAGGAGCCCTTCGAGATGACCGAAGGAGAAAAACCTTCACAGGTCACCATACTCCTGACAGAGGACCTGGTGGCCCCGTCAGAAAGGAGGAAGAGCGACGCGGGCAACAGGCTCAAGATAACGGGCGTCCTGAGGGACGTGCCGAAGGGCAAGAGCTGGTCGGTCAAGCTCGACTTCTTCCTGGACTCCAACCACGTCGAGCCCACCGAGATAGGTTGGGAGAAGATAAAGGTCACCAAGAAGGAGGAGGCGGAGATAAAGAAGCTCGCCAAGGACAAGCACGTATACGAGAAGCTGGTGGCATCCCTCGCCCCCTCCCTCTACGGCCTGAAGGACATAAAGGAATCTGTCATAATGCAGCTGTTCGGCGGCTGCCCGGTCGTCCTGAAGGACAGGGTGAAGTTCAGGGGCGACATACACATACTGCTGATAGGCGAGCCGGCCTCAGGAAAGTCCCAGCTGCTCAAGCTCGTGCCCAACATAATGCCGAGGGGCAAGTACGTCTCGGGAAAGGGCACCACCACAGCAGGGCTGACTGCCACAGTCTCGAAGGACGAGCAGTTCATGGGAGGCTGGGTGCTGGAGGCGGGTGCCATGGTGCTGGCCAACAAGGGCCTGCTTTCAGTGGACGAGTTCGAGAAGATGTCCATAGAGGACCAGGTCGCCATGCACGAGGGGATGGAACAGGGCTCCATATCAATAGCCAAGGCGTCCATCATAGCCACCCTTCCGGCCAACACCGCCATACTGGCAGGAGGCAACCCCAAGTTCAGCAGGTTCGACCCCTACCTGCCCATATCCAAGCAGATAACCATACCCGACACCCTGCTCTCCAGGTTCGACCTCAAGTTCATACTGAAGGACAAGCCCAATGCCGAGGAGGACACCAGGATAGTGGAGCACATCCTGAACGCCAGGGACGAGGACTACCAGGGGGCCCAGCCCAAGCTCGACCCGGACTTCGTCAGGAAGTACATAGCCTATGCCAAGGAGAACTGCAAGCCCGTGCACACGAAGGAGACGGGCAAGATGCTCAAGCACTTCTACGTGGAGAGCAGGAAGAAGGCCATGTCAGAGAACGCCCCGATACCCATCACCCTAAGGCAGTTCGAGGCCATGATGCGTCTTGCAGAGGCCAGCGCGAAGGTGCAGCTCAGCCCTGTCGTGAGGAAAGCCGACGCCAAGAGGGCCATCAGGCTCATGCAGGTCTCCCTCATGCAGCTAGGGTACGACCCTGACACAGGGACGATAGACGTCGACAAGTCGGAGGGCGCCACCACGTCCAAGGAGAGGAGCCAGATAAGGGTGGTCCTGGACATAATAAACGAGCTGTCGGCCAAGAAGAAGGAGGTCCTGGCCGGAGAGATAGAGGAGAGGGCAAAGGCAGAGGGAGTGAACGACGCAGAGGACATAATAGACAGGCTCAAGCGCGAAGGCATGCTGTTTTCACCATCGCCCGGTTATGTCCAGAAGGTGTGATTACCCTATAAATAATTTACCTCCAATAATAACCCAATGGCCAGGATAATCGGGGATTACATCGGCACAACCTTTGACGATTTCATAATACTTCCCGGAATGACCACGGGCGAACACCTGCCGGGAAAGGTCAGCACGGAGATCGAGCTTGCGGGAGTCAAGCTGGGCAGGCCCTATCTGCCCGCAGCAATGCGTTCTGTGGTGGGAAATGACATGGCCCTGGCTGCAGGAAAGGCCAGGATGATGCCAGTCGCCCCAAGGGGGCTCCCGGCAGAGGAAGAGGCAGACATAGTCCGCTACGTGAAGGAGCGGGAGGTCAAGGTGGGGGAGACAGAGTCAGCGACAGACCCCATGTACCTGCTCGACACCGAAACCCTGGGCGACGCCCTTGAGAAGGCCAGGGAGTCAGGACACTCCAACATGCCTGTCCAGAGCAGGATAGGCGACTTCCAGGGCATGTTCACATACGACCCGACAGAGCACGACAGGATGGATTCTGCCACTCCCATAACAGATGTCATGAGGCCCTTCAGGAACAAGAGCGGGCAGATAGCCATGGATTTCTGCTCGCACAGCATGCCAGACTCTGAGATAAGGGACTACATGAAGGACAAGGAATACAGGATGGTGCCTGTGCTCGACGACTCCTACAGGCTCAGGAGGCTGGTCTTCATGCAGCACCACGAGGCCTACAAGGTCGGAGCCGCCATAGACACGTTCCCCGGATGGGAGAGGAGGGCAGAAGCCCTGGTGAAGGCGGGCGCTGACATGATTTTCACCGACACGGCGGACGCCCACTCGACCTTCGCCCTTGACCTGGTGAAGAAATTCAAGAAGATGTTCCCTGAGGGCCCTCCCATATGCGCAGGCAACATAGTCACCCCCGAGGCATTCAAGGATTTCTATGACGCCGGGGCAGACGTAGAGAAGCTCGGCATGGGCCCTGGCTCTATATGCACCACCAACGACGTGTTTGGCGTGGGAGCCCCTCCCTTCTGGTCTCTCATAGAGATAGCCCATAAGAGGGACGAGCTCGCCAGGAACGGGAGGTTCGTTCCCATAATAGCTGACGGAGGCCTGGAGAGGCCCGCTGACATCAATGTGGTAATGACCCATGCAGATGCTGTCATGCTCGGAAGGATGGTTGCGGGATTCCACGAGTCAGCCGGTGAGCTGTTCAGGGACAGGGAAGGCCGCAAGTGGAAGGAATACTACGGAGAGGCCTCACAGAGGGCCTACCAGGCCACGGGCAACATGCACAGGTACAATGTCGGGGGAGAGTCCATAAGGACCTTCCAGGGAGTCCAGGGAAGGGTGCCCTATGTCGGCTGGCTCAAGCCCGGGATAGAGAAGTACACCCAGGTGCTGAAGGAGGCCATGAGCCATGCGGGATGCAAGGACCTCGGGGAGTTCAGGGAGAAGGCGGTCCTGCTGAGGCTTTCGGAGAGGGCCAAGAGGATAACCCTTCCGCACGGGATTGACGTCATAGGTGATTGAATGCCGGCGAAAGCGAGATACGATGGATGGGGCTCCGCGGACGCAATATCAGGGTGCCAGTGGGGCGACGAGGCAAAGGGAAAGGTCATAGACTTCCTTCTGGGGCACAGGGAATATGCCATCAACGTGAGGTACAACGGCGGGCCCAATGCAGGCCACACCGTGGTCGTGGGCGACAGGAGGTACGCCCTCCACCACATACCCTCCGGGGCCGTGCGCGGCCTGGTGCCGTGCATGATGGGGCCCGGTACCGTAATATACGGGCCCAAGCTCTTCGGAGAGATTGACACACTGGAAGGGGCAGGCATCCACGTGACGCCAGAGAACTTCCACATAAGCGACAGGGCCCAGATAATAACCGGCTTCAACAAGAAGCTGGACGCCCTCACAAAGGGGAAGATAGGAACCACCGGAAGGGGGATAGGCCCCACATATTCAGGGGAGGCGGACAGGACCAACCCGAGGGTGATGGACCTCTTCGACGAGCAGGCCCTGAGGGAACTGTCCCAAGAGTCCATGCAAAGGGACAACTTCATGATAGAGAGGTTTTACGGGGACGAGCCCCTTGACATTGAAAGGGAGATAGGCGGCCTGCTGGAGCTCGGCGAGAGGCTGAAGCCGTTCACATTGGACGCCACGGAGACGGTGACGGGAATACTCAAGTCAGGGAAGGACATACTGCTGGAGGCAGGCCAGGGGTTCTGGCTCGACCTCAAGCACGGCACATACCCGTTCGTCACCTCTTCCCACCCCCTGCCTGCAGGCGCCTGCGTAAGCCTGGGGATACCTCCCCAGGTGCTGAGGAACGTTGTGGGCGTCACCAGGGCGTACAACGCCAGGGTGGGAGAGGGCCCCTTCCCCGGGGAGTGGGGCGATTACAAGGACGTCAAGGAAAAGGAGGACCCGAACTTCGGGGGGACGACCCCCGGTCCGCTCACCAATGAAGAGATAAGCAAGGCCCTTGCCGGCGACAGGTACTGGATGGGCAGGTGGGTGAGGGTCGACGGCGGGGAGTTCGGCACCACTACAGGAAGGCCCAGGAGGACAGGAGAGCCCAACTGGGGCATGCTCAGGCGCGCCGGGGATTCCAGCGGCGTGACGGAATGGGGGGTCACAAAGATCGACGTGATGGGAGGGAAGCCGGTCAGGCCCATACTTGGCTACAAGGTCGGGGGAACGGTCAAGGACTTCCATTTCGGTGACGGCGGAGAGCCAGTCTACGGTAAGGGCTATGTCTGGCCAAGGTTCACGGATGACATGTGCGAAAGGATGGTGGAAGAAGGCTTCGATGCCATGCCTGAGGATGTAAGGAACTATCTCCTCGACCTGGCAGAGTTCACCGGCATACCTGTCGGGTTCGCATCAATAAGCCCTGACAGGGAAATGACGGTCACGAAGGACGTGCTGGAGAGGACTTCAGAAAGAATCAGATAAGGCCTTTCTTCTTTTTCTTCTTGGACGGAGGCTTCTCCTTCCTGGTCGCTGCCTTGCCTGCCTTCACCACCTCTTCCTTCTTCTTCTCCTTCACCTCCGCGTATTCCGTGAGCTCCACCTTCTGCCCTGCAAGCTCTGCGGGCAGCTTCTCCCTCATCAGGATTGAGACCAGGGAGCTCAACAGGACCGACAGCAGTACTATCAGGAATATCACATTGAGCATGAAGCTGGCGACCACAGGCTGCCCTATGCCTATCAGGACGGCCGCCACTATGGGCGCCATGGCGGCCGCAGCCAGCCCCCTGGGCGCCACGAAGCTGATGAGCAGCATCTCCTTCCTGGACAGCTCTGACCTGAGGTCCTTGCCCAGCGTCGGGTAGACGAATATGGGCCTGAAAAGGAACACTGCAGCGAAGAAGACCACGGCCATTGCGGTCTGCTCCAGGGTTAGCACGAAGGTTATCTGCGCCCCCAGCAGGGTGAACACCGATATCCTCAGCATCTCGGACAGCTGGTCCTCGAAGGCCCTGACCTCCTTCTTCTCCCTGAACACCAGGTTGCCTGCCAGCAGACCCGCTATAGCGACCGCAAGCATGCCGGAGCCGCCTATGTTCTCCGCAAGCGTGTACGTTATCAGCGCCAGGGCGAGCAGCAGGAGCGGCGTGTACTGCCTCAGCATGCCCTTCATTATCTTGGAGACCGCCAGGCCTATGATTATGCCTGTCCCGACGCCTGAGGCCACCATGAGCCAGAACTGCGACATGTACCTCATCGGCTCGAACAGGGCCCCCGGCTGGAGCACCACGAGGTCAAGGAATATGATGGGCAGAAGTACCGTCAGGGGGGCATTGAATATGGACTCTATCTTGAGTATCGCTATGGCCTTCTTGGACCTGGCTAGCACGTTCTCGAACGCCAGCAGCACTCCCGTGCCGGTCCCGCTTATCACGGCCCCCAGCAGGAAGGAATAGACCCAGTCTATCCCCAGTATGAGGTGGGCTATAACCCCCATAATTATGGTGTTGAAGATGACCCCTATCAGCGCCAGGTTGACCGAGACGTTGGAGAACTTCTTGAAGGAGCTGAAGCTCAGGTTGAATGCTCCGGTGAACACTATCAGTATCAGAGCCAGCACCCTCAGGAAGTCCGGGACAGAGCCCATCGCCTCCACATCCACGAGGGTGAAGTTGAGCGTGCTGCTGATGGCAGGGTTGGCGAAGACCGTCGGGCCCATCAGGAGGCCCAGGAGCAGCAGGAAGAATGCGTCAGGGACGCCGTACTTCCTGCACACGTTGGCTATTATAACGCCGAACCCGAGCAGGAAAGCAAAATATGTAACTGTCGTCACGATATCCAGCATGTATAATAATTGCGCTTTCTGGTTAAAAAACCTATTTCACTATGAGCTTGTCCCTGTCGCTGCCGGCGGTCTCGAAGTCACGCGACCAGGTTATCGCCTTCACTGGGCAGGTGTCCACGCACAGCCCGCACTGCATGCAGGCCTTCAGGTCGAACTCAAGCTTCCCCTTGCCCCTGAACCTTATGGCAGCGGAGGGGCAGACCGCCACGCACCTCTTGCACCCTATGCATTTCTCGGGGTGGTATACCAGCTTGCCCCTGAACCTCTTGAAGGTGGGGACCTTCTCCTTCGGGTACCTCCTGGTGAAGGGCTTCCTGAACAGGTTCCCGAGCGCCTCCAGGGTCAGCGACATCAGGCCATCACCATCCTCAGGAGCTCTATCAGGGCCAGTGCCAGGACAGGAACGAACACCTTGAAGACCTGGTCGACCCTGAACCTGCTGGTCGTGGCGTTGGCAAGCGCGAACAGGAACACGAACGCGAGCGTGCCGATGGACAGCCATATTATGTGCAGGGGCCCGAACAGGAGGAACACCAGGAAGAACATGAAGAATGCGGACTTCACCTGCCTGGCCAGCTCCATCCAGGCCAGGCTTCCGGAGCTGAACTCCGTCTTGTACCCGTACATTATCTCTGTGTCGGCCTCAGCGGAATCGAAAGGCGTTATCTTGGTCTCTATCGAGACCACGAACAGCAGCGCTATCGTGGCGAGCGGGGCGGTCATGAAATGCATGCCTGCAGGGTATGCGGAAAGGCTGGTCACGCCAGAGGCCAGCATGAAGGCGAACACTGAAACTGCCAGCACCATCTCGTATGCCACCATGGTTATTATCTCCCTCATGGCCCCCACTATCCCGTAGGGGCTGTTCGAGGCGAAACCCACGAGCACGTAGAAGCCCGAGCACAGTATGGTTATGTATATCAGGAGTATGAAGTCGAAGCTGAAGGAGAATATCTGGAAGGGGATGAACAGGAAAAGCAAGAAGCTCGACAGGAAGTACAGGAACGGGCAGACCCTGAAGAACGCATTGTCAGACCCCCTTGAATCAGAGGGGCCCTTCCCGAAGAGCTTCCTGAGGTCCAGGAAGGGCTGGTATACAGGAGGTCCCACCCTGTTATGGAACCTCGCTATCACCTTCCTCCTCAGCCCCTCCAGGAAGAGGCTAATGGGTAGGGCAAATACCAGGAATATGCTTTCCCACATACTTCTTGTTGAATTCCTCCTCGCTCAAATCCTCCACCTTGTCCCCCCTCGCCAGCATCACCCTCTCCATGCAGGCAAAGCAGGGATCCAGGGAGCCGAGTATGACGGGAACGTCGCCTATCTCCCTTCCCTTCAGCATCGGCTCCAGTGATATTATGTTTGCGAATGTCGGCGTCCTTATCTTCGCCCTCTTTATGATGCCTTCCTCGGCCTTTATGAAATGGAAGTCCTCCCCCCTCGGGGCCTCTGACCTGCCCGTGGACTCGAAGGTCGCCTTGCCGAAGTCCCCCCACTTGGGCAGCCTGCTCTCCGGCATCTGCTTGAGCGCCTCCCTTATCATTACGATCGAGTGCAGCACCTCCTTCAGCCTGACCAGCGTCCTGGCATAAGCGTCCCCGTCCCTCTCCAGGACGGGCCTGAAGCCCAGCTGCCTGTACTCCCCCACATGGCCCCTGACGTCATTGTCCACGCCCGAGCCCCTTGCGGCAGGGCCCACCAGGCACATCCTCTCTGCCTGCTCCCTGGTTATGGTGCCCACGCCCTTCAGCCTGGACTTTATTATGCTGTCCTTCTCGAACGTCTTCAGGTAGTCCCCGACCTTCCTGTATACCCTGTCCAGCCTCTTCTCCATGAAGGGTCCCGCGTCCTTCGGCAGGTCGTACCTGGCGCTCTTGAGCTTGCTGTAGTTGTGGTGTATCCTGCCTCCCGTAAGCTTCTCGAATATGTCCAGGCAGTTCTCCCTTTCCTTCCAGAAGAACATGAACAGCATCTGGTACCCTATTATCTTGGCCATGTGCCCCAGCCAGAGCATGTGTGAGTTTATCCTCTCCAGCTCCAGCTCTATCGCCCTGAGGAGCTTGACCTTCTTCACGGGGTCTATGCCCATCCCCCTCTCCACGCAGTTCAGGTAGGCAGTGGAATGGGACGTGGGGCATATGCCGCATATCCTCTGGACTATGTAGAGCGCCTTCTCCAGGCTCTTCCCTTCCAGCAGGAACTCTATCCCCCGGTGTATGTAGCCCATCCTTATCCTGGCCTCCTGTATGTAGTTGCCGTCGAGCGTCAGCCTCAGGCAGGTCGGCTCCTTCAGTGAGGGATGCTGAGGCCCTATGGGCATCGTGAAGTCATGCATGGGAATGTCCCCCCTTCTTTGCATCAGCGTCCTTCCTCAGAGGCGGCTTGCCCTTGTAGCCCTCGGGAAGGAATAGCTTGTCATGAAGCCTCCTGTTGCCCTGGAACTCCACGCCGAAGAAGTCGTGTATCTCCCTCTCGAAGAGCTCTGCCACGGGGAAGGCCCCCATGAGAGAGCCCACCACGGGCTTCTTGACGGGCAGCCTGACCACCATGGTCCAGTCCTTGCCCTTGTCATCGAACACGTAATCCAGCCTGAATTCCTCCTTCTCCTGGACGCACACTATGGCGACCAGCCTCTTACCTGCCTTTCCTGCCTCGAGCAGCAGGTGCTCCTTCTGAACTTCCATCATTACCTCCCATGAGCTTGACTATTGCGTCTATTATGGCCTCCGGCCTCGGTGGGCACCCCGGCACGTACATGTCCACGGGTATGACCTCATCCACCCTCTTCCTGATGTTGTAGGTGAACCTGAAAGGCCCGCCTGAGCAGCCGCATATGCCCACCGCTATAACCTTCTTGTCGGGGCTCATCTGCCTGTAGACCTCCACGAGCCTCTTCCTGGACTGCTCTGTGAGCGCCCCGGAGACCAGCAGTATGTCAGCGTGCCTTGCGCTCGACCTCAGGACCGCCCCGAACCTCTCTATGTCGTACCTCGGCGTTATCATGGCCAGCACCTCAAGCGCGCACCCGTTGCACCCCCCGGAGTTGAAGTAGGTGACCCAGGGGGACTTCTTTATGCCCTTCCTCAGGCCCATGCCACCACCCATGCCATGGCCAGGGAGAACGCCACCAGCATGGCCAGCGTCCCGAAGAGCCACTTCCTGTTCAGGAAGTGCTCGTACATCTTGGGCGTAACCTTTTCCGGGCCGTCCCATTCCCCTCCCATATATGTCGTCTTCCTTTTCCTTGCCATCATATCACCCCTGTCAGCACGTACAGCTGCAGCTGCGGCAGGAGCCCGAGCGCTATGACTGCGGCTGCCAGCGCCAGGCACACCCCGTCCAGCGGCAGCGGGCTCTTTATGTGGGCCTTCTCCCTGCTCACCAGCAGGGCATAAGGCACCTTGAAGTACATTATGAATAGTATGAGGGCCGCGAACACCCCCAGGACGGTTATCATCGGGTTGATGGTGAAGGCGGCGACGAACAGGAAGTACTCCGCCACGAAGATGTTCAGGCCGGGAAGGCCGACCAGGGAGAGGCCGGCTATGACAGCCCCGGTGGCGCTCACCTTCTCGCTGTAGAACCTCCCCTCCATCCCGGATATGGTGCCGAATCTCAGGTTCCTGGAGAGCACGCCCAGGGCCACGAAGAGCAGCAGACCTGCGAAGGTGTAGTTGAATATCTGGACCGTCCCCAGCACGTCGAGCTTGCCGGATATGCTGGCCACCGACAGGTCCAGCAGCACGAAGGAGAGCTGGAGCAGGTTGGAGTACACCAGGAACCTCTTCAGGTCGTCCTCGAACGTGCCGAGTATCCCCAGTGCGCACACGGCCGTGACTGCGGCTATGGCTATCCAGGACAGCCCCGGGACAGGGTACGTGCTGAAAAGCATCAGCATGAAATGGGCCAGCGCTATGGCAGGTATGATGCTGAAGGCCGCCAGCCCCTCGTACCCCACGTCCTTGTGGAGCGGCAGCAGCAGGAAGGGGATGAGGGCGACTGACAGGTACCAGTAACCGTAGTTTATGAGGAAGTATGCTATCCCCGCCAGCACCAGGACCGGGACCGACCACCACTTCCTGTTGCAGAGCGTGTATGCCAGCAGGCACACCGTGGCCAGGGCTATCAGGAAGCTGAACAGGCCCTCAATACCAATTGCCATATTTATTATTTGGATGCGTATTAATTACATGTGCCTGGCCATACCTGGGAAAGTCCTGAAGATTGAGGACGGGCGTGCTTCTGTTGATTTCAGGGGAGACGTCAGGAAGGTGTACACGGAGCTGGTCGAGCCCAAGAGGGGTGACTGGGTCCTGGCCTACGCCAACCAGGTGATGGAGATAATAACCGTAAGCAAGGCCAGGGAGATTCTGAAGTCAATGGGAGACGTATGATATTGGAGGAGCCCGTACTGTTCCTCAGGTATGCGGTCCCTTGCGGCCACGTGCTTGTCAAGAGGGGGAGCCTTTCACAGGAGAGGCTGGACTACCTGGAGAAGTGCGCCGCAAGCGGACAGGAGCCTGGGGGCGAACTGGAGAACGACTTTCCGATAGGGGTCAGGATGCTCAAGCTCACTGCCAAGAGGATGGGCAAGCCCACCATAGACAGGGAGGTCATCAGGAAATACTTCTGGAAGGAGCACAAGGCCTGCATAGAATGGAGGGCCAAGATGTTCCGGGACATAGACACCGACAAGTGCTCCATCAGGTCAGGAAAGGTGATAGAGGCCTCAGGCGGCACGGCAGTGGTCGAGACCAAGGAAGGCAGGGCAACAGTTAATAGCATGTTCGAACCAGAAATAAAGGAGGGCGACTGGGTGGTCACCCATTACGATTACCTCGTGGAGAGCATAACTCCAGAACAGGCGGTAAAGGTTGGATGAACAGGGAACCTGTGCCAGAAGACAGCCCCAAGCCAGGGGACAAGGGCAGGATTGGCAGGGAGACGGCCGGGACTGCCCTGGCGATAACTGCAGCGCTGATAAGCGGCCTTGCCATACCCGCCAACAAGATTTTCGTGACAGGCCTGGACCCGACGGTCTTCACCGCCGCCAGGGCCCTGATAATAGGCATCGTGTTCCTGGCCATATCACTTTACACCGAGAGGTCGCTTCCCAGGCCGAGGAAAGGAAGGAACTGGAAGCACCTCCTGGCCATAGCGGTGGTGGGAGGGGCGGCCGCATTCCTCCTGTTCTTCACCGGCCTGCAGCTCACGACTGCGGGAAGGGGGGCGTTCATACACAAGATGCTGCCCTTCTTCGTGGCCATATTCGCCTTCCTCTTCCTGAAGGAGAAGGTGAGCAGGAAGCAATGGTATGCCCTGCTGGTCATGCTTGCGGGCCTGGTGTTCATGTTCTCCAAGAGCCTCAGCCCCGCCGGGCTCTGGCTCGACCCCCAGATGGGCGACTACCTGATACTGGGCGCCACGGTCCTCTGGGCGATAGAGAACACCATAGCCAGGAAGGCCATGCTTGACGACGAGAGCAACATCGTGGTCTCATTCTCCAGGATGTTCATAGGAGGCCTCATCCTCTTCGGCGCAGTCCTCCTGATGGGCAGGCTTGACGCCCTCCTGTCCCTGACCCCCTGGCAGGCGACCAGCCTGCTGGCCTCCTCGGCGATACTCCTGGGCTACGTCTACTGCTGGTACAAGTCCATAAGCCTGATAAACGTCTCGAAGGCCTCCCTGTTCCTGCTCCTGGCCCCGGTGGTCTCCCTCATCCTGGGAGTCCTCGTCTTCGCCGAGCCGCTGGTGGACTACCAGCTCATAGGCTCTGCCCTGATACTGGCAGGCGCCTTCTTCGTCGTAAGGATAGAGAGCAGGCTGGACACGGGCGTCTAATAAAATTCGTCATATACTGGAGAGCTGCTTCTCCACGTCCCTCAGGATGTCCGGCATCCTGAACTCGAGCTCCCTGCTGAGCTCTGTGC
The DNA here is from genome assembly GCA_964555875.1 of uncultured archaeon. GTDB lineage: Archaea > Aenigmatarchaeota > Aenigmatarchaeia > QMZP01 > QMZP01 > DAOVIL01. Next base: position 15,896 of record CAZKUD010000001.1, read on the forward strand.
CGTAGTCTATGCTCTTGGGCTGTATGCCTATCACCATTATCCTGGTCCCGGGAAAGAACTGCCCCAAAACGCCGACAGGAAGGTTATGCGTGGTGTTCACCATTATGTCCGCCATGTCCCTGAGTGAAAAGAGACGGACCTTCCCCACTTCCCCCTTGAAGTCCACCGCGTCCAGGAACACTATGACATCAGGCCTGAACTCCTGGATGGGCTTGATGAAGTTCTCCGGGGCGTTCTCCGCCCTCACCTTCAGGAGGCCCTCCCTGTCCTCCACCTTCCCCAGGACCTGGTTGGCCACATCATCGTCGCCCTTCAGGGGCGAGCCCATGCTCACCAATGCTATGCGCATATTGAGTATGGGCAGAGGAAGGATATATAGCTTCGGATACAATTATAAAACATGACAGAATGCCCGAAGTGCGGGGGAGGCGCCTTCCTGTCCGAGGAGGAGCTCGTGAGGATAATGGAGAACACCGCTCCCATGAAGGTAGTCGCAAAGGCCACCTACCAGTGCAGGGCCTGCTCTGAGCGCTTCAGCAGGCTCGTGTGCGACGACCTCGAGGCCAGGAAGAAGGACGCAGAGGAAATCGTGCCTGCCGGGACCGTTGCCGCCCCATCACAGCCTGCGGCCACAGCATCCAGCAGCCCTGCAGAAGGAATAAAGTTTCTTGACAGCGTGTGATCACTCAGGCTCCATTGTGGAGGGAGGCTTGTGGTCCCATTCGTAGGCGACGATGCCTACCCCCGGGATGTCAGCTATCTCTTCCGACATCTCCCTCATCAGGTTCTCTTCCAGCCTCATGAACCTGGCCTCCATCGTCCTCTGGCTCTCTATGGCCCTCATGCCCACCAGGTGGGTTCCCCCATTCTCGTTCATGTGGGTCACGCCGAGCACCCTGGTAAGCTGCAGCTCAGGGGGTGAAGTGAGCGCGAGCGAAACCTCCTCCATCACGTCATGGTCATAGCATGGCTCCCCGCGGGCGTCCTGTATCTCCACCAGGAGGGGCCTGAAGTAGGCTCTCACGTCGCCCTTGACTCCCGTCATCTTGTCCTCCATCAGCCAGCACCCGTTGAGCTTGTACCTTCCCTTCAGGGTCCTCTGGATGACGTCCTGTGCCATGTTTATCCTCTCCTCGTCACCGTGCGTCTGCGCCCTCATCGTGTAGGAGAAGGCCATCCAGGGTATGTGGTTCCCGTTCGCCTCTATGTACATCGGGACCCCGTACTGCCTCATCACGTCATTGGTGACTCCTGTCTCCACTATGTGGTTGGCTTCCCTCTCTATCTCCAGGTTCTCCGGGGTTATCTCCCCCACAATCCTCACGGTCAGGCTGGGCCCCGGAAAGGTCATCCTGTAGGTTATCCAGTCAGGCAACCCGAGCGCCTTTGCAAGGTGCCTTTCCTCGTTCTTGTAGCACCCTGCCATCGGCTCTACTATCCTCTTTATGACATCGGAATCCATCTTAGGGTTGACGTTGTGGTGGCTCTTTATGACAGCATCGCCCTCCGCCCTCTTCGTGCTCTCTATTATGTCAGGCCATATCGAGCCCTGGAGCAGGCTGGGAACCCCGAACCTGCTGCATTCCCTTGCCAGTACAGGCCAGTACACGCCCTTGAAGACATGCCTCTTTACCTCAGCTATCTCCTCCCCGGGCTTCAGGTCAGCGTACCTCACGTTCATCATCGCGTCCAGGAACTCCTGCGCGACATAATCCGCGAACACCAGGTTGTCCCCCAGCCTGGGCCCGAAGAAGCCGACCACCTCATCGCATTCCCCTTTCCTCATGAAGCCCGTGTCAAGGTGAACTGCATGCATGTCACTGCCCAGCGCCTTGAGCCCTATCTCGCATACTATGTCGCTGTCTATCCCCCCTGACAGCCCCAGGACCGCACCGTCCCTGCCGCAGTTCTCATATATAAAATCAGTGGCCCCCCTGATGAACCTGCTGGTGTGCAGCACAGGGGAGGGGGGATGCAGGTACCTTACTGCGGGTATTGTGCCGCTCATATCAGCAGCTCCCTGTACTTCAGAAGGTTGAGCTCGTCAGCTTCCACCCTGCACGAATGCTTCAGAAAGCTCTCGAATATCCTGCCCCCGTATTGCGTCCTCTCCTCAGGGTGGAACTGCAGCCCGTAGGTCTCGAACCTGTGGTGCCCCATGGCCTCGACCTCACAGCTGCCTGACCTGGCCATCACATCGAACCCCTCCGGGACCTCCCCGACCTCGTCGGTATGGGACGCCCAGGCATTGAAGTTGTCTGGAATCCTCCTGAAAATCGGCTGCCCCTTTCCCTGCCCGGTTATCTCTATCCTGGTAAGGCTGTACTCTCCCAGCTTGCCCCTCACGACCTTTCCTCCAAGGGCATGCGCTATGGCCTGGTGGCCCAGGCATATGCCAAGCAGGGGATATCTTCCATGGCAATGTTTTATCAGTTCCCTGGAATAGCCCATCCTGGCCCTGTCGTCCATGTCATCAAGCGCAGAGAAGGGCCCTCCTGCAAGTATCACGCCTTTCGGCTCCAGCTTATCCAGGTCATCTGGAGTGGTCTCTGTCACGTCAGGGTGGCCGACCAGCCTCTCGTCGCCTCCCAGAAGGTCCCTTATGTTGGCCCAGATGCTCATGTTGTACTGGCCCCCAGGGTAGAAGACGACCTGTATTAGCTCTCCCTCTCCCATGACATATAATGGGAGCCAAATTTTTTATAGGGATGCCGGAACAGGAATTTATAGAGTAAACCTCTTCCAGGCCCCCCAGGGGCCCATGCATTACAAGGTAAACGAAAGGTTTTTAGTTTAAACATCCAACCTTCAACAGGATGTTCTACGACTTCATCCTCGTGTCACACCTGCTGATTGCGCTGGCCAATTTCTCACTTGCAGGCCTCCTGCTCTACAAGGACGTCCACAACAGGGCCTACGTGTACCTCTCGATTGCCGCCATCTTCAACGGCGTCTTCCCTTTTGTTATAGTCCTGCAGACCCTGGGCATACAGCCCCTCCTGATGGCCAGGCTGACCTGGCTAAACCTGGTTGCGACCCCATTCTTCCTGCTCTTCATGGAGAGGCTGTTCGGAAGGCTCAGCAGGCTGGAGAAGCCGGTAGCCATCCTGATACTCGTGTTCTGGGTATCGATGGTCCTGCTGAACGTCTTCTCCCCCTTCCATACGAGCGAGAGGCTGGTTTCCGAGCGGCCGTATTTCGTCCTTGAAACTGGGTCCCTGGACCTTCCCTCAAGGGTGGCCCTGGCTGCCACTGTGATGTACATGCTTTCCGTGTACATCATCCACTTCATAAGGAGCTCAGGGGCAAAGAGGAAGAAGGCCAAGTACTTCCTGGCGGGCCTGACCATATACGGCCTGGGCAGCATCTTCCTTAACGCCCTGCTTTCCCTCGCCTTCGGCCTGCAGGTGACGGCCGCATATTTCATCCCCTTCTTGTCCTTCATCTGGGTCCTCCTCACCTTCTATGCGGTAACCAGGGACAGGTTCCTGGACATCGAGACAGCCTTCCACAAGACCCTGGCCTGGCTCGTGTTTTCTGCGGTCTTCATAATACCCGTCCATGCCTTCATCGTGCTGAACAGGGGCTGGCTGGACACTGCCAGCAACGAGGTGATAGCAGGGGTGACTCTCGTGATATTCTTCCTGACGTACCTCTATTTCAAGCACATCCAGCCCAGGATAGACCAGGTTTTCCAGAAGAGGAAATATGACCTGCTAAGGCTTTCAAACGACTTCTCGGAGCAGCTTGCCGGCCTGGGCACGGAAAGGGAGCTGGAGTCCCTGACAGCCTCCGTGCTGAAGGACAAGCTGTATGCGAGCCGGGCCAGGCTGGTGCTGCTGGAAGGAAGGAAGGGCCCGGCCTGCCTTAAGGCAGGGAAGACATGTGAGCGGAAAGGCATGCTCCTCGTCCCCATAACGCACAAGGGCAAGCTGATAGCCTACCTTGAGCTCGGGAAGAAGGCCAACCTCAAGGCATATACTGGGGAAGACATGGACTTCCTCTCCTCCATAGCTGGAAGCCTGTCAGTCGCCATAATGAACACCCTCCTGTACAAGGACGTCAGGTCCCTTTCCAGGAACCTGGAGAGGAAGGTGAAGGAAAGGACCAGGGAGCTCACGGAGAAGAACGAGGAGCTGGAGAAGTTCAAGGGATTCTCTGTCGGAAGGGAGATGAAGATGATAGAGCTCAAGAAGGAGCTCAAGAGGCTGAAGAATAAATAGCACCGGAACTTACATATTCTATGGCAAGAAGCGACAGGTACCTGAAGGCCCTGGGCTACACCTACAGGCAGCTGTTGAACGTTCCCAGGGAGCTTTTCCATTCCCAGAGGGTCTACAGGTGGATGGTCAGGATAAACAGGAGGGAGGAGGGCCTTCCTGACGCCATAGGGGACCATGAATACTACCTGGACCCTTCGGACCCCGGCACCTACAGGCCTCCCCTGCCAGAGGACGTCTCGCTTGCCGCGTTCTTCCACAACATACCCAAGTGCATATTCACCAAGAGGCCGTCCGAATACTGGGACCTCGACCACAGGAGGGACTGGACCGAATCAAGGGCCAGGCTCCTGAAGGAGTTCGTCAGGAAGCCCCTGACAGAGGCGGGATACAGCAACGGGGAGGCCCTGCACATAGAGATAATGATAATGGGGGAGAGGACCAGGTTCTCCAGGGAATCGCTCCTGCTCTGCGACGCGGATGACCTGGACTTCATAACGCACAAGGTGGAGTCCCCCGAGTGGTACGCTGCGATGGGGACGGACGAGAAGATCTCCAGGATAGCCGAGAGGACGGAAAGGATGGGCAGCGCAGCCAGGGGCCTACTGATAGAACACAGGTTCAGCGACCCCGGTCTGGACGAGGCCCTGAGGGAAGGCGCCCTGGTGGCCTTCCCTGACCGCTTCGATTTTTAAGCCAACCTGCCAATTATCATCATGGCACTTGAAACCATAATGTGGATTGTTCTGGCGGTCGTGCTCATAATCGTCGGCCTGTTCGCCTGGTCCGTCTACAACGGGCTCATTAGGAAGAAGAACAGGGTCGAGAATGCGCTCGCCCAGATAGACGTCCAGCTCAAGAGGAGGACAGACCTCATACCCAACCTGATAGAGTCCGTGAAGGGCTACATGAAGCACGAGAGGAAGGTCCTGACAGAGCTGACGAAGGCCAGGACAGCCATAATGAAGGCAAAGAGCATCGGCAAGAAGGCCAAGGCATCCAACAAGATAACCGGCGCCCTGAAATCCATATTCGCAGTGGCAGAGAACTACCCCAAGCTCAGGGCCAACGAGAACTTCCTGCAGCTGCAGGAGGAGCTGACCGGAACGGAGAACAAGATAGCCTATTCCAGGCAGCACTACAACGACAGCGTGATGGACTACAACATATCCATACAGGTCTGGCCCAACAGCTTCTTCGCCAAGAGGATGGGGTTCGGGAAGAAGGGCATGTTCGAGGTCCCTGAAAGCGAGAAGAAGCCGGTAAAGGTTAAGTTCTGACAGGGGTGGCCCCCATGAGGGAGATGTTCGAGGAAGTCAGGAGCAACAAAGTCAAGTCTTACCTACTTGTCGTCATGTTCATCTGCATAATAGCGTTCCTTGGTGCAGTGCTGGGCCTCATCTTCCTGGAGTCATATGCTGCAGGCTTCATCGTCGCGCTTCTGGTCTCTGCAGCCTATTGCGCAATAGCATACAGCTCAGGCGACTCGATGGTGCTCAAGGCGACGGGCTCCAGGCCCGTGACCAAGAGGGAATACCCCCACCTCTACCATGCCATAGAGGGCCTGGCCATAGCAGCCGGCATGCCCAAGCCGAAGGCGTACGTGATAGAGGACACCGCCCTCAACGCCTTCGCCACAGGGAGGGACCCCAAGCACGCCTCCATAACAGTCACGACCGGCCTGCTAAAGAAGCTGAACAGGCAGGAACTCGAGGGGGTGATAGGCCATGAGATGGCCCACATCAGGAACTATGACACCAGGATAATGGTCCTGGCGGCCGTCCTGGTCGGTGTCACCATACTGATAAGCGACATCATGCTCAGGAGCCTCCTCTGGGGAAGGGCAGGCAGGAGGAGGAGAGGCGGCGAGGGCATGGCCGTGCTCATGATAATCGGCCTCCTGTTGGCGGTCCTGGCCCCCATAGCGGCCAGGCTCATAAGGCTGGCCATAAGCAGGAGGAGGGAGTATGCGGCAGACGCGGGCTCCGCCATCCTGACCCGCTACCCCCCTGGGCTTGCCTCGGCCCTAAAGAAGATAAGCAAGGACCCCGACCCCCTGGTCGACAAGGCGAACCGTGCCACTGCCCACCTGTTCATCTCCACCCCATTCAGGAGGAAGAGGGGCTGGCTGGTGGGCCTCTTCTCCACACACCCGCCGATAGGCGACCGCATCCGCAGGCTGAAAGAGATGTGAACCCCTTCTTGTATAGTTATACAAGAGGCCTACCGATAAGTATTTAAGTCTATACACCACAATATGTAAACATTACCAGTATGCACACGTTCCCTCCGGGCAGAGAGGCAGGCCTGCCCCGCGTCATAGGGTAGGTTCTCGAAGGGGGTATAATACCATGAAAAGAGATCCGCTCGACATAATGATGGAAATGATGAAAGTTCTCGAAAGGGGCAGGCCTCTCTCTGTCAACCAGCTGGCGCACGAGACCGGGCTGCACAACGTGACGGTCCGCAAGTACATAAAGATAATAGAGGTCGTCAGGAGGGAGCCCACTGTGGAGATAATCAAGACCAAGCATTCGATAATAGTGAGGATGAGGGATTAACTATATAGGAGGCATTGGACAATAATAAAACGTCCGGGAGACTCGGTATGGCAAATGAAAAGCGAATCAGCCTGAAGGTGGGGGAGCTCACCAACAGGGGCGAATTCGGAAGGGGAATAGTCAGGCTTGACGCCAAGACCATGAAGGAGCTGGCCATAAGGGAAGGCGACTACGTCGAGCTGGAAGGCAAGAGGAAGACGGGTGCCATAGCGGTAAGGGCCTACCCTGCTGACATAGGCCTCAACATAATCAGGATGGACGGCATAACCAGGAGGAACACCGGGGCGGCTGTCGCCGAGTCAGTAAAGGTCGGGAAGGCTGAGATAAAGGAGGCCAAGAGGGTGGTGATAGCGCCTGCCCAGAAGGGCATAATGCTCCAGATGAACCCGGAGCCAATCAGAAAGAACATGTTCATGAGGCCGGTCCACAAGGGAGACCTGCTGCTCCCTTCACCTGTGGTGAAGCAGAGGAGAAGCCCATTCGAGGATGACATATTCAAGATGTTCGGCTTCGGTGACATGTCATTCTCCCCGATGGGAAGCGACATGAGGTTCATAGTCGCCAGCACCAACCCTTCCGGGGTGGTGAAGGTGACAGAGGCAACCGAGCTGGAGATAAAGCCGCAGGCAGTAGATGTCGAGGAGAAGGCAATCCCGACCATCACTTATGAGGACATCGGCGGGCTGAGCCCCGCGATAGAAAAGATAAGGGAAATGGTGGAGCTACCTTTAAGACACCCGGAGTTATTCACGAAGCTCGGAATCGAGCCGCCAAAGGGGGTGTTGCTTTACGGGCCCCCGGGAACCGGGAAGACGCTGCTTGCCAAGGCAGTCGCGAACGAATCGGGGGCCAGTTTCTTCTCAATAGCAGGCCCGGAGGTAATGAACAAGTTCTACGGCCAGTCAGAGGAAAACCTGAGGAACATATTCGAGGAGGCCCAGAAGGAGGCCCCATCCATAATATTCATAGACGAGATAGACTCCCTCGCCCCGAAGAGGGAGGAGGTGACAGGCGAGGTGGAGAAGCGGCTCGTGTCGCAGCTGCTCACGCTCCTGGACGGCATGAAGTCCAGGGGGAAGGTGATAGTGATAGCCGCCACCAACAGGCCGGACGCCCTGGACCCTGCCCTCAGGAGGCCCGGAAGGTTCGACAGGGAGATAGAGATAGGCGTGCCTGACGTGAAGGGCAGGAAGGAGGTCCTGCAGATACACACCAGGAACATGCCCATCACTAAGGACGTGGACCTGGACTGGATGGCCGGCATAACCTACGGCTTCGTGGGAGCGGACTTGGAGGCCCTGACAAAGGAGGCTGCCATGTCAGCCCTCAGGAGGGCCCTCCCGGGCATAAGCTGGAAGAAGGAGAAGGAACTGCCCCAGGACACGATAGAGAAGCTGAAGGTCACTAAGGAAGACTTCAAGAACGCCCTCAAGCTGGTGGAGCCCTCTGCCATGAGGGAGGTCATGATAGAGATACCCAACGTTACCTGGAACGATGTAGGAGGCTTGGAGGAGGTCAAGTCGCTCCTGAAGGAAGTGGTGGAATGGCCGCTCGAACACCCCGACTCCTTCAAGAGGATGGGCATAAGGTCCCCGGCAGGGGTCCTGCTCTACGGCCCGCCGGGCTCGGGCAAGACCCTCCTCGCCAAGGCGGTCGCCAAGGAGGCAGGGGCCAACTTCATATCCATAAAGGGGCCGGAGGTGTTTTCCAAGTGGGTGGGAGAATCCGAGAAGAGGATACGGGAGATATTCAGGAGGGCCAAGCAGGTCGCCCCCGCGATAATATTCTTCGACGAGATAGACGCCATGGCGCCCAGGAGGGGCCTGGAGGCAGGCACGAGGGTGACCGAGAACGTGGTTTCCCAGATACTTACGGAGATGTCCGGGCTGGAGGAGCTGCACAACGTGGTCGTTATAGCAGCCACCAACAGGCCCGACATAATGGACCCTGCGCTCCTCAGGCCGGGAAGGTTCGACAGGCAGATATTGGTCCCTGCTCCTGACCTGAAGGCCAGGGAGCAGATATTCAGGATATACACGGGCAAGATGCCCATAGACAAGGGCATCAACACCAAGAGGCTCGCAAAGGAGACCGACGGCTACACGGGCGCTGACATAGAGGCCATATCGACCGAGGCGGGCCTGTTCGCCCTCAGGAAGAACATAAACTCCAAGAAGGTCACCAGGGACGATTTCGAGAAGGCGCTGAAGAAGATAAGGCCGTCAGTGGACGGCAAGCTGATGGACTTCTACAGGCAGATGGCCCAGCAGTTCAAGGCGCCTGTGGCGGCCAAGCCCAAGAAGGGCGAAGACGAGCACGCCTACATAGGCTGAAACGATTATTAACCGCGAGTCCAATTCTTTAACATGTCAGACAGGCAGCCGGCAGTCGCCGGGACTTTCTACCCCGGGAACAGGAAGGAGCTCCTGGAGCAGCTAGACGGCTTCCTGGATGGCATCACCGTGAAGCAGGACTGCGAGATGGCCATCTCGCCCCATGCTGGGTACGAGTATTCGGGCAGGACAGCGGCCCATGCCATAGCGAGCCTGAAGGGGTCCCAGCGTTTCATCATACTGGGGGCCTCCCACTATCCCTTGGGCCCGGGCTTCTCAATAATGTCATCCGGCAGCTGGGAGACGCCCCTGGGAGTCGCGATGGTCGACAGGGAGATGGCATCAGCTCTGATGGGCAAGTGCAGCCTGCTCGAGGAGGACTCCTCGGCACACAGAAGGGAGCATTCCATAGAGGTGCAGATCCCGTTCCTCCAGAGGCTCTTCCCCAGGTTCGCATTCGTGCCCATATCAGTGAGGAACGAGGGCTACGGCAAGGGCTTCCTTAAGGATTGCGAGGCCCTGGGCCACGCCGCGGCACTGGCTGCCAAGGCAGGGGCCGGGATAATAGCCAGCTCAGACTTCTCCCACTACGTCTCCCTGGAGGAGGCTGAAATGAAGGAGAAGCCGGTCCTGGACGCCATACTCGGGCTTGACCCTGCCGCCTTCTTCAGAGCCCTGAAGAGGACCGACGCAAGCATATGCGGCTACGGGCCGATAGCCGCCACACTTTATGCGGCCAGGGAACTCGGCCTCAGGGCCAGGCTGATACATTCCTCCAATTCAGGCGAAGCGACGGGCGACAGCTCAGAGGTAGTGAGCTACCATGCCGTAGGCTTCCACAAGTAAAAAATACAAAAAAAACAGCAAAAGGGCACCTGACCTGATTCCAGCCAGAGCCCCCGGAAAGACGCAAAGCCCTTACTTGGCCTTGCCAATCCTGAACATCTTGGTGCCGCACTTAGGGCATGTGCCCTTGATTGCGGGCCTTCCGCTCTTAAGTGTAACTTCCTTAGGGTCCTTTATTTCCTGCTTCTTTCGGCATTTAACGCAGTATCCAGTTACCATATGTAACCTCCTATCTTGCTTAATTATTCCCGAAGCTGATATATAAATCCAGTTTAGGCCAAAACGGCAATTTGAGAAACCTTTTTATACGGAAAAACAAGGATTATTCATGGCAGTTAAGCTACCTTTGTTCCCTTTCGAGAAGATACTGAAGGCCAGCGACCCGAACATAAGGGTCTCAGAATCGGCAGCCAAGGAGTTCGTCCTGGTGATAGGCGATCTGTCCAGGGAGATGGCAGAGGACGCCGCAGAGCTCGCCAGGCACGCCAACAGGAGGACCATACTCGCCTCTGACGTCAAGCTGGCTTCCAAGAGAAGGCGCTAGATTCTCAGTTCCCCGTCCTCTAAAACAAGCTTGCCTTTGGCTATCGTGTGCGTCACCCTGGCCCCGAAGTCCATGCCCTCATAGGGGGACCATCCGCACTTTGTGAAATAGGGCGGCCCTATGGTTTCCCCGTTATCCATGTCCAGAACCACAAGGTCAGCCCTCATCCCTTCCTCTATCAGACCCCTGTCTTCCATCCCGAAGAACTGTGCCGCATTGTAGGAGGATACCCTTGCGGCGGTGCCGGCGTCCATCCCGTTCCTTATCAGGTGGCCTACAAAGGCCCCCATGTGCTCGTCATTAGGTATGCCTGCGGCCGCCTCCCATATGTTCCCTTTCTTCCTGGCCACAGGATGGGGCGCATGGTCTGTCCCTATTGTCACGTTTTTTCCCTTGGCCAGCCTGGCCCTGACAGCGTCCCTGTCCCTTTCCGGCCTCAGAGGAGGGTACATCTTCAGCATCGGGCTTTCCATGTCCTCCCTTGAGAACATGTAATGGTGGGGCGTGAACTCCATCATGACCATCGGAGAAATGTAATCGTCGAAAGTGTCAATCGTCCCTCTGGTTGACGCATGGCATATCACCACAGGCACGTCATACTGTATCCCGAACACAAGCGCGCTGTCGGCTTCCAGCTCCTCGCCGTATCCAGGCCTGGAGTCCGGTACAGCGGTCGGGTCGTCCCTTCCAGCCCCTTTAAGCCTCTCTTCCCCCTCCAGGTTCATCTCCTCGTTCTCGCAGTGGTTGGAGACAGGCTTGCCCTGGCCCCATTCGGACATGAACTCGTACAGCTCATCTTGCTGGACATATCTCCTGGTGCTGTTAGGCTGGTATATCCCCCCTGTGCTCCTGCACCAGAAGCTCTTTGCGCCCACCACGTAAGCCAGCTCCAGCATCATCTCCAGCTGCTCCAGGTTGAGGGAGGGCTCGAACCTCACGCCTGCCCAGAACCTTATGTCCATGTGCGGCGCCTTTGCCAGGGAAAGCCGCCTCTTCTCCTCCATCCTCTCCAGCGTAATGGTCGGGCAGCCGGGGTTGTTGGTCTGGTCGAACGAGGTCGTTATGCCGCCAGCAGCAGCGACCCTACCGTAGCTTTCGAAGTCCTCGGCTTCCGTGTACCCCGGCTCCCTCATGTGGCAGTGGGTGTTTATCAGGCCCGGGACGATGATGTTTTCCCTGGGTACCACTATGTGCTCCTTCCCCTCTATCGGCACTCCGTTGCTTATGGTGTCTATCACCCCGTCCCTTATGCCTATCCTGATGTATCCCCAGTCTGTCAGCGCGTCAACCGCGTGCCCCTCTATCACCATGTCGTAGACCATACCGTCTCCTGCAGTGGTTGAAAATTGAAAGAAAGAAATAAATTGGGATCACTCTTTGGGGGGAGACCTGGCTCCGAAGTCCGCCTGCTGCTGTATGAAACCCAGCAGCTGCTCGTCCGATATCTCGCCTTCCCTGTGGTAGTGCGCAATCATCGGCCTGGCCTCGAGGATAGCGTTGAGGGGCATTCCGTTCTCTTCCAGCCTCTGCCTTGCGGTCTTGTCAGTGCCAAGCACCATCTCCTGCCTGTCCAGCTGGATGAAGACGCCTGCGCACGTCAGGTTGTCCCTGTAGCCCGTAAGGGTCTCCCATCCGGTTATCTTGGTGCCCCCGTCTGTAGTGACGTCGTCCACCAGGGCCACATGGTCCCCTTCCTGCAGCGGCCCTGCGATTGGGGGACTGGGCTCGTTCTCTGGCCTTATAACCAGGACCCTGTCGCCTCCCCTCAAGTCGCCGACAAGGTACCTCTCCTTCGGGTCTCCCTTCCCCTTGGGCACAGGCCTGTTGTAGCCCCACCTCAGGTTGGTGCCTGTCGCGTCGTAGAGCTCCTTCACCATCAGCGCAGCCGGCACTATGCCGCCGTGGGCAGCCGCGAACACGAAAGTGGCGTCTGTTTCCCTAAGCCTCTCGGAGAATATGGTTGAGAAATCCCTGGCCCCGTCGCCTGTATACTCGAAGTCAGGCACGACTATCTCGCCTATCACCTCTATGCCGACCTCGCCAAGCCTCTCCAGGGCCTCGTCCGGGGTCACGGCAGTGTCCAGCACATCATAGCAGAACCTGACGCTTCCGTTGCCCTTTGCGTGCTCGTCAGCCGTTATGCCGACTAGGGCTATGCCCTTTGTGGCCGGCCCGTGCAGGATGTCTATCCTCGTTCCCTCCTTGATTGCATTGCCTATCTGGTATGCATGTGCCCTTCCCACAGCCAGTAGGCCCTGGCCGTCGGAGTAGCCGTTGCCGGCGTTCCAGAAGTACGTCGAGTCCCTTCCGGACTTCAGGGTGAAGCTTCCGAACCTCAGGGCACCCTTCTGCAAACCAGAATCAGCGAACTCTATCTGGTGTTGTTCCATGTACAAGGACTTCACAAAATTCATTAAATCGGTATGTGGTGATAAGCCCTCACACATTATTACGGTTGTTTCGAGACAATAAATCAGTTCTTCTCTGCCACGTCCCAGAGGAGGTTGAAGAACTCCCTGAATCCGTTGCAGACGTTGTTGTTCTTCATCAGTATGCCCATCGGCTTGTGCTCTGACCAGACGAGAAGCCCGACCTTGTTTCCGTATATGTTGATGGTGACAGGCGACTCGTACGCTCTCGGGAGGTACCTCACCTCTGTGAAGGGCTTTCTGGAAAGCTCCTTCCCCCGCTCCACATCAGACCTGTTGAATATCATCTTCAGGGGAACCTTGGCCTTGCCCCTCCTGGTGTGGTAGTGCCTGATGACAGGCACAAGCTTCTTGGGGACGAACGCCCCCAGGACCAGGTTCTCCTTTCCCGTGCCTATCACGTCGTTGAGTATGGTGACTATGCCTTCCTTGCCCCAGAATATGCTCACGTCCTCCTTCTCCCTGGTGTCGTGCATCTTCTCCATGTTGGGCAGCAGCTTCCTGAGCTGCTTCTCCTGCTCGTCCAGCATGAAACGCTTCGATGTCAGCAGGTCCAGCAGCCTGGTGGGGCTGGCAGCCTGGAAGTGCTTGGAGCCCCTCTTTGTGACATGGCCCACGAGCCCCCTCTTCATGAGCCTCTCCAGGGCATCATACACGTTCCTCCTGTGCACGCCCGACTCCTCCGTTATCCTGCCCACAGGCGCTGAGCCCAGCTGGAGCAGCGTCACGTACACCTTTGCCTCATTGCTCGCCAGCCCTATGCCCTTCAAAGCTTCGACAGCCATAGGACTAACTTGAAAGAAAACAATAAAAGAAGAAAGGGGATACAATCCCCTTTGAGTGTGTGGCTTATGCGACCCAAGGCAGCTTGCCGGCTTCTTCAAGGGCAGAGTTTATCTTCGCGTTCATATCGTCGACCTCTGCCGCGGCTGCGTGGTGGAAGTCTGTGGGCTTGAACCTGCCCTTCCACTTCTCTTCCTTGTATGCGAAGTTCACCTGCCTGGAGGAGTTCACGAGTATGCCTCCCGGGTTCACACTGGGGTCTCCCGCAAACAACGGTATGTCCTCAGCTGTTCCGCCCTGTTTGCCGTAACCTGGTATCAGGAAGATTGTGTAGGGCATGAGAGCCCTCAATATCTGCCCTTCCTTTGGCCAGGTCGCGCCAACAACTGCGCCGACTGATGACCAGCCAGATTCGCCCCTGGATTCCTCTCCCCACTTGTCAGTGAGCAGAGCCATCCTCACATAGTTGGGTGCCACTGCCACATCAGGATGCGCGTCAATGAACTGCCTTCCGAATGTGTCCTCTTCGAACAGTATCTCCTTGCCGTCTTTGCCAACCTTCTTCACGTCGCCCTTCCTTGCGAACACTGGTGAGCACTCGTAAAGCGATGCAAGTCCAGCCTTCTCCAGCCTTTCGGCAATCAGGTCACGTTCTGTGTCACGGAGTATGCTGAGTTCGTCCTGAAAGTCTCCTGCAGACGGATTGGATGTCCTGGCCAGCAGGAATATGCCCTTGCCTGTCTCGGAGTCTGCGTATACAAGGAATGGCTTCACACCGTCGAATCCCAGGTAAGAGTTCACGGTCATGACGTCTATGCAGTCGTGTCCAAGGTGGAACGCAGCGTATGCCTCTGCTGTGGTGAAGATGTCGTTCCTCTTGGCGTCCTCGTCCACCAGGAAGCCGTTCGCCTTCGCATGGTTGCATACAGTGAAGAATGCCTGGTCACCCTCGCCGTTCTGGCCGAACTCGTAGAACGCCCTCTGCGGCTTCACCACAGGAGCCTTCCCGGCATTGGCCTCTATTATTAGGGTGTTGAAGTCGATGTAGGCGTCTCTCCTGGCTTCAGGGTGCACATCAGCATCTGTCTTCCATTTTCCGTAGCACCTTGCGGCCCTCCTCTTTATGTGGTCAGGGATCTGCTCCCATCTCGGGTCAAGTCCGATGCAGACATAGCTCTGGGTTTCGTTGCAAGCCTGTGTCAACCTGTCTCCAAATAAAACCATTGAATTCCCTCCTCTATTTAACTATAATATAATGGGCGCGAAATTTCTTAAGGGAATTGTTATAAGGAATCTTTTAGAGAGATATTACAGTGTAATACCGCTATGCTGTGAACGTCTGAAAGGTTGTCAAAAGCCGCAAAGCGAGCTTCTATTCGAAGTCAAAGATATTATATTGAAAACAAGAAGCGGATACTCGAGAGACAAAATAGGTACCGTAAAAAACCGGAAGTTCATGCCCATGAAAGAAAGCACAAGCAAAAATATTATCTTGAAAGGAGGGAACATATACTTTCCATGTGCAAATCCTATAGAGAGGAGAACAAGGAGAAAATCAGGGAGAGACAGAGGACTTACTATTTAAGAAACAGAAATAAGATACTTAAAAGGCAGAACCAATATAATAAGATACCAGAAGTAAAACAAAGAGCAAGAATCAAAAGACGAGAGAGATATAACAGAAACCGAGGTGATGCGCGTGCCCTGCGGCCGCAAGCGGAAGGCTAAGAAAATTAAGAAGCATAAACTCAAAAAACGAAGGAAGAAGATGAGGCACAGGACCAAGAAGTAGGTTTCTTATGGCATCAGACACCAACGCCAGCAGGATGACAATGGGGCTGCACACGATAGTGGCCATAGTGATAGGATACTTCAGCCCGATGATGGCTGCCATGTACGGCACAAACTGGATAGCCGTCCTTGTGGGGCTGGTGGTCCTGGTGGCAGTCGGCTTCCTGAGCGAGAAGCTCGTAACCAAGAAGGGCATGAAATTCTGGGCCGCCAACGGCATATTCGTATACCTGCTCATCTGGCTGGTGAGCTGGACATACTTTATCAATCTGGTTTAACTATATAGTAATATGAAGTTCCTCCTGGACACGAACTTCCTGATGGCGATAGGCCAGTTCAAGATAGACATATTCTACGAGCTGACCATCTTCGGCAGGCCCGAGTTCTTCACCATAGACCTGGTGATAGGCGAGCTGCACAAGCTCTCCCTGGGGGGAGGCAAGGACAGCAAGGCCGCCACCCTAGCCCTGGACATAATAGGCAGGGAGAACATAGAGGTGCTCAAGACAGGCGGGAAGGACGCTGACACAGAGATAGAGAGGGTGGCCGCGGAAGGCGGCTACACTGTCTGCACGACCGACAAGGAGCTCACAAAGAGGCTGAAGGGGGAAGAGGTCCTGGTCATAGGCATAAGGCAGAAGAAGAAGCTGGCTGTGGTCTAACCGTAAAGCTTGCATCCTATCAATATCACTATGAACTCAGCCAAGGCAAGCCCGTTCATGACCAGTATGGGGACGTTCATTATCTCTATTCCGTAGAGCACCCAGACTATGGAACCGACAGTCAGAATCAGGTAAGTCGTTACAGAGATATCCTTTGCGCTTTTCCTCTTGAATATCTTGTGTATCTGAGGCAGATTGGCGAAACCGTTGATTACCCCGAAAACAGTTGCAAGCAGTGCCAGGAAGCTCATACTATTAATTGGTGCCCCGTCCCTAAAACCTTTTATATTTGCCCCATCTATTAACATTATGGCACTTGAGATGTATGTGCTTGCGGTGAGCATAATCGCGCTGCTGTTCGGGGGGGTGCTGGCCCTTAACATCAGGAAGAAAGATAGGGGCACCGACAAGATGAAGGAGATGTCAGACCTCATCTACAAGGGCGCCCTGAGCTACCTGAACAAGCAGTACAGGCTCCTTGTCATATTCATAATAATAGTGGCCGCGGTCCTGTTCTTCCTGCTCAACTGGCAGACAGCCGCAGCATTCGTCTTCGGAGGCATACTCTCTGCCCTGGCCGGCAACATAGGCATGAGGGTGGCCACAGGCTCCAACGCCAGGACAGCCCATGCATGCAAGAAGGGAATAGGAGACGGCCTCTGGGTGGCATTCTCCTCCGGCGCAGTGATGGGCATGACAGTGGTCGGCTTGGGGCTTCTGGGCGTCTCGATTGCATTCATGGTTTTCGGCGACCCGACCATACTCTTCGGCTTCGGCTTCGGTGCCTCCTCGATTGCCCTGTTCGCCAGGGTGGGAGGCGGCATATACACGAAGGCGGCTGACGTGGGCGCCGACCTTGTGGGAAAGGTCGAGGCAGGCATACCTGAAGACGATCCCAGGAACCCCGGTGTGATAGCAGACAACGTCGGCGACAACGTCGGCGATGTCGCAGGCATGGGGGCCGACCTCTTCGAGTCTTACGTTGATTCTATAATAGCCACAATGGCCCTGGGCCTGGTGGCCTTCGCTGCCCTGGGCGTGAGCCAGATGATGGCCATGATGTTCCCCATGATAATAGCCGCAGTGGGCCTGGTGGCCTCCATAATCGGCGCCATCTTCGTCAAGGTGGCCGGAGGCAGCAACCCGGCAGGGGCCATGAACAAGGGGATATACGTGGCTGCGATACTGATGGCCATATTCTCATACTTCGCAGTCGAATGGTTCCTGGGAGTTGCCAACATAACGGTCTTCTGGGCAGTGCTCAGCGGCATGGTGGCAGGCCTGCTGATAGGCAAGGTAACGGAATACTACACCAGCGCCGAGAGCAAGCCCACCAGGTCCATAGCAGAGTCCAGCAAGACGGGCTCCGCCACCAACATAATAACCGGCCTGGCAGTCGGTATGGAGTCCACACTGGTGCCCATTCTGGCCGTCTGCGCGGCCATACTGGTGTCATACTACTTCGCCGGCCTCTACGGCATAGCCATAGCAGCGGTGGGCATGCTCGGGACCCTCGGCATAACCCTGGCCTCGGACACCTACGGCCCCGTGGCCGACAATGCTGCGGGCATAGCAGAGATGGCGAAGATGGGAGGCGATATCAGGAAGCGCGCCGAATCCCTGGACGCCGTCGGCAACACGACTGCAGCCATAGGGAAGGGCTTCGCGATAGGCTCTGCTGGCCTGACAGCCCTCGCCCTGTTCGTGACATACGCCCAGACAGTGGGCCTGACAACCATCAGCGTGACCAACCCGTACGTGATAGCGGGAATATTCATAGGAGGCCTCCTGCCTTTCCTATTCTCGGCGTTCACCATGAGGTCTGTGGGCAAGACAGCCTACAAGATGGTGACAGAGATCAGGAGGCAGTTCAAGGAGATACCGGGCATCATGAAGGGCAAGGGCAAGCCCGACTACGCCAAGTGCATAGAGATAAGCACGTCCGCGGCCCTGAAGGAGATGATACTGCCCGGCGTGGTGGCGATACTCACCCCGGTCGTGGTCGGCCTGGTCCTGGGGGCAGAGGCCCTCGGCGGCCTGCTTGCGGGCTCGGTCGTGACAGGCTTCCTGCTGGCCCTGATGATGGCCAACACAGGCGGCGCCTGGGACAACGCCAAGAAGTACATAGAGGAAGGCAACCTGGGAGGGAAGGGCTCAGACTCGCACAAGGCAGCCGTGGTGGGCGACACCGTGGGCGACCCCTTCAAGGACACCTCAGGCCCGTCCCTGAACATCCTGATAAAACTGGTCTCTATAATAGCGCTGATTTTCGCCATGATAATGTTCGTGTGAGCGCCAAACAGCCTATTTTAACAGGGGCGCCATAATATTACATATGGCCAATTTCGATTCTGCCAGGCTCAAGCACACGTCAAAGGCAGAGGAGCTGAAGGGCATGCTGGGTTTCTACGGCTACTCGACAGAGGCAGACGCGGCCAGGACGGACGAGAAGCTGAGGGGGCTGCTCTCAGGCAGGCTGAGCGAAAGCAAGCAGTCCCTGTTCGACATCATACAGTTCGTGTACCAGATACAGGAGGACAAGTCGTTCGACAGGATATTCGAGCCCATGAAGAACGAGATAGACCTCCTGGGAGACGAGGTGAAGGTCAGCCACATAGAATGGAAGGACCTGCCCGAGAGGTTCTGGGAGCTCGTGATTGCCCATGACCTCACCATGGCTGAAGGCTCCACCAACCTCTCAGAGGTGGCAGAGGAGCTGAAGGGGATAGTGTCAGGCTACAAGGAGGAAGGCGGCGACAAGGTGTTCGACGAGAAGAGGATATCCTCAGGCATGAAAAACATTGAGAGCCTCCTTGACGGCATCAGGCGGGCCTTCAAGGAGCGTGAAGCCATATTCAATCTTAGCGAGATAGACCTTGCGAGGGACTTCGACGAGGTCAGGAAGAAGATAGAGGAGAGCATCTGATGGACGACAGGACATTCTCTAAGCTGAAGGAGCTCTGCAGGCCCCTGAAGGACCATGAGCCTTACGTGATGGCGGTCTGGCTGTTCGGCTCCTCGGTCAAGAAGGCCAAGGCCAATGACATAGACATAATGGTCCTGGTCGACGACACAGGGGGACTAACCAAGGACAAGGCCCTGGGGATAGAGTCTACCATGGCCAGGATAAAGGCCGCCTCCAAGGAGAAGAAGATGAACCTGCATTTCCAGCCCCCTCAGATGCTGACGAAATGGTGGGGCCTGATGCAGAAGGGGGAACCCTGGGTCATAACTTCCTTCAAGCAATACAGGGTCATATTCGACGAGACCGGATACGTCAAGCTCATAAGCAGGCTGCTGGAGAAGGGCTACATACACAACAAGGACGAGAGGGCAGAGCGGCTGATGGAGAGGACGGACAGGTACATGATGGACAACAGGGAGAACCTGCTGGCGACAGTGGACGAGCTCTACCTTGCGGCCACAGAGGCCGCCCAGGTATTCCTCATGTTCAAGAACAAGGTGGCATTCAGGCCAGAGAAGATAGCGAAGGAGCTGGCAGAAGGGGGGATAAACCCTTCGGCCTACATAGAGATATCGGACCTGGCCATGAAGGTCAGGAAGGGCACGCTGTCAGAGTTCACGGGCAAGAACCTGGACTACTATGCCATGAAGGTGGGCGGCTTCATAAACAGGCTTGAAGAGCTGCTGCTCAAGAAGGAGGGGAAGAAATAACATGGCGACCGCAACAAAGTACAGGAAAGGTGGCACCAAAACCTACAGGAGGGAGGGGACACAGTACAGGAAAGGTGACACCAAGACTTACAGGCGGGAAAGCATCTTTGATAAGGCATACAGGAAGGGCCAGGAGCTCTTCAGGCAGGCCGAAACCGAAAACGATGTTGACAGGAAGCTTGAGCTGTTCAATTCAGCGGCCAAAGAGTTCTGGAAGGCCAAGCGTTACATGAAAAGCCCGGAGTCCAAGACGACCAGGAACGCCAGGCTAAGGCTAGCCGAGACCTACAGAAGGATAGCCGTGTTCACTATGGCGCACAAGAGGGGCACAGGCGAGGGCGAGGCCGAGGCATCCAAGGCCCTTAGGCTGGCGGGCAGGGAATACCGGAAGATGAACATGGATGATGATGCTTCTTATTGTTTCGATAACGCAAGAAACCTGGAAGAGAGGGCAAAGAGACTTGGAAAGAAGCTTGAAGAGGGAGGCCCTGCCTCCCCACAAAAAAGGAGGAACAAGAAATGAGCTACGAGAAGCTGCTGGAGAAGATAGCCAGGAAGGAGAGGAGCATAGGCCTGACAGGGGCAGAGCAGGCAGCCCTTTCGGAAAGGATGCTGGAGGAGCGTGAGGACGCCCCCAGCAGGCCCGAAGAGGAGCCCGAGGAGCTGGTGGACAAGGCAGAGGAGTCCGAGAAGAAGGGCGAGTTCAAGGAGGCATTCAACGATTACGACGCGGCCAAGAAGGCCGGCGCAAGGATAGACCTGATAGAGCAGAAGATGGCCAGGCTGGCCGAGGCCATAATGAAGGCCGAGAGGATGGACCCGGAGCTCCTGGAGATTGCCAGGGCAGCCGCTGAATACGCCAAGCAGCTGGCTGAGGAGCATTCGAAGGGCTAATAAGCTTAACTGACAAATCATAATCATGGCAAGGACCCGCTACAGGAAGACAACGGAAAGGAAGGAAGGGTACAAGAGGGCTGACGAGATTCTTGAGGAGACCCCCACAGCCAAGCTGTCAGCCCTCGGCGAGAGGAACGAGGAGCTAGAGTCCGAATACGAGAGCGGCTTCCATGTCGACCCCAGGAAGCTGATAGAGCTGGGCGACGAGTACATGAAATGGTTCAGGAAGAGGCCGGAAGGCTCCGTGAACCAAGCCTTCCGCCTCTACAGGCACGCTGCCGAGGAGGCGACGAGGTCAGGTGATGTCGAGGCCCTCAACGCAGTGAGGGACAGGTGCTCGGCCATAGCCGAGGAAATCCCCAAACTCGATGAATATAACACCGAATTCGGCAGGAGCCTGATGTCGGGCACAGTCAGGAAGTCCAGGGAGTACGCCAAGTCGATAGGGAGCATAATCTCAGAAAACAGGGAAATGAGGGCCCGGGTGGAAGGCGGCCCGGTCGAGTTCAGGAGGGGGGCCGTTCCTGAGGGGCTCTCCGGGGCCAGGAGCAGGCTGAAGAAAAAGGAAAGGGAGCAGGCTGCTGCGTACGCGAGGAAGAAGAGGAAGCCCAAGGGGATAGCAGGCGGGGTGAAGGAGGAGATAAAGGAAGCCGCCGCCAAGGGCAGGAGATACGGGGGCGGAACCGAGCCCGAGGAATCCGCAGCAAGGTACATGGTAGAGACCGCAAGGGTGATGAGGGAAAAGAAGACCAAAACGAGCGAGCTGGACGAGAAGCTGGAAAGCACATCATCGCTCGGGACCATAGACGACGTCATAGGGCTGGCTGACGAGTACCTGAAATGGTCCGGGAAGAAGCCCACCCAGTCCGTTTCCAAGGCAGTCGAGCTCTACAAGAGGGCAATGGAACTTGCGGGCCATGACCAGAAGCTCCTCAGCAGGATAAAGGCCAGGTACACGGTCCTGATAAGGAATGCGTCCCACACCAAGGACTTCAGCGATGAGTTCTTCGGGGCAGAGGTGAGGGAAGCGGTGGATGACGCCAGGAAGTACTCCAAGGATATAGACAGCGTCATCCGGTACAGGAGGTCCGAGAAGCCGCAGATGAGGGCCTGGAAGGCCAGGTTTGCCGCGGAGCAGAGTGCGGCAGAGAAGCCCGAGCCACCCATGCCTCCGGGAGAGGCCGCCGAGAGGAGGAAGGAGAGGTACGAGAAGGCCAGGACCGAGGAAAAGGAGAAGCTCAGAAAGAGGAAGAGGGCAGGCCGGGCAATGGAAGAGAGAAGGATGTACGGCAAGGAACTCTCCCCTGAGGAAAGGAAGCCAAAGAAAGGCGCCAAAAAGAAGTGATTTTATACCTCCCGATACAATAATTAAGCAATGAAAGACAACCAGTTGAATGAGTTCTGCACTGGCCTCTTGGGAAAGTACAGGAAGTACGTTAAGGGCATCTGGTTCTCCGGCAACAGGATAAGCGTACTCCTTCTTGACGTCAGCAAGTCAAAGAGGGAGGACATAGAGAAGTTCAGCATGACCCTCCTGAAGGGCTTCAAAACCAAGGAGGGCCCTTCCTTGGGGCTGGAGACAGCCGAGCTGAGCGACTACTTCAGGAACGTGATGGAGGGCGACATAGGCACCTACAAAATGCTGAGGGACGCCAGCCTGCTGTACGACCCGACCCATTTCGTCCATCCCATAAAGAAGATGGTGAGGACAGGGATGATACACGGCACGAAGGAGGCCCTGATGAGGAAGTTCCATTCCATCAACCAGCACTTCAGGGAGATAAGCAGGGAGAAGCTCAGGGTGCTGGACAACACCTACATGTCGGTGATAGAGGCCTCCCAGGCAGCCATCCTGGCCTCTGGCCAGCCCATACCGGTTCCCAAGCAGGTTCCGGCTTCCATCAAGCGGCATTTCGTGGACAAGGGTCACCTGGAGAAGAAATACCTCAGGCAGTGCGAGGAGATAGTGAAGGCCTTCAAGTCAGTCGAGCACAGGGAGAAGCCCGTGCCTTCTGGCGCAGAACTGGACAAGCTGCAGTCAATAGCTACGGACTACAGGGAAAGGTTGAAAGAACTGGTTCTGAAGATGTGATTCAGAGGACCCTGAACCTTCTTATCCTGAAGTAATAGTATGCCCCGCCTATTATCACGAAGGCGCCTGCCCCGACTGCCAGCAGGTTGGCTCCCTGGCCCACAAAGAAGCCTGTCAGCCCTGTCTCCCCTCCCGAGGGGCTGACCGCCATCTCGTCCTTGCACACGGCGTCCTCGCACCCGTGCTCGCATGCCATTACAAGCCTCCAGGCGCTCCCGTCATCATCGCATTCCACTATGTTGCTGCCGGAGCACTTCATCTCCCCTGGCGTGCATATGGCCCCCCTTTCGGCAGGCTCCGTATCCTCGGCGGCAAGCGTGCAGGCTATCTCCTCAGCTGGCTTGTAGTTCTCCGTCCCGCAACTGTTCAGGTCCGTGCACGTCCTGGTGTACTCGAAGTTCACGCATTCAGTGGTCCATTCAGTGCATTCCCAGTTCTCCTTGCACACTGGAGGGGAATAGCCACCTGACCTGGACGGCACGTAGCTTCCGGGAGAAGGCGGGGCCGGGGGAGGCGGCACGTAGAAGGTCACGTTCCTCATCTCCGTGGAGTTCACGTTCCCTGCCGAGTCGTTCACATAGACCGTGTAGTTGTATGCGCCAGCCCCCCATGACCTGGTGATGGCAGTGAAGTTCTCCGTCATGTAGCTCAGCGTCTCGTTCGCCCCGTTGACTTCCAGGATGACCGAGTCCGGGTTGAGCTCCGTGTGGGAGACGTTAATGCTCATGCTGCCCGTCGTGGATACCCTGGCATCATTCGCCGGGGTGTCCGCTATGAAAGACACGAGGGGGATGGCGGTGTCTATGGTTATGGTTCTCGTCCCTGTCTGCGCAGAGTTGCCTGCGGTGTCGTTCAGCCAGACATAATACGCATGCGTCCCGTCGGGCATGCTGGTTATCGTGCCGTTCGTGTACGGGTCGGAATAGCCCGTAGAGGGCCCCGGCTGCACGCCGTTCATGAAGAGGGCTATGCTGTCAGGGTGAAGCTCAGTGTGGCTCACGTTGACGTCGAAATAGTCGACAGGCAGGTACGTCAGGTTGTCCGGGGTGGGTGATATGAAGCCTATAACCGGGTCGGTCGTGTCCACCGTCACTGTCCTGGTTCCGGTCTGGTTGGAATTGCCCACTGTGTCGTTCACCCAGATGTAATATGTGTACATGCCTTCCGGAAGGACAACAGGGGATATGACAGTCGTGAAGGAGCCCGAATAAGCCTGGGAATGAACCATGGTGCCGTTCAAGTATGCGGCAAGCGTATCAGGGTGTGCCTCAGTGTGGCTCACGTTCATTGTCAGGTTGACGTTGGTCATGCTGTTATCCTGCAGGGTTGACAGTATGAATTCTATCTGGGGAGGCGTGGTGTCCACGGAAAAGCTGACATATGCCGAGTTCTGGTTGGTCGCGCTGTCGTTCGCCCATACGACCAGCGCATGCTGGCCATCCGGCACGGAATTGAGCGTCCAGTTCTGGCAGGGAGCAGAAACGGGGGTCGAGTTAGCCCCGTCAAGCTCGTACCAGCATGAGTCCAGGTTGGTGTCGCTAGCTGAGTAGTTTATCTCCACGGTGCTCGTCGCGTATGCCTGGCTGAGCGGGCTGTGGAGCGTGACAGACGGGGGATGGGTGTCTATGGTTATGGTCCTGTTGGCCGCAGAGAACGCGCAGTTATTGGCGGTGTCGCATGCCCTGCAGCCCCAGACATAGTTCCCGTCATTCAGGCCGCTCTGGACGAACTGGGTCTCGATGAAGGCCGGACACCCGGAACCTGCCAGGGGCTTCGTCCCGTTCTCCGCCCAGCTTCCTGAATGGTTCCAGTAGAACTCCACCTTCTTCAGCGCCCCATTGTCGCTCGCATTGCAGGTGAAGGTCACCCCGTTCGTGTTGGATATGCTGTCAGGAGGTGAGACCAGTTCCGCGGTTGGAGGTGTCGTGTCGTCGTTGGTCGTGATTATGTTTGTGGTTGAGTTCACGAGATTGTCTGTGGAATTATAGACATTGACTATTACTGTGCTGTTGGCGTCGCTTCCTATTCCCAGGGGGGCCGTGGCATAGAATTGGAATATCTGTGATCCACCTGCGCTAAGGTCGCCTGACCATACGATCCAGTCGCTCCCGTTTACATGAGTCCATCCTGACATCGGGTCAAGCACGTTTGTCATGATGTAATTGGGGAATGTTATGTTCACCTTCTTGATAGACTCGGTGCTCGACAGGTCATTGGTTATCGTAAGTCTGAACAGCTTGTTTGCACCTTCATTAACTGATGTTGGCGTGAGCGTCGCACTGAAGTACACCGCAGCTCCGGCTACACCGGCAAAAACCAGCAAGCATACAGCCGTCAAGGCTATTATCCTCCCCCTCATAACCAAAGCAAAATCTCCGTATGAATATTAGATATTAGATATATATTGTTTAGCTAATAG
>CAZKUD010000001.1:41247-65742 GCA_964555875.1 uncultured archaeon
AAGCAAAATCTCCGTATGAATATTAGATATTAGATATATATTGTTTAGCTAATAGAGGGCTCAGATTTCATAACCTGGGTGCCCCATCTGCCTTCTAAGGGGCTCAAGCTCTCTGTCAACCTTTTCTATGCTATTGTACAGGGCATCCAGCCAAATCCTTGCGCTTTCCTGGGTCATTTGCCCAGGCACTCTGCTCACAAAGCCTGGAAGAGCCTCAAATTCAGCCACATAATCTCGGACATGTTGATTAATTGGTTCCGGGGAATAAATTAGATTATCTCGCCCCAGCCCACGAGCCTCCACCTGCCGCCCAGCTGCCTGGATATGGCGACCCTTTCCCCCTTGTCAGCGCATATGGGCATCTTGAGCTGGACAGCCATCTTGGAGGGCGAGGGGGCAGTCACCGCCCCCACGGTCCTGACAACCCCTATCGTAAGCATCAGGGGCTCCCCGTTCCTGATGGCCTCCATCCTGAGCTCGTCCTTTGAGCCCACCACCCTGTCCATTATCTCTGTCTTGAGCGTTATGTCGGGCATCACCGGGGGTGTCTTCCCTGGAAGGCCCATTATGTTGCCGCCCAGCCTGTCAGACTTGGCTATGGCAGGGTCCAGCTCGGTGGAAACCCCCAGCAGTCCTCCGGGACCGACCTTCTCCAGGTCGTTCATGGACTTCTGCAGCCCTGTTATCCTGGTCCTCACAGGCTCGTATCCTGACTTCATCCTTATGCCGGGCTTTATCTCCACCTCGTCGCCGACCTTAAGCTCCCCCTGCAGGAGCGTGCCGCCTATCACCCCGCCCCTGAGCTTTGGTATGGAAGTCCCGGGCTTGTTGACATCGAATGACCTGGCAACCACCAGCTTGGGGGGCTTTGCCGGGTCCCTCTTCGGGGTCCTTATGTGCTCCTCCATAGTCTCTATCAGGGCGTCTATGTTTATGTTCTTCTGGGCAGATATGGGGACTATGGGGGCGTTCTCTGCCACGGTCCCCTTCAGGAACTCCTTTATCTGCTTATGGCTCTTCCTGGCCCCCTCCTCGTCCACGAGGTCTATCTTGTTCTGGACTATCACTATGTTCTTTATGCCCGTTATGTTCAGGGCAAGCAGGTGCTCCTTGGTCTGCGGCTGGGGGCAGTCCTCGTTGGCCGATATCACCAGTATCGCCCCGTCCATCAGGGCAGCGCCGGACAGCACGGTTGACATGAGGGTCTCGTGCCCCGGGGCGTCCACGAAGGAAACGGTCCTGACGGGCTTCGTTTCAGAGAAGCACTTTATGCACTTGTCAGTCGTGCCGTATGCGTCTGTCCCCCTGCACTTGGGGCACTTGTAGAACGTGACGTCAGCATAGCCCAGCCTTATGGTTATGCCCCTCTTTATCTCTTCCGAATGGGTGTCTGTCCACCTTCCTGTGAGCGCCTGGGTCAGGGTGGTCTTCCCGTGGTCCACATGACCGACCAGCCCTATGTTCACCTCTGGGAGGGGCTTCTCCTTCTTCTTTTCTGCTGGCTTCTTTTTCGCAGGCATAAGCTTAATTGAAAATCCTAATTTAAATAACCTTTCATGTAATAATATTATTCCAGTGGGCCCGTAGCTCAGTCTGGTTAGAGCACGAGGCTCTTAGCAAGGGCAATGCTTTGAGAGAAACCTCGGTGTCGTGGGTTCAAACACGCTGCTGAAGCAGGCGCTTTCAGCTGCGCTGAAAATCCCTCCGGGCCCATTCCGTTTTTTTAGTTTTTATTGACCTGAAACCAATCTTTAAACAATGAACGAGAATTACAGGAGGATACTCTGGTACGTATTCGCCACCACAAGGGGAGGGCCCACAAGAATCAGGATAGTCAACCTGATAATGAAGAGGCCCTACAACATGAACCAGATAAGCAAGAAGCTGAAGATGGACTACAAGACCGTCCAGCATCACATCAAGATCCTTGAAGAGAACAGGATAATAGTCGCCGAGGAGAAGAAGTATGGAAGCATCTTCTTCCCTTCACAGTTATTCGAATCCGAGAAGAAGACATTCGAGGATATCAAGAAAAGGATGGGTGAATGAAATGGTAATGGAAGATATGATAGTGCTGGGCATAACGGGCATAAACGTCATACTTACAGCTGTCCTCCTTGTGCTCTTCACCAAGAGCTACAAGACTGTCAAATCCCAGCTCACGCTTGGACTGGTCTTCTTTGCGGCAGCGTTCCTGCTGGAGAACCTGATGAACCTGTATTTCTACAACGCGATTCTCTTAGTGGGCGTATTGGGCACGACGACATACCACCTTATGGTGGCCGTGATAGAGATGCTCGCACTGATAGCCATTCTCTATGTCAACTGGAAGTGAGCCCTGCATTCGTTTTCTGCAGGGCCTCCAGGACTTTTTCTGAACCCTTAAAATCGGCACCAATAGCCCCAATTTGGGTATAGCCTGGGCATCACTTTGGGGCAACTTCGGGGGAAGTTCGGGAAACTGCTTTATAAGGGCAAAACAAACCTTGTATCATGAGTTGCATAGTATGCGGATGCGAATCTGACGTTCAATATCATGCTAACAAAAAAGGACTGACTGTCTGTTTCTGTGCTAGGCATCTCCAAAATACCGGGTCTCTTGACTCGGTGACAGCCATGTTCAGAGGGCTGCTCGACAGGGTCCCCTCCCCCTTGAGCACAACCCTCTGACGGGGGGTGTTTCACCCCCTCTTCTATTTCTCGAAACCTTTAGCTGGCGCTATAAAGGCTCCACACAAACAATTGCGCCTGCGGCCCTGCATGGCAACCGACCCTATCCTGATTTAAAGCTTTCCGTGAACTGTCAACATGGAAACAGAAACATGCGGATGCGGGCTGAGGGCCAACAAGGTCTTCCTGGACAATGGCGGGCAGGTATACTCGTGCACATGCTGCATGAGGGCGATATATGATTCCCTGTCTGACGGCGGGAAGAAACCTGTGTTCATGGACGACCTGCTCGAACCGAAGGGCTTCAGGGAAGTGAAGCCGATAGCCGACCCCAATTGGAAGGGTATCCCGAAGGCCAAGAGATACGGCGACGCAGTCTAAGCTTTATAAACCCCGTGCGCAATTATAACATGGGCGGCCAAAGCGGCCAGGTTCACCCGTTCCCATTTCGAACACGGAAGTTAAACTGGCCCACGGTCTGGGGTGTAGTGGCTTCGGTCGCAAAACCCAGTTCGCTGCCCATTTTGTTTTATCCGTCCAGCTTAGGCTATGCCGAAGACCAGCATCAGATTTTACCGGCCTCTTTCTCCCTGACGTAGAACATGAGCGCGGCCAGGTCGAACGTGAAGAACTGGTCTGGGTCATTATCGAGCATCTTCTTGAGGTTGCCTACGGACACCCACCTGGGGTCCCTGGCGTCCTCCACACCCTTCTGTATGAACTTCCCCTCTGCCCTGCAGATGAACGTTATGCCCATCCTCTTGCCCTCCTGGTAGTTGTTGACGCAGAATGGGGTGTAGACCTTTCCGTGGTGAAGGAACTTCCCGGTGACGGTCTCATTGACCGACTTCACCTCTGTCACGTCCAGCCCGCACTCCTCTTTCACTTCCCTTTTCAGGGCCTCCAGCAGGTCCTCACCCTCCTCTATGTGGCCTGCGGGTATCTCGAAGGTGCCGTTGTACCTCTTCTTGTGATCCTGGCAGTCCCTTTTCTCCCTTATCTGCAGCACTACCTCTGTTTTGCCTTCCTCATTGACACGCTCTATTATCGCGCCGACTGTCGCAAAAACCCGGGTGCCCCTCTGGTCATCAGGGGTGTCCATATTGAATACCTGAAATGTTTATATTTAAAGCCGATTATAACATTACATTATATCGCGCCCGGATGGTGTAGAGAAGCCCTTTAAAGAAATGGTTTCACACAATGGTTTAGCATAAAGCCCTGTCACGGCTTTGACCCGGGTTCAAAGGAGCGAGACATTGACCAGTGTTGCGTTACTGAAAATCCCGGTCCGGGCGCCTTTCCTTTTTATTCTTTCTAGCCGATGACGGCCACGCATTCATTGTTGATGCAGCTGCAGGAGCCCTGGCCGCAGTCCATCGTCCCCGGCACGCATTCCTGTGTGCACATGGCATCAGAGCAGTCCGGGGCGTTCGCCCTGTCCGTGCATCCGGTCGGGTGGCAGCACTGGGCAGGGACGCAGTCCGATGCCGCCACGCAGTATCCCGGGGAACCGGTCCTGTAATGGGGCTCGTAATACCCCGTCGCGAGCACGGAGGCCGCTATTATGGCGGCGATTATGATGACGAAATGCAGCTTGCCCGCATCCTCGTTGACTGCCAGCTTCTTCTTGCTCAGCTTCTTGTGCCCCTTCTTCATGCTATTTATAATAGTAAGGACACTATTAAATCAGTGGGCCCGTAGCTCAGTCTGGTTAGAGCACCCGAAGAACCCAGGCTTTGCTTGGGTACTCTGGTGAAGCTTTTAGCTGGATAAAAGCGTGCTTACGACCCTCAGGAAGGGTTTTCCGTCGATGCTTTTGGCGGACGCGGAAGCTCCTGTAAAAGGGTCGGATGACAGGAAGATACCGGGGTGTCGTGGGTTCAAACACGCTGCTGGAACAGGCGCTTTCAGCTGCGCTGAAAATCCCTCCGGGCCCACTCATTCCTTCTTTTCCGGTGCCAGGGGGGCAGGCGTACTTAAAAATGCGCCCTATCGGCAAACGACGTGAAAAAATAAAGTTTATAAAGATGTTGTATAACTATATAGAATAGTTTCGTGTATTGGAGGGTTTCCGCGTACTTTTCGCAAAGGAGCTGGTGCATCCGCTAAGAAAAGTGCATTCGGATACGTTAGGGGTATCTGGTGCTTTTTCTGTGGGTGTTTTTGTTCCTTTTGGGGTACGAAAACGCCTTTAAATACGGTACGAAGCTAAATATTAAGATTGGCTGTAGGGTCGTATGGGCGTCGATATACTAAAGCACCAGCTTGTTCCGAAACACGAGATACTGTCAGCTAGCGAGAAGAAGAAGGTTCTTGAGGAACTGGGCGCAACCCCAAAGGGCCTGCCCAGGATAAAGGCTGATGACCCCGTAGCCAAGGCGATAGAAGCCAAGGCGGGGGACGTCCTGAGGATATCCAGGAACTCCCCGACCGCAGGCAAGACGGTCTATTACAGGATTGTGGTCTGATGGCAAACCTGATAAACAACTTCGAGTCTGAAAGAGGATGGGTGAACTTCCAGATAGAGTCTTTCAACAGGTTCGTGCAGTACGGCATACAGGACATAATAAACGAGGTGGGGGTCATAAACCTCACCCCGGAGACGGGCGAGCTCAAGCTCCATTTCGGGAAGGTGACAGTGGGCAAGCCCATAGTGAAGGAGGCTGACGGCTCCACCAGGCAGATATATCCGAACGAGGCAAGGATAAGGAACCTCACGTATTCCGCCCCAGTCTGGATAACGATAACCCCCATCTTCAAGGATGTCAGGGAAAAGCCCGAGAGGGTCCACGTGGCAGACTTCCCCATAATGGTGAAATCAGGCCTCTGCTCCACCAGCGGCCTGTCATCCGGCGACCTGACCAAGAGGGGGGAGGACCCCAAGGACCCCGGAGGATATTTCATAATAAACGGCACCGAGAGGGTGGTGGTCCTGATAGAGGAGATAGCCTCGAACACCCCCATATACGAGAAGGAGGAAGGGACAGTTTCGGTAAGGATAAACTCCGAGAAGTCAGGCTTCAAGCAGAGGCACCTCATAGAGATGAAGCCCGACGGGGAGATAACGATATCCTTCGCCAACATAAGGAAGCTCCCGCTTGTCACCCTCCTAAAGGCCCTCGGGGTGGAGACGGACAAGGAGATATGCGACATGATATCCCAGGACCCCAAGATACTCAATGAGTTCTACATAAACCTCTACGAGGAGGAGGTCACGACGAAGGAAGAGGCCATAGACGCCATCGGGAAGAAGCTGAAGGTGGCCGAGGACTACAGGAAGGAGAGGGTGGCCCAGATACTCGACAGGTACCTGCTCCCTCACATAGGCCAGGACGAGAAGTACAGGATGAAGAAGGCAAAGGTCCTGTCCAGGATAATCAGGAAGTGCGTGGCACTCCTGCTGGACATGATGCCCCAGGACGACATAGACCATTATGCGAACAAGAGGCTGCTGATGTCCGGCGAGCTGCTCGGCCAGCTGTTCCGCTCCATACTTCTGGGGCGCTGGGGGCTGCTCGCCAAGATGTCATACAACTACCAAAAGCTTGTCAAGCGTGGCAAGACTCCTTCTATCCAAGGCATAATCGAGGCCGATGCGGCCACCAAGCAGATACTCTCTTCTCTCGCGACCGGGAACTGGATCGGCGGCAGGACCGGTGTCAGCCAGAGGCTCGACAGGTCTTCATACATCAAGACAGTATCACATCTCAGGAGCATAATCTCACCCCTCACCTCGACACAGGAGCATTTCAGGGCAAGGCAGATACACCCCACCGAATGGGGAAGGCTCTGCCCTGCAGAGACCCCGGAAGGGTCATCCATAGGCCTGAGGAAGCACCTGGCCCTGCTGACAGAGATAACGCCGGGCCTGAGCGGTGAAGAGAATGAGAGGATAGTCAAGGCGATAAAATGAAGAAGACAGACAGCGCGGACATATACTTCAACGGAAGGTTCGTTAAGGAGACCAAGAAGCCTGCGGACTTCGTCAAGATGGTCAGGCATAGGAGGAGGAGCGGCCTGCTCCCGGAGCAGCTGAACGTAGCCTGGTTCCCGGAGTTCGGGGAGA
Source organism: uncultured archaeon (assembly GCA_964555875.1). Taxonomy (GTDB): domain Archaea; phylum Aenigmatarchaeota; class Aenigmatarchaeia; order QMZP01; family QMZP01; genus DAOVIL01. The sequence continues at coordinate 47,987 of CAZKUD010000001.1, forward strand.
TAAGGATACATACCGACCACGGAAGGGCCAGGAGGCCCCTGGTCATAGTGGAGAACGGGAAGCCCAAGCTGACCAAGGCCCACATCAAGGACATGGAAGCGGGAAAGATAGGTCCTGAATACCTCATCAAGCACGGCATAATAGAGTACCTCGACTCGAACGAGGAGGAGAACACGTTCATTGCCCTGAACGAGGGCAGTGTCACGAAGGACCACACCCACATGGAGCTGGATCCGATAGTGATGATGGGAATATCCGCAGTGCTTATCCCCTACCCGGAGTACAACAGGGGTGACAGGGTGAACTACGGGGCAAAGATGGCGGGCCAGGCCATAGGGCTGTTCTCGACCAACTTCCCCGTGAGGGCAGACACCAAGTTCAACATATTCTCATACCCCCAGGCGCCTATAGTGGACACCAAGATAAGCAGGGCAGTGACGGAATACCCTGAGGGCCAGAACATAGTGGTCGCAGTCATGTGCCATGACGGCTACAACATGAACGATGCCATAGTCATGAACAAGTCCTCCATCCAGAGGGGGCTGTTCAGGTCCTTCTACTTCAGGACATACGAGACACTCAAGAAGAGGTACTGGGGAGGGCAGGAGGACGACATAAAGATACCCGAGCCCGGCATAAAGGGCCACAGGGGAGAGGAGGCCTATGCGGACATATCCGAGGACGGCATAATCAGCCCCGAAACTCCGGTGCAATCGGACTCCGTCCTGATAGGGAAGGTCTCCCCGCTCAGGTTCCTTTTCTCCGAGGAGTTCGCTGCAGGCATAGAGAACCTCCGTGAGGCCTCCATCTGCGTGAGGCACGGGGAGAAGGGCATAGCAGACGACGTGCTCGTGACTGAAACGCCTGACGGGAACCAGCTCATAAAGGTAAGGGTCAGGGACGAGAGGATACCGGAACTCGGTGACAAGTTCGCGTCCAGGCACGGCCAGAAGGGGGTAGTGAGCCTTCTCGTGCCGCAGGAGGACATGCCCTTCACTTCAGAGGGCGTGATACCCGACATAATATTCAACCCGCACGCCATACCCTCCAGGATGACGATAGGCATGCTGCTGGAGATGATAGCCGGCAAGGCCGGCGCGGTCTCCGGGCAGAGGGTCGACGGAAGCGCTTTCGAGCACATGACAGAGGACGAGATAAGGAAGACCATGTTCAAGATGGGCTACAGGGAAGACGGCAAGCAGGCCCTCTATGACGGGAAGACAGGCAAGAAGTACGACGTGCTGGTATTCACAGGCATATCATTCTACATGAAGCTCGACCACATGGTGTCTGACAAGATGCATGCCAGGTCCAGGGGCCCGGTCACCCTCCTGACCAAGCAGCCGACAGAGGGAAGGGCCAAGAGGGGAGGCCTGAGGCTGGGTGAGATGGAGCAGCAGTGCCTGGTGGGGCACGGGGCGGTCCTAACCCTGAAGGAGAGGTTCGACTCCGACAAGACCAGCATACCCATATGCAACAACTGCGGACTGATAGCCATATTCGACACCACCAAGAACAGGACATACTGCCCGATATGCAAGGACAGCGAGATAATCTGGGTGGACACTTCATACGCGTTCAAGCTCACGCTTGACGAGTTCAAGAGCATGGGGATATACCCGAAGCTCAAGGCGGAGGAGATATGATACCTTCAAGGATAAGCGAACTGGGATTCAGCATACTGTCGCCCGAGCTGATAAAGCAGCTGGCCAGGGTGAGGGTTGTCAACTCTGACCTCTACGACGCTGACGGATACCCTGTGGAGGGGGGCGTGATGGACCCCAGGCTCGGCGTCATAGACCCGGGATTGCACTGCAGGACATGCGGGGGCTCGATAGGGGAGTGCCCGGGCCATTTCGGCTACCTGGAACTGGCCAAGCCGATAATACACGTCCTTTACACGAAGGTGATATACCAGCTCCTGAAGTTCACCTGCAGGAAGTGCAACAGGATAATGATAAAGGAAGGCAAGAAGATGAAGGAAAAGGCGGTGGCGCCTGCCAAGTGCCCCCACTGCAAGGCCAAGCAGAAGAAGATAAGCCTGGTCAAGCCCTACACCTTCTATGAGGACAAGACGGAGCTCACGCCCGTCGACATAAGGGACAGGTTCGAGAAGATACCCAAGAAGGACCTGGGAACGATAGGCTTCAGGGGAGGCAGGCCGGAATGGCTGGTGCTCACCCTGCTTCCCATACCGCCCGTTACCATGAGGCCTTCCATCACCCTGGAAACGGGGGAGAGGTCAGAGGACGACCTGACCCATAAGATGGTGGACATAGTCAGGATAAACCAGAGCCTGAAGGAGAACATGGACATAGGCGCCCCGGAGTTCATACTCAGCGACCTGTGGGAGCTGATACAGTACCATACTGCCACATACTTCGACAACGAGCTGACAGGAGCCCCGCTTGCCAGGCACAGGAGCGGAAGGCCCCTGAAGGGCCTGGTCCAGAGGCTGAAGGCAAAGGAAGGCAGGATAAGGGGCAACCTCCTGGGCAAGAGGGTCAACTTCTCGGCAAGGACAGTCATCATACCAGACCCCAAGATATCCATCAACGAGGTGGGGGTGCCAGAGGTGATAGCGAATGAGCTCACCATACCGGTGCAGGTGACCGAGCTGAACATCAAGGCGGTAAAGGACATGATAAAGATGGACAGGATAAACTACGTCACCAGGCCCGACGGGAGGAGGATAAAGGTAACGGACGAGAACAAGAAGGATCTGCTGGAGAACATAACTGCGGGCTGGTTCGTCGACAGGCAGCTGGAAAACGGGGACATAGCCCTGTTCAACAGGCAGCCTTCCCTTCACAGGGTCTCCATGATGGCCCACAGGGTTAGGGTGATGCCCGACCAGTCCTTCAGGCTGAACCCCAGCGTCTGCTTCCCCTACAACGCCGACTTCGACGGCGACGAGATGAACCTGCACATACCCCAGACGGAGGAGGCAAGGGCGGAGGCCAGCTTCCTGATGGAGGTCCAGAACAACCTTATATCCCCCAGGTTCGGGGGACCGCTCGTCGGGTGCGACCTTGAGCAGATATCCGGCATATTCATGCTTACCGACAAGAACGTCAAGCTGAGCAGGCAGGACGCCGCCCAGCTACTGGCGACAGCCAACATAGACATTGAACTGCCTGACAAGGAGGCATTCACAGGAAAGGAGATATTCAGCATGCTGCTCCCAGGGTCCCTGACCATGGAATTCGGCTCCAAGTCCGGCAAGGGCATGTCGATGGAGGAAAAAAAGAAGAACGATGCCTGGGTCGTCATAAGGAAAGGCAGGCTGGCAGAGGGCAGGGTCGACAAGGCCGGGGTCGGCACAGAGGACGGCAAGATAATAGGCAAGCTCTGCAGCATACTAAAGCCGGAGGAAGTCAGGGAATTCATAGACAACTGCGGAAGGCTGGGCTCGGCCTACCTGGTATACAGGGGCTTCTCGCTCGGGATATCGGACCTGGACCTCCCGGCAAAGTCCATGAAGGGCGTCAGGAAGGAGCTTGATGACGCCCAGAACGAGGCCAACAACCTGGTGAAGAGCTACAGGGACGGCAAGATAAAGGTCCTGCCCGGGATGACCCCGAAGGAATCCCTGGAGGCCCAGGTGCTCAACTGCCTGGCATCAGGCATCAGCAGGATAGCCGACATAGTGGGCAAAAGCATACCCAAGACAAGCGACATGATAAGCATGGCAAGCGCCGGGGCAAAGGGCTCCATGATAAACATAACGCAGATGGCTGCAGGCGTGGGCCAGGAGACTATACTGGGCCAGAGGATAGAGAGGGGATACCTCAAGAGGACCCTTCCCCACATGAGAAGGAACGACCTTTCGCCGTCTGCGAGGGGGTTCGTCGCAAGGGGCTTCAAGCAGGGCCTGACGCCATTCGAGCTATTCTGGAACATAATGAACGGAAGGGAAGGGCTGATGGACAAGTCGCTCAGGACGAGGAAGTCCGGCTACATGCAGAGGAGGCTGGTGAACGCCCTGCAGGACCTAAGGGTGATGGAGGACGGCTCTGTCAGGAACGCCACAGGGGAGATAGTCCAGTTCAAGGCAGGCGAGGACGGGATAGACCCGTCCAAGTCGGACTTCGGCAACCTTGCCTGGAAAGAGGCGATAGGCGCGCATGAGGCGCCAAAGGAGAAGCCCAACCTTTATACAGGGAGGACTAAAGGAGCATGAAGAGACTGCCGCAGAGGATAGAGGAAAGCCTTGTAGAATATTTCGACAAGCATAAGATTCCGCCCGAGAAGCAGAAGAAGATGACAGAAGAGGTCAAGAAGGCATACGAAAGGATAACATATGACCCCCAGGAGGCAATCGGGGTGGTTTCGGCCCAGTCCCTCTCAGAGCCCGCGACGCAGATGACGATGAGGACATACCACTTCGCGGGCACTGCAGGCATACAGGTGACCCTGGGCCTTCCCAGGATGCTGGAGATATTCGACGCCAGGAAGGAGCCCAGAACGCCCACCATGACAGTCCGCATACTGCCTGAGTTCATGACAATAGACAAGGTGAGGAAGATAGCCGAGAACATAAAGGAGGTCGTGGCAAAGGACGTCATACTGCACACCACCCTGGACCTGACTGAGATGCAGATAAAGGCCAGGATGAACCTGCAGAAGATAGAGGCCATGGAACTGGACCCCGAGAGGATGCCCAAGATACTCAAGCTCAGGAACGCTGATGTGGAGGTGAAGGGCGACGTGATGACCGTGACGTCCAAGAAGAAGGACATGAAGGCCCTCCACAAGCTGAAATACACACTCCTAGACACCCACATAAAGGGGATAAAGGGGGTGTCGCAGGTAGTGGTCACGAAGGAGGAGGGCGAATGGGTGATAAACACCCTCGGCTCCAACCTGAAGAAGACCTTCGCCATACCTGGTGTGGACTCTGCCAGGACCACGAGCAACAACGTATTCGAGATATATGACCTGCTGGGCGTGGAAGCCGCAAGGAACGCTATAGTGCAGCAGGCCCTGTTCACGATGGAGGAGCAGGGCCTGAACGTCGACGTCAGGTACATAATGCTGCTTGCCGACCTGATGACCGCCAAGGGGGACATCAGGGCCATAGGAAGGTACGGAATCAGCGGGAAGAAGGCCTCGGTCCTGGTAAGGGCATCATTCGAGGAAACCAAGAAGCACCTGATAGCCGCCGCGATAAAGGGCGAGAGCGACCAGCTCCACGGGACGATAGAGAACATAATGATGAACCAGGTGGCGCCCATAGGCACAGGGGCGTTCGAGCTGATGGGCTCCATACCCAAAGGCCTGGCCAAGAAGAAGCCCTCGAAAGCGAAAAAGGCCAAGTAGCTGCTTTTAAATATTCGGTGTTAATTGATGTTATGGAAAAGGAAGTGACCGTCCCGGAAGGAATAGAGGCCAAGCTGGAAAACGGCACCCTGACAGTGAAAGGACAGAAGGGCGAGCTCAGCCGCAGGTTTTCACACCCCAAGGCCAGGATGGAGCTGAAGGGCGGAAAGATAGCCATAAAATCCACGGAGGACAGGCGGAGGGCCAACGCTGTCACCGGCACCTGGGCAGCCCATGCCAGGAACATGATGAAGGGCGTCGCCACGGGCTGGGAGGCCAGGATGAAGGCCGTGCATTCGCATTTCCCCATAAAGGTGAACGTGGAGGACAACAAGGTCGTCATACAGAACTTCCTGGGAGGCAGGAAGCCCAAGGTGGCCAGGCTGCCTGCGGGCGTCAAGGCCGAGGTCAAGAAGGACGAGATAATACTTACAGGAACTGATAAGGAGAAGCTGGGCCAGGCATGCGGCAACATAGAGAACGTCACGAGGGTCTCAGGGCGGGACAAGAGGGTGTTCCAGGACGGCATATACCTGACCGGCAAGCCGAAGCCTGCGGAGGAGAAGAAATGAGCGAGCTGAAAAAGGAACGTAAGAGGGCAATGAAGAAGAAGCCCGAATTCAAGAGGCACGAGACCTGCAAGCGCGCCAAGCTGAGCGACTCCTGGAGGAAGCCCAGGGGCAAGCACTCCAAGGTGAGGCAGAAGCACAGGGGAAAGAGGCTCATGCCCTCCATAGGCTACAGGATACCCGCCAAGCTCAGGGGCATCAACAGGGCAGGCTACAGGGAAGTCCGGGTCTCTGCCCCGTCCGACATAGGCAGGCTGGACCCGAAGAAGGAGATGGCTGTCATAGCTTCCTCTGTGGGAAGGAAGAAGCGGCTTGAGATAATGAAGGCTGCGGAGGATGCCGGTGTAGGCATCACCAACACCAGGAAGGCGTGACTTCCGGAAAGCTTATTAAACAGACGGACCATATAAAGAATATGTTCAAGGACAAGTGCCCCCTTTGCGGGACTTCCGGGAAGGCCTGGAAGAAGGACCCTGAAGTTTTCTCATGCCCCAATTGCAGCTCTTTGTTCAGCAGGTTCGGCCTTGTCATAGACCCCAGGCAGGACGATTCCAACCCTGACGTCTGGAACTGAAACCTTGCCATCTCCGCCCTGCTCCGATTCTAGAACCTGTGTAGAAAGCGCTCCAGGTCGACCCTTCCGTTCTTCACCTCGACTCCATCGGCCCTGAGCATTCTTATCTTCTCCTGCACCCCTCCCGGGCCGGAATACTCTCCCACATGCCCGGTGGAGCTTATGACCTTGTAGCAGGGGTAGAATCCAGGCTGCCTGTTGGAGCGCATTATGGCCCCGACTGCCCTCGGGCCTGTACGGGCGGCTTTGGCCAGCTCCCGGTATGTCGTGACTCTCCCCTTCGGTATCTGCAGAAGCAGTTCCAGGACCTTCTGCCTCATAATCTGGTGGTCACTATCGGCTTGTCCTGGACTATGATGGTGTCCTCTGACTGGGCTATGTTCCCTTCAGTGACGTTCCTGAGTACAGGGTATGTCTCTATCGCCCCCACTGACTCGAGCTGCCTGAGAGCAAGCGCCACCTTTATGGGCGATATGTGGCTGAAAAGCCACCTCTTGGCAAAGGGAAGCGCCTTCCAGTCGTCCCTGGCGAGCTTCAGGATGGCCCTGGCCTCGTTAAGCCTAACAGGCCTGTCCATCGCGTACTTGTATATCTCCGTAGTCCCTGAATCCTTCACCTGTGTCCTGCTCTCAGCAACGAAAGGCTCTATGGCTATGACAGAATCCTCATGGAACTTGTAGTTGGAATCGTTACTGACATTGGGTATATTGGGGCTCCCGTGGAACACGAACCTGCTGAGGGTATGCCCAGTCAGGTTGGTCACGAGGCCCAGTCCCAACGACTCCACGGTCTCCTGCACCACTGTGCCTATCTCGCCCACTGTGACACCGGGCCTGATTATCTTGATGGCGGCGTCCAGCGCCTTCTGGGACGCCTCTATAAGGGGGCTCTTCTCCGAGCAGTAAGTGAAGGCCAGGTCGCCTATGTAGCCGTCCACATGTACGCCTATGTCCACCTTGATCATGTCCCCTTCCTCGACCACCCTTGGGTCGTTGTGCGCAGGGGTGTAGTGGGCAGCCGCCTCATTGAACGATATGTTCACGGGGAATGCGGGCTCTGCGCCCCTCTTCCTTATTGTGCCCTCAACGAAATCGGCAATCTCCATTATGGGAAGGCCGGGCTTCATCATCTTCCTGACTGCCTCCCTTATCTCTCCGCCTATCTTCCCCGCCTTCCTGTACTTCTCCAGTACTTCAGGTTCCATATCTATAGAAAGAAGCCATGCTTTAAAAGTCACTTCTTCCTGGGGAGCTTCTGGTACTCAAAATAAGAGTAAACCACAGGGCATACAGCAGCGACTACTATGGCAGCCATCATTATCCAGAATGCGTTCTCCCCTGCCGGAAGGCCCAGCATGGAAACCACTGCCGCGGCCTTGAACAGCTTTCCACCGAGCCTGTGGGTCCTGTCCCAGACCCTGTCGCTGCTCAGGGTCCAGGGGGTCTTTATCCCGACGAACCAGTTCCGCTTGGTCTTCTCCATCATGATTCCAGCAAAGAATATCAGCAGGGACACTGCCGGCACCATGGCGACCGTCATGTTGAAAGAGCTGCCCAGCGCAGCTGCGGTTATAAGAAGCTGCATGTAGAGGAAGAAGAGGATTATGACTATTATGAACCCCTCGAAGTAGCCCCTGAATTTCATGTAGTTCTTCTTCAGGGGGTCTATCCTGGGTATCGCCACTAAAAGCGCAAGTATGGGTATCATCACCAGAGGCATCAGGAAAAGCCCCCAGAAGCTGTCCATGCGGCCGTCCACTTCCCCTGCGGCGTTCCAGTGCGAAGGCACGTAATCGCCTGCGATCTGGTATGCGTATGCCCCAACAAAGAACGCGGCCATGATGAGCAGCAAAGCGGCCAGGTAGGCTATCCTCATGGTTAATTATTGCCCCCGGGGCTTATAATCCACCGAATGCCCCCATCACCCAGGACGCCCCGCAGAAGCCGCCGAAGGCCAGGGCCAGGCTCATTATCAGCTTCCCTATGAAGCTGGCGAGAAGGAACTTTCTGACGTCGTACTCGAACACCCCTGCCAGTATACCGACAACGTCATCCGGAAGGGGGGTGGCCGCGAACGCCACAAGCACCGCGAAGAAGCCGTACCTGTCAGTCCACTTCTCTGCCTTCTCCAGCCACTTCCCGTGCCTGCTTTCTATCACCTCCCTTCCTCCCCTGCCTATCACGTATCCTGTCAGCTCCCCTATGGCAGAGCCCGCCCCCGCGGCCAGCCCGACCAGCCAGGGGTTCAGTATCGCGCCGAAGGCGAAGGTGACAGCGAACGCAGGCACAGGGAATATGATGGAGGCATTCCCTATAAGGCTGACTATGAATATCCCGAGGTATCCCCATGCCGAGACGGTGGACTGGGCCCAGGACGAGAACTGGACTGCGATCTCTGCAAGCGCCATAATTCTTTTTAGTCCCCGCTCCTAATAAGACTCATGGCAATCCTCACCAGGGAGATATCGGTAAGCACCAAGGCCGACCTGGACATCGTCGACATAACAGGGAAGGTGGCCGAAGCGGTCGCATCCTCGGGGATGAAGGACGGAATGGTCAACGTCTTCGTGCCGGGCTCGACGGCCAGCGTCAGCACCATAGAGTTCGAGCCCAACCTGTTGGAGGACATGAAGGAGGCCATGGAAAGGCTGGCCCCCTCTGGTAAGGAATACCATCACCACAAGACATGGGGCGACCATAACGGCAAGTCGCATGTGCGCGCCACCCTGATGGGCCCGGGGACGACCGTGCCTTTCAGGGACGGGAAGCTGCTCCTGGGACAGTGGCAGCAGATAGTGCTGCTTGATTTCGACGTCCCTGCCAGGAAGAGGGATATCATACTCCAGGTCATTGGAGAGTGAAGTAGATCCTTCTGTTGTTCTTGCCCTTGTTCACCAGGTCCACTATCCTTATGCGGCCTATCTCCTTCGTGTTGGCCAGGTGGGTGCCTCCGCATGCGTTGATGTCGAAGTCCCTTATCTCCACTATCCTGAGCACCTTGACCGCAGGGGGGAGCCCCTTGGCAAGCTTCGTTATCCTGGGGTTCTCCTCCGCCTCCTCCCTCGGCATGAAAGAGAACTTCACCGGCAGGCCCCTGTCGACTATCTCATTCACCTTGGACTCCATGGCCATCATCTTCTCCCTGTCCATCTCCTCAAGGGAGAAGTCTATCCTGGTCTTGTCCTCACCTATCTGGTTGCCTGTTATCAGGGCGCCTGTCTCATGCTCTATGGCCGCAGCCAGCACATGGCTCGCTGTATGGTACCTCATGAAGAGGTACCTCCTGTCCCAGTCTATGCTGCATTTCACCTTGTCCCCTTCCTGAAGGCCTTCCTGGTCGACCTCATGCGATATCTCGCCCGAGAACTTGCCGCAGAACACTACCTTGAACTCCTTGCTGTCGGACTCCCTGACCATCTTCCCCGTGTCATGGGGCTGGCCGCCTGACTTGGGGTAGAAGGCGGTCTTGTCCAGAACCACGAATTTGCCGTCCTTAACGCTGGACACGGTCGCCTCGAATTCTTTCAGGTAGCAGTCTTTCAAGTAGAGAGCCTCTGCCATCTTCATCCTTCCCCTTGTTCTTTAAATAAAGCCTGTACATCCTCTCCACTGTCCTCCTGTTGACGTATGGCCTGTGGTGCCTGAACCCGCCGCCGAAGCTCTTGGGTATGTGCATGAGCTCGTGTATGAGGGTCCTGTCCTGCTCCTCCCTTGGGAGCCTGTCGAACTTCTCTGACACGACCTCTATCATGTAGTGCGGCTTCACCTTGAAGGCCGTCTGCACTATCCTGGGAAGCGTATGGCACCTTGCCAGCACGTACCTGCTCTTGGAGCCCCTGCTCCTTATGCATATCACCCTGCTCATGTCCACATGTCCCATCCCCAGGGTGTCCGCTATCTCCGTTATGCGCGCATCAAGCTCCTCGTCCTTCTCGTAGCTGATCATGCTTATTATTACGCACGCAGGCTTTAACTGCGATTCGGCTGCCCTGGCGTTCTGCACACTGGCGTCAGGGCGGGAGAGAAAATGAAACTGATATTAAATAAAAACTAAAAAAGAAAAAAAAAGAGAAGAAGCCAATTTACTTCTTCTTCTTTTTCTTGGCTTTCTTCTTTGTGGTCTTCTTCTTCTTGGTTGTCTTCTTCTTGGTTGTCTTCTTCTTCGCCTTCTTCTTCTTTGCTGCCATAATAACCTCCACCTTAAATATTTTTTAACATGCGACGCGGTTTCTATTTTATAGTTGTCGGGAACCCCTAATAAAAGTTTCGCTTATCTGAAAGGAATCACGTTCATTACCGAACTTTTTTTCAGAACAGCCAGGTCATCATGATTACTATCATGTATACGAAGATCCCTGACATGAAGAAGATGGGGTTGCCTTCCCTCTCTTTCGGGATTGCGTCCATCATTATGACATACATCAGGGTCCCTATCATGAAGCCGAAGATGGAATTGAAGATCGTGTCAGGTATGGTGAAGATGAAGGCGAAGACAGTTCCGACGAAAGTGGAAACGGAAAGCAGGGTCTTGGCCTGCAGGTCCTTGTGGGCGTAGAGGTACTTCATGCTAATGCTGCTGACCCCTGTTATCAGGAGTATGGGCACGAAAAATAGCATGGTTTCCGTCAGCCCCCTGCTCATCAGCCTCACCAGTATCATTCCTATGACAAGATGGTATATGAAGAATGATATCGAATGGACCTCCTTCATCTCCCTCTTTAGGACCACCGGTCTGCTCTCGTGCTTGTAGATGTACTTCTCTATGACATGGAAGAGGGTGAACCCTATGAGCACCGACATCATGGATATCTCTATCCTGGTCGTCTCGTAAAGGAGCGGGAACAGGTGAAGGAAAAGGTAGGTCACGAATACCCCTGACGAGAAGGATATTATCTTCATCCTGTGGCTCTCGTACGCTATGTGCAGACTGTCGCTGAAGAAATTCACTATAGTCAGTATCGCACCCAGCAAAAGCGCCAGCATGGTTTATTCTTTATTGCCCTTACTTAAAAAATCAGATATCTTACTTGGCCCGCGCCTTCCCAGGACATCCTCTTCCTTCACGCCGAGAACGGACAGTATCCTCATCGCAGGGGGCAGCACCTGGTGGTTCACGTAATATTCCGGGTCGTAATCCTTGGCGTCCTCCGCGGGCTCTGCCCTGTCAGAGATGGTTCCCCTGCCCTTTGTTATTATGTATGATATCGTGCTCCCTTCCCCGACTGGCCTCCCCCTTTCCATGGATTTCTTGGCCGCCTTCACGTGCGGGCCCATCTGCACGTAGCTTGATATGGGCCTCTTCAGCTGGGTGTATATGACGAGCTTCTCCATGCCGACCCTGCCCTCCAGCACATCCTTCACGGTACGGGACAATGTTTCCACGGCCTTCCTGGCCGACCTGTCCCTGAGTATCGCCATCAGCACCCTTTCCTGCGTCTCCTTGGCTATCCCTGCCCAGTCCCTCCTCCTTGTTTCCAGGCCCCTCATGATGAGCCTGCCCTTCCCGTCCAGCAGGGCATATTTCTTCTTGGCTGCGGCCCCGGTCTTGGCCCCCATGAATATCCCCCTCTTGAACATCCCCTTGAATTCGAGCTCCATTATGCCGGGAAGCTTCCTGTTGATTTCCTCCATGAAGGCCTTTGCCCGGGCCTCCTCCTTGAGCTTCAGGAAGAGAGAGTCGGTGTCCCCATACAGCACTTCCATCCCGGCACCCTCTGCCATAGATATGACCTTCTTTATGTAATCCCTTCCCCAGGCGGAAGTGGAGCGTGCGCACACCCTGCTGTACCACCTGGAGCCTGCGTATCCGTAATAACCGTAGAATGCATTGGCAAGTATCTTCAGGGCGAACTGCCTGTTGTGCATGTCCTTGTACTCCTCTGTCTTCGTCATCCTGGACATCCTCCTCTTTATCTCCGCCCTCTTCCCCACAATCTCCCTGAGAACTGACGGCACGAACCCCGTCCTGGACATGCAGAAGCTGTGCCCGACCCCGGGGGGCACGTTGTCCCTGCACTTCCGGTGGCCGCAGTCAAGCACCTCAGGGGATATGTTGTGGGAGACGATGATGGACGGATACAGTGACCTGAAATCGAATATAGCTATGCCGTCATGTATCCCCTCCTTGGGTGAATGCACGTAGCCTCCCTCGTAAGACTTTATCTTCCTTCTCCTCTCTATCTCCCCGTGCCTGGGCCTGTTGGGAAACACCCTCCCGGATTCTGACGACTTCCTTACCAGCAGCCACTCCACCAGCTGTGAATATGTCATCCTGGAAGTGTCGAAAGGGAACTGGCCGACCGTCCTGGACATGGCGAATATCTGGGGGACAAGATGGTAAGCCAGCTTCAGGGCGAGTTCGGAGTCCCACATGCAGCACTCTGCCACCCGTTCCAGGCCCTTCCCGCTCCTCCAGGCATCCCCTATCTCCTTCCATTCCATCTTCTCCCTTCCTATGCCCAGTATCTCCCTTGACACCATGTCCAGGGTAAGGGCCTCTGACGTGAGGTTCTGGGCAAGCACATTCTCCACGAAATTGTACAGGTCTATGTGCACCCTTCCCCTCACCACCGCGGCCCTGGCCTTGCCCCTGACCTTGAACGTGAGCTGGCTGCCGTCCCTTCCCATGATAAGGGGCACCTTATGGAAGCCTGCCCTCTCCTCGAGCTTGACGAAATCGAACCTGTCGGTGTTGTAGCCGCATATTATGTCAGGGTTCCTCTCCCTGACTATCTCCGAGAAGCGCTCTATGAGCTCCTTCTCGCCTTTCACCACCTCTGCTCCCTTCACGGCCTTCCAGGTGATGACCTTGCTGAAGTCCCTGGAGTCCTTGAATGACGCCATTATCACCCTCTCCTCCCCGTCTTCCTCCGAGACCTCTATGCCGAAGGCCAGGACGTCCAGCTTAGGCGGCCCGCTGTCCAGGGGCTCTGCAGAGTCCAGGTTCAGGACGATGTCAGATTCCAGACCGCTGTCCGTGTCGATTGTGCCCCTGACCCGCATCCATTCCACCGGGACCATCCCCTTCTCTATCGCGTATCTCCTGTAGAAAGGGACTGAATGCTCGTAGGTGCCCCTGACCCCGCTCCAGCCCTTTATCAGTTCCCTGAACCTGGCCGGGTCAGTGGTCCTGGTGACTGTCACCTTCAGCAGGGCCGACTGCTTCCCCATGACCTTCCTGCTGACAGCCCTGACAGACTCCGGATTCTTCCCTTCAACGGAGAGGCCGGATATCCTGTCCTTCAGCCCTTCAGCCTCCCCCCTGGGAAGCACGTAGAAGAATGGCCTGAAGCCCCTGTCGAGCAGCGTGACTGACCTGCCTTTCCTGTCAATCCCCCACAGCCTGACGACGGGCCTGTCATATGAATCCAGAAAATGATCGGCGTCAAGCAAACAGAACTCGACTTCCATATAAAAGGGTTGCTTCTTGGGAATAAAAGCTTATAACTCTATGCTGGAATTATAAAACATGTGCGGCGAGCTTTACCAGAAAGCAAAGGGCCTGTCCATAATATTCTTCCTGATATTCCTTACAGCGGTCATGAAAACCATGAACTTCCAGTCCAGCCCTGTCACGGGCGCGATAACATACGACACCCAGCTTAGCCTGATGGGACTGCTACTGGTGCTGACCCTATTGGCCGGCATGATGGCCGCCTTCTTCAGGAGGAAGCTGGGCTTCGTCTGAAAAGGCACCCGGACCAGCTAAGGCTTCATCCATTCTATCTCGTAATAGTCGTACTTGGAGCCTGCAAGCTCGACCCTCTTCAGTATGTAGTATGTTATGCCCGTTTCCCTGTCGCTTATGGAAAGTATGAGCTCCAGCCCCATCTTCTCGGCCTTATGCAGCATGGAGGCGAGCTCGACCCCGCCTATGTGCTCGTCCTCGGACACCGCTGACAGCAGGTACCTGGGCCCGTCCTCGGGGGTTTCCCTCACCCAGCCTTCTGCCTGCTTCTTCCTCCTGTAGGCCATGAAGTCTGCCGGGCATTTCACGTAATCCTTCTTCTTCAGCTTCGGGATGGCAAGCAGGAACGTCTTCTTCACCCCGTGGGCCACCCTGACTGCCCTGGCCCATTCCGATATCAGCATCTTCTGCTCCTTCGGGAACACATGGAGGACATGCCTGGAGTGCTTGTACTCTCCCACAGGGGAGGCCCCGGGGAAGTATATCCTGAAATGCGCCCCGAACTTGAATCCAGTCTTGACGATGAACCCGCTGTTCCTCCATTCCTCGTAAACCTCATACAGCTGCCTTGTCCATTCCCTCCTCCTGGTGACCTGGTCCAGTATCTTCTTGTGCGTCATCTTCTTCCCGCTGCTGTCCACCACTTCCAGGCCGAAGAACTTGGAGAGGTAAACCGTTTCCAGGAAGTTGAGCTTAAGCAGGTTGCCCCTTGTCTGCTTGTAGACCCCGAACTGGCCCATCCACTGTCGCTCGAAGAGTCCCTTCCCCTCCTCGTCATGGGAAACCGAGAACATGGAATCCGGGTACCACATGGCCTTTACCTTCAGCTTGCATGACTTGACCGGCCTGACAGGGTATTTCTTGGCGCTCTTCCTGGCCTTGCCCCTGGCCTTCTCCACATTCCTTATGACGAGGCCCCTGTCCCTCCAGTCCCTGTATGCATTGTACCTTATGAATAGCCTGGGCACTCCCTTCATGAAATGTTTCGCCAGCCCGTTGAAGCCGATGTCCTTCCCTCCTTCCAGGCAGCTGGCATTGTGCAGGTTTATGGCATAGAGTGCCTCTTCAGGCTCCAGTAGTATGATGCCCCCCTTTACCTTCTTCCCGAACCAGTTCCTACGCAGCTTCTCGAAGGACTCCGGCTCGTCCGCCCAGATGCCCTTCTTGGGGTCGAACTTGATTTCCATGGTTAATTATTGAAAGAATCCGTTAAAAGCTGACAAAACGGTTAACCAAAGCCTTAAAAAGGTGGCCTACAACTGTATAGATTGGTGATTATATGGCAAGGATAGCTGTAATAGAGAAAGAAGAAGGCGTAAGGGGCTTCATCGCAAATTACCTCGGCAGCCAGGGCCATGAAGTCTACACCCCGGCCACCCCACAGGCGTTCGAGCATGCGATGGGGCTGGGCTTCGACCCCCAGATAGTCGTAATGGGCAACAGGTTCGGGAATGCCCCGACCGACGAAGAGAGCGGTTTCAGGTACCTGATGGGCGTGCTTGGCGACAGGGAAGAGGCAGCCAGGGCGAAATACGTGCTGATGAGCGGAGACCTGCACATCGAAAGCCCGGAATCAGTTAAGGAGCTTCTGGATGCAGGCGGCCATTATGTCGAGAAGCCCCTGCACCTGGAAGACTTCAGGCGCCTGATTAAAGAGCTGTCAGAAGAAGCTACAGGCTCTGAATAGCTTCCTTCACCTTCTGGCAGGACTGTTCGAACTGTTCCCTCTCCGTATCTGTAAGTTCCACTTCCTGCACCCTGGCGAAACCATCCTTTCCCAATACTACAGGCACGCCTATGCACAGGCCTTCCTGTCCATACTCCCCGTCAAGGGGAACTGAGCATGGTATGACTGCCTTCTCGTCCTTAAGGACGGCCCTGACCATCCTGCATATGGCCGTTGCGGGCGCCCAGGCAGTCCCGCCCTTCAGCTTGATGACCTCTGCGCCTGCCCCCTTCGTCCTCTCCAGGGCCTGCTTTAACTGCTCCCCTGAAAGCTTCTCCGTGACAGGCACCCCGTCCAGGGACGACTGGGACGGCACTGGCACCATGGCCTCCCCGTGCTGGCCCATGACCACAGCCTTCACGTCCTTTGCCGCCACCCTGAGCCCCTTTGACAGGAAATAGGCGAACCTCTGGGAGTCCAGGGCTCCTCCCATCCCCATCACCCTTCCCTTAGGGAAGCCGAGCTCCTTATGGGCGACCCAGGTCATCATGTCCATGGGGTTGGTGACCACTATTACAACAGCCTCAGGGGCGTGCTCCTTCACGTTCCTGCAGACCGACCTGACTATGTCCGCGTTCTTGTGCATGAGGTCCTCCCTGGTCATGCCGGGCTTCCTGGGCAGGCCAGCTATTATGACCACTATCCTGGACCCTTTTATGTCAGCGAAATCGTTGGAACCCGTGACCTCCACGTCCAGGTCAGAGCACTCCATCATGTCAAGGGCCTCGCCCTGCGGCAGGCCTTCCACTATGTCGACCAGCCTGACGTCATCCAGCCCTTCCCTGGACAGCTGGAAGGCAGTGCTGGCTCCCAGCCTGCCCGCCCCTATGACTGAAATCATATTGAGAATGCTCCAGGAGGAATTATAAAGCTTTCCCCAAGTATGCCCACATGCATGCCTTTATATACTTGCTTCCCCTTCTTCAACTATAGGAGGAAATGCGACAACTATGGGAAATTTCGACAGGGGCCCTAGAAGGGACGGCGGCCGAAGAGACGGCGGACACAGAGGCGGCGGCAGGAACTTCGACAGGGGACCCAAAGAGATGCATAAAGCAGTCTGTTCCGAGTGTGGAAAGGAATGTGAAGTTCCTTTCAAGCCTTCAGGCGACAGGCCGGTCTACTGCAGGGACTGCTTCATGAAGAAAAGGAAGTTCTGATTCTTAGCAGGAAGCAGAAGTTTGTTTCAGGTTTTTATCGTTTCATCCGCTTAGATGCGGGTATCCCGAAGGCCATGCTCCTGTTCAGGCGGGCCTCTTGCCCAGGTCCTGGCCGAACCTTAACAAATAGCCGTCAGGATCCATCACAAGGAACTCCCTGCTGCCCACCATCACGTCCCCGTTCCTGTACCAGCTGTCCTTGGGGCCCATCTTTATGGGATGGCCTGCCTTCTCCAGCGCCTCGATTATGGGCGTGACATCATCAGCCTCAATCTGCAGGTTCATGCCCCTTCCGAAGGGCTTCTCCAGCTTCCCTGTGTTCCACTCAGAGCCTTCCCTGAACTGCTCTATCATTATCTGGGACCCTTGGAATGACAGGAACGCGAACCTGTCCTCGTCCCTTTTGTATTCCACCCTGAACCCGAGCACCTTAGTATAGAATTCCAGGCTTTCGCCAAAATCAGAAACAGTCAATTCAGGTATGAGCCTGTTGTACTCCATATGCCAGTGGGGGGATTCGAACCCCCGACTTCCACGTCTCTCAGCGGTGATCACTGAAAACTTTCGTTTTCTCAGCGCTCATAATGCGCTTATGAGCTTCGCCCAACTTAATGTGTGGCGCTCTAACCCCTGAGCCACACTGGCACAATATTATAGTGTATATTCTTATATTATATATGGAACATGGGTTCTTCTTCACCCTGATGACCATCCCCCTG
>CAZKUD010000001.1:65842-72101 GCA_964555875.1 uncultured archaeon
TCTTATATTATATATGGAACATGGGTTCTTCTTCACCCTGATGACCATCCCCCTGCTGATGCTGCTGGCCTTCGACAGGAAGAACTTCAGGACATACCTCCTGCTGGGCCTTTTCGCAGTGTTGTGCGGTACGGTGTTCGAGAACATAACGACCTGGATGGGCTTCTGGACCCACCTGACCGGGCCCAGGGCAGGCCTAACATCCGTCTGGAACGCGGCCCTGTACTTCCATTACGTCTGCTTCAGCTGGTTCATAGGCGAGCGCCTTAGGGAGAGGTTCGCATGAGCGGCTTCGTGCTCTGGTACACCATATTCACCTTCCTGCTGATAGCCTTCCTGTTCATACTCTGGGAGGAGAAGAGGTGGCTCTACTACATGGCAGCTGGCTCGTGCCTGGGCTTCCTGATAGACTTCCTCTCGTTCAGTTGGGGCTACTACACCTACCCGGACTTCTACACGTTCCCCATACTTGGGATACCCTTCAGCATGACCCTGGCAGAGGGCTTCTCGGTGGCAATAACCATCTGGCTTTATGAGAGGCTGCACAGGCTCATCAAGAAGAAATGAATGGGCCCGAAGGGAGTCGAACCCTCAACCTCCCGGTCCGAAGCCGGACGCTCTATCCAATTGAGCTACGGGCCCATTACCAGTATATGCTGCCGGTTTATATAGCTATTTATTGTTTCAGCTTAAATATAATGCATGGAGTGCCGGAAATGCATGTACTTCGAGAAGATGGCCAGCGCTGACAGGTACAAGAAGGGCAAGGTCATAATGGGCTTCTGCAAGCTCAGGCAGAAGCATGTCTCTGATGAAACAATCGGCAACCAGTTCTGCAAGGACAAGGCAGTAATAGACCTTTAGATGTTTTACGGGTACACCCTGTTTATCGTCCTTGGGAATTCTATCGCGTCACGTATGTGGTCCAGGTTGCATATCCACATGGTCAGCCTTTCTATCCCAAGGCCGAACCCGCAGTGTGGGACAGAGCCGAACTTCCTGACCTCCAGGTACCACTCATAGGGCTTGGGGTCAGCTTTCTCCCTTTTCAGGTTGGCAAGCAGCTTCTTGACGTCAGTCTCCCTGGCAGAGCCCCCTATGAGCTCCCCGAACCCGTCTGGGGCCTCCAGGTCAGCACAGAGGACGGTCTTGGGGTCCTTCGGGTTCTCGAGCATGTAGAACGCCTTGGCCTCCTTAGGCCAGTCTGTTATGAAGAAAGGCTTCTGGAAATGCTTTGACAGGGCCTTCTCCTGGGTCCCTGTCAGGTCGTCCCCCCATTCCATCCTGATGCCGTCCTTCTTGAGCATGTCCAACACTTCCCTGTAGGAAACCCTCCTGAAGGGGGCCTTCACCTTCTCCAGCTTCTTTATGTCAGCCCCGAGCTCCTCCAGCTCCTTTTTGTGCTTCTTCAGCACAGTCTGCACGACATGGGTAATCATCTCCTCCTGGAGCCTCAGGCTCTCCTCATGGGTGCACCAGGCCATCTCAGCCTCTGCTGTCCAGTACTCTGCCAGGTGCTGCCTTGTCCTGCTCTTCTCTGCCCTGAAGGCAGGGGCCACGCAGTACAGCTTCTCGAGGGCGTGTACGCCCGCCTCTGCGTGCAGCTGCCAGGACTGTGAAAGGTAAGCCTCTTCCCCGAAGTAGTCCACCTTGAACAGGGTTGAACCCCCCTCGCATGCCATCTTGGTTATGGAAGGCGACTGCACCTCATAGAAGCCCCTCTGCCTGAAGAACTCGTGTATCGCCCCCAGGATGGCCGACCTCACCTGCAGCGTCATCGTTATCTTCCTGCTCCTTATCGTGAGGTGCCTCTTGTCCAGGAGAACCTCCGGATTGGTGCCTTCCTTAAGGGGATAAGCCTCAGCCGGGCCTACTATCTTCAGCTCGCTCACCCTGACCTCGACGCCTGTGGGGGCCCTGGGGTCCTTGTGGACAGTCCCGACAAGCGTGAGTGACGATTCCCTAAGGGCCGCCTGCGCGTCAGGGAAGCCCTTCGCGCCTTCCTTTATGACGCACTGGACTGTTCCGGTGGAGTCCCTCAGGACTATGAACGTCATGTCCTTCCCGCTCCTTGTCCTGTGTATCCACCCCCTCAGGTCTACCTTTTCGCCAACCTTCTTTCCCAGCTCGCCTATAGGCGTGAATTCCTTACTCATACGAACACCTTGCACAGAAACCTTTGTGACTTCGTCTTTACTCCACATAAAGGTTTCATCCAAACAATCATACTAACACCTTGCACATGAGCACTTCATCATAATATTTGCCTTTGTGCCTTATAGCTTTTGGAATCCTTCCAGTTTCCCTGAACCCGTGCTTCTCGTAAAGGCCCCTTGCCACTTTGTTGTACTCCGCGTGCCAGAGGACAATCACCTTTGCCTTGAGGTACTTCACTGATACCTCTTCCAGGACTTCCATTATGAGGTGCCCTATGCCCAGGCCCCTGTAATTCTTGTCAAGCCCGACCCCTATCTCAACCTGGTGCTTCAGTATCCTGGAGTTGGGATACAGCTTCTTGGCGTGAGTGAGTGCCGCGACCTTCCCGTCCACCTCCACAAGGGGGCAGGCAACCTTTCCCTCGCCCATTGCCTTGAACATCCTCTTGAGGTATTTCTTCTCCTTCTCGGCCGTCATCTTCGGGGAAGTCCTGGTTATCATGGGCGGCCTCTCCAGGGAAAGCCTGTTAACATACCTTGCCAGGTCTGCAGCGTCAGACATCTTCGGCCATCTAAAGACGACCTTCATTCCCTTCACGTTGTACGTCCTGATGACGCCCCCTGCCCTGAACTTCATGCTGTCACGTTTAATTTAACATTCCTTCTAATTATTAATATGAGGCTGAAGAAGAAGCCGTCACTGAAGGAGGGCAAGCGTTACATAGTGTTCAGGGTCCACTCCTCGGAAAAGGAGAGCGTCACCTATGACAACGTGAAGGACGCCGTCTGGAACTCCCTGGAGCACTGGCTGGGAGAACAGGACCTGGCCCAAGCGAACGTGAGGCTCATAAGGAACCTCTGGGACGGGAAGAATGAGACCGGTTTCTTACAATGCTCCCACAGGTACGTGGACCTGGTGAAGGTCGGGCTTGCCCTCATACACCAGATAGGGGACCAGAGGGTCATATTCCAGACGCTGAGGGTGTCCGGGACGATAAAGTCGGGAAAGAAAAAGACTAATTTTTAATCTCTTAGAGCGGTACATGATAACGTTACTATGATAATCTATACTACGTTTATATGTCAGCTTTACTATTATTAGTATGATTGAAAGACCAATAAACAAAACCTGCAGGATGATTTTCAAAAACGGCAAACAGAAAGAATTCATTGATGAGGTTAAAGAAAAATCCGGTCTGACATGGAAGGAATTGAGTACAATGACTGGTTTATGTGTAATCACATTAAGACACTCTTTTCGTAAAGAGCTACACTTCATGTCTTATGATATCTTCAAGAAACTATGCAAACTTGGTAAAGTAGCCCCTAGCATATACCTCTCTGACATTAAAAGCGTAAAGGATAAGGATTGGGGGAGGGCAAAAGGCGGCAGAGTTGGTGGGCCAAAGAGTAAGATTGGGACACCAAAGATTCGTATCAATATACCTCAACCATCTACGAAATTAGCCGAACTCATAGGGATCTTACTAGGCGATGGCAGCCTATGCAAAACTAATTATGCGATGGAAATAGTGCTTAATAAGCGTGATGATAATCCTTACTCAGATTATGTCTCTAACCTTGTCCAAGAGCTATTCGGAATCAAGCCAAAAAAGATTTTCCCAAGAGACAGAAATGTACTTCACCTTAGGGTTAACTCTAGAACCCTCTTTGAGTTCCTTCTTAGCTTGGGGTTATTGCCTGGGAGAACCAAAAAGACAATACCGGATTTCATATGCAAAAATAAACAGTTCCTCTCATCCGCCTTAAGGGGATTGTTTGACACTGACGGGTCTGTGCACATGTCATCAAAGTGGTGTGTATTGAATCTTAAAAGTCGTTCTCCAGCCCTTAAAGAGCAGATTATACTTGGTTTAGGAGGATTTGGTATACCTGCATTTATGTCTGGACATAATATAAACCTGACTTCCAAATGGAAGATTGAGCGGTTCATGCGAGAAATGGGAAGCTCTAATATAAAAAATATTATTAAATTCATAGAATATACTCAAAATAAGAGAACTGTCAGAAGTGGTGATGTGGAACATCTCTTCCCAAAGTACAAATCAATTGCGTTGCCATATCATGGGACCATGGTGTAGCTTGGTCTAGCATCTCAGCTTCGGGGCCTCTGGAAGGAGGCGAAAAAGCTGGAGACCTGGGTTCAAATCCCAGTGGTCCCATAGGCAGCTGCCAGTCAGACAGCCATCTGGGACTGTATGTCCCCGTGCTCAGAGTTGAAGGTGTCCTGGTCCCTCTCGCTTTCGGTCGGGCCAGGTATCAGGACGTAGAGCGAATACCCTTCCTGTATGTCTATCTCCATCCCTGTTATGTCAGCCTCAAGCTGGTGGAACACGCCGTCTTCCAGCCCGTACAGGAGCCATTCAGAGCCGCTGGCAGGCAGCTCGATTATCCGGTTCCCTTCTATCCTGTAGCCAGCCACAGCGTACCTGTTCTCGTACACCTCGGTGAAGAGGGGCGTCCCTTCAGGCTCCCCGAAGAGCGGGTTTACGAAGCTGCCGTAACCCCACTCCAGTTTGGAATCGGACGGGGCCAGTTCAACAGTGTTGTCTTCCAGTGTGGGGGTGGCCTCTCCTCCTACGTGTATGCCGCTGCCGACGTCTTTCATCATGTTGTTCCTCACGACAGAGGAGCCCCTGAGGATGACTATTCCAGCATGCGCATTCTGTATCCTGTTGCCCTCTATCCTGGCGTCCCCGCCCTGGACGTCTATGCCCTCGTGGCCCGCCTCCCATATCTCATTGTTGATTATCTGAGCCCCGGACCAGCCCACTGAAACCGCGCCCCAGAACGTATGGTTTATCACGCAGTTCTTGACCATGGTGTTTGGCTGGTTCCTCCCTATGGTTATGCCGTTCCTCGACCAGTCCACTATGCAGTGCCTCATCTCGCTGCCGTCGGACTCGAGCTGGACTGCTATCCAGTCGGCATATTTCGGCTCCCCTGCCGCGGACGTGAACGTTATCGGCTCGTCTGCCCTGCCGACTGCGGTGAGCTTTCCCAGGACATTGAGGGACGAATGGCTTATCTCATAGTTCCTGAGCCTGGTCGGGTCCAGGTCATTGAAGCCGTCCGCCTCGACCTCGTTCCCTCCCTGCTGGTCGTCCTGGACCTCGAACATGACAGTGGTCCCGGGAAGTATCTCCAGGCTGCCGTGTATTGTGGTGTCCCCTGTTATCGTTATGTTCCCTGACCAGACCTGGCTCTCCTCATAATCCCCTGACAGCTTCGTGTTGCTAACCGGCTTGGGCTCCTCTTCCCCTTCGCAGAGCGGGATGCCTGAGAACTCCCTGGCAGACTTGCCGTCCGAGCACACGCTTCCGTCAGCCTTCACCATCCAGACTGCCTGGTAGCTGTCCACCGACACCTTCCATCCTTCCCCGGTTTCCTCTTTCTTCCATCCTTTAGAGTACCAGGGCTCTTCCTCAGCTCCCTCAGGGAGGCTGGATTTCACCTCATCTATGGGGTCGAAATCAGGGGGCTCCTGGGTAGCCACTTCCTGGCTGAAGACCACGGCATCCTCTTCCTGTCCCCCGGTGACGCACCCGCTGGCAATGACCAATAACACCAGCAGCGCCAAAACAAAAGGCCTCATATTAAGGATTGGTGGTGAGGACTAAAAAATGGGCTCATGCCCCCAGGCAGCTGAGGGTGGCTCCCCCGCAGTCCACAGTGGCGTTCCTGCCGGTCAGGCCGTTTATCCTCCCGCAGTCCAGGATCCGGGAGACCGTGTAGGTCGTGTTTATGCTGGAATCCAGCTCCTGCTGGCAGAAGGTCTGGCTGAACCTGACCGTGAAACGGTCAGATAGGCATGAAACAATCTCCACAGGCCCTCCCATCCTGGCAGCTATCGCATTCTCCAGCCCCGGCCTGGTGCCGGCATGAGTGGACTCATTGGCCGAGTGGAACAGCAGCAGCATCTCCGTGCTGGTCCTGTTCTCCATAAGGGCGGCCTGCAGCTTGTTGAGCTGGCTCTCCTTGCTTATGCCCTCTGATACCATCCTGTCCATGTCCGTGAATGTTATGAGCATGATTCCGGTTATGATTATCAGGCCCATGAACAGGACAGGCGTAATGGTGAA
>CAZKUD010000001.1:72201-119661 GCA_964555875.1 uncultured archaeon
GGTGAAACCTTTCCTCATATTACTTGCCCTCAACAGGGCCGCAGGCAAGGCTTTTAAGCCTTTCCGCCATTCCGGCCCGCTATTTAAAACTTACTCAAAAACATTAAATATGTTTCAATCAAGGGGTAGTGAAGCCGAAGAAAGCGACCCTGAGAGGCAGTGCCCTTTCACCCTGGAGAAGATAGCGGGAAAGCGTCTGATGATAGTGAACTGCAGGGACTGCATATCCAGCGCATCCCTCAGCAATGCCCACTGCAGGGAGGGCCTGCTCAAATCCTTCCTGTACCCACAGAACGCCGACAAGCTTGTGATGAAGAAGCCGTTCTACAAGTTCTACGGGAAGGAGACCATAAAGGGCCTGGAGGAACTGGCAAAGGCGCTCAAGTCAGTGGAGAGGATAAAGCTGTGCGACAGCTGCAGGAAGAAGCTGGGAAGCCTCTGGGGAGACCCCCTGCATTACTATTTCAGGCTGAAGATGGGCAAGTGCAAGGAGTGCAAGGAGGCCTCGGCCCTGATAACGGAAGAGCTCGAAAGGACGGCCCTGGTAAGGAAGGCGATAGAGCTGGGCGACAAGGGCAGGGCATACTCCGAAACGTTCAAGCCTGAGCTCGTGCCTGAGATGCTCTCGTGCCACGTGGAAACCGGCAGGCCCGAAGGGAAGCCCGCCGAGTCTTACAGCGTTGACGACGTGTCTGTATCCATACACAGCATGCCTGACAGGCCCGACATGCTCTACTTCGTGAGCTTCCCGGAACTCGGCCTCACCCAGGACGGGGTCAAGGCCATAAACAGGGCATTTGAGAACCTGTGCGACCACAAGGCGACCATAGACTTCGAACCCCAGTCGCTCAGGAAGGAATACGGCAGGATAATCAGGGAGGTGCTTGACAAGACACTGGGGGAGGATGACGTGGGAAAGGCAGAGTTCGACAAGCTGTCGGCCATCCTCAGCAGGCATACGATAGGCTACGGGATAATAGAGCCCCTCCTGAAGGACAGCAGGCTGCAGGACGTCTTCATAGACTCAGGCTCATCGCTGGTGCACGTGGTGCACAGCGACTACGGGGAGTGCGTGACCAACATATCCGTCACCAAGGAGGAGATAGACAAGCTGTCCACCAGGCTGAGGGCGGTTTCGGGAAGGCCCTTCGACTCTTCATCCCCGGTCCTGCACACAGAGCTGGAGGAGTTCGGGGTGAGGGTCTGCGGCATATGCCAGCCCTCCACGTACAGGGGCACAGGCTTCGCCTTCAGGAGGAGGAAGAGCAATCCCTGGACACTCCCTGAGTTCATATCCGCCGGCATGATGGACGCCTACACTGCCGGACTGCTGAGCTTCCTGATAGACGGCCAGAACTCCATGCTGATAACGGGCCCCAGGGCATCAGGCAAGACGTCGCTGATGACCGCCCTGATGCTGGAGATGCAGCAGAATTCCAGGGTCATACTGATAGAGGACACCCCGGAGATACCGGTCGACAGCATGAGGTCCATGGGCTTCAAGGTCGAGCACCTCAAGACAGAGGCCTTCGCGAAGGGATTCGAGCTCAGCACAGAGGACGCCCTCAGGACATCCCTGAGGCTGGGAGAGAGCATACTCGTCATAGGGGAGGTCAGGGGGAAGGAGGCCAGGGCCCTGTTCGAGGCCATGAGGGTTGGCGCCGCGGGCAACGTGGTGCTGGGAACGGTCCACGGTTCAGGACCGTACGACACCTGGGACCGAGTGGTCAATGACCTTGGGGTGCCCAGCACGAGCTTCAAGGCAGTGGACATGATAATCTCGACCGGCGCCATAAGGTTCGGTGAGGACACAAAAAGGCACAGGAGGCTGCTCAACATCAGCGAGGTGGGTAAGGGCTGGAAGGCTGAGCCCAAGTTCTCCAACATGGTCGAATACAAAAGGTCCGGCAATTCCTGGAAGGCAACCCTGGCATCCTCTGAAACAATCAGGAAGGTGGCGGACGTCAAGGGGCTGACGCTCAAGCAGGCCATGGAGAACATATCCGTGAGGGCAAGGATAAAGCAAGACCTGGCGGAACTCGGCAAGAAGGGTCCGGAACTGATGGGAGCCGGCTGGACTGTAAGGGCCAACAACGAGTTCTTCAGGCTAGCCTCCGGGACCACTGACTACAAGGAAGTTTACGCCAAGTGGTCCAAGTGGCTGAAGGAATCCACATGAACATGGAAAAGCACCTGATAAGGTTCTGCAGCAGGTTCGGCAGGCCAATGAAATCCAGGGCCACAAGGGAGTTGAAGGGCTCCCTGGAGTTCCTGGGATGGGACACGGACGCAGACCTGGTGGTCGGCGGCGCCAAGATGGCGATGGCCATGGCGTTCACCGTCCTGATGGCTCTGACAGTGGCGGCATTCATCGCCGGCATCACGCCCCTGCCTTTCATAGTGTCAATGCCGTTATCCATAGTGCTCTTCTACGCCATAACCGAATGGCCCAAGTCCCTGGCCAGGCAGAGGGCGCTGGAATCCCTAGGGCATGCCCCTTACATAGTGGCCCAGATGAGCGTCTCCCTCAAACAGACCCCCAACCTGGAGAGCGCCATGTCGTTCGTCGCCAACTACGGGGAGGGGGACATGGCAGGTGACTTCAAGAGGGCGGTCTGGTCAGTTTTCTCTGGCAAGACGAAGGACATATACGAGGGCCTGGATTCGGTTTCGGAGAAATGGGGCCGCTTCTCGTCGGGCTTCCAGAGGTCGGTCCACCTCGTGAAGGCCAGCTTCTTCGAGAAGAGCCTCAAGAGGAAGTTCGAGATGCTGGACAAGACCATAGAGGTCATGCTGGACGACATAACTTCCAAGATGAGGGAGTACGCCATGTCCCTGCACATGCCCACCCTGGTGCTCTTCAGCCTAGGCACGATAGTCCCGCTCATGGTGATATCCATATTCCCCCTGGTTTCCTTCTTCGGCTTCCAGATATCGCCTGTTTCAGTTACCGCGTTCCTTGCGGTCTCCCTTGTGGCGTGCTACATATACTCGGACGTGGTCATGAAGAAGAGGCCCGCCACCTTCTCCCCGGCTGAAACGAAGGGCTCCCATGGCTACATAATGATAGGCAAGTCTGCAGTCCCGTCCAACCCCCTGGCAGTGGCGCTGGGATTCATAATATCCGCCCCGGGGATATTCTACCTGATGGCCAAGACAGGGCTGGCCCTGACAGGCCCGTTCGCGATAGCGAACATCATAGGAAGCTATTCCTTGGTCTGGGGCGTCGGGATAGCGGCCAGCGTCTACTTCTACGGGCAGAGCGCCCACCTGAAGAAGGACAGGGAGAAGGTGAAGAGGCTGGAGAGCCAGTTCGTGGACAGCCTGTACCACATCAAGAACCACCTGTCAGACGGGAGGCCGATAGAAAGCGCGGTGGAATTCGCCAGGGGCATAATGGGCAACATGGAGATAGGAGCCTTCCTGGAGAGGATGCTGAACAACATGAAAAGGAGGTCCATGACCCTGGAGAAGGCGGCGATGGAGGTGGATTCCGGCTCCCTCATGATAAGGTCCGCCTTCGGCCTGATAGCCAACTCCCTCAGGAAGGGGGGCCGGGCCGCGTCACAGACTGCAGAGATGATGCACCAGTACATGACCAGGATACGGGACGTGGAGAGGGAACTGTCCACCATGCTGGCCAAGAGCCTGTCCATGATGAAGGCGACCGTCCTCTTCTTCGCGCCCATAGTGTGCGCCATAATAGTCGTGCTGTTCCAGCTGATAACAGACACCGTGAATTCGGTACAGACCGAGTTCATGACGAACCAGTACGGACTGACCCAGATATTCACGGCCCCTTCCATAAGCCCGGATGTGCTCTCCCTGATAGTCGGCATGTACGTGATAGCGCTCAATTACGTGCTCATAAGGTACGTCTCCAGGATAAGGTTCGGGATGGACAGGGTATCGTTCCATTTCGAGATGGCCAAATCCATACCCCTGACCCTCGTCATATTCACGGCAACCTTATTAATCTCCCAGGCAATGCTTATAGGGAGGCTGTGACATGGGGGACAGATGCATGATAGACATTGAGGAGGCGCCTGGGCCGGCATAATCCGGCAGGCTCTTTTTATGGAAGGGATGCCCCTCAAGTACATAGCGATGCTCCTCATAGCGGCCATAATACTGGCGGCCATGGTGAACATAACCGGGATGCTGACAGACACCACCATAACCGGGATAGAAACAGCGAACGGAACCCTCCAGGAAGTCCTCCACCACTCCATGGGCAATGCCCTGAAAGTGAACGTCACACCATGAGGTTTACCCTGCTTCCCGCCTTGCCTGCCGCAGACCTGGCCACTTCCTCCCTCTGGGAGGCTACGGTCACCATTAAGGCTGGGTCAATGTCGCTTATGAACCTTATGTCATTGGTCAGGCCGCCAGTGTAGCTGACTGACCTGACGCCGAACTCGTTCGTCTCGTTCCATTCTATGCTGCCGGATGCGTTCAGGGCGTCCAGGAAGTCCCCGTACCTCTCCAGGGCCCTGTCGCCTGTCTGGAACCTCTCCAGCACCAGGGCTATGTGCTCTGACTCGGAGTCGTACACGCAGACCAGGTTGGCTGCCTGGCCCAGCTCCAGGTCGCCTGACACGGAGCTGGATATGCTCACGTCTGCCCCCAGGAGCCCCTCTGCCTCCTCCCCGGTCAGGTAATCGGAGCATCCGCTCCTGTTGAACGTGCTGGACTCCAGGAAGAGGACGTAATCCTCCCATTCTGAGAGGCTGAAATTCTCCAGGGATATGTCCCTCAGGTCCATGATGAGGCCTCCCTGGTTCATGTGCACCAGCAGGTAGGGCTCGCCTGCCGACACGTAGAAGGTGTACCTTGTGGGCAGGTCGACAGTTTCCACCTTGTAGCCCAGGAAATCATCCACTGCCAGGGGGCCCTCTGCCGCCATGCTGTATTCCCAGCCGCTTTGCTTGTAAGATGCGGCCTTGCCCTCCAGCAGTTCCGTGACATTCAGGCCGCCTGACCTGACGAAGGACAGGAGGAAGAAGGGCTTGGATATGTCGTTCTCCAGGAACCTGTCCAGCAGGTGGTCTTTCTTCACTGCTTCCTGCAGGCTCAGCCTTCCGGTCATGCCTATCCAGTAGTTCTCCTTGCCTATCCTGAACCTGGCCAGGTTGGCCAGCTTGTGGCTATCATTGCCGGACACCAGCCTGCCCTTCATGGCTGCTATGCCTTCCCAGTAGACAGGGGTGTCGTCCGTCACGTACAATTCGACTATAAGGGTGTCGTTAACGTCAGCGTATTCCAGCGAGTACGTGTACTTGACCCCCTCGGTGAACCCGACCTCAACTATCCTGGGGCCCTCCTCCTGGGGCTGGCTCACGCACCCTGAAACGGCGATGACCAGCAGAAGCACGCCGGTCAGCGCCAGCACTCTCCCTTTCATGATATGAAAAATAGCAAGTTATGATTTAAAAATCATTCCCTTGGTTTTCGAATGCCTTTCATTCTCTCTACTACAGATATGAGTTCGTCAACTGCCTTCTTCTCAAGCCTGAAGCCGCATTTACTGCACACATAATGGTTTCCATCAAGCTCCATCCTCTTCTGGTGTTCCGGCTCTGTGTTAGGGTCGCTTAGCGGGCACTTCAAATCGCTCAGTCTTCCCCAGTTCAATTCCATGCCGTCCCTGACGTCAGGAGAGCCGAAGACAAACTTGTTCATTTCTCTCTCTATTGCCAGCACCTTCTTGTCAAGATCCCTTTTCAGGGCCATGAATTTCTCTCTCTTTTCCTTATCTTCAGTTCTCATATGAATACCTTCACTTGGTCTATCCACGTCTTTGCAGATTTGGTTGCTAGATTAAAGTCTGTGAATGTCAGATAGAAGTCTGGACTCGCCGTATTTATGCCGTTCCTCACGATTTCATCCAGTTGTGTGGCCAGGGCAGGCTTGATTTCGCCTATACTTATTCTAAGCCTGAGTGCCCTGTCATATGCCAGCATGTTGTCTGCAAGTTCCCCGCTCTTGAAGCCTTCCCTTATATTCGGTAGCACACTTTCCGTCCATTCAGCGAATTTCTGGGTCTTTGCAGCATCTCTTAGTATGCCTACCTTGTCTGCTACAAGCTCTTCAGCAATTTTTGGGGCCGCTGCATTATCAAGCTTAGGAATCTCCATGTATTTGTTCTTGAACCCGAATTGTGTCCCCCCGGATTCTAGTTTCGGCCAGCCCCTTGGCCCTAAATGGTTCACATGCCCGAATTCGTGTGATATCATTATGTCCCCGTACTTCACCACCTCGTCCAGTTTGTCTATGTTTATCTTGAGTCCGTCTTTGTATACCGCCATGGGGGTTGTCTTGCCGGGAGGCATATGCTTGAAGTCTATGGTTCTCTCTATCCATGACCCTTGGAACGCATTGTGGCCCTTTAAGAGCAGCTCCTCGTTATCTGAGAGTACCTTCCAGGCAGCCCTCATCTGGTCGTCGGTGAGTGCCCTCATCCCCCTTGAAAGCCAAGGCATGTCTAGCATCCGCTGCACTGCACTCTTGCCCAGCACGCTGTGTGCCTTATACACATCATCTATGTAGCCTGTCAGGTGCCTGTTCTTAAGCACCTTCTGCATAGTGGCTGCATCCAGATCATCCGCAAGCTTAAGGGCCTTGGACAGGGCATCATCACCCAGCCCCTTGAAAGCCTTTATGCTTCCCAGCTTCTTCCATATCTTGGCTATGTTGTCACGGAATCCCTCCCCGAATGCCCTTTCTCCTGCCCTGTTAAGATCATCGGCGAATCCCCTGGCTTCTATCAGGGCGGCGTTGTCCGCGCCGCCAAGGGAGTTCTTTAGTGATTGCCAGCCGCTGCCAATCTTGCCTTTCAGGGCTGCTATTGAGTTGTCCACGCTGTCGAGTATCTTGGCTACCCTGGAACCCTCTGAAGAAACGGCCCTGAGGCCCCGGAACATCACGCCGGCGTTTCCTGCAGCCACCAGCGCCAGTGTCACCCAGTCCAGCGTCTCCAGGTGGCCGCCGTTCTCGGAGAACCTGTGGCCCACTATCAGTATGGTGGCTATGTCCATTATGCCGAAGGCCACAGCTGCAGTCCCTGCGCTTATCAGGCCCACTCCCGGAAGCGCGAGTATCAGCACCGCGATCGCGGCTATGCCCAGGGCTATCTCGATTGACTCTATCGGGTGCTCCCATATCCACTCTCCCATGGCGGCCAGGCTGCCCAAGGGGTCGCTCACGAAGTTCACCAGGGCGTTTGCGACACCTTCCAGCATCATGCCCAGGCCGTTCAGGAAGCCGCCTATGGCATTCCCTATATGCGCAAGCCAGCTGGGCACCACTTCCAGGGTGCCGCCGTACAGCACCTCTGCCTCCCTCTCGCTTATCAGGTGGTAGAGCACGTTCAGGAGGGCGTAGTTTTCCTTGGCGTTCTGGAGCTTGTCCCCGCTGAGCTCCCCGCTATCTATCAGCTCCTTCAGGGCTGTCATGTTGTGGTAGATGTCCATTATGTGGGGGTATGTCTCCTCCAGCTCGCCTGAGGCGTACTGGAAAGGCGTCGGCACCTCACCCACTTCGTTTATCGAGATGAAGAGCGTGAAGGAGCCCTCTCCCTCGTCCCCGTCCTGCAGGTCGGTCACCTTTATGTGGACGTCATGCAATCCGCTCTCATCTATCTTGAACACCCATATGACCGGTATGCCGTCCTCGGTGCTCTTGTTGACTACCACCCCGTTGGTCAGCTTCTCCCCCTCGCCCACGAGGCTCGACGGCCTGGTGTCCACTGCCATGTCCACGTACCCCATGGCCTGCCCGTTCTTGTGAAGGTTCTGGACCCTGAAGTAGAGCGCTATAGGCCTGCCCTTCTCTATGGTGTCCTGGTTCAGCACAGGGAACAGGTAGTCTGTCTCTATGGGCATCCCGCACGCGCCGCTGTCGTCCGGCATTATGTAGCACAGCTTAATGTCAGTTATCTCGGGCAGCTCGTTCGGCCTTATCCTGACTGGCACGTCCTGCATGCTCAGGCTGCTGCCTGCCATGTAGTCCTTCGTGTAGAATTCAGCGAAGTCCCCTGATGCCTCCCTCTGCAGCTTCACGTCCGTGAACCTGTGGGTGATATAATCATCAAAGCCCATCCCATAGGCCCGGGTGCCGGTGAGAGTCTGGCTGAGCGGGGACAGCATGCTTTCGGGCGTGAGCGTGACTGACGTCATGATGTCATACATAAGGTTCCCGTAGCATGACGGGTACCCGAGCATGCACCTGTGCATTATGTTCTCTATCCTGTACGAGAAGTCTATGGTGCTGCCCCCGTATATCGTGTCCACCTCGCTCCCGTCGGCCTCCTTCT
Source organism: uncultured archaeon (assembly GCA_964555875.1). Lineage (GTDB taxonomy): Archaea > Aenigmatarchaeota > Aenigmatarchaeia > QMZP01 > QMZP01 > DAOVIL01. The sequence goes on from CAZKUD010000001.1 coordinate 80,516, forward strand.
CCTCGCAGACGAAGGAAGATTCCGTCCTCATCTCCGGGTGCGTCGGGCAGGTGCAAGTCAGGCCTCCCATGCAGCATTCGTGCGTCGGGTCGTCCATCACCATCTCTGTGATGGTCCTCTCCTCTGTCCAGCACTCCTTGTACCTGACCTTCTCGACCTGGAAGTCCGTTATCCTGGGTTCGGGCAGCTCCACCTCGAAGTCCAGTATCTCCTCCACATTGACGTCGCCTTTGACTGAAACCTCAAGGAAGTACGTGTCCGGTGGGTAGGTGTTCGGCACTGGGACACTGTAGGACTTCTCGAACAGGCCGGAACCTATCATATCGCCGCTCTCCACGAGAATCTCTTCTATCAGGTAGGACTCCGCATACACCCTGGCTGACAGGGTGTAGCCCTCCCCGTATTCAACGGTCACGTCGTATTCTGCCCCTTCCCCTGCCGTGAAGGAATTCGGCCCCATTATGGTGATGACAGGGACGTGCCTGAGCTCGGCCTCCACCTCCAGCTCTTCCGGAACCGTGAAGGGTTCAGACACCGTGATGTAGCCGGGCTTGCTGAAGGTGGCGGTGTAGGCGCCGGGCACCATCCCACCGATGGTGTAGCTGGAGCCGACCACGCTGAAGCCCGTGCTCACAGGGCCTGTCACATCAAGCCCGAAGCCTTCCACGTTGGTGCTGAATTCCACGTCGAACGGCCTGGCTTCCCTGACGGTCTCATCAGGCAGCCCGTTCTCGGCTATCCATTCTACGGAAGCCTCGGTGTCGCCCTTGCTCCAGCCGGCCACACCGAACCAGTCGCCTGACCTCTGTATGTAGATGTAGCCGTTGTCATCATACGTGACATCCTCGAACGAGCCGTCTCTGACCCTGTCCCTGAAGACGGGGTTGGCCTCCTGCGCGCCGACCAGTATCTTCTTGTCATATTTTTCCTCATGGCCTGTCAGGTCGTTCTCCCTGAGCAGCTTGGCGCCCGGGAGCGCATCCTTCACGCCCAGGGCCGAACCCAGGTCGTCTTCTGCCCAGTACTGTACCAGGTAAGGGTCTAGCACCTTGACCGTGGCTGTCTTGGTGTCCGAATAGCCGCTGTTCATGTCCTTGGCTTTCACCTTTATGGTCTTGGTGCCGAGCGAGTCCGAATATATCGTCTGCTCTGCCTCTATGTCATACCCCACCACAGCAGACCCTATCCACTTGAACACATAATAAAGGTGGCAGGCGCCTATGAAATCGCAGCTGTCGGTGAACGTGTCGGTGAATTCCCTTCCGTCTATCCTGGTGGTCACCCTGACCTCGGCCTCATAGCCTCCGAGGTTCAGGCCGTACTGGACGTTGTCCACTACTGTGGTTATGCTGAACCTTTCTCCCTTCCCCACCATGTCGTCCTCGAGCTTTATGCTGTCTATCTGTATGCCGGGGGAAACGACCTCCACGTCACCTCCCCTCATGAAGTCCCAGTCATCGGTCCAGGGGTCGTCCCAGGCGCCCACGTTCACCCAGTACGTCCCCTCCTCACCGTCGTCAGGTATGTCTATCTTCAGGGTCAGGGAATGCTCGCCCTCCTTGACGGACTTGCCTATGACCCTCCCGCCGTCGCAGCCTTCATCACATTCTGTGTCCGAAGAGGGCGCGCCGCAGTGCAGCTTCCTGCATGATGGGAAGCTGCCCCTTACCAGGTCCACAGCGAAGTCCACGGTGCCGGAGAAGCTGGAGTCATACTCTACCTCTATCTCCAGCTCGTCTCCCAGGAACACCTCGTCCTCTTCAGGCGTCACCGACAGCAGCTCGAACGAATCGTCGGGTATGCATTCCCCGCCAGAGCAGCCGTTGGCGCAGTATTCGTCCCTTATCCAGACCCTTTCGGTGCTCGCGCACTTGAACACGTCCCCGTCCCTGCATTTCTTGTCGCCATAATAGCATATCTTCCCTTCCTCCAGCATCTCGTCGGTCAGCTCATCGTCCAGCGGGTCGTCCACTTCCAGGGATATGTCCTTGTCCTTCTCGTCAGCGAGCAGGTCCGCGAGCCCCAGAACGGCCCTGTCGGCATCGTCCAGGTCGTCCAGGTCATAAACTGTCGGCGGCTCAACTGCGTCAGGGGGGTCATCGCCTGTCAGGAAGTCTATTATGGGCGCCACTATGGTCTTGACGACATCCACCACCGCGCCTATGGCACCACCTATGGCTGCGCTGACAGGGTTGCCGTATGATGCTTGCGCAGGCTGGGAGAACATAGAGAGGCATACGAGCGTTACCGCAAGTACCACTACATGGTTTTTTCTCATCTATACCGCCTCTCGGAGAGTGCAAATCAGAAGTCAATGGGAGCGTCACCATGGTAGCTGCAAGTCAAACTCTCCTTGTTAATTCTTCCACAGGAAGACTTAAGAATGTAGGGGTTTGCGGATTAACGAGCCGGGGGTTCGTCAAAAAATCTCATGCAACCGAAACCCTTTTTAATTTGTTTGTGCCAAAATAAACCATGGATTTCATTGACATTCTGCCCCTGATGTGGCGGCCTCTTCCCAAGAAGAAATCCGATGAAGAGGAGTAAGCCGCATCTGACACCGTTCAGGAGGGAAGGCAACTAACCGTCGTACCATTTGGGCTTTACCATACCCAGGGTGCTGCCGCTTCCCCTCAACATAGTCCTGTCCTTCAGCCCTGACAGCCATACCCTTGCCGCCACGTTCAGGCACCATAGGTGCATGTTCCTCCTCTGGCTGTGCCTGCTGAAGACCCCCTTCAGCACCTTCGGGAAGGTCAGGTAGTCCCAGTAGAGCCTGACCATCTCGCTGTCTATCTCCTTCCTGCTCATCTTCCTCGACGACATTATGGGCGTCACCCAGTCGTACTTCCTGTAGTCATCGACCTCCAGCCACCCCTTCTCCTTTGCCTCCTCCCATGTCTTGGTGCCGGGCACGGGTGTTATGGGATGGAACCCTGGGTAGTCCAGGTCAAGCTCCTTGGCGTATTCGAACATCCTCCTCATGCTCTCCTTTGTCTCGTTCCTGAAGCCGAATATGAAGGTACCCTGCCTGAAAACCTGTGGGTATTTCTCCTTCAGTATCCTGAAGGAGTCCCTGACCATGTCACTGCTGTAGCTCTTGTTGAGCAGCCTGAGCTCTGAATCAGTTGCCCTCTCAACGCCTATGCAAACGTGAGACATCCCTGAGTCCACCATCTTCTTGAGGACCCCGAGCTTCTCGTCCCTCACCATCAGGTCCGCCCTGAGGAACGCATACCACTTGAAGTCCAGGCCCCTCTCCTTGATCCCTTCGCAGAACGCAGCGCTCCATTTGGGGTCTACGTTCCATGTGTCATCCCCGAACACTATGAACTTCTTCCCGTAGACCCTGTTGAGCAGCTCTGCCTCGTCCAGTGTCCTTTCCACCCCCTTGGTCCTCCACATCTGAGTGCACCTGAGCTTCCCTTCCTTCATGCTCCTCTGGGACATGTGCACCCAGCACGCGCAGAAATCGCAGTTGTCGATGCATCCCCTGCTGTGGTGCATGGTGGTGCCCCCCTGTGACCAGAGGAGCCTGGAGTCCACGTACTTGTCCATGGGCATGAGGTCATACGCCGGAACCGGGAGCTCGTCCAGGTCCCTTATCAGCGGCCTGGGCTCCGTCACAATGGCCTTGCCTCCTTCCCTGAAGGCGATGCCCCTGACCTTCTTCAGGCTTCCCCCCTTCTCCAGCGCCTTCACGAGCTCCAGCAGGGTGTACTCCCCCTCCCCTATTACTATATAGTCTATGGAGCCGTTCTCCAGGGTTTCCCCGGGAAGCGCAGAGAAGTGGTGACCGCCGACCACTGTTGCGGTGTCTTGGTCTATGCCCTTCATCAGCTCGCATGCCCTGACAGCCTCATGGCTGAACATGGACTCGCTCGTGCACACTCCCAGCACGTCAGGCCTCTCCCTTTCCAGCAGCCTTCCCAGGCTCTTCCATCCCATCTTCAGGGGAAGGCAATCCACAAGCCTGACCTTGACGTCGTTCTCCCTCAGCACCGCTCCCAGGCAGGGAAGCGCCTGGGGCAGGAGGTAATTGTCGCCCTCGTTTATGAAGGGCCAGTAATACCTCGGGGGGTTTAGCAGCAGGACCTTCATTCCCTCACCTCGCACACTGCCAGCCAGGCCCTGGCCATGTCCCTGTGCTCCTTCCTAAGCTTCCTCTCGTTCATGAGCGTCATGGGCACCTTTCCCCCGAAAGGCCCGTCCGAGATGTAATGGCAGCCCTCCAGCAGAAGCACCTTCAGGCCCGATGATTCCAGGAGCCTTCTGAAGCATTCTTCAGTATAAAGCCTCACATGCATGTCGCCTTTCCTGCTCACCGTGTCCCCCCTGATGCCCGGATACGCCGTCCTGTTTTCCACTGACAATACCAAAAGCCCTTCCGGCCTGACAAGCCTCGTTATTTCGGAGAGCGCCCTTTCGGGCCTGGAGCAGTAGCATATGGCCTCTATGCCCAGGGCAGCATCGAAGCTGCTGTCCCCGAGGCCGGCCAGGTCCTCTATGTCGCCCAGCATGAAATCGATGGGAAGGCCCTTCCCATGCCTCCTGGCAGCCTCCAGGTTCTCCATGCAGGCATCCACCAGCGTCACCCTGCTGCCCATGGCAGCCATCGGCACTGCGAACCTTCCTATGCCCCCTGCCGCGTCCAGTATGCGCTTCCCTCTCATGTCCCCCATGAACGGCCTGATGAGCTCCATGTATACGTCCCGCTGGAACATCTTCTCCCTGTGGTTGGGCGCTGAGGGGTCCAGAAAATCCATCAGCTCAGGGTGGCTCTTCCAGGCCTTGCTGTAACCCTGCAGGTTCCAGAGGCCGGGCTCAGACGGCTTCATGGTAAAGACTTGGGGGAAAAGTATTTATTTGGTGCCTATCGCCTTCATCATGCCCTTCAGGTCCAGCGCTTTGAGTGCCTTCGCCCTCCCTGGCCTTGAATAGAACATGCCGTAGCCCATGAGCCCTGCCAGCCTGGCCCTCTTCCCAGACGCCCTGAAGGCCAGGTAATCCGGCCTGCACCCCAGGGCAAGCCTTGCCCTTCTGGCTGCCCCCCTCTCCGGGAGGAAGAAGATGGCGTCAGTCTTCATGCCCAGCTTCCTGGCCCTCTCGAAGAAGCTCCCGATGCTTTCGCCTGGCCTGAACTCCTTCCTAACGTGCGTGCAGCCGGCCCTGGACATCTCCTCCAGCGGCATCCTGCCCCTGACATCCAGGCACGACACCCAGCTGATGCCCATCCCTGAAACCTTCCTGCATATACCTGACAGCTCCCTGCCGCTCACCTTCCCCAGGAAGACCATCCTCTCGAGCCCCATGCCCATGTTGCTTTCCAGTTCCTCCAGCAGGCCGTCCCTCCCGTCTATCCAGACAGGGACCTCCCTGGAACCTTTCCTGGCGCTGAACATGGCCCTGTACATTCCCAGGGGGAAGAGCTCCCATCTCGGAGGGGCCAGCCCGCTGCGGGAGGCCTTCCTTATCAGCTCCTCTGCCGTGCCAGAGACAATGCTACTGAACCTTTCCCTGATGCCTCCGGGCACGTCCCCCTCGACCACCGTGTCCGGCCTGCCCTCCAGCATTACGGACAGCTTGCTCTTCCAGCCCTTCTCCACTTCGGCATCCAGCACAACCGCCCCCTTCCGGGAATGGTACGCCAGGCCTGCCGGCGGCAGGGCCTCCTTGGTGGCCTTATTAAGCGGCATCCTGAGAAGCAACAATGTCATCAGTTCTTTGTTGTCTGGAAACCTTATAAGTTTTCCACCCTGAATTCAATCATGGGTTTCCAGTTCAGGTGGTGGCATCATTATCTCCTGGTTTTCGCCTTCGGCTTCCTGGTGACGTTCCTGCCAGTGTGGGATGTCCCCATAGACTCCAACCACTGGATACTGCTGGCCTATTTCGTGTCGGCCCCAGTCTCCTTCATCGAGTCCCTCTACCCGCTGGTGCTCTCGTATCCCACGTTCCTGTACCTGCACAGGCCCCTGGCGGTCATGATGTACGGGTTCCTGTACAATTCCGTCGGCCTGAACGGCCTGGCGTTCCACCTGGTCCAGTCCGCCATAGTTGGCTTCTTCGGGTGCACAGTCTACCGTTTCCTGAAGAACCTGGGCGGCGGGAGGATGCTGCCCATGCTGGCCTCCCTCATGACCGTTGCCTCTGTCCCTGTGCTCACGTCCGCCTGGTACATAGCCGACACTGACATGTTCGGGGCGGCCTTCGTGCTGCTCGGGGTCTCGGCATTCATAGGCCTGTTCGGGAAGAGGCTGTCCAGGGATTCCGCCGCCCTCTTCGCCCTTTTCCTCTTCTTCTCCCTGATGGCAATAATAGGAAAGGAGATATCCAGGATGTTCCTCCTGGTCTACCTGTTCTCATACATGCTGGTCATGCTGGTGGAGAGGAGGAAGGTGGACAGGATGCAGCTTGCCGCCATACTGCTGGTGACTGCATTCGCCCTTCTCTTCACGTCGACCATGTTCGGCATAGATTTCCCTGACTGGTACAAGACGCCCCTGACAGCGGGCTCCCTGGGATTCAAGATACTCCACAACCTCACCCAGATGATGTACCCCATATTCATGGCCGGAAGCCTGCTGCTATTCACGTCTGCCGTTCATTTCAGGCCTGCCAGGAAGTGGGCCGCCCTGATAGGGACAGCCCTCTTCGTTCTCATGCTGTCCTCCCCCCTGCTCGTGGAGTTCAGCTTCTTCGCCCTGGTCATGTATTCGGACACCACCATGGTGTTCTTCTTCAGCGTCCTGATGGCGGCTGGCCTGGCCATAAAGGCGGCCAGGGAGAGGGGAATGAAACGTTTCATTTCGCTGGCAAGCCTCCTGATGGTCTCTGCCATAATAACGACCACCGCAGTGTTCGATTTCTCAAGGGACGACATAGCGGCCAGGATATTCATACTGGCAGCTCCCCTCCTCTTCTACCTGGTGCTGGATTCCATCAGGGACCTCTGGAATGGCTTCAGGTCCGACAGGACGCTCCTCGGCAAGGTCTTCCTGGCCGTGCTGCTGATATCATCCTTCATGCTGGCCTACCAGGTATCCGCCGGGGTCGCTGACAGGGCCCTGAACGTGAGGGCACATTACATCACGGAGCACCATACCAGGCACTACCTGGCGGGGCTGGACCTGGCAGGGTCCGCGGTCCTGTTCAACGACGTCGTGAACCCCTTCATAAGGGAGGACATGGCGGTGCTGGGCAACGACGCCAGGGATGCTGGCTTCGTCTTCGTGAACACCGACAAGGCGTCAGGGAGGCCGGAAGACATGGAGAGGGAGCTTTGCGTGGACACGTCCCTGAGCCTTCCCAGGCCAGAGACAACGTACGTCCACCTGCTCATAAGGAGGCCCAGGGTGGACGGGGCCCTGCTCCCGGTGCTGGAAGGCAATTTCACCTGGACAGAGGAAGATACCACTTTCAGGATGCTCCATCCCACCGAGCTCCAGGCCTCGTTCTGGACATCGGAGTACGGCATGGCCAGGACAGAGCAGAGGTCCACGTATTCGGAGAGGACCCTGCTGGAGGAGTTCCTCGACAGGAAGGGCGAGCTGCTTTTCGAGTCAGCCTCAAGCTATGTGCAGCCTTCCAGGTGGCTGGAGGACACCGTGTCCAGGGCCCTGCTGGGCGTGCCCCATTTCATAACATACGACTACATAGGCAAGGTGTACAGGCTCGACACCTCCGTCCTGGACTGCGACAACTGGTATTTCACCGAGTCATACAACGGGACTGATTTCAGGTGGGCCTACCAGGACGCCAGGCTCGTCTACAGCAACCCAGGGAACGAGACCAGGAAGGTCAAGCTCAGCTTCAGCACGAGCAGCTTCCACAAGCCCAGGACGCTGGACGTGCTCCTGAACGGGGAGAAGGTCGCCTCCTACAGCGTGACCAACACCTGGCTCGACAATGAGATAATGACGCCCTTCCTGGACATGAAGCCGGGGGACAACACGGTCATACTGCACTCCAGGGAGGGCTGCGACATCCCATACGTGACGGGCGACTGGGACTATGACCTGAGGTGCATAAGCTTCGCTTTCGTAAACATGACCTTCCTGGAGACCGAAGACCTGGCAGGCAGGCTGCTATTCTCCAACGGCTGGTATGCCCAGAACAGCGATGACTGGATAAGCATAAGGTGGATGGGCAACGAGTCAGAGATGGAGCTTTACAGCGATTCCCTGGAGCCGGAGAGGGCCAGGCTGGGCCTCGTCATATGGCCCTTCCATAGGCCCAGGACGCTTTCCCTGGCTGTCAACGGGGAACCGCTGGCCCATTACGGCATGGAATCTGCCTGGGCATCCTATTATTTCATGACGCCATACTTTGACATCCTTCCGGGGGAGAATACCATAGCCCTGTCCGCAGGAGAGGGCTGCGAAGTGCCCTCAGAGGTGGGCGAATGGGAAGTGGACAAGAGGTGCCTGACGTTCGGCGTCAGCCACCTGGACATCTTCAGGGAGGAGAACGTCTCCGGCAGGCTGCTACATGAGACCGGCTGGTTCGGCACAGAGGTGTACAACGGCACCCCCATAACCTGGATGGGGGACGAGGCCACGCTGGCATACCACAACCCAGGGGATTCCAGGGAGGACATAAAGATAAAGATGGGAGTCAGCAGCTTCGATTCCCCCAGGACCCTGCAGGTATCGGTGAACGGGAAGGATGCAGTCTCATACGAAATATCCAACGCCTGGGTGAGCGAGGTGACCACGCCATTCCTCTCCATGGAGCCCGGGGACAATGTCATCACCCTGGCTTCAAGAGAGGGCTGCGGCATGATGGGCGAGGGGGACAGGGCAAGGTGCCTGGGGCTTGTCTTCACGCTGCTGGCAAAGATGGGCAAGGGTTACCTGGAAGGCAGGGGGATATTGTCGCAGGGATGGCACCCCCCTGCGGAGAGGCTGAACATCACCCACATCGCGCTCTCAGAGGAGGGCACCATGGCATTCTACAGGCCGGGGGAGGCGCCGTCCAGGATAAGCATAACTCTGATTGCGGCCTCCTTCAAGGAGCCCAGGAGGCTTTCGGTCAGCCTGGGCGGCAGGGAGCTGTTCTCGGATAGCCTGAGCAACAGGGAGTTCAGGGCAATCAATATAGAGGCCGGCGTGGAGGAAGGCGAGAACACGATAACGTTCAGCTCGCTGGACGGGTGCGGCACTGACAGCCTGGGAAGGTGCGCAAGCTTCCTGGTGTCTGACGTTTTCATAAACTACGTGGATGAAAATGAAGCCGGCTAAGCTGCTCCCCCTGGCAGGAATCCTCCTGTTCGTCTGGATACTGTCAGGAATGGACCTGCCGGACATAATATCTGCCCTCTTCAGGGCTGACCTGCGGCTCTTCCTATCCTCCCTTGCCGTGGCTGCCGCCGTGATGCTCGCAAAGGCCTTCAAATGGAGGGCACTCCTGAAGGCCCAGGGCACAGATGCGGCATTCACTGAGGCTGTCAGGGCCTGGCTCTCGGGCTATTTCCTGGGCATAATAACGCCCGGCAGGATAGGGGAGGTCTCCAGGGCACATTACCTGAGGGGAAGGCCGGCTGGCAGGACGCTGGCAAGCGTCGCTGTCGACAGGCTGCAGGAGATGTCCATACTCCTCTGCTTCGCTGCAGCAGGCGCGATTGCGTTCTCCTCCAGTATCAGCGGGGGTGCAGCGCTCCTTGGGGCAATCACCATGGGCCTGCTGGCGATGGCAGTGCTGGTGGCGGTGTTCTCCAGGAAGGGCCCCGCAAGGGCGGTCCTCAGGCCGTTTTCAGGCCTGCCCTTCATCAGGGACAGGAGGGGCGCGTTCCATGACTTCTACTCCGGGATAGGCGCCCTGAAGGACTGGAAGGTCATGGCGTATACCTCCCTGCTCACTGTGCTGGCCTGGGCGCTCACCATACTGCAGTACGACCTGCTTGCCCTCTCCATCGGCCTGGAGTTGGCATACCCCTTCCTATTCCTGGCCATACCAGTGGTGATAGTGCTGGACGCACTTCCGGTTTCCGTGATGGGCATAGGCACCAGGGACGCGGCGCTGGTCTTCTTCTTCTCTCTGGTGTCCCTGTCCCCCGAGTCAGCAGTGTCGTTCTCGCTCCTGATGCTGATGGTCTATGCCATAACGGCCCTGGTCGGCCTTCTCGCGTGGTCCTCAGAGCACCGCTAGAGCAGGCCGGCCCTGATTATCGCCACCAAGAACCTGAAGCCGTCCCTCACCGGGCTGAGCTTTGACTTTCCCACCCTTTCCCTGTATGTTATGGGGACCTCTGAGACCCTAAGGCCCCTCCTGAGGCACCTTGTGGTCATCTCCACCTCGCCCTCCAGGTTGCGGGACCTCATTCCAAGGCTGTTCCAGAGGCCTTTCCTGAAGGCCCTCATCCCGCTGGAGCTGTCCGCAACCCTCCTCCGGGTCAGGATGGTTATCATGAGCGAGAACATCCTGTTTCCCAGGGAGTTCAATACAGGCATGTCCCTGTTCTTCCCCATGAACCTGGAGCCTATGACCAGGTCATTCCTTTCGAGCTCCTTCAGCATCCTTGGGATTAGGCTGGCCGGGTATGTGCAGTCGGCGTCCAGGGTCACTATGTTCTCGAATGAGGCCTCGTCTATCCCCGTCCTCAGCGCATTGGCCTTCCCCCTGTTCCCCCTGTGCCTCAGCACCCTGACGCCCCGGGCCTTCCTGGCGATCTCCCACGTGAGGTCAGTCGAGCCGTCATCCACCACTATTATCTCCTTCTCCAGCTTCAGGGCCCTGGTTTGGGAGAGGACGCTGGATATGGCCTTCTCTTCATTGTAAGCCGGTATCACTATGGAAACTCCCATACGTAAACTTTGTGTCCTCCCCTAAAATTTGGGCTTGGTTATGAAATACGCGACGCCTGACACCATTATGACAAGGAACGATATCACTGCCAGGAACTCCATGCTGACGCTGGGCGCAGAGGCGATGCTGCCTGTGACAGAAGAGCCTCCTGTCAGGTTGCCCGATGCGGCAACCATGCCAGTCACAGAAAGCCCCCCTTCATGGCTGCTGTTGAAGAGCTTAAGGCACCTGCCATCGACGCACCCATGCTCGCACCTCTGCATGAGGAACCATTCGTCACCTGTGGCCGAGCATACGGATATCCTGTCGCCTTCGCACCTGGTCTCGCTAGGCGTGCAGACCACGGCCCTCACGGTCTCATTCCCGTCGTACCCTGAACCAGGGATTGTCATGTTAAGGAACACTGCCTCTGATTCCTTTCCTGTGCCGCTCAGGTTTTCCTGAGGCGCCGTGGCTGTTGCATTGGTCGCGTTCACCTGGATTGTGGCATCGATTGTTGCGTTCACGGGCAGGCCCTCTGAAACCGTTTCATTCAGGGTCACGTTCCCTGTGACATTGGACGTTTCACCCAATGTCGCATTCCCTGCGACTGTTTCATTGGCTTGTTCAGGGGCTTCCTCAGGCTCAGTTTCGGCCGGCTCCGGTGCGGGCTCAGGAGCAGGGTCTGCTGTTGTCGCATCTTCAGTCACCACAGGCTCCGGAGGCATCACACAGGCCTCGGTCGTGTGGGGCATGCCAGACTCAGGGACACATTCGTTGACCACGCACCCCCTGACCCTTATGCCTCCGGTGCATTCGGACCAGCCAGTGCAATACCAGACTTCCTCGCAGTACTCCTCCTCAATGGGCTCAGGCTCCTCCAAGACAGCATCCTCTGTGATGTCGGGCCCGGCTTCAGGCTCAGGCTCAACAGGCTCGCAATGTATCACCATCCCATATGCATTTGTGATGCAGTCCAATGAATACTGCTCGCCTGTATCTGCATAAACCGGGGGCAACAGCAAGGCTGACAGTATCAGCAGTGCAGCCATCCCTCCCGGGGCCAATATCCCTCTCATCCTGGATAAGTCTTGGAGGAAAACCTTTTAAGGCCAGCGGTATCATAAGCATATAAATTTTATGGGAAAGTGTTTAGTATGATAGAGCTGCTTGTCCAGTTCCTGACGCTTGCGTCATTCATAGTGGGCCTTGTCGCAGGCGAGGTAATATCTTACAAGGCGTTCGGCAGGCCCAAGTCCCCCATAGTGCTTCTGGTGGACGTGCTCCTGATAGTCTTCATAATATCGGTCATATACACTTATGTCGGGTTCTTCACAACCGGGCTGGTGTTCTATGTCACCAACTTCGTGGCAGGCTTCCTGACCATAATGATAGCCAGGGGGGTGGAATGGGGCCTGGGCATGACGCACAGGGAAGGAATAAGTAGCAGCAAGACCATAGATATAATCAGGGTGCTTGCCCACCACGGGCTTGACGTGGATGAGATAAGGGGCGCCCTGAAACAGTTCGGTCTCCATCACAAGGGGGTCGAGAAGTACAGCCACCTGATAGAGAAGGCGGTGCCTGCATACGTCCCAAAGATGGTAAAGATGGAGAAGACCCTAGAGAGCATAGACAGGAGGGTCAAGACAATAGAGGAAAGGCTGAATGATAAGAAACCTTAAGCTTCCGGCGGCATTCATTGCGTGTCTGCTGCTGGTCATCGTCTGGGGGCAGCTCCTGGCCGTCATGGGAATGGGGGGTTTCCTGTTCCTGGCTTACCTCATGTCAGGCTTCTTCCTGTCGTCACTCTTCTATTCCAGGTCCAGGACGCCCATTCAGTATGCCTGCCTGTCCGTGGGATTCGGCCTCTTTGTGGGTGTTATAGACATATCCCTTGCGGCTTTCGCTGTGCCTGAGCTGGCCCTGCTGTCCCTGGCGGACATGGCCGTAAAGGCGGCCTTCTCTGCCGCGGGAGGCCTGCTGTTCTTCCTTGCATCCAGGCCCTACCACTCCGGCAGGAGGCTCCTGAAGACAGACGCAGGAACGCTTTCCAGGAGGATAGTGGCGGCCCTGGTGGACTGCAACATCATGCTCCTGCTCATACTTCTGCTGTCCCTGATGTCCCTCCCCTTTCCATCACTGAGCACCACCACCTTCATAGTATCGGTCGAGACCACCGTGATATTCTGCTACAAGGCCATCTATGAGGCGGTTGACAGGAAAACCATTGGGAAAAAGCTTACGGGCATCGAGGTCAGGGGCCGGCCCTGGCAGGCGCTCCTCAGAAACTCCATACTCATACTTTTCGGCATTAGCATGTTCCCCCAGGTGGCCGGGAGCTGGGCAGTCAACATAATATACCTGCTGATGGCGGCTGACCTGGTGCTGTTCTTCACAGGCAGGAGGCTGTTCGACATCATAGCGATGACGAGCGTCGTGAGGCCGTCCCCCCTGCAGGTCAGGGGCAGGCCTGAGATAAAGTTCAGTTTCCGCTAGGCTTCTTGAGCTTCTCGATGTCCTTCCTCAGCAGCTGGACCTCTGTCGTCAGCTCCTCGACCGACTTGGCCAGGCTCTTGACAAACTGTTCCAGGTTCTCCATCTTCATCCTTGACATGCTATCCTCCAACAGGGTCCTCGCCTTCCCCGCATGCAGACCTCCTGGGTATGCTCTTCCAGGAGGGCCATACCCCGAGTATGGGCGGCTGGTAGTCATTGACCTGGCAGCTGGGCTCCAGGCCGAACTCCTTCACCAGTATGTACCTCGCGCACACGTCAGGCTGGCTGTTCCAGACCCATATCATCCTGGGCGAGCCTGACACCACCCCATACGAGTAGAGTATGTAGTTGTGGCCGGGCCTGACAGTCCTGTCCAGGACTTCCCTCAGGGTCTCGTTTATGTCCTGTTCGCTTATCTTATTCGTGCAAAGCATTAAATTGATTGCCTCCGCCAGGGACAGGTTCATTGTGTTCCTGTAAGAGCCGTACGTGCTGTTACGGTATGACATGGCCGACTGCAGCATGGCAGAAGCGTAGGCCGAGTCCTCCCTGGCTATCTGGAATCGTATGTGCTCATTGCCCATGTACACAGAGAGCACGAGCAGGACAGATATGAATAGCCCCAGCATGAGTATGTCCAGCAGGCTTGCCTGCGCCTTCCTAGTTCCCCGCATAAATCTCCAGCCTCCCAAGGTGGTCCCTCCCTTCGGTCGAGTTGTGCAGCAGCAGGGGCGACGAGCTGACGGATGCTGATGTCATGTTCTCCAAGCTGCCGGCAGAGAAGACGTTGCCGTTCTCCATGTCGGTCACCTTTACCATCATGCCTTCCCTGCCCTTGAACATCTCCAGCACCTCTTCCGGGCCGTGGCCCGAGAGGCTGTAGAACACGTGCTCGGTCATGGAGCTGGCTGCCCTTTCCCTCTCCACCAGCCCCATCCTGCCGAAGAACTGCCCGTATGCCGATATGGATGCGGCTATGAAGAGGAGCAGGAGTATGGCTGTCATGAGGGTTGCCGGAAGCTCTTCCCCGAAAAGGCCCTTACGCCTCATATGCCCTGACATACCCCCCTCTCTTCTCCAGCACGATGTCCCTTGAAACGATGTCCGAGCCTTCGAACCGGGCCAGGGCGAGCCTGCTGATGCCGCTGACTGTCACATTGCTGCCCTCGAGCCTCACTGCATGCTCCCTGTCAAAGCTGTACGCGACCGAGCAGCCTTCGCACAGGCCCTCGGACAGCCTGGCCAGGTCATTGGCAGCGCTGACCAGCCTGCCCTGGTCCATCAGCTCTATCTGGGCGCCCCCGAAGAACATCAGGATGGACAGGGCAGCCACCAGGAATATAAGCACACCTATCTTTGAGGCGAACCAGTCTATCATGGGAACCTGACCCTCCTTGCCATGTCTTTCTCCTCATGCCCTGTCAGGGTCACTCGAAAACCACCGTGTATTCCTTCACCTTGTCGTCATCAAGCCTGCCGTAGTAGACCGTCAGGTCATAAGTGGCCCCTCCGGCCATCATGGCCGTTTCGTTCCTCTGGGGGCTCTCTCCCTCGAGCCTGACAGCGCTTATGTTGACCAGGAAATCCCTCATGTCCACAGTATAATTCTCACCGTGCAGCTCACCGCGTATGGTGCTGTTGTCCACGTCTATCTCCAGCATGAACCCCAATGGGACCTTCAGCGTGGTGGTGGTGAATGCCCCGAAATCGCCAGTGCTCTTGAGGCCCTTTATGGTCTGGGCAAACCCCACTATGCCCTCCTTGAAGTCCTTGTCGGTCTTGAAGCCTATGAAATAGTTCATCTGCCAGAGGCTCACGCCGATTATAATGAGCAGTATAAGAGAAACTATCGTCAATCTTATCGGCATGCCTTCCAGACCTTTCATCCTGCCCTCATGGTGATATAGCTGGTCTTACTGGAAACGCAAAAAACAAAAGGTTTCAGCAAACGCAGGTTTGGGTGGCAGTCTCCCAGGCGCATCCGAACTGGACACATGTCAGGTTCGTCTGCTTCTCGAGGCCTGCTGACAAGGTCGAATTGAGGCCCGCTGCGCCGCCGGCTGCCATGCCGGTGAATGTGGTGGCCACGGAGAAGGCGACCCCTATAACCAGGGCAGCTACCAGTATTATCACGATGTACTTCAATGCAAGACCTTCAATACCTTTCATTTTTCCCCCTTTATCTTTTTGGAATTGTACTTAAAAGCTTGCCCATTCTTCCTGGGCTTGCTTCCGTTTCTCGTCAGGCCGTAGTACACTGCGCCTATTATTATCAGGATTGCCGCTACCATCCCCGCTGAAGTGCCCGGGTTGGCTATTATGAAGCCCGTCAGGCCGCCCATCTGGCCTCCTGTCTCTTCGGTTGCGTTCTCTTCAGGCACCTCGCCTCCAGGTATGGTGATGTTCTCTGCCGGCA
This sequence comes from uncultured archaeon, assembly GCA_964555875.1. Classification (GTDB taxonomy): domain Archaea; phylum Aenigmatarchaeota; class Aenigmatarchaeia; order QMZP01; family QMZP01; genus DAOVIL01. Next base: position 96,216 of record CAZKUD010000001.1, read on the forward strand.
TGACGTACCTGCAGGACCTCTCCGTGTCGGGCTTCCTTTCCTCCGCATAGTAGTCAGGGCAGTTGCCTTCGTACTCGCATATCCTGGTCTGTATCCCTTCAGGGGTGCATTCCGACCAGGACGTGCAGTTGTAGTTCATTATGCATGAGCCAGTGGCTCCGCCTCCGCCTCCGCCGACAGTCTGGCCTCCGCCTCCGCCGCCTCCTGTTGGCGGGCATGTCCCGCAGTCAGACGGGCAGCTTCCGCAGCTCTCCCCGCCGTTGCAGTAGCCGTCACCGCATGATGCAGTTATCTCCATCGTGCCGCTGTTCTGGTTGTTGTCCAGGAAGCATTCCATCGAGTTGGTTATCTCTGCGTATATGGTAGCATTGCCCACGCTTGCAGCCACCCAGTTGGCATTCACCGTGGTGCTCGCGCCTGCTGCCAGGGTCCCTGTGAAGCTGCCTGTGGCTATCAGCGTCCCGTTGGACGGGCTTCCGTCATAGAACTCCACGTCGAATCCCTGCGCTGCATAGCCTCCTGTGTTCCTGACGTCAGCCGAGAGCGTGACAGATGAGCCCTCTATTGCGCTTGCGGGAAGCGTCATGTTGTCCACCACCATGTCGGGGCCGCTGACGTTGAAGGTGTCGGTGGCGTACACGCTGGCCATCTGCTCCCCGTTCTGGTTGAAGTAGTCCACCTGGATCCTCGCGCTGTAGTACGTGCAGGTGTTGGCGGACGTGACCTGGAACGTCTGCGTCTGCGTGCTGCCGCTGTTTATCTGCGCAGTGAACTGAGGGGAGTTGCTGTTGGCGTTGAGTATGTCGAATGTGCCTGTTGCATTGTAGGCCGCTGTGGTGCCTATGTTGTTCAGGTAGGCGTTGACATTGAATGCCTGCCCTATCACCTGCTCCTGCACGTCGTCCATGGTCAGGCTTATCGCCGGGTTGGGCGGGTTCTGCAGGTTGAGGACCAGGTTCTTTATGCAGAAGTCTGAAGCGTCAGTGCTGTTCATGGCCGTCAGCGTCACGCTGTACACGTTTGGCGTGGCCGCCCCCAGCTGCCAGGTGTAGGTGTCGCCGCTGAAGTCGGGCACGCTGGCGCTTCCGCTGGTTATGGAAAGGCCCGGGGCGTTAAGCGTCATGTTGACGGTCGGCAGGCTCCAGTCAGGGTTCTCGTAGTAGACGAATGCCGGGTTGCCGAAGTAGTCTGACAGGGAGGTGAAGGCGAAGCTGTTGCAGTTGAGCGCAGCTGCCTGCCCTGCCATGGCTACCAAGGCCGCCATGAATGCAATTCCGAATATCATTGACTTGTTCATAATACCTCTATCACGTCCGAAGCGCTGTATTCACCGTTTCCTGCCGTTATGATCACCGTGTAGTTGCCTGCCACTGCCGGGCTGGTCACGTTGAAGTACTGGTATGCGTTGTAGCCGGGCGCCATGTTATGGTACTGCTGCGTGCTGCCCACCAGGACGAAGCCCGTCGGCAGGGTTATGGTGACAGGGAAGCTCGCGAAGCTCTTGTTCACGTTTATGTTGTTCAGCCTGTACCTGAGGGTGAACAGGGAGCTCTGGTTGACCGGGTCCGGGTTGAACCCAGGCTTGAACTTGGATGTGTCTATCACCTGGCCCGCCGCCCAGACCCTGATGTTGTTCAGGTACTGTACGTTGTTGGTGGCGTCGCCCTCACCTGAAACGGTCGCTGCCTGGACTGAAACAGTCCTGTATCCTGATATGGAGGGGTTCCAGGTGAAGGTCACGACCTGCGACTGGCCGGGCACGAGAGACAGCTGCTGTGTGGACACCACGTTGGTGCCGTCCCTAAGGTTGACATTGAATGTCTCTGCGGTGTAACCTATGTTGGTCACCGTGGCATTGACCTGCACGCTGTCGCCTATGTAGACGTCAGTGCCCGCCTTGCTGTATGCGATGTTGGTCACCTCTGTGTCGTGCCTAACGTACACCGTGAAGTTGACGTTCTCGTCCACCATGTACTGGCCGTCGGTAGCCGTCAGGTTTACCATGTATTCCCCCTTCTGTGCCAGCGTGGGCGTGAAGCTGATGAGGCCAGTGTTGGCGCCTATGTCGAACAGGTTCGTGTTGTCAGTGAATGTTAGGGTGTCCCCGTCAGCCGGATCGCTTGCCTGCATCTGCCCGCTGTAGGTCTCCAGCACGAAAGCGAGCTGCGTGCCCATCTGCGTCAGGACGGGCGGGTCGTTGACAGGCGTCACATTGACGCTGAAGCTGCCTGCATCCGTCGCGCTGTTGGTGTCGGCCACAGTGCACGAGACGGTGACCATCCCGTTGTAGTCGTTCATGCCCGTGATGTTGAGCACCCTGTTCGTGACGAATACTGGGACATTGCCTATGTCGCTGGTGCAGTTCCACACCAGCGAGCTCTGGCTGTCCTCCTCGTCAGTGGCGTAAGTGGTAAGGTCCACGGTGGTGGAGGTGTCCTCTGCCAGAGTCATGCCGTTCAGGCTGCCGACGTTCATGACAGGCGCGTCATTCACGTGGTCTATCAGCTCTGACTGTACCGCTGAAGGCACCATGTTGCCCACGTTGTCCTGTATCTCCGCGTAGGCGTCCATCGTGTTGCCCCTCTGGGCGTTCCAGTCAGTGGCAGGTATCGTGCCTGACCATGTGCTGCCTGACTGGTATACAAGGGGAACGCTTGCGTATGCCATGGAAGAGTTGTACCTGTACCAGATGGTGCCGTTCGCTGTGGTGTCCACTCCGGCGCCAGAGTCAGTTGCGTCAACTGAAACTGCCACGCTTCCTGTGTGCGTTTCCTTGACGTCAGCAGGGGTTATGGAGTATGCAGTGTAGGACGGGGCAGTGTTGTCCACATAGAAGCTTCCCAGGAGGGCAGTGCTGGGGTTGCCTGCCAGGTCTGTCATGGTTGCCCTGATGGTGTACTGGCCGTCAGCCAGCCCGCTTGCGTTCCACCAGGCCGTGGTGATGGTCTGGTTGTTGCTCACGTTGGCGAAGGTGTGCACCACTGTGCTGTTGGAGTCCTCGACATCGATGCCTGTCCAGCTTACAGTCTCTGATGCAATCCCGTTCGCCCTTACCATCTCATGGTTCGGCGTCTGCATCCACCTGTCAGAGCTGGTGTCCACCCATCCGCCTTCCAGCCAGCTTCCTGTCATGTTCGGTGCGGTGTTGTCCACTGTCAGGCCGTTCGTGCCGGAAGCGCCTGTCAGGTTGAGGTGGTCAGTTGCGGTCACATGCCAGGTGTACTGGCCCGGTGCCATGTTTGCATTGTACGTGCTTGCCACTCCGCTCGTGCACGGGGCCGTGTTAACAGGCCCGCCGTTGACGTAGAGCGTGCATGACAGGCTAGTAGCGTAATTGTCTGTCGCAGTCCAGCTGAATGTGACATTGTTGTTGTTAGTCGAGGTGCCGTTGGCAGGCGAGTTGAGCGCTATCGCCGGCGGCGTGGTGTCTATCATGACAGTGTACTGGCCTATGGATGACGGGTTGGTGGCCACGTCATCAGCCATGTACCTGACCACTATGTTCTGGTCGCCCGTGTGGTTCGTCACGTAGGGTGCCGGAACCACCACGTTGGGGACACATCCTGCGCCCACGCACACCAGGACCTGGTTCACGCCGGAGCCGCCCGTGTCTGCAGGAGAGAGCGTGACTGTCTGCGGTGACGTGCTTGTCCAGACGCCGTCGAGCGCGTAATCATCAGTTATGGTGGGAACCGTCAGGTCTATCATCGCCTGGAACTGTCCGACTGCGGACGGGTTGCCTGCACCGTCCCATGCCTGGTAGTTTGTGAACGTGTTCTGCTGCGTGGCATACTGTGGCAGCTGGTAGGGTGCCGCCAGGACGGTGCCTGTGGCCGGGTTGCAGGGTGCCGCACCTGTGCAGTACCTTACTGTGGCTATGCCCGAGCCTCCGGTGTCTGCCGGAGCGAGCGTGACTGTCTGGGGCACAATGTTAGTCCATATGCCGTTGAACGCATAGTTGTCAGCTATTGTGGGAGCTATCATGTCCAGCATGACGGTCTCTATGTTGACTGCCTCCTGGTTGTTGAGGGCATCGCTGGAATGGTACCTGATGTAGTTCGTCCCGTTGCTGGTTATCGTGACAGGAGCCGTGTAAGCCGTGCCGGGCACGCATGTGTTAGTCTGGTCAACGCAGTATAGTGTCGTGCCGCAGCCTGCCGCACCTGTGTCCGTGCATGTGAGCGTGACTGTCTGCGGGCTGCTCTGCCAGACAGAGCTCTGGGTGTAATCGTCAGTGGTGGTGGGTGCAGTGTTGTCTATGCTGAGGGTGCCTGCCGGGTTGTAGTAGGAAGAGCCTGCAGTGCCGTCTGTCCCCCTGCACTGGAGGTCAACGCCTGCCTGTGTCGCTATGGAAGAGACGTCCCAGTTGAAGTTGCCGTCAGCGTCCCCTGAAACAACGTTGTTCCAGGCTCCGCTGTAGTTGCCGTCTATGTCATAGCTGACAGTGTCCGTCGGGTCTGCGTCAGTGGAACCTGAGCATGATATCGGGACTATGTTGCTGGTCCCGCCGTACAGGCCCGTGGCCGGCGTCAGGCTGGTTGGGACTGTCGGTACATAGTTCTGCACGGTCACCGGGCTGGAGTTGTGCCAGGCCGAGTTCGCGAACCCGTCGCTGACCTGCTGCGAGCATATTATTATGTCTCCCCTGTCGCCGTTGCCTGCCTGGCTCAGGTCAAGTGTCTGCGTGGTCTGCCCGGCTATCTGTGCCCCGTTCCTCAGCCACATGAATGAGGCTGATGCCTGGGTGTCGCCTGCGTCATCATCCTGGAACGTCCCGGCATTGCAGTATAGCGTGTCGAAAGTGTAAGGCGCGGTATCATTAATGGAGGGCGCAGGGTTCAGGTATGGCGCCTGGTTGACCACGCTGAAAGCCTGGTTTGCAGAGTTGTTGGTGTTCCCTGCCACGTCAGTGGCTGTCCAGTAGTAGTTTATGTTCTGCCTCGCTGAGTAGTTGCCCTGGCCTATCGTGACCTGCCAGACATTGCCTCCCACGTTGGTCGCGGGGTGGGTAGTGCTGCCCTGGAGCACCAGGTCGACAGACGCAAGGCCGGATGTGGCCTCCGTGACTGTGACGTTTATCGTGACGTCCTGGTCCTCGTTCGGCGGGCTGGGCGACATGGCATGGCTGCTGAATGCCGGCGCCACGGTGTCTATCCTTATGACCTTCTGCTGTGTGGCCTCCCAGTTGTTCGCATTGTCCACTGCCCTGTGGCTCAGGTAGTGCGTGCCGTCAGTCGAGAACATTACGAACGGCCCGATGTAAAGGTTGTTGGGCGTGCAGTTCTGGGTGGTGCAGTACCTGATGGGTGAAGTCGTGAACGGGAAGATTGATATCGGGGGCAGGCCAGATGAGGGCGCCGGGTCGGTGGCTGAAAGCGTTATCATCACCGGAGAGGTGGTCACCCACCCTGGCGTGTAGCCGTTTGCGGTGCTCGTGGGAGCGACAGTGTCAACAGTCAGGTTCCATATGGCGGACGTGTTGCTGTTGGTGGCATTGTCCTTCAGGACGACCTGCCAGGTGTGGTTCCCGTCTGCCAGGGCCTCCTGGAACACTGTCTGGGTGCCGTTGAGGCACGTGAAGGTCTGGCTGAGGCTTCCGTTTATGTATGATTCGCATGTCATCGAGGTGTCATAGTTGTCCATCGCGTAGACCGTGAAGTTCGTCGGGTTGGTGTTCGAGTAGCTGGCGTTGACAGGAGAAACCAGCCAGAGGTTCGGGTTTGTAACGTCTATCTGGACAGTGTATTCAACTATCGGAGAGGGGTTGCTGGCATTGTCGTATGTCATGTACCTGTACGTCTGGACCATGTTGTTGTTCCCGTACTGAACTGTGGACGGCGAGAATGCCCATGATGTGGGAGTGCATCCAGCCCCTGAGCACCTGTAGATTATGCCGTTGCCGCCGCCGAAGTTGGAGCCGCCAGTGTCCGTGGCCGTGTGCAGTATTGTGTATCCGCTCGGCCTCCAGACGCCGTCAAAGGTGTTGTTATGGTTGACTGCCGGGGCCGTCAGGTCTATCATGACAGTGTACTGGCCTATGGATGACGGGTTGCCCGCGATGTCAGTCGCCTGGTACCTGACTATGGTGTTCTGCTGCGCGCTGTAGTTCAGCTGGTAAGGCGAGGCGAGCGTTGTCCCCGGTGTGCAGCTTGCCCCGGTGCAGTAGCTCACGGATGCTATGCCTGAGCCCAGGGTGTTGTCTGAAGGGGTGAGCGTGACCGTCTGGCTTCCGTTGGCTATCCCCAGCCAGATGCCGTCATTGGCGAAGTCATCCGAGATTGTGGGGGCAACCATGTCCACCCTCACCCTCTTGGAGTTGACTGACTCCCAGTTGTTGTTGGTGTCGTTGGAGGCGTACCTGATGTAGTTGGTGTCGTTGTTGGTTATCGTGACAGGGCCCGAATAGACGGTGTTGGGCGTGCACGTGTCGCTCTGGTCAACGCAGTACATGGTGGTGCTGCAGCCGACCCCGTTGTCGCTGCACGTAAGGGTAATTGTCTGGGCAGAGTTCTTCCATGCGGAATCCACATAATTGTCCGTTGTGGTGGGGGGAGTGACATCCACTATCACATACTGGAACGCATGGTTGGCCTGGGCTGTCCCGTCAGAGACCGTCACCAATACGGTGTAGGTCCCCTGCTCGCTCTCTATCGGGGTGTCCGTCACCAGTCCGGTTGAGGAATTTACGTTGAGTCTGGTGTCGTTTATGGACCATGTGAGTGTGTCCACCAATTCGGTCACGTCTATGTCGGTCGCGTTGAAGTCGTATGCCATCTGGGTGCCGTCAGCGTTCTTGGTTATGGTAGCGGGCGTGGTCGTTATCGCGGGCGCAGTGTTGCCTATGGCCAGTCCGGTGCTGTTCTGCTTGGCCTCGTCCTCGTAGCCGTCGTTGGACCAGACCTCGCATACTATCACGTCGTTCTTCACGAAGTTGCCGCTTGCGAGCGTGTCTATCACGTTGCTGCCGCTGACGACGCTGCTGTTGGTGTTGGTTGTGAGCACCTGGTTGTTGTTGTACCAGGTGAAATGAACAGAGCCGGCATCGCTTTCCGAATCAGCATAATTTACAGAACAGGTGACTACGCTGGTGGTCGTCGGCGATGCCGGCGTTAGGGTAGGTGTGGAGCTTGAAGGGATAGAGTTCTCTGTGAATGACCTCTGGGAGGCCGAGCCTATGTTGTTGGCCGTGTCGTTCGCGTAAACTGTGTAAGTGTAAGCGCTGCCGTCCACTGTGCTCATGGTCCTGGTGCAGTAGTAGACCCCGTTGCTGTCAGGGCTGGAATTGGTCATGGTGTAGTTGGCGTGCGTCGTCCCGTCGTTCCAGTCCAGTGTGCACGTGTCCACCAGGGTTATCTGGTCGGTGACGGTCACGTTTATGGTGACCTGGTTGCTGACCTGCCTGGACGTGTCTGCAGGGGTTGGAGGCGCGAAAGCGGCCACTGGCACAGTGTTGTCTACAGTCAGCGTGCCTGGAGGGTTGAACCAGCCTGAGTAGTAATTGTCAGTGTCCATCGCCCTGCACCTCAGGTCAACTCCCGGCTGCGTGGATATGCCTGAGACGTCCCATGACTGCGTCCCTGTGACGCCAGTGAATATGCTGTTCCAGCTCCCACCGTAGAGCGCCTCGATGTCATACACCAGGGAGTCAGCGTCAGTGGAACCCGAGCATGACACTGAAACGATGTTGTTCGTCCCGCCGTACACCCCTGTGGTGGGGGTGAGGGTGGTCGGGTCAGTGGGCACCACGTTGTTGACATTTATGCTCTGGCTGGAGTCCGTGTGCTGTGTCCCGTCATCGTCAGTGACGGTGAGGGTGAGCGAGTACGTGCCGTTGTCAGCGTAGGAGTGTGTCGGGTTCTGGAGGCTGCTGGTGGGGGTGCCGTCCCCGAAGCTCCAGAGCCAGGTGACTATGGTGTCCGGGAAGCTGGTTGACGTGTCAGTGAACGTGACTGTCTGGGCCTCGTCAGGGGTTGCCGGAGACCAGTTGAAGCTGGCTGTCGGCCCCAGGTCGTTCACGACTATCGCATGCGAGCTGTCGGTCACTGAGCTGTCCTCGTCGTTGACCCTGACTGTGATGGTGTATGTCCCGTTGTCCATATAGAAACTGGTCGTTGGGTTGCTCCCACCGTTGATGAGGTCGTACGTGCCGTCGTTGTCGAAATCCCAGTCATAGCTCGTTATGGCGTCTGAAGGGTTGCCCTCTGTCGCGGTCACTGTGAATGTGGCAGGATCTCCTTCGTTTATGTTCGAGCTTCCGGTCACACTGCTGATTGAGGGGCTGACATCGCTTACGGTTACGCCAAGCGTGCCTATGGCGGTCGAGCCGTCATCGTCAGTCACCCTCACAGCGATTGTGAAGGTGCCATTATTATTGTATATATGGGAGGCTGAAGAGCCCGTGTCGCCTGAGGGCACGAAAGTGCTGCCGTCATACTCCCAGTCCCACTCATAGCCCGTTATCGCGTCAGGGTAAGTGTACGGGTTGGGAAGGGGGGCTGCTGAGTATGTCTCCTGGACACCCTCTGTCGGGCCCAGGTTGCCTGAGACGGTGGCGCCTGTAGGCGACAGGTCATTTACCGTCACCTGGGTGGTGGTCGTGCCGACACCGCCGTCATCGTCCCTGACCCTCACGCCCACTGTGTAGACGCCGTTGTCGTTCCAGGTGTACTGGGCATTGTTGGCCTGCTGGTCCACTATCTCATAGTTCCCGTCATTGTCCCAGTCGAAAGAGTATGTGAACGTGTCCGCTCCAGGGTCGGTCTGTGACCCTGTGATTGTGGTGGCGCTGCCTTCATTGACCGGGTTTGGGCTGGCTGACGCGCCTGCCGTCGGGGCCACGTTGTTCACGGTCACCTTGGCGGTCGCAATGTTCTGGCCGTTGTCGCTGTCAGTCACCCTGAGGGCAACTGTCCCGCTGTAATCGTCCGGCCAGGTGTGCTGCGCCGTCGGGGCCGAACTGCTGGTGTCGAATGTCCCGTCGTTCTCCCAGTCCCACTCATACCTTGTTATTATGCTTCCATGCGCCATCTCTACAGAATGGTCATACGAGTTGCTGCCGTCGAACGTTATGGGCGAGCCCTCGTTCCCGCTGTATGGCCCTCCCGGGACAGCCGTGGGCAGGTTGTTCAGCCACTGCATGTTCTGGCCGCCAGCGGGCACGTTTATGAAGGTGTCTACCCCGTTGCTTGCGCTGGCCGTGTAGGTGTGGATGGCTGCCCTGTTCTTGGTTATGTCCATCACCACCCAGCAGTTCCCGAATGCGCAGCCTCCGTGGTTCTGGAGGTCCGCTATCTGGTTGCCGTCTTCATAAAGTATCAGGCTGTTGACCTGGACAGTGGTCCTTGCAGTCATCCTGAGCGTGTTGGATGCGTATACCTGTGTAGCGGAATTGCCTCCCTGGCCGTTTGGGTCGGACGGGTTCAGGAAAATGGACTGGGTCGCGGCCGCAGTCACAGAAACAATTGATGCTAGGAAAATGAGCGCGAATACAGCCCCTATGACATGTTTCCTGTCCATTTCATCCCTACCCACACCAAGGTATGGCATCTCATGATCATTAACGCTGTCAGAACTTGAACCCAAGCCCCGTCAGCAGTGATGAGTACAGGCCGCTCTCCTGGAGGTACTTCCCGAACTCGGTCTCTATGAAGAAGTGCGTCGCACCGCGACCCACCATAGTCCCGACGTATCCGAAGTTGCCTTCCCTTGGGCTGCCTCCGTTGGGGGCCAGGCCGTCGCTGTGTGCCCCACTGTGGCCCATTCCGTTAAGCCTGCTCATGTTCCTGAAGCCGCCGTACAGCGCAAAGTCGACGTCAGGGGCTGAGGTGTTTATCCTGTCGCTGGAGGCGACCGAAAGCTCCTCTATCAGCCCGCCGTTCCTGTTGTTGAGCCTCCACTTCCTGTAGCTGCCCACTGGGTCAACGGCCCTTCCCTTTGACCACCACCTGGGCACTATTATGGAAGCCCCTATGTCAATGCCGGTGTCTCCGTCGCCATGGTTCTCATGGTCGAAGCCTAGCATGACGTAAACAGGCCTCCTGCAGAGCGCATCGCCGAACCTGGCGCCCATCATGTAACTCATTATCTCTCCGCCGTGGTTGTTCCTCCCGCTGCCGTGCTCTATGTACTTGGTCCAGTCAACGCTCGGGAATCCCACGCTGGCCCAGTCTGTGACAGGCAGGGATGAAGGTGACCTGAGTCCCATATCGATTACGTTGAACTCGTTCCTGTCCCAGTCCCCGCTCCTGCCTCCTGTGGTGTTCTCCTCGCCTGCATAGGCCCAGTTGTTCCACAGGTGCGTGTACCCGAGGTGGGCTATGAAGCTGGCTGCCAGCTCGCTTTCAGGGTTGTTGTTCGAGAAGTTTACCCCTATGTCAGCGTCCAGTCCAAGGGCGTATGACCTGTTCCACCTTGTGTCGACAGCGTCTGAGTTGAACAGGCTGCCGACCTGCAGGAAGCTGTTCTCGACTACCCTCTCGTACATGCCCATGGCGAAGAAGTTGAAGTCCTTCACTGAGAGCACGCCATCTCCCATGTCATGGTAGTCCCAGAAGTTCCTGTTCAGGTTGAGGTCGATTGAAGCCGAGCCCCTGACGTTCTCCCTGGAGGTGTCCTCCATTGCTCTGAACGTCTCGACCTGTCCGGTCGAGGGGTTGAAAGCGTCAACATTGTCGCGCATTATATTCTGGAAGACCCTGTAGCCGAAGTCCAGGTCGATGTTTATGCCGCCGAAGCTCCTAGTGAGGCTTTCGTTCAGGAAGTCAATGTTGAAGTCAAGGCCGCCCACGACACCTATTTCGGTGTCCTTGTATCCAGCAGGACCGAAATGCAGGCCCATCTTGAGCCTCCTCTCGAAGGTCTTGAAATTGAAGTCGATTGCCTCCAGCCACTCATTGTCCCTGCCGCTCTGGTAGAAGTTGCCTATCGAGATGTCATGGAACAACTTCTTCCTGGCCTTCTCCACAGGCAGGGTGTAGCCTTCCTCGTCGAACCTGTGCATCACGTCGTCGTGCGCTCCCCTCTGGGGGCCGACGTTCTCCCTGGTGAAATCGTTTATGACCCTGTCCTTGTACCTGGCTTCCCTCTTGTTCTTCTCCAGCGTGTCCTTCGGCTTCACGAAGAAGTAATCCCTGGCGTCGAAGGCCTCGTATGCGTCCCTGTCAGAGAACACGAGTATCCTGTCGCCTGTGCCGTCGCCGTCCACGTCGAAGACTGCGGCGACCTGGCCATCGTCCATGTCAATCCCGAGCCTTCCCTTAACGAATGCGACCTCTTCAGGGTCTGTCAGTATGTTGGCCCTGGGCCTGAGCAGGCCGTTCAGGTATTCCCTCTGCTCCATGAGGACATCCCCGTAGGCGTGCCTCTTGAAGACGACAGAGCCGTTGCTCGGGTGGGTCGAGTAGACCTCCATCGTGGTGTCGGCGCCTATCTCACCCTCGCTAAGGTTCCTGAATATTATCTTGACCGCCCCTTCCTCTGAGACCCCGATTGCCTTTGCTGCTTCCCTGACCTCTTCTTCCCTCGTGAGGGTGAAGTCCGGGTTCTCGGCGAAGAATGTGAGCATGTAGTTCGATATGCTGATTTCCTCTGCATACCTCTCCTTCTTTTCATCACCCATCTTGCTTACATCATCATCATTCAGCCTCTGGGGCAGGTTGAACACGTGGGTTCCTGTGTCTGTGTGGCTGCCCTTCTTCCTGTCGTATGAGAGCTCGTCGAAGCTCGCAAGCTTTCCTGAATCGTCGAAAAGGCCTATCGCGTCGAAGACGCCGTCCCTGTCAAAGTCATAGGCGACCGCTATCTTCCTGCTGTCGCTTGTGCCACCGACACGGCCTATCAGGTACCTGATGTCTTCCCTGTCAGTCGTCACTGCCTTCCTGGCGCCAAGGTACCCCTCTATCTCTTCAACCCTTCCGAATATCTGTATGTCCTCGCCCCTGGCCGTCCTCACGACGTTGCCGTCCTTGTCGAACACCCTGAACAGTGTTTCCTTTCCTACTGTGAGCATGCGCCTTCCGTTCTCGTCCTCGACCTTCTCCCTGTTCTCGACCTCGACCCTGGAGACCCTGGCGTACTCGTTAACACCGAGGGACTTGGCGACTGCCTGCGCCTCATCTGGGAGGGTAAGCACCAGCATCTCATCGACATACACTGGCTTCTTCTCCGTGGTCGCGACCGGGGTGACCTTCTCGTCGAACGGGTTGAGCTTCTTCAGGAGCCCTATCTTGTCCGGCGTTACCTGCACCCTCCTGACTTCCTTGCCTTCTTTGTCCACGAAGGATATGTAATCGTTAGCGTCAATCTTTTCCACGTGCGAGGGGTCGTCCAGGTCCACGTACAGGCCTGACACTATGCCCTTGTCCCTCACGCCGTACTCTGATATCAGGGCCTTGACCTCGCTTTCAGTAAGCGTGTACTTCTTCTTCACCTTGGGCTCGCCACTGCCGCCTCCCGGGTTTTCAGGCTTGTCCTTGGGAGCAGCCCCCTCAGCGGGCTCTCCTGCCCCTTCTTCAGGTGCAGCGCCTTCAGCAGAAACATGTGAAGCGAACAGCTGGTCTCTCATTTCTTCGAGGCCTTTTACATGCTTTTCCTCTATCCTGAAACCCCACGTCTTGCCTTCCTTGTCGCGCAGGAGCACCCTGTCATCCGTGTCCACATTACTGTCAGCAATGCTCTTCTTCCTGTTCAGGAATTCTCCGCTGACGTATTTTGCCATGTCCTCGCCGAAGACATCGGCTACCAGAGACGCAAGCCCCTGGTCCATGGCGTATCGCTCATAATCGCCTAGGTTGATCTCCACAGAGCCTTCAGCCCCAGCCGCTGCCCTGTGCATCCTGGCCAGTACGTCCTGCGCTTCGGAGTATTTCATTCCGTTGAAAAGGGTGAATATGTTGGAATTCCTTATCTCGTCGTTTTCCTCTCTTGCTATTTCCCAGTTGCCGATCTCGTCCTCGCCTGCCCTGACAACAATATGGTCGCTCGTGTTGATGGTTCCGTCCTGGCCTTTCTCGGCCACATTGCCGTCGACCAGGGTTATGCTGATGTCGCCAATCCTTGGGATGTAGTCCTTCACCTTCACCGTGCCTGCCATTCCAACCGGGTAATTCCCTGTCTGTTCCAGGAAGTTCCTTATTATATTGTGGTTGCCCCCTTCCTTGCCTGAAATCGTGAATGATGCGGGTCCTGCCGCCTCGCCGCCTTCGGGTGCCGCTTCTCCTGGTGCCGGCCTGTCCTTGTCGTCAATCTCGCCCCCGTCAGGCCCCGGTACCACGCCTTCCCCTGCGCCTGCGGCTCCTGGGATTTCGAGGCCTTCCGGGTTCAGCCCATCCAGTCCGGGGGGCAGCGGAAGTTCAAAGGGGTTCTCAGGCTTGTCTTTATCGCCCTCTACGCCGTCGTCCCCGTTCGCTCCGTAGATGACGTCCCTCATAAGGGCCCTTGCCCTGCCCTTGCTTCCGACACGCTCTATGTAATTGCCGTCAACTATGAATGAATCAGAACCTACCTCGCCCCTGTATACGACTTCCCTGCCGTCCGGAAGGGCCAGGCTCTCGGCGCCTCTCTTAGTGAACCTCTTGAGCTCCCTCTTGAGCTTCTTCTGGCCTATGTCAGCCTTGCCTGTGGTCCTTCCTGTTCCGTGTGCCCTTGCCCTCTGGACATAGTTGGAGTCTGCCGGAGAAGGTGAAACCGTTCCAGAAGGAACGGAAAAAGAATGTGAAACGTTTCGGTGGCCGTGTGAAACTGTTGCCGAATTGGTGTGGCCGGAATGGGTGTCAACGGCTTTCTGTGAGCTTTCCAGAGAGGAATTGACGTTGTCCCTGTAAACAGAAACGATTGCCTGGGAGGCCTTCTTGAGGTCGATGTTGTTGGCCTTCGCAAGCTTTGAAGCGGCAGCTATTGTTCCAACCGCTGCGGCCCCTGCAAGAGTTTTCCTGAATGTTCCAGCCATGTGTCACCTGTGAGTCAATACTTTACTGTGAAGAATTGACAGTAAGCTTTATATACTTATTGCGCAAGGGCACGAAAACCTTAAATACTTTACTGTTTGTAGTCACGAACCAATAGTTACTTATTGAGGTACTTTTCGTAGGTCTTCCTGTAAAGCTCAGAACTCTCGAGTTTCTTCTCGTCTCTCCTGTACAAATCGTCGGTTATCTTCATCCCGGTCTTGGCTTCCCATTTGTCTATGTCTATGCCCTGCTCTTTCTGCGTCTTGTCCCTGTACCATTCGGGTATGACGTTGAATGCGCAGAACGGTATTATCCTCCCGTCTGTCATGGCGTAATGTATGCAGCACCGCTTGACCCTCTCTATGTCGTAGTTGTACAGGTCCTGGAAGTGCATCATGCCGACGAAGAGCGACTTCTGGTGGAACGCCCCAAGTGCCTTGTAGTTGTGCTTGACCAGGGCGTTGTAGATTATGTTCCCTATGCCGAATCCCTTGGGCGCCTTCTCCTTGTCGATGAACTTCCTGATGCCCCAGAGCATCTTGGGCCCCACTATGAACTTGCTCCTGCCGCCCTTCAGTTCCTCCGCCTTCTCCCCTATGTACTCGAGCAGGCCGTCGACGTCTATGAAACGGGTCACAGGAAGTATCTTGCCGTCCTCCCCCTGGAAGATGTAGGTCGCCATGCCGCACGCGAAATGGCTGGACAGGTCGTATTCCGCTTTCCCTGTGAGCGCCTCCACGAAGGCGGTGAAGTTCTGCAATGTCGGGACAGGGTAGAAGTCGTCCCTGCTGAGCTGGTTGTCCGTTTGTTTCTCCAGGTCCGCTATCAGGTCAGGTATGGTTATCCTGTGCTTCTGCCTCTCGTTCCTCGGCATCTGGCCCACCAGGGAAACGGGCTGGTAGTTGACCGACCTGACAACATCTATGTTGTCGAAACCGAAACGCAGTATGTCCCCCACTTCATGGTGATTCACGTTCTTTATGACAGTCGGGACAAGCACGACTCCTATGCCCGCCTTCCTGCAGTTGTCAAAGACGCCGGGTATCTCCCAGTGGTTCTTGATGTTGGACTTCCCTGTCAGGCCGTCGAAGGAGAGGTAGAGCGTGTTTACCCCCGCCTCCCTCACCTTCCTGGTGAACTCCAGGTCCTGTGATATCCTTATGCCGTTGGTGTTCAGCTGCACGTGGTCGAAGCCTTCCTCCTTGCACAGCTTTATGATGTCTATGATGTCTTCCCTGAGCGTCGGCTCGCCTCCGGTCAGCTGCACTGCGTTGCATGCCACTGGCTTCTCGTTCCTGAGCTTGCTGCACATCTCCCTTATCTGGCCCATGGTGGGCTCGTAAACATACCCAAGCTTGCTGGCATAGAAGAAGCAGTACCAGCAGTTCCTGTCGCACCTTGTCGTCACGGCTATGTTCGCCAGGGCGGTGTGCGACTTGTGGAGCCTGCACAGCCCGCAGTCCTTCGGGCAGACCACCTTCTCCTTCTTCACGTTGGGGTTAGATACCCCCTTGCCGTCATGGGCATACTTGCTTGCCCTCTTGAACATGTCATAGTCTCCCCAGTAGAGCTCCTCGAACTTGCCGTGCTTCTTGCACTCCTTCCTCATCCAGACCTTCCCGCCCCTCTCGAATACGTCCGCGGGTATTATTTCCTTGCATTCAGGGCAAAGCGAAGCTGTCCTGTTTATCAGTGTTTCCTTTCCCTGGGCCTTCTCGTCTGCCATGTTACTTATTTCGTCTCCAGTCTTTTATCTCTTATACTTTTAATAGATTCTAAAACTTTTAAATATATAAAAGTATCTATCAACATGGCCAGTGGAAAAGATGTCCAGGAGAAGGTATTCTCGACGTTCTCGGACGTGGCAGGCTCCCTGGGCTATTCCCCCACCCACGGCAAGATAATAGGCGCCCTCCTGGTGAAGGGCAGGCAGATGAGCCTGCAGGACCTGGCGAAGGAGACAGGCTACTCGAGCGGCATGGTGTCCCTCAGCCTGGACCTGCTGGAGGTGCTGGGTGTCATAAAGAAGGTGAAGAAGCCGGGAGACAGGAAGCTGTACGTCAGGCTGCACGGCGACCTCCTGGCCTGCCTCAAGAACGCCCTGGTGCTGAAGATAAAGAAGGCCATAGAGGCCTCCATGGCCGAGTTCGAGGAGAGCAGGAAGGGCCTGGAAGGCGTGAAAGGCCCGGAGAGGGAGAGGGCCCTGAAGACCATCTCCATACTGGAGAAGGAGATAAAGCGCCTGGAGCTCTACATAGGCCTCCTGGAGAAGATTAGGCTTCCTTGACGTTCCTCTGCTTTATACTATATTAATAGAGGCTAAGCGGAACGTTAAATACCTCGGTTCCATCTAATTGATATGGCAACGGCTTCCGGGGAAACGCCCGGGTTCAGGACGGTGCTTGAGTCGCCCCCCGGCAATTACTGCGAGAACATGATAGGCTGCGGCCTGTTCGATGCCTTCAAGGCAACGGCCAGGAGGATATGCGACCTGGGCTGGGCCCCAGACAACGCAGGCAACATAAGCCTGAGGGAATCCAGGAGAAGGGGCAGGTTCTTCATAACGGCTGCAGGAAGCAGCTTCAGCAGCATCAGGCCCCAGGACATAGTCTTCGTGAAGGGAGTGGAGATACACGTGGGGGAGGAGAAGATAAGGATGGGCAACAACCTGGGAGACTGCCTGGCGGTGGCAATGCATTCCCTCAAGAGGCAGGGCATGATGGACGAGATAAGAAGGCACATTGGCATAAGGGAGATAACCCTTGACAACCTCCCGAAGGTCCTGAAGTTCCTAAATTCCGCAGGTATGGTGGGGTTCCTGGTCAATGCGTTGGGTCACAGGAACCCCTCATCAGAGACGCTTCTCCATGCCATGATATACGCCAAGAGATGGGGCTGGCTGGACGAGGTAAACGGGATACTCCACTGCCACAAGAAGCTGGAAGGAGGGGAGGTCAGGTCCACCCCCACCCCATTCAGGGACATAGGCTACGGAAACATACAGCTTGCGGTGGAGGCTGTCCTCACACTCAAGAAAGAGGACATGGTCCAGCTGACTGACCATGGGATAATAACGGTCACCAGCGACTACCACGACGAGAAGGACTACACCGGCGTACTAAGGTCTGCCCTGGACAAAACAATAAAGAAATGCGAGTGAAGGCTCACTCCAGGTCCTTCTTGGTGACGACTGTTATGGGCGTGTAGAAGCTTTCCTTGTCGGTCCCGACGAGGAACTTCACCCCGCTCTTCTTGGCTGCAGCCCCTACCTTGGCGTCCACCTTGCCGTCGAATATGACGGTATGGGGCTTCTCAAGGGTCTCCAGCGTGCTGACGAGCTCTGCCACAGGGACCTTTCCCAGGAGTTCGCCCTGGTCATCGAATATGCATGCGGCCCTGCTGCCCACCAGCTCTTCAAGGGTCTTCCTGAAGGTGTCCTTCTGCTCGGCCTTCAGCCTGAGCGGCCTTGGGCGCCTGATTTCCCTGCTGTCCGAGCGGCTGTACCTTCCTGGACGCTCATCCCTGCTGCCGGACCTCCTGTCAGAGCGCCTGTCGTTCCTCCTGCCTGATCCCCTTTCCGAGCGGTCATGTCTTCCTAGGGACTTCCTTTCATACCTTCCTGCGGGCTTCCTCTCGTACCTTCCCCTGGCGGAAGGCCTGCCAGACCTCTTGGGCGGAAATTGGGCGGCCGGAACCTTGTCCCTGATGGCCTTGAAGACCTCCTTCTGGGTAAGCTCCTCCACCTCCTTGCCCATGGGCGCCTGTGCAACGAAGTCTATGTCTGCCTTCTGCTTGAACTCCCTTGCTATCAGCTCTCCGCCACGGTCGCCGTCGACCAGCAGCGTCACTGACTTCTCCTTTGCCAGCTCCACTACAGCGTCAGGTATGGAGGTACCACCGACTGCCACTGTATTCTTTATGCCGTACCTTAGCAGGTTTATGACGTCAGCCCTTCCCTCCACGACTATTATCTCCTCGGAATCCATCATGGTAGGCCCGCAGGTCGCCCCCTTGTAGCTTCCTATCTCCTCTGTCCTGACAGACTCCTTTATCTTGTCAGAAGCCTCGTTGGAATCTGACATCCCCTTCTCCATCATGTTCTTCAGGATGCCTTTTGCCCTGTCCATCACATACTCCCTCTTGACCGTCCTGACATCCTCCACGTTGTTGAGGGTTATCTCTGCAGTGCAGGGGCCCACCCTCTCTATGGTCTCGACTGCCGCCGCTATGAGGGCTGTTTCCGCGGAATCAAGCGAGGACGGTATGACTATCTCCCCCTCGCTGTTCCCGCCTTCGGACTTGACGTTGACCTCTATCCTTCCTATCCTTCCTGTCCTCTGGAGTTCCCTCAAGTCCAGGTCAGTTCCAAGCAATCCTTCCGTCTGACCAAAAATAGCTCCTATCACATCTGGTTTTTCCACTACACCTTTCGCCTTTATCGTTGCATGAATTATGTACTTTATTGACGTTGGCGCTAGTTTCGCCATAACAATCACCTTCCTTTTTTAATGCCCTGACTGAATCTGCCAGTTTCCTGAAGTCTTCAATCCTGGTCTTTTTCAATGACATCATCTTACCTCGTAAGCGTGAATTTGATTTTATCTTGTATTTGGTCAATAAATACTTAAGCTTTATATAGAGCCTCCTGCCCTCACGGTCGAAATCGGTCAGTATGACGACCTCCTTCCCCTCCAGGAAGGGTATGATGTCCGCCAGGTGCCTCCTGTTGATGGGTATCACCTCGAATCCCAGGCCCCTCATGGCCACCAGGTCCTTCTTGCCCTCGACCACCACGGTCTTGCCCCTGAGCTCCTCTATCACCCCCAGAAACAGCTCCCTGTCGTCCCTCATGCCACCACTTCCAGGACGTCCCTTTCGGTTATGAACCCCAGAAGCTCCTGGTCGTGCTCCACGGGCAGCCCTCCGACCCTGTTCTTCTCCATCTTCTGGACCGCCTGCCGGATGTCCGCATCAGGGCCTATCGTCACCAGCCTGGAGGGCAGTACCTTTTCCACCGGCGCCTTTTCCAGCCTAAGCTTCCCCAGCCTGCCCTTCTTGTGGAGGTGTGACAGGATGTCATACGGGGTCACCACCCCCACGAGTATCCCTTTCTCTGCCACGGGCATGCGCCTGAACGCGCCGTGGCAGATTAACTTGGCCACGTCCCTGACAGGCCAGCTTCCCTTCACCACGGCCGGGTGTGACATGGCATCCCTGACCCTGATTCCGGTCTTCCTGTCTATCCTCTTGGCGAAGTCCCACTCCGATATCATGCCCACGGGCCTCTTGCCGTCCAGTATGGGGCATCCGCCCAGGTTCTCCCTGCCCAGGGTCTCCAGGACATCCCTGACGGTGTCATCCTTCCTGAAGGCCACTGCATCTGTTTCCGTTATCCTCGAGACAGTTGACGTGATGGTAGGCGCCTTCCTGCACAGGAACTCCAGGACGTCTATTATGGTGACCAGGCCGTGGAATTCCCCCTTGTAGAGGACCGGAAGCCTCCTGTAGGATGGCTTATCCAGCATCATGCCTATTACTTTCTCTATCTTGTCCGTCCTGTTGCATGTCCGAAGGCCCTTGTTCGCCATCTCGAGCGCGGGCCTTTCCAGGTCAAAGAATCCGTTTCCGGCCATCAAAGAGTCACCTAAGGTCGATTCTATAGTTTAATTCTTGAAGGGGTGGCTTAAAAGCATTGCCCAGGCTCACCTTATATAATTAATCAACTATATTCTATAATAAAGCGGAGGGGAACCGCTTTCTGAAAGTAGAAGGGCAATTTAATGCTGGGCAAAAGCAGCCCGAAAGTGGTAGCTGGGCTTGTTTTGGTAGCCTTTGCTGTGTCCCTCGCACTTTTCATGCCATTGGGAGAGGGCATCCACGGGAACAATATGGTCAGCGACTCATACCCCCCTGTGGTGGCCAGTTTCGTGGGCTCCTTCTCAATCGTGAACAACTCCGAAGCCCAGTCAATATCATCAGGAGATTTCGACGGGGACGGGATACAGGACCTGGTGATAATGGCCAAGCAGGACCTGTCCGGCATCAGCGGGGACAACATCACTCCCATTGCGTATGTCTTCTACGGACCGATTGACAGCTCAAATGGGTACAACACAAGCGTAAACAATGCCGATGCCGCCTTCTACATGGGCAGGAACAGGTCATCCTCGGGCGTGGCGATAGGCTTCAGCACCCCTAAGCGCTACGGGGACCTGGACGGCGACGGCTATGACGATTTCGTGTTCGGGGACAGCACCTGGTTCTGGAAGCAGGGCTACTCCCCCAACGGCTCCACATACATCATATACGGTTCAAACACCAGGTTCAGCGGCAGCCACAACATAACGAACCCTTCAGTGTATGACGCCCTGATATACGGGAAGAGGGCGGGCTCCTCCCAGGGCGGGGGGACATTCCTGAACGTGACCAATGACCAGTATGACGACCTGGCCATAAGCGCGAGCGACAGCCAGTACGGGACCACATACATAATAGAGGGAGAGAGCACAAGGCTCTCCGGCATCATATACAACATCAGCACGGTGGCCAACCTGACCATAGAGGGAGACGCCATATCAGGGGCCTCGGCAGTCTGGCTTGGGGGAGACATAAACGGCGACAGCTTCAATGACCTGGTCCTTTACGCGACCCCCGGAATCAACAAGACCCTCAGCATAGCTTACGGCCCCTACACTGACTGGGGCTGGAACACTGCCGTCAACTCCACCAACATAACGAACGCCACCGTATGGAGCTACCAGCAATCCAGCATTGACAGGGCCTATGTCGCTGACGTGGACAATGACGGGAAGGACGACCTCCTGATAGGCGACTACTGGCATTCCTCAGCCAACACCCACGACGGTAAGGTGTACCTGGTATACGGCAACATAAGCAGCGGGGTGAACGACACCCTGGAGAACGTGTTCAATGCCAGCTGGTACGGCGAGGGCTACAACGAGAACCTAGGACAGTATGTCAGCATAGCCAACGTGAACAACGACAGCTACCTGGACATCCTGATAGGCGGCTTCCACAACATAGGCCCCACGTCCGTCAACAAGGCCTACCTGGTATACGGAAAGCCTAACAGGTTCTCAGGGACTTCATCCATATCCGGCTCATATGACGCCAGATGGTACGCCTCCCAGTACTGGGACCAGATGGGCTCCAGGATATACGGCTCTGACCTGGACGGCGACGGCCAGGACGAGGTGGTGATAAGCGCATACGACTGGGACAGCTCCTCCAAGATTGACATAGGCAAGGTCTTCGTGCTTGACAACTACGGCGGCAGCCCGAACACGACCCATCTGGCCGTCAACACGTCCACCGACCTCAACAGGACCACAGAGGGCCTGTTGTGCTATGCCCGGGGAGTGGACGCGAACGACCTCACCATAAGGGCATACTACCAGTGGTGGAACGGGACAAAGCTATTCTCAGGCGGCTGGATTTCAGTCAGCAATGACACCGTCACCCTCGTCAGCACACTTGGTTCCGGCAACACAAAGAAGGGCGAGACTTGGAACTGCTCGGTGATGATGTCAGACATAGCCTCCAACGACAGCGCCTGGAACAACGGGACCGTCCTGATACTCAACACACCGCCCTCGCAGGGGGTCCCGTCCCTCACCAGCACCTACGGCACCAACTACATAGACGAGAACCTTACCTGCTCCAACACGAGCACATATGACGCCGACGGTGACCATGTGAACAACACGATAGTCTGGTACCAGAACGGTTCTGTTCGCCCAGACCTGGAGAACGCCACGCTGGTGCTATCGGGCAACACCACAGAGGACGACACCTGGAGGTGCAACATCACCCCTCATGACGATGAGGGCCCGGGAATCTCCTACAACTCCACAGAGCGCACAATAAAGGTGCTGAAATGCGGCGACACGCTCTACAGGAACATGACCCTCAGCAGGGACATAACCGGCTCAGGCACCTGCCTGACCCTGGGCGCCAACAACATCATGCTTGACTGCTCCGGCTATTCCATCACAGGGGACGGCACAGGGAGCGGCATAAGCATGGCAAGCAGGAGCGGCGCTGTTGTCGAGGGCTGCAACGTCTCCGGCTTCTTCTATGGCATATTCGTGTCAGGGACCTACAGCAGCGTAATCAGGAACAGCACCTTCAATGACAGCTCGAGCGGGATATACGTCCAGAGCAGTTCGGGCAACCTGTTCAGCAACAACACCATGCTGGGCAACAACAACTCCATATACGTCAGGAACAGCTTGGACAGCAACTTCACCCGGACGATGGCATCAGGCAACGCCATACTGGAGGACACGACCTACGGCATGATAAACTACACCCACAGGCTCAACCTGACCCGGATGATAAACCTCACGAGGCATGTCGTGATTGCCAGCAACTTCACGAAGGTCAACTCCTCCCAGCTCAATGACACGGCAGTCATAAGCCAGTACGGGGTTGGGATATCCTACCCGGAGCCCCTCTGGGACCCTGAGGACGACGGCACATTCACTGCCTGCCCTGCGTCTGTCTGCCAGAACGTCAGCTATTCAGGAAGCACTTACATGTTCAATGCAAGCCATTTCACTTCATATTCCAGCCAGGATTACTACAACTGCCTGGGCCAGCCTGACGGCAACTGGACGATAGCCTCGGACACGGTAATCAGCAGCTCCGTCTACTGCAGGAACATCAATGTCACCAACGGGGCTAACCTGTACGCCAACAGCAGCGTGTACAACATCTCGATAAACCTGACAGCAGACGATTCTGTGGTGATAGAACCGGGCTCTGCCATAAACGCCACGGGCCAGGGCTACTTGGGAGGCCACAGCAACTCTGCGCTCAACGGAGAGGGCCCCGGAGGGGGAAGGGGCCAGACAGGCTCATACTCCGGAAGCGGTTCTGGCGCAGGCCACGGGGGCGAAGGGGGGAGAGCCTTTTCACTGGCGGGCGGAAACTGGTACGGCTCCTCCTTCCAGCCCAGTAGCATGGGCTCAGGCGGGGGCTCTGCAGGCTCAAACCAGCACGGAGGCAACGGAGGAGGGACCGTGAGGATAACAGCCAAAACCCTTACCCTTGACGGCCGGATAACTGCCGACGGGGTAGGAGGCAGGGGTTCATGTGGCAGCTACCCCTTCGTCGGCGGAGGCGGGGCGGGAGGCTCTGTCTGGATAGAAGCCAGCCACCTGGCAGGCTCCGGCACCATATCTGCCAGGGGAGGCTATGGGGCGCCCTGCACGACCTCTTTCTCAGCAGGCGGAGGCGGAGGAGGCAGGATAGCAGTCTACTACAACACCACAACCTGGACGGTCCCCATGTTCGTCTCGGCAAACGTGTCCGGAGGCCCGACTGTACAGGGAGCCACCAACTCTGAGGACGGCCAGACAGGAACGGCAGCCTTCATAGACGAGGACAATGACACCATCTTCATTACAGGCGGCTTCAGGTGGCAGGAGGATGACTACAGCACCAATGCACAATGGTTCAACTGGACCAACCTGACC
>CAZKUD010000001.1:119761-176373 GCA_964555875.1 uncultured archaeon
GCAGGAGGATGACTACAGCACCAATGCACAATGGTTCAACTGGACCAACCTGACCGTGCAGGACACGGACCCTGTCAGCGTAAACATGACCCTCCTGAAGCTGAATGTGTCGGACACCTTCCTCATCAACAGCTCATTCTGGAACTACACCAACATGACACAGAGCATAGTGATAGACCCCGTTGACTTCATCCTCCAGAACTCCACCCTCAATGGAGCCAACATAAACATAACAGCCGACAACGTCACCATAGACTCTTCTTCAATCATCAGCTCCGCGGGCCAGGGCTACTTGGGGGGTTATGGAACTTCAAACCTCCATGGCTTGGGGCCAGGTGGGGGACAGGGTTCAGCTGGCACATATTCAGGCAGGGGCTCAGGCGCAGGCCACGGAGGCGAGGGCGGACATGCCGGCAACCTGGCAGGCGGCATGTGGCATAATTCCTCCTTCCAGCCCAGTAGCATGGGCTCAGGCGGAGGCGGAGGAGGCTCAAACTATAAAGGAGGCAACGGAGGAGGGACCATAAGGATAATGGCCAAGACCCTTACCCTTGACGGCAGGATAACTGCCGACGGGGAATCAGGCAGTGGCTCATGCGGCAGCTACCCCTTCCTTGGAGGAGGCGGGGCAGGAGGCTCTGTCTGGATAGAAGCCAGCCACCTGTCGGGCTCCGGAAACCTCTCGGCAAAGGGGGGAAACGGCTATCCCTGCAGCATATCATATTCAGCAGGCGGAGGCGGAGGAGGCAGGATAGCAGTCTACTACAACACCACAACCTGGACGGCATCCCGGTTCAGCATAACCAATGTTTCGGGGGGGCCAACGATATCAGGAGCAACAGGTTCATCTTCCGGCCAGCCAGGAACGGCAGCCTTCATAGACGAGGACAATGACAACATCTTCATTACAGGCGGCTTCAGGTGGCAGGAGGACGATTACTCCTACAACCCGCTCTGGTTCAACTGGACCAACCTGACCGTGCAGGACACGGACCCTGTCAGCGTAAACATGACCCTCCTGAAGCTGAATGTGTCGGACACCTTCCTCATCAACAGCTCATTCTGGAACTACACCAACATGACACAGAGCATAGTGATAGACCCCGTTGACTTCATCCTCCAGAACTCCACCCTCAATGGAGCCAACATAAACATAACAGCCGACAACGTAACTGTGGACGCCACATCTGCCATAAACGCCACGGGCCAGGGCTACTTGGGAGGCCACAGCAACTCTGCGCTCAACGGAGAGGGCCCCGGAGGGGGAAGGGGCCAGACAGGCTCATACTCCGGAAGCGGTTCTGGCGCAGGCCACGGGGGCGAAGGGGGGAGAGCCTTTTCACTGGCGGGCGGAAACTGGTACGGCTCCTCCTTCCAGCCCAGTAGCATGGGCTCAGGCGGGGGCTCTGCAGGCTCAAACCAGCACGGAGGCAACGGAGGAGGGACCGTGAGGATAACAGCCAAAACCCTTACCCTTGACGGCCGGATAACTGCCGACGGGGTAGGAGGCAGGGGTTCATGTGGCAGCTACCCCTTCGTCGGCGGAGGCGGGGCGGGAGGCTCTGTCTGGATAGAAGCCAGCCACCTGGCAGGCTCCGGCACCATATCTGCCAGGGGAGGCTATGGGGCGCCCTGCACGACCTCTTTCTCAGCAGGCGGAGGCGGAGGAGGCAGGATAGCAGTCTACTACAACACCACAACCTGGACGGTCCCCATGTTCGTCTCGGCAAACGTGTCCGGAGGCCCGACTGTACAGGGAGCCACCAACTCTGAGGACGGCCAGACAGGAACGGCAGCCTTCATAGACGAGGACAATGACACCATCTTCATTACAGGCGGCTTCAGGTGGCAGGAGGATGACTACAGCACCAATGCACAATGGTTCAACTGGACCAACCTGACCATGCAGGACGCAATGATGGTCAGTAGCAATGTCTCCGACCTCAGCATAAACGCTTCAGAAACATTCAACATGACCCGTGTCGTCTGGAACGCTTCAGTCCTCGGGCTTTCCCTGGAAGCTTCAGTCCTGGAGGCGTACAACCTGACAATGTACTCACAGAGCAGCAACGGCAGCGGATACCATGTGCTGGATGCGGACAACATCCGGATACGTGAGGCTTCCTTCACCGGAATAACGAACATGACAGGAGGCAACATAACCCTGTCAGAAGGCAGTGTCCTCAACTCCACGGGATTCGGGTACTCAGGTGGCCTGGTCAGCCAGGACGGCAACGGCCCAGGGGGAGGAGCAGGGGGATACTCGGCCGGCGGGGCCGGAGGCTACGGCGGCTCAGGCGGGGGCTCATCAGGCGGCCTTGGAAGCTGGTACGGCTCGTCCTTCAACGCCTTTGACCTGGGTTCAGGAGGGGGAGGATCAAACGGATACTCAGTCAAGGGTGGCGATGCCGGCGGCTCTGTCATGATCAAGGCTGAAGAGACACTCTCCATAAACGCCAAGATAACAGCGGACGGGGTTTGCACCCCCAACCCCAGCACATACTGGAGCAGGTACGGAGGCTCGGGCTCAGGGGGGTCCATACATCTCGAGGCAGACAACATATCGGGGACATACAGCCTGCGTGCCATGGGGGGATGGGGGTATTTCTACTCGAGCAACTACTACGGTTATGGGGGAGGGGGAGGAAGGATAGTTGTCAGGTACAATGAAACCGACGTTCCCCTTTCAGACTTCATCTCATCAAACGCCAGCGGCGGGCAATCCTATACAGGGGACGGGCTTACAGGCACCATGGCCCTGATAGACGAGGACGACGGCAATCTGTTCATTACAGGCGGCTTCAGGTGGCAGGAGGACGACTACTCCTACAACCCGCTCTGGTTCAACTGGACCAACCTGACCGTACAGGAAGCGATTTTGGTCAGGAGCAATGTCTCCGACCTCAGCATAAACGCTTCAGACACACTGGAAATAACCAACGCCACATGGATGAATTACGGATGCAACCTGACCTTGGATGCCCCCAGGATTGAAGCGTATGACATGAGCCTCTATTCCCAAAGCAGCAACGGAGACGGATACCATCTTCTGAACTCGGATGCAATGGACATCCGGGCCTCTAACATAGTCGGAATAACGAACATGACAGGAGGCAACATAACCCTGTCAGAAGGCAGTGTCCTCAACTCCACGGGATTCGGGTACTCAGGTGGCCTGGTCGGCCAGGACGGCAACGGGCCAGGTGGAGGAGCAGGCGGCTACCAGCAGGCAGGCGGAGGCGGATACGGCGGGATGGGAGCGTACCCCATAGGAGGAGACGGCTGGTGGTACGGCTCTTCCTTCAAAGCTTTCGAAATAGGTTCAGGGGGCGGGGGCTCCAACGGCTATTCGGTTGTAGGGGGCGATGCCGGCGGCTCTGTCATAATAAAGGCCGAGAACCTCATCATCAATGCAACGGCGATAGCTGACGGCAAGCCTTGCCCGAACGCCCAGACCTACTGGGGCAGGTACGGCGGCTCGGGCTCAGGCGGGTCCGTACACATAGAGGCCGACAACGTGTCAGGCACATACAGCCTTTACGCCAGGGGAGGCGACGGCTTCTCATATTCCGGCACCAACTACGGCGGCGGCGGCGGAGGCGGAAGGATAGTGGTGATATACAATAAGACAGATGTCCTCCTGTCCGACTTCATATCATCAGAAACTGGCGGTGGGCACGGCTCGAGCGACGGCATGCCGGGCACCATGGCCCTGATAGACGAGGACGACGGCACTATCTTCATTACAGGAGGCTTCAGGTGGCAGGAGGACGACTACATCACCAACCCCCAGCTGTTCAACTGGACCAACCTGACGGTATTCAATGCCACATGGGTGAGGGCCAACATGACGTCCATAAGCCTAGAGGTATCCGACACCTACAACTCAACCCTGTCAACCTGGAACAATACCCACTTCAACATCACGATTGAGGCCTCTGACATGCACATAAGCAACAGCATGTACCTGTGCGGGAACAGCACATCTTTCATCGCTTCAAACATAACAATGGATTCGGGCTCAGAGATAAGGGCAAACGGGACCGGGTACAGCGGCGGCAATGTGGGACAGAGCGGAAGCGGACCTGGCGCCGGGAGGTATGTCACAAGCACCAGTTACGGCCCCGCAGCCGGACATGGGGGATGGGGCGGCGGGCCGTCCATTGCATTAGGCAAGGGAAACCCGTACGGGTCATCATTCAACCCAGGCGACATGGGCTCCGGAGGCGCTGGAGCCAATTCCTACCTGGTCAGGGGAGGCAGCGGGGGAGGCTCCGTGAGCATGACGGCCTCCGACAGGCTGGTGATGGAAGGCCTGATAGATGTTGAAGGGACCACCACGCCCAACCCGCAACTGTATTGGGGCAGGTACGGCGGTTCCGGCTCAGGGGGCTCTGTGTACATAGCCGCAGACGAGATACTGGGCCTGAACCGGATATCTGCCAGGGGAGGCAACGGATACTATTATTCCCTTATATACTACGGATATGGCGGCGGCGGCGGAAGGGTGGTGATAAGGTACAACACGACCAACCTGAGCCTTTCCGACCTGTCCGGCATCAGCGTGGGCGGCGGGGAAGGCTACCCGGGAGACGGCAACAGCGGCACGATGGCCTTCCTGGACGAGGATGACAATGCCCTGATGGTAACATCAGGCTTCAGGTTCCAAGACAATGACGCGACCAACAGCGAGTTCAACTTCACCTACATAAACGCCACAGACGCCACCCTGTACATAAACGCCACCCCTTTGACCATAAACACCAGGGAGTTCGAGATGCACAACTGCACCCTCTCCAATGACACGGTGCCTGCAGACCTCACCATCAACACGGACTTTTTCAGGGCAGGCCAATCCGTTGCCAACCATTCGGGGAGGCTGGCAATAATCTACAACGAGAGCTTCTATGATGCCGGGGCCAACTACACCGGGAAAGGCTTCAGCCTCTCCCTGGAGAACAGGAGCTGGTCCAGGCTGTCCTGGACGAACGGCTCCCTCGGAACCCTCCATGACCTTGGCCAGAACACCCTGCTGGAATGGAACATGGTGTTCGTCAACTCGACAGAGGTCCCCGCAGCCAACGCCACTGCCAACATAACCCTGTACCAGATAAACACCACTGACCTCGGCTGGACCTCCATAGAGCCCAAATGGGACCCTGCCGACAACGGCAGCTTCGTTGCGTGCCCGGCGGGCATATGCGAAGTGATAGGATATGACAGCGCGAACACGGTGTACAGGTACAATGTCACGCAGTTCACCTCCTACGGCTCAGGGGAGCCCTACATGTACCCCAACATGACAGAGACCAACTGCGAGCTGAACGGTACGGACTGGACCAACTGCACCTCTGTGCCATGGGGCTACAACATAACCAGGGTGAGGGCCAACTGCACAGAGGGCACATACCAGATAGCCAGCGTGAACTTCACCATAGTGAACGAGGACGACTCTTTCACCTACGTGAACAGCGGCATTTCCGTGCCCTCAGGCGGATACCATACCCTGGACCATGCTGACGTCCTGATAAACGAATCAGGCAACTGGACTGTGACTGCGGTTTGCTATGACACCACCCAGGTCGGCACCAGCCAGCAGAGGGAGTTCGACGTTCCTTACGGCCAGCTGATACCGTACCAGCTCGTTCCCGCAGCGAACGAATACAATGCGACCCAATACCGTTATTTCCCTTACAAGGCAGGCGTGAACTGCACTGGAGGGGAATGCGGCAACGTGACCGCCACACTGGACCCGACGGTCACCAGCCCGCCGGCAGGCTACCCGTATGCTGATGACGACATCATCCTCGGCGACTCCGACGCCTGGACAGGGGGAGGCATCCTGTTCCTGAACGGCACCACCCATGACCTGACGGTGCTCAACAACACATACTATTCATCAGGCGGGTACCTGGACGTCCCGATAGACATGGACACAGACTCCAACGGCAATTTCATCATAGTGGATGCCGGCTGGAACAGCGGAAACACTGCCGTGCTCCTCATGAACTCCAGCACAAACCAGATAACCATCCTGAATGACTCCAGTTCCCTGGGCGCCCCCTGGGGAAGCTGGGGAGGCCTGACGGGGATATCGATAGACCAGAACGGTGACTACATATTGTCGGGAGGGGACACCAATTTCGACCCTGCGGTGTACAAGATGGACAAGAACACATATGACGTGGTCCTTGTCAACCAGTCGGGATTCATGCCCCTCGGCTCAGGGGATTTGGTATACGGCATAGACATAGACTCCAACGGCGACTACATTGTATGCGGAGGGGATGACACCTATACCATCGGGTCGTACGTGGCCAGGGTGGACAAGAACACATTGGACGTGACAATCCTGAACTACTCGTCTTCGGTGCCTCCCACGAGCAACGCCCTCTTCAGCTGGCCGATTGCAATGAAGATAGACAAGAACGGCGACTATGTAATAGGTGACACCAACAACGCTGCCGTCTATAAGATGGACCACACCACCAATGCAGTGACCCTGGTCAACGGCGCCACGCTCTCCAACCCGAGCGGCGTGACGGTCAACTCCAACAACGATTACATAGTTTCCGACAACTCCAACGTGGACATATACAATGTCACCACTTCTTCCGTGACCAGCATCAACAATTCCGTTCCCCCTCTTCTCGGGCCATTAGGCCTCGAGGCAATTAGCGTCCTGGCAGGGGCTGCTCCCAAGGGAACCGTTTCGATGTCCTTGGGCGCCACCCCCTTCTACACCACCAGCGACAATCCCAGATACCCCTGGAACCTCACCTGCCTGGAGGACATGAGGCCCGGGGATTTCTGCGAGCCGGAATGGACGGTCAACGCAACAGGCGCAGGGAACTCAAGCTACAACTTCACCGTCATATTCTCCTCGGCGGAGGCAGGCGTATCATCTAACACGTCATCGCCTGTCAACGTAACGATACTGGAATACTTTGACGCCCCCGCAGTCACCAACCAGGTCTTCATCAACTCAACCAACGGGAACAATTACACGACAGAGGACCTCTACTGCTGGGCAGAGGCAGAGGACGCCGAGAACGCCACCCTGACGGCCCACTGGCAGTGGTGGGTGAACGGCACGCTCAATGAGACAGGGAACACCACGGTGTCTAATGGCACCCTGGAGCTGCTGTCAGTGATAGGCTTCGGCAACACTTCGGTTGATGATGAATGGAACTGCTCTGTCATAATGGAGGACGACATACAGAACGAGAGCTCCTGGAACAATGCGACCCTTACTGTGCTGCTCGTGCCCAACACGCCCCCGTCATTCGTTTCAGTCAAGGCCAATTCCACATCCGGCAGCAACAGGACCTCGGACAGCCTGCAGTGCTGGGCAGAGGGCACCGACCCGGAGAGCCCGACGCTGACGTTCCATTACCAGTGGTGGAACGGTTCCGCCCTGTTCAGTTCAGGAAGCGCAACTGTTCCAAACGCCACCCTGGGGCTTGTTTCTACCCTTTCCTCCGCAAACACCGCCAAGGGGGACAACTGGAACTGCTCCGTCCTGCTGGACGACGGGTTCGTGAATGACACGTCCTGGAGGAATGCCACCATGGCCATACTGAACACGCCCCCGGCGATATCCAATCCCCTGGCTTCAGTGACCGCCTATGTGGGGGAGGAGTACACCTACGACTTCAACGCGAATGACGCCGACCTTGACGACGGGAACGACAACCTGACCTGGACGGACAACACCGTACTGTTTGCCATAGACGCTGAGTCCGGCCTGATGAACCATACCCCGCAGGCATCAGAGATAGGCAGCTACAGCATAACCGTAACGGCAACCGATGAGAGTTCTGGCACGGGACAGGACAGCTTCACTTACATCGTCATGCGCAGGCCCAAGGTTGTGCCCAAGAACTTCACTGTCGGTCTCAAGATAAACAGCACCAATAACATGGTGTACGTGCCAGGGGCAGGGGCCAAGCCAGTCACCCAGTTCGGCACCAGATGGTCCAGCCCGCCCCACTGGTACATGGCCAGCTACCTGAACGGGGTGCTGTATGGCCTGGTTCATGCGAGCGGGAAGCCGGAATACATAGAGCTGACCCAGGGCTCCAGCAGCCACACCATGAGCCTCAACAACGGCAACAGCGGAAAGACGTTCCTCGTGTTCACCAAGGGCGACTGGAAGAACATAGAGGAGAAGATAGGCCTGATAGAGGCAGGGGAGTTCCTGAGCAAGATATCCCCGAGCTTCGCATACGGATTGGGGCTCTACCATCCCGTCAAGACCATAGTGGAGCCCGAGGGAATGGACATACTCAATGAGCTGATACTTAACCCGGGAACGCATGAAATATCAATAGAGTACCCGCATTCGGTGGGCGGAAAGCCTGCCATATACATAAACAGGAGCGTGTGATGGCCAGGAAGAAGGAACCCAAGAGGAGCAGCAACATGGCGTATCTGGCAGCGGCAGCCATAATCGTGGCCCTTCTGGCAGGCGCTTTCCTGCTGCTTAACCATGTTCCGGCAGCACATCCTGATATGACGCCTCCTGCGGCTGATGCAGGCAATGGGCCTGCCCAGCAACCTGGCGTCCAGTTCAGCCAGCTGGAGGACGAGGAGGAATACGACACGACCTTCGTGTCCTCGGGCATAGAGGGGGACACCTTCGTTGTGGTCTTCTACCACAACGCCTCTGATGTCCTTCCTGTCTGGGTTGAGGGCGTTACAAGCTATGCCTTCTCCTCAGACACAGCCGAGCCCTTCCAGGAGATAACCCTTACCGTTGGGCTCGTTGACGGTCAGGTGCCCAACTTCAGGCTCCATGTGGGCGCAGAGTCAGAGGTCTTCGAATTCGGTTCTCCTCCCCCGCAGCCTCCCCAGTTCATTCCCCCGGCCCCGACCGGGGACATAACCGTGGTCACTAACGAGGAAACCAAATACGTGTTCACTGAAACAGAGTTC
The DNA here is from genome assembly GCA_964555875.1 of uncultured archaeon. Taxonomy (GTDB): domain Archaea; phylum Aenigmatarchaeota; class Aenigmatarchaeia; order QMZP01; family QMZP01; genus DAOVIL01. The sequence goes on from CAZKUD010000001.1 coordinate 128,699, forward strand.
GATGATGTCTTCTATGATGACGAGGGGCATGACTGGATTTCTATAGAGCTGGCCTCTGTCACTTCAGAGGCGGACCTTGACTATGGAGGGATGCCTTCACTGCCCGGCCAGGAGATAACAAAGGTCGACATCTTATCAGGGCTGCTTTCCTACACTCCGGCTGCGGACGGTTATGGGAGCCCCTACGACTCCTTCACATTCTATTTCTGGGACGAGGGGTTTGAGAGGGCACTGGACCCCACTACAGTTTACATAGACGTGAACAATGTCAACGACGCGCCAGAGGTCACGCCAGAAGGGAATGCATTCACCGGCATAACAGAAGACGACACGGCCAATTCAGGAGACACAGTCTCGACCATAACAGGCACGGCCATATCGGACGCAGACCCGACTGACCCCACAGGTATAGCCGTATACAGCACCTCGGACGGCAACGGCAAGTGGCAGTATTCCACTGATGGGGGCAGCATCTGGGAAGACGTCGGTTCGGTCGACGCCACCAGCGCCCTGCTGCTGGGCTCCACCGATTACCTGCGCTTCGTGCCGGACGCCCAGAACGAGGACACAGCTTCCGTCACCTGGTACGCCTGGGACCAGTCAGACGGCCTTTCCCCTGGCGACTACACTGGCGTTTCCTCCAGGGGGGGCGATACAGCCTTCAGCACTGCCGGCGACACTTCTGAGATAACAGTTTCAGCCGTCAATGACGCCCCGACCTCCTCCGCCAACACCGTGACGGCGACAGAGGACACCACCTTCACCTTCTCTTCAGACGACTTCCCCTTCACCGACGTTGACACAGGAGAAACCATACAGGGCATCAAGATAACGGCCGTTGAATCGGTGGGCGACCTGGAGATAAGCGGAGTGGACGTTTCAGAGAACGAGGAAATAGCCGTGGGCGACATAGGAAGCCTGACCTTCGATGCAGCGGCAAACGCCAACGGCGCGTCATACGACAGCTTCGAGTTCCAGGTGTACGACGGCACCGAATACTCCTCCCTGTCCTACACCATGACGATAGACGTAACAGCCCAGCAGGATGCGCCCACCGCATCGTCCAACACGGTAACGACGCTTGAAGACAACGACTACGTGTTCGCAATCGATGACTTCGGGTTCTTTGACATAGACTCGGGCGACACCCTCCATGCCGTAAAGGTGACCGACCTGGAGGATGTCGGTTCACTGACCGTCAGCGGGGTAGCCGTAGAGCTCAATGACGAGATAGCAGCGGCTGACATCGGCGGCGGCAACCTCAAGTTCACACCGGTGGCAAACGCCAACGGGGCCTCGTACGACAGCTTCGGCTTCGAGGTGTCAGACGGCATTGACTTCTCGGCAGGGGGGTACACCATGACCATTGACGTGACCGTCCAGAACGACGCGCCAACGGCTTCAGACAACACCCTGACCACCCTGGAGGACACCCAGCTGACCATCGTGGCGGCTGACTTCGGCTTCTCCGACATCGATGCAGGCGATTCCCTGGCCAGCGTAAAGATAACAACGCTCGAAACCTCAGGCTACCTCAAGCTCGACGGGGTTGACGTTACCCTGAACCAGGTCATACCTGTGGCTGACCTTGACGCCAACCTTCTAACGTTCGACCCTGAAGCAGAAGCCAACGGCGCGTCATACGACAGCTTCGAGTTCACGGTAAATGACGGCACGACTGATTCGGTTGCCCCCAACACCATGACAATAGACGTCACAGCACAGAACGACGCCCCTACAGCCTCGGACAATTCAATCGTGACCCTGGAGGACAACGGCTACACGTTCTCAGCCGGTGACTTCAGCTTCTCTGACGTGGATTCAGGGGACACGCTTGACCAGGTCGAGATAACCACCCTGCCGGTCCAGGGCGAGCTCCAGCTGAGCGGCGTCCCAGTGATAGCCCTTGACGCGATAGACAAGGCAGACCTGGACGCCAGCAACCTGGTTTTCGTGCCCGCAGCCAACGCCAACGGCGAGCCATACGCCACCTACACCTTCAAGGTGTACGACGGCACTGACTGGAGCGCGCTGGCCTACACCATGACAATAGCTGTCACAGCACAGAACGACGCCCCGACAGGGGACAATGATGCAGTCACAGGGACAGAGGACACGCAGCTGGCCATACTTGACTCTGACTTCACCTGGTCAGACGTTGACGGGGATCCCTTCACGACCCTGAAGATAAAGACAGTGGAGACTGCAGGCGACCTGGAATACGACGGCGTGGACGTGACAGCTGACCAGGAGATCCCGGCATCAGGCGGCCTGGATGCGAGCAAGCTCACTTTCGATGCAGCGGCAAACGAGAACGGGGCCCCTTATGCGACCTTCACTTTCCAGGTCGGGGACGGGACCGTTTTCTCCGTGGCCACGTACACCATGACCATCAACATAAACGCTGCGAACGACCCGCCTACGGGAGGGGACGACCTGGTCAGCGGGACAGAGGACACGCAGTACATTTTCTCTGCCCCGGACTTCACATTCTCTGACATTGACACCGGAGACACCTTCCAGGGCATCAAGGTAATATCAACAGAAACCGAGGGCGACCTGGAATGGGACGGCACAGACGTATCGGCTGACGACGAGATACCAGTGGCTGACATAGACAATAACCTGCTTACCTTCGATGCAGCGGCAAACGCCAACGGCGCCCCTTACGCCACCTACACCTTCAAGGTGTCCGACGGCACTGACTACAGCGTTCTGACATATACCATGACGATAGACGTAACAGCCCAGCAGGATGCGCCCACCGCATCGTCCAACACGGTAACGACGCTTGAAGACAACGACTACGTGTTCGCAATCGATGACTTCGGGTTCTTTGACATAGACTCGGGCGACACCCTCCATGCCGTAAAGGTGACCGACCTGGAGGATGTCGGTTCACTGACCGTCAGCGGGGTAGCCGTAGAGCTCAATGACGAGATAGCAGCGGCTGACATCGGCGGCGGCAACCTCAAGTTCACACCGGTGGCAAACGCCAACGGGGCCTCGTACGACAGCTTCGGCTTCGAGGTGTCAGACGGCATTGACTTCTCGGCAGGGGGGTACACCATGACCATTGACGTGACCGTCCAGAACGACGCCCCCACCACATCAGCCAACACGGTCACGACCCTGGAGGACACCCAGTACGTCTTCCAGGCATCAGACTTCCCGTTCTCTGATATTGACACCGGAGACACCTTCCAGGGCATAAAGGTGACCGCCCTGGAATCCACTGGTGACCTGGAATACGAAGGCGTGGCCGTCACCCAGAACCAGGAGATATCGGCTGCTGACATATCCTCAGGCAAGCTCACGTTCGATGCAGCGGCAAACGCCAACGGGGCTTCATACGACAGCTTCGAGTTCCAGGTGTCAGACGGCAGCCTCTACAGCTCCAGCGACACCCTGACGATAGACGTGACAGAACAGAACGACGCCCCCACTGCCTCAGACAATACCCTTTCCGTGGACGAGGACAACCAGCTGGTCATATCAACCGCTGACTTCGGGTACGATGACGTAGACGGGGACATCATGGCCAGCATAGAGATAACTGCCCTTGAAACGGTCGGGGACCTGAAGCTCGACGGGGCGGCAGTGGGCCTAAATGACGTGATATCCAAGGCCGACCTGGACGCCAGCCTTCTCACCTTCGACCCGGTGTCCGACGGAAACGGGGCCCCTTATGATTCCTTCAGCTTCACCGTAAATGACGGGACTACCGATTCGGTCGCGCCCAACACCATAACGATAAACGTGAACGAGGTGAACGATGCGCCTGTGCTGGCCTCAGCTTCCCCTACCCTGCCGACGATAACAGAGGACGAGACTGACAATTCCGGCATCGTCGTTTCAGACCTCGTGGGAGAGACCATAACCGACGCCGACTCCGGGGCGGCTGAAGGGATAGCCATCATAGCTACAGGCTCCCCCGGAATCTGGCAGTTCAACACTGGCGGAGGCTGGACCAACGTAGGAACAGTAAGCACGTCCAGCGCCCTTCTGCTGTCAGCCAGCAGCTCGGTCAGGCTGCAGCCGAACTCCTTAAGCGGCGGCTCAGGCAGCATCACCTACTATGCCTGGGACCAGACCGCCGGCTCTTCAGGCTCCACCGCGAGCGCAACAGTGACCGGAGGCACCACTGCCTTCAGCTCCAGTTCCAACACAGCGTCCATAACCGTCACGTTTGTCACCAATGACTTCGGGGACGATGTCTCGGGAACCGTGACCGTCAGCGGCGACATATCAGGCTCCGGGGGCGACGCCCTCACAGTGACAGCCGACGATACTGTGATAAGCCTCGGCGGCCACACGGTCACGGGAGGGGAAGGCTACAGCTGCATAGAGCTGAACGGCCACACAGGGGTCGAGATAATGGGCCCAGGCACCATATCAGGCTGCAGTGACGGCATAGGCGGAAGGGGCCCGGGCGGCCTTAAGATAAGCTACCTGACGATAGAGCACAACGTGGTGGGCATAGACCCGAACAACACCGCCATAGAGAACTGCACGTTCAACAACAACACGATAGCCATACTGTTCGACGACGGCCACAACAACACGGTCTGGAACAACACCTTCGAGAACCAGACATACGCCTCCATAATGATGAACGGCTCTGCGACCAACAACACGGTCTGGAACAACCGCTTCTGGAACAACACGAAGGCCGTCTACCTGGACAGGGCTGACAACATTACCTTGTTCTGGAACAGCTTCTGGGAGAACGGGCATGCGGTATACTCCAACAGCACCCTGGATTGCAACATAAGCCACAACCTGATATGGAACAACACCGAAGGGATGCAGCTGTACGACATGAACGACACTGCAATCGAATACAACCTGATAAACAGGAGCGCAGTCGTTGGCGTCAACCTGAACCTCTCCTTCAGCAACACTGTCCACATGAACAACATATCATACAACAAGAACGGCCTATACCTGTATGGCAGGCACAACAACCTGACCCACAACACCATATCGCACAACAGGGGCTCAGGTAACGGGATATGGGTATACAATCCCCTGTTCAGGTGCGCCCAGGTTGGGCAGAGCTGCAGCGTGAACGGCGACTGCTGCGGGGTGATGGAATGCTCTTGGGGCAGCTGCTGCTACCCTTTCGGTTACATCGGATGCACAGCCAACTGGGAATGCTGCACCGGCTACTGCGAGGCAGGGGAATGCAAGTGGGCCCTGTCCTTCAACCTGATAGCTTACAACAGCTTCATCAACAACACGAAGGGCCTGAACCTGGAAAGGGCCGACAACGAGACAGTGGAGAACAACACGTTCTGGCTTAACGACCACGGCATATTCATGAACCAGACTCTTGACTGCAACTTCACGGGGAACACCCTCTACAACAACACCTGGGGAATCTTCCTGGAGGACTCCAACAGCAGCATATTCCGGAACAACACCCTCTACAACAACACTGTGGGCGTCAACATCAGTGTCAGTTCCGATTTCAACATGTTCTACCATAATGAGTTCAATGAGAGCGTGGATGTGCATGCGGACTCAAGCGGGGGCTTCAATAATCTATTCAACACCACCATAGGAGGTGTGGCCCAGGGCAACTCCTGGGACGACGTCCCGGGGCTGGAGATATATGACACAGACTCCAGCGGCTATGGGGACGCCGGCTCCCAATACCCGTATCTTTCTTTCAACGGTGCGAACGTCTCGGGGCTCGTGGTAGACCTGGCGCCCAGGACAGACAAGATAAACATTGTGCCCAACATTGTGCAGATGCTGCTCAATGCCACCACCCAGGGCAACCACACCAACGAGACCCTTTACTGCTGGGTGGAGGCCAACGACTCCGAGCAGGCCAGCCTGGAGGCATACTGGCAGTGGCTGGTGGACGGGACCCTCAACGAGACCGGCAGCACGACCGTCCCCAACGGGACACTGTCTGTTGCATCATCCATATCCCCGGGCAACACCAGCAAGGGAGAGGAATGGAACTGCTCTGTCCTTCTGTCAGACTTGATACTGAACCAGACATCCTGGGAGAACAGGAGCCTGTCCATAAGGAACCATGTGCCCACACACGGCCAGCCCGAGCTGAACACCACCACGGGAAACAACCACACGAGCGAGGACCTCCTCTGCTGGAACGTTTCAACCTCTGACATAGACGGCGAACCTGTAACCAACACTTACATATGGTACAGGGACAATGTTGTCCAGCCCTCACTGGAGAACGCGACCGTCGTGACCTCGGGCAACACCAGCAGGGGCGAGACCTGGATATGCGAGGTCACTCCCAATGACGGGGAATCCGACGGAACAGCCGTAAACAGCACCCCCCTGGATGTGGTCAACGTCCTTCCGGACACGGTCAGGATGGCCCTGAACACCACCAGCGACAGCAACTACACAACGGAGGACCTTTACTGCTGGGCAGAGGGGGATGACGGGGAGAGCTCCAGCCTGACGGCATACTGGCAGTGGTGGGTGAACGGGACCCTCAATGAGACCGGCAGCACGACAATACAGAACGGCTCTGTCTCATCCGTTTCAGTCCTTTACAGGGCCAACACATCAGCGGACGACGAGTGGAACTGCTCTGTCCTGATGTCGGACTCTGATGACAACGAGACGGGCTGGAACAACGCCACCCTGACGGTCCAGGGAATCCCTGACCAGCCCCCCAACACCCTGCAAATCATCCTTAACTCCACCAACGGCAACAACCACACGAATGAGGACATATCATGCTATGCGAAGGGCAATGATTCCCTGCAGTCCGCCCTGACCGCCCACTGGCACGTCTGGAACGGATCGGTTCTGCTCTACTCAGGGAGCAAGTCCGTAACCAACGGGACTCTGTCTCACATCGTGACGGTGTACTCCGGCAACTACACGAAAGGGGACGCATGGAAATGCTCAGTCATAATGGACGACGGCACGACAAACGAGAGCGACTGGAACAATGCGACCCTCACCATAGCCAACGCCCCTCCGGCCATCACCACCTCCCTGGGAACGGTCACCAAGGTGGCGGGCTCGGAGTTCTACCATGACTACAATGCGTCAGACCCTGACGTGGATGACGGCCTGGACACCCTTACCTGGTCTGACAACACAGGCCTGTTCGCCATAGACTCCGGGACAGGGGAGATAAACGACACGCCCACAGAGGGCGAGGTGGGCTCCTACAGCGTGACCATAACCGTTTCAGACGGTTCTGTCCAGGACACTGACGGATTCTCCTACCTGGTCTACTCTACCATAGCCCCGGCCAGGATAGACAACGTGACAGTCAGCCTGACCATAAACAACACCAGCAACATGGTTTACGTGCCCGGGGCAGGCGCCAAGCCCGCCAGCCAGTGGGGGACCGTCTGGAACAACCCGCCCCACTATTACTTTGCCAGCTACAGCGGCAGCCTCCTGTACGGCCTGGTGTTCGCCTACCAGAACCCCGGGTTCCTCAGGTTCAGCAGCACTGAGTCTTCCCATACCATGTCCATATCCATGGACAAGGAGAACTCCCTGGCCCTCCTAGCTTTCACCAAGGGAGACTGGAGGAACATAGAGGAGAAGATGGGCCTGATAGAGTCCTACGAGTTCCTGAAGAAGGTGTCCCCGAGCTTCGGCTACGGGCTCGGCCTGTTCCAGGAGCTTAAGGCGCTTCTGGACTACAACAACACATTGGACATAGAGGATGACATCATGCTCAACCCCGGCTCCCACAGCATGATAGTGGAGTATGTCAGGGACGAGAACAGCAGGCCTGTCATAGCAGTCAGGAGGACATAATTTATACGCTTCAGGCCAATTATTAAGCGATGGGCCTGAAACATTCCCTTGCTGCATGCCTTGTGCTGTCCCTGCTCTCGTCCAGCCTTGCTGCCGCATCTTCCGACGTCACGGTGAAGCTCAACATAAACGACACTTCGAGCATGGTGCATGTCCCGGGGGAGGGAGACATGCCTGCCTCCCAGGCTTCTGGCACCTGGGAGAAACCGGACCACTTCTACATAGCCAGCTATGTCGGAGGCGTGGTGTACGGTCTGGTGTTCGCCTACCAGAGCCCTGTGCACATAGCCGCAAGCCCAATCCTGGGGGGCCACATGCTTGAGATGAGGTCAGCTGGCAGGAACTCCAGGATACTGCTCGCCTTCACCAGGGGCAGCTGGGACGTCCTGGAGGACAGGATGCCCCTGATAGGCTGGGGCACGTTCTTCAGTCGCATGTACCCCAGCTTCGGATACGGCCTGGGGAAGGACAATGAGGTCAAGATGCTGCTGGATTACAGGGAAATGGACGTCGACGAGGACCTCATACTCGGCCCCGGCAAACACTCCCTTACAGTTGAGTACCTGGGGGAAAGGGACGGCAAGGAGCTGATAAGGATAAGCAGGGGCTAGCCAAGAAACCCTGGTTTCTTGACTTCCAATCAACGGGAGCTTCGCCTTGCTCCGCTTCCGAAGGGAGTACGCTTTCTAGCCCCAGTACTGCTTGGTCCTGGCGAAGGTCCGCTCCGCCTCAAGTATGTCCTTCAGAAGCTCGTCTCCTTCCGACATCCTGGCGAGTATCCTGGCCGCAGTGGAAGGGCCGACCCCCCTCCCTGCGAAGACCTTCACTGCAACAGGCCCTGACGCCACCACCATGCTGGCCGCGCTGAGCAGGGCGTTCACCATCTTCTCCTCTTCCTCTGTCAGCTTCCTGGTCCCCTTTATCTTGGCCTTGAGCGCCAGCTCCTTGTCCCTCTCGTAGTCCTTTATGGGGGCCATCATCCTGGCCTTGCAGGAATGGCACTGTATCTCCTTGGGCAGGTCCTTTACGGTGTGCTTTATCGAGAAGCCGCAGTTGGTGCACACCAGGTTCATCCTGGTCTCCAGCAGCCTCTCCTTGAACGCCTCGAATATCTCCCTCTCGGGCCTGGCCTCTGCCATCACCTCGTGCCTGCTGGAGAGCCCGTACTCCCCCATGGGGGAAAGCCCCTCCCTCTTGGTTATCCTGAGCCCGCCTTCCTTAAGCTGCCTGAGGGCCTTTTTCGCGCCCTCCAGGTCAAGCTTCTCCTGCCATATCTCGTTCATGGTCTCCTCCCAGACAGGCGTCCCTTCATAGACCTCTATTATCTTCTTCAGGTACGCCTTAGACAGGTCGGCGTCCCTGGATATTATCCCGAACCTCTTGGCCACCTGGACGAACTTCCACCTGAACAGCTCGGTGTTGGGCATGCTGAGTTCGAGTATCTCCTTCATCCTTTCAGGGTCGAGCTCCTCCAGGGCCCCTTCCACGTCCCTGAGGCAGCCCTCCAGGCCGTACGGGAACTTGAACGTTATCCTGTAGGGGTCTGCCTTCAGTCCAATCGAGCCCATCCTGTTCATTATGAGTATGGAAAGAGCCCTTCCCAGGGTGTCATTGATGAGGGAGCCGAAGCATGAATGTATTATCACGTACGGAAGTGGCTGCTCCATGTAGTCCTTCCCTGCCTTCTCCCCGTGCTCTATCACCACTTCCTTACATGTGGGGACTGCCCCCCACTTTCCCTGCTTTCCGATGTTCCCTTCCAGTGCCTTCCTGACGTCCTTGTCTATGGGGTATTTGGATACGTCCTGCCTGCCAGCCAGCTCCTCCCGCAGCCTGCCCACGCCCTGCGCCACGTCATAAGGCACGGGCATGAGCTCGCCTTCCCAGGACGGTATGGCGCCCTCCACCCCCTGGGCGGGCTCTGCCGTTATCTTCCTCTCCTGGACCTCCAGCATCCTCCAGGGCCTTCCCTTGCAGATGAACTTCACCCCCGGCCTGGCATGGAGGGCCACGAACTCCTGGTCCAGGAAGCCGACGGGCTTCTTGCTGATTATGTCTATAACGGCATAGTTCCTGACGTCTGGTATGGTGGACATGTTCCTGAAGTAGTAGTCGAACACCTTCCTGCTCCTCTTGAGTGTCATCTCCCCTTCAGTGTCGTTGATCCATACGTACCTGAGCCTCTGGAGGAAGTCGCACATATCCATCATCCTCTCCTTGGTAACGTGCCTGAAAGGATACGAGCGCCTTATGACCCTGCAGACCTTTTCGAACGGCACGTTGTACTCCTCCATTGCCATGCCGACTATCTGGTGGCACAGGACGTCCAGGGCCGGCCCGTATACCTTTGTGGGCTCGACCTTTCCCTCCAGCGCCTGCCTGGCTATGACAGAGGCCTCGAAGCAGTCGTCAGGGTCCGAGGCTATTATCGAGCCCACGGACTTCCTGCTCAGGGAGTGCCCTGACCTCCCCACCCTCTGCAGCAGCTTGGATGCCTGCCTGGGGCTGGAGTACTGTATTATATAGTCTATGGAGCCTATGTCTATCCCGAGCTCCAGGCTGGAAGTGCACACTATGGCCTTCAGCTTGCCGTCCCTGAAGGCGTTCTCGGTCTCTATCCTGGCCTGCTTTGAAAGCGATGAATGGTGGGCATCCAGCTTCAGCTCAGGGTCGAATGCCTTCAGCCTGGAGGACAGCACCTCGGCGAACCCCCTGGTGTTGGAGAAGGCGAGCACTGAGTTCCTCTCCTTCATTATGTCCACCATCCTCCCTAGCCTGGCGGCTATACCCGGGCTCACGTACATCTCCTTCGCCCTTACGGCATCCCCCCTGCCGGGCACAGGGCATTCCACGCCCAGCTTCAGCTCCTTCACCCTCACGGTGTTGACAGTCTTGCATTCCCTCCCGCCTGTCAGGAAGGCGGCCACCCTTTCCGGAGACCCCACAGTGGCTGACAGCCCCACCACCTGCATCCTGGGGTTCTGGGCCAGCTCCCTCAGCCTCTCCAGGGCGACGGACAGCTGGACTCCCCTCTTGCTTCCCACCAGCTCGTGCACCTCGTCCACTACGACCATCTTTACGTTCTTCAGGTGCTCCCTCATCCTCTTGCCCACCAGTATGGCCTGGAGGGTCTCAGGCGTGCTTATCATCATCTCGGGCGGGTTCTCCACCTGCATGCTCCTCTCGTACTGGGTGGTGTCGCCGTGCCTGACGCTGACGTCGAACTCCAGCTTCTTGGCCCACCACATTATCCTGTTCCAGAGGTCCCTGTTCAGGGACTTGAGGGGCGTTATGTAAAGGACCGCTATCGGCTTGTGCTCTATCCTTTCCATCCTGTTGAACACCGGAAGCAGGGCCGACTCCGTCTTGCCGCTCCCTGTCTCTGATATTATCAGTGTGTTCCTGCCTTCCAGTATCTCAGGTATCACTTCCTCCTGTATGGGGGTGGGCTCTGTGAAACGCTCCCTGACTACCCTTTTCAGCTTCGGCTCAAGCAAATCGAACACGTTCCCGCTCATACTGATAGAATGGCACCTCCTTTAAAAAAGGCCTCGGCGGTTTGCCGCCTTTTATACTGGGCAATGACAATTATTAATATGGGTGTGGGAAAGGCAGGGGCCGCGCTTCTGGCCCTGTTCGCTGTGCTCATGCTGGCCTCCGGGGCGTCAGCTTCGGTCACCATGAGCACCGAGGGGGTGGTGGCCTACCCCAAGGGAAGCAAGGTTACGGGGACCCTTAACATAATGTACAGCGACCTCATCCCCAGGACAGCCCTAGTAAACGTCTATGTGGACGGCTCCCACAAGGACACAATATCCCTGCTTGACTACATAGATAACGAGAGCGAATACCAGTTCGCCGACATACTCTTTGACTACAACATGACCGCCTCTGGCACCAACACCTGGGACTCCTACCCTGAGCAGTCCTTCAACTACAACATAAGGGCCCAGGGCACGTGCGGGGGCGGAAAATGCTGCGACTACGGAAAGGGCTACTGCTGGTGCGACTGCCCCTGTGGTGACTCCGAGAACCCCGGAAGCTACCCATGCTCCTGGTCAGTGGAGGTGCCTGGCACAGGCCTGGTGGATGCTGATGACGGCCTGAAGCTGGTTAAGGACGCAGAGGATATAATAACCCCTCCCCTGGACCATAATGGTGATCATGTCTGGAGCGAGACATACAACACCAACCCCAACGTACAGCCAACCATGAGGGCTGCCTGCGGGAACAGCGTGAGCGGGTACATCACCTGGCCCGACGGGTGGGTCATAAGGGAGCTCCTGGAATCCGAGATGCAGCAGATAGCAGGGACTGCCGACAGGGAGGCCACCATAGACGCTTTCGACCATGACAGCATGGACTTCAAGTACAGGAAGTACGGGGGGCCCTTCGGCTACCTTGGTGGAGGCATCTACAAGGACCCTGACGGGGCAGGCCCTGAGCAGCCCTCCTACCAGTACCCTCCCAACCAGGTGGCCTGGACAGGCTCGACAGGCTACGTAAGGATATACAACTATGACCCTGACGCCACGTACGTGGCTGTCTACCTTCCCCCGAACGGCCCGAAGCTGTGCGCATACACCGATTACACCGAGGAGAACGTCCTGGAGTGGGAGAAGGTCAAGACACAGGAGAACGTGGTCACGAACAGGAACTCCCCATACACCAGGCAGTGGAGCGGAGCCGAGCTCTCTGCCATGCTGCCTCCCCCTCCGTGCCCTGCGGGCTGCGTGAAGGAGATTGAATCCTACGGCTCGGTCCTGGAAGAGGACGGGGACATAGAGGTCAGCTTCAGCACCGTGACCAACACCACCACTGCCATCACCAACTCCACCATGCTTGCCCGCACATACACCGCTTCAATAGACCTTAACAGCTTCACCAGCCTGGCCGCCCCGACTGTTTCAGGCCTGCACGAGCTTTCCTTCAGGATACTGCACGAGGGGAGCGAGCTGGCTGAAGGCGAGTTCAACTTCACTGTCTGCGCTGACAATGACGGGGACGGTTACTGCGCCGAAGTGGACGACTGCAATGACAACGTCTCAACCGTCTATCCGGGGGCACCTGAAACCTGCAACGGGATTGACGACGACTGCGACGGCATGATAGACGAGGACTTCTGGTCAGTCGAGAGCAAACTGGGCAACCCCTGCGGCGTTGGAGCCTGCGCAGGCTACTATGTGTGCACACCTGACGGGTCTGATGTGGTGTGCAGCAGCCCCTACAGGCCGGGCGAGCTGCTGGAGATATGCGGCGACGGGGTGGACAATGACTGCGACGGGGTGACGGACGAGGAATACGAGATGGTGGGCGGCCAGGAGGTCGAGGCATGCGTGTGCGCGAACGGGGAGACCAGGCCCTGCGGGACCGACGTGGGAGCATGCACATCAGGCTATGAGGTTTGCACCAACCACCAGTGGACAGGCGAATGCATAGATGCGGTCATGCCTTCCACTGAGGTATGCAACGGGATTGACGACGACTGCGACGGCGTGATAGACAATGTCGCTGGGGGGACTTCTGTCTCCACTTCCAGGTGCGCATGCTACGGTGGAGGAACACCCTCTGAGGAGATATGCAACGAGATTGACGACGACTGCGACGGCCAGATAGACGAGGACATGGCATGCTGCACGACAGGGATGACCAGGCCCTGCGGGACAGACATAGGAATATGCAAGCCTGGGATCCAGAGCTGCATAGGGGGCAGCTGGGGGCCCTGTGAAGGCGGAGTTGAGCCCAAGACGGAGATATGCTACAACAGCCTGGACGACGACTGCGACGGCCAGATAGACGAGGACTGCGTGCCCGAGGTGACCTGCAACAACGGGATACAGGACCTAAACGAGGACGGCGTGGACTGCGGGGGCGTATGCCCGAACGCCTGCCCCGAGATAGGCATACCGACGGTATGGCTCATATTCTCTGCCGTCATACTGGTCGTTGTGGTTGGGGTGGGCCTGCTTGCCTTCAAGGGCATGATATAGGGGAGAGATCATATGCCCAGGATATTCGTTCTTACAGGCGGGCCCTGCACAGGAAAGACCGCGACTCTGGAGGCCCTCAGGAAGAGGGGATGCATTGTTTCAGGGGAGGCCGCCAGGAAGGTCATAGAGAGGGAGATGAATAAGGGCAGCGATGCCCTTCCCTGGAAGGACAGGGACGCCTTCCAGAGGTCTGTACTTGATGAGCAGAAGGAGCTCGAGGCCGGGCTGAGGGGGGAGAAGGACGCCTTCCTGGACAGGGGAATACCTGACGGCCTGGTGTACTACAGGCTAGACGGCCTGGAGCCCCCGAAGGAGCTTCTGGAGGCGGCCAGGGAAACCCGATACGACAGGGTCTTCGTCCTGGACATCCTGCCTGAATACGAGACAGACGAGTCAAGGAGGGAGGACCCTGAAACAATGAGGAAGATACACATGCTGGTAAAGGACGTCTACAGGGAGCTTGGCTACGAAATAGTTGAGGTCCCTGTCATGAGCGTTGAAAAGAGGGTCGACTTCATCCTGGACAGGGTCTAGACTTCCACCCTCATGCCGTCCCTTGCCGCCGTCACCTTCACCCCTGACTTCTCCTGGAGCCATCTGGCTATCCTTTCAGGGCCTGTCCTCAGGACCAGGGCGCCGAAGTGCTGCAGTACCGCGTGTTTGGGCCTGGCCCCTTCTATCAGCTTCAGGCACCCTTCAGCATCCATGTGCTCAGGCCAGGGCTTCTTCCAGGGCCTGAGCAGGTCTATCACCAGGCAGTCGCATCCCTTGTAATGCCTTTCCATCCCCTCGTAATACTCCCCGTCAGACGTGTAGCCGATGGCCTTGCTGCCCCTGAAGACGAACCCGAGGGAATTGGGGTCCCCATGGACCGCCTTTACAGCCTCCACTTCAATACTGCCCATCCTGGACTTCTCGCCAGGCTTCATGCCCCTGTAGCTCTCCAGGTACTTCAGGAAATAGTCCGATATGACGGGATGGAAGCCTTCGGCGCCTTCCAGCGCTGTCCTGTTGGCCAGGAGGGTTCCCCTCTTCTCGCCCCTCCTCTTCCCTGACGTGTTCATGGCTTCTATCACGACCTCCAGTTCTGCGTAGTGGTCAGGGTGGCAGTGGGAGACGGCCACCCCCGTCAGCTTCCTAAGCGGCACCTTATACTCCTTTGCCCTGGCAAGCGCTCCAGGCCCCGGGTCGACATGGACCATCTCCCTGTCCATCTCCAGTATCCAGCCTCCTGTGGCCCTGAGCTGATTGGTCACCACTATCCTGCCCCCGCCTGTGCCCAGAAAAGTTATCCTGGCCATCTTGAATATTGGGAACCTGCCTAAAATATAGGATTTAAATATGTCCCCTCAATTATCCTATAAGGTAGGATGATATGCTTATAGGAGTCGACCTTGGGGGAACTGGCATACAGGCAGGCATCGTCGAGAACGGGAAGGTCAGGAAGAAGTCGGAGATGCCGACAGAGGCAGGCGAAGGTAAGGAGAGGGTCATGGCCAACATAATAAGCGCTATAGAAGGGGTCTTTGACGAGGGCGCCAGGGGGATAGGCATAGGCTGCCCCGGCCTGACAGACAACGAGAAGGGCCTGATAGTGCAGACGCCGAACCTTCCGCTCAATGGGGTCAACATGAAGGAAGTGCTTGAGAAGAGGTTCGGCAAGCCCATAAGCATAGACAATGACGCCAACTGCTACGTGCTTGCAGAGGCGCTCTTCGGGGCAGGCAGGGGACACGGCAGCGTCCTGGGCCTGACCCTTGGGACCGGCCTGGGCGGGGCCCTCATCATAGGCGGAGAGGTCTTCAGGGGAGGCGGCAACGCAGGGGAGTTCGGCCACATGACCATCTCATACGAGGGGCCTGAGAGCAGGTGCTGCGGTAACCACGGATGCATAGAGACCTATGTCGGCGGGGGCAACATCAAGAGGAGGACAGGGATGGAGCCCAGGTACTTCTTCGAGCAGGCAGAGAAAGGGAACGAGCAGGCGATAAGGTTCTGGAAGGATTACGGCAAATACCTTGGCGTGGCGATATCCAATTACGTGAACATACTTGACCCTGAGGTGATAGTGCTCGGCGGCACGGTAATCAGGGCCTGGGACCGCTTCTTCCCCTCATTGCAGGAAGAGGTCAGGAAAAGGGTGATGGGAGGCAGGGAAGTGAAGATAGTGAAGGCCATGCTCTCTGACCCCGGCATAATAGGGGCTTCCTGCCTCATAAAGTAGCTACATCAGGTGCTTCCACTTGCCCGAGAACAC
This sequence comes from uncultured archaeon, assembly GCA_964555875.1. Lineage (GTDB taxonomy): Archaea > Aenigmatarchaeota > Aenigmatarchaeia > QMZP01 > QMZP01 > DAOVIL01. The sequence goes on from CAZKUD010000001.1 coordinate 144,722, forward strand.
GAACCCTGTGACCTCTCCCTTCCTGGTCATGGGGGGTATGAGCTCCTTGTCCAGTGAGCCCTTTGCAGGCATCCTCTCCAGGACCGACAGGTCGAACAGGTATATGCCGGCATTGACGTAATGGGTCTTCTCCCCCTCCTTCGGCTGGTACTTGAACCCTATTATCTTGTTGCCCATTATCTTGACGCAGTCCTTGGACTTCTCCAGGGTCGTGACCGCAATGGCCATGGTGGCCGGGTTCCCGTTCATCGTATGGAAACCTACCATCTTCTTCAGGTCGAAATCAAAATATTCGTCCCCGAAGACCACGAAGAAGGGCCCTGTTATGTGCTTCTCTGCGGACTTTATCGCGCCTGCCGTCCCAGTGCCCTCGTCCTTCAGGTAGATTATGGTGAGCCCGTACTCGGAGCCGTCCCCCACGGCCTCGAACACCTTGTCCGTTATCGGGCCTGCCGCTATCATTATCTTCTTCACCCCGGCCTCCTTCAGCTTCTGTATTGTGTTCACTATCAGGGGGGAGCCTTCCACCCTGGCCAGGGGCTTGTAGGTGTCCCCGAACTTCAGCTTCCTTATGTCGCCGCCTGCCAGTATGACCGCCTCCTCAGCATCCTTCTGTGTGATGGCCTTCCTTATCAGGTGCTCCAGGGCCTGCGACCTGTTCCTTACGGTCACGCCGTCAATCACCCTGTCGGCCTTCTTTATCAGCTCAGAATCAATCGTTATGGATATCTTCTCCTTCATGGAAACCTTTGCTCCTTCGGATTTTCTCCGCATAAGCGTTTCATCGAAATCAACCTGCCTTCCTCCATTTTGTCCCTTCAGGGGTGTCCTCCAGGATTATGCCCTGCTTCACCAGCTCATCCCTTATCCTGTCCGCGGCTGCCCAGTCCTTCTTCTTCCTGAACCCCTCCCTCATCTTCAGGAGCTCCTGTATGGGCTGGGATGCCCCCTTCAGGGGGAGCCATTCCGTCTCGGCCTTCTCCAGATTCAGGCCGAGGACCCTGTCTATGTCCAGCATGAATTCCAGGCACTTCCTGGCGCCTTTTGCCCCCACCTTCCCTTCGTCCATCAGGCCGTTTACGCCCTTCACGAGGGTATAGACGCTCGCCAAGGCCAGGGATATGTTGAGGTCGTCGTCCATCGCGTCCTCGAACCCCTTCCTGGCGGCCCCTGCCGCCTTTCCAGCGCCTTCAGTGTCCTTTCCCTTTGCTTCCTTCAGCCTGGCCACGAAGTCCATCAGGCTCTTCACGTTCTTCTCCGCCTGCCTGACAGCGGCGTCAGTGAAGTTGAGCTTGCTCCTGTAGTGGCCGGAGAGCAGCAGGAGCCTGACTGCCTTCATATCATAGCCCTTCTTCTCCAGGTCCTCCACTATGTAGAAGTTGCCCTTTGATTTGGACATCTTCTTGCCTTCCACCATCAGGTGCCTGGTGTGCACCCAGTACTTCACGAAGGGCTTGCCTGTCGTGCCCTCTGCCTGGGCTATCTCACACTCATGGTGCGGGAAGATGTTATCCTCCCCGCCGGTGTGTATGTCAATGGTCTCGCCCAGGTACTTCATGGACATGGCAGAGCACTCTATGTGCCATCCGGGGTAGCCTTTCCCCCACCTGCTGTCCCACTGCATTATGTGGGTCGGATTCACCACCCACAGGGCGAAATCCATGGGGTTCCTCTTCTCCGGGTTGACCTCCAGCCTGGCCCCGGCCTGCAGCTGCTCTATGGTGTTGCCTGACAGCTTCCCGTAGCCATCGAACTTGGACACGTCGAAGTACACCGAGCCCGAGTCGGCCTGGTAGGCGTAACCCTTCGTAACGAGCTCGTCTATCATGCCCAGCATCTCCCCTATGTGGTCCGTCGCCTTGGGGTACACCATGGCCTTGGCTATGTTCAGCTTTTCCGTGTCCTCCATGAATATCTTGGTGTAGAATTCCGCTATCTCCTTGGGGGTCTTACTCTCCTTCTTTGCCGCTGCCTCTATCTTGTCCTCCCCCTGGGAATCGGCCACGTCGTCTATCGTCATGTGCCCCACGTCGGTTATGTTCATGACCTGCTTCACCTTGTACCCCTTCCAGGTCAGGTACCTCCTGAGCAGGTCAGCAGTTATGTAGGACTTGAAGTTGCCGAGGTGGGCGTGCTTGTACACCGTAGGACCGCACGTGTACATCGTGACCGTCCCTTCCTTCAGGGGCCTGAAGGCCTCCTTCTTCTTCCCCAGGGTGTTGTATAACTTCAGCGTCATGTCACTCACCTTTATTATTAAACAGCCCTGTACTCAAATACCTTTCACCCCTGTCTGGGAGAACCGTCACTACATTCTTTCCTTTTCCAAGGGGTTTGGCTATCTTTAGCGCAGCCAGCACGTTCGCGCCTGAGCTTATGCCCACCAGAAGCCCCTCTTCCCTTGCCAATCTTGCCGCCATCTTAATGGCATCACTGCTACCTATCGCTATAACTTCGTCCAACAGCCTCATGTCAAGGAGGGGCGGGATGAAACCCTCTCCTATGCCCTGTATTCCATGCGGCCCGCCTTTCTTCCCGCCCAGTACAGATGACTCGGCAGGCTCGATTGCCACTATCCTCACGTCAGGGTTAGCTTCCTTAAGGGTCTTTGTCACTCCCATAAGCGTGCCTCCTGTGCCAACGCCAGCAACAAAAACGTCCACATGTCCCAGCTGAGACAGTATCTCCTTTCCTGTACCCCTGTGAGCGTCTATGTTGTCAGTGTTATTGAACTGTCTGGGCAGCCAGGCGTCCGGCCTCTCCTTGGCAAGCTCCTCGTACTTCCTGATGGCGCCTGCTATATCATCCTTTGCAGGAGTTACCACCACGCTAGCGCCAAAGGCCTCCATCATCTTGACCCTTTCCCTGCTCATGTTCCCAGGAAGAACCGCAGTGAACCTGTAGCCCTTGGAAGCTGAAAGCATGGCAAATGCTATCCCTGTGTTTCCGCTGGTAGCCTCCAGTATCTCGCTCCCTGGCTTCAGCTCCCCTCTCCTTTCTGCCTGCTCGATCATGTATGAAGCCATCCTGTCCTTTATCGAGCCTGAAGGGTTGACTGACTCCAGCTTGGTGAATATGCCTGACCTGAGCCTTAGCAGGGGGGTGTTCCCTATAGCATCAGATAGGGAATGCCTCCTGACAGCCGAATACCTGCTCTTCCTCATGTCTGAAAGGTCAGCCTGTTCCCTCACCCTTCCGTCAGCCTTCAGTCTGGTCAGTGCAAAACGCAAAGTCCTGTCTGGCAGGCCAGACTTCTGCTTCAGCTGGGTGAAATCGAGAGATTCAGAACTAGATAAGGCTGCCAAAACCCTTCTGCTCGATCCGGGCAAGACAAAGATATCCACCCATGGTATCACCAATCAATGCTTAACATTGTTGATATATAAGGCTTACTGTAGCGGCAACATGATTCCCGAATATTTAAATGCCACGTCTATAATAAGATACTATGAAAGCTCTCATCACCTCATACAGGAGGGGAAGGCACACCCAGACCAACAACCAGTTCCTCCTGGAAGTGGAAGGCTGCGACTCCAAGGAGAAGGCAGCCAAGTACATAGGCAAGCAGGCGGTCTGGACGTCACCCGGAAAGAAGAAGATATTCGGGAAGGTGACGGCCCCCCACGGCAACTCAGGCATCCTGAGGGCCCGCTTCACGAGGGGCCTGCCTGGAACAGCCATAGGAAGCGAGGCAGAGCTTTCGGAATAAACCTTGAACCTTTTGCCCCTTAGGGCCCACTTCGCATAAAACGTTCACGAAAACATTTTTCTCCGAGCGAATACAAACAATAAACTATGAGAACCATCCATCCCCATATCACCCTTCACAGGCTCTTCAGGATAAAGAGCGAGCTGCAGGAAGTGTACATGAACCAGGTCCTGCAGCACTTCGCTGTCTCCATGATAGGCATCTTCATCCCCATATTCATATACACCATGGGCTTCGACCTGATGTCGGTCCTGATGTTCCTGGTTTTCTTCTACGTGGGCCTGGGGTTCCTTTCCCCGATATCGGGCAGGATGGCATCAAAAGTGGGCCTCAAGCACGCCATACTGTACAGCTCCCCGATAATAGTACTTTATTACATGTTCCTGGTCCTGACTGAGCACCTATATCTCGGCCATTACATGCTTTACATGATAGGCCTCCTGGGCGGCCTGGGCTTCGGGCTTTACTGGATAAGCCTGAACTCCGAGTTCGTGAAGAACTCCGACAAGATGCACAGCGGGAGGCAGTCTGCCAGGCTGGTGGCATACCCCAGGCTGGCAGCCATAGCGGCCCCTGTCATAGGGGCATTCCTCATATCGGGATGGGGGTATGATGTGCTGTTCTTCTTCGTCATGCTGATAATGGGACTTTCAGTGGCCCCGCTCTTCGCCACCGACGACTACAAGAGCTATTTCAGGTTCATGTTCAGGGACACAAGGCTGCGCATGAAGGGCAGGTACATGGCAGCCTTCTTCTCCAGGGGGCTCACCTTCATGTCAGAGGGCGTGATGTGGCCCCTGTTCATATTCCTGACATTCGACAGCCTGATTGCAGTAGGCATAGCCGCCGCCATATCCGGGGTTGGCGTGGCGTTCTTCACCCTCTTTGTCGGCAGGCTGTCCGACAGGATGGACAAGAAGAAGCTGGTGAGATTGGGGGGGCTGGGGTACGCCCTGGTCTGGGTTTCCAGGGTGTTCGTCACCACAGAACTGGAGGTTTTCATAATGTCACTGATAGGCAGCATGATACTCACCTTTGTTTCCGTCAACCTGTTCTCATCTTTCTCTAACGAAGACAAGGAGGGCAACATAGTCTCCAGGGTTGTCACCAGGGAGATCTGGCTCAACATAGGCAGGATAGCCGGCATGTTCGTCTTCATGATGGCCATAGGCAACTTCCAGTTCGCCTTCACGATAACCGCACTGGCATCCCTCCTGATGCTGGTGTTCTAGAACCCTTTTAAAGCCTAACCGCAATTCTCTACCATGAGGATAGCCGTGATTTCTGACTCCCACCTGGGATACGGTCCAGGCGAGCGTGAGCGGGACGCGATGGACATCTTCAGGGAGGCCCTGGAAAGGGCGCTGGACCATGACCTTATACTCCTTCCGGGGGACATATTCGACACCAAGGTGCCCACTCCTGAGGTCATGTCAGAGGCCATGAGGATACTCAACATGCCCAAGGCAAGCGAGGGCGCCGCCTTGGTCGATGGGTTCAGCAAGGACATGGAGAACGTCCCGCACCTCACCAAGAGGGGTCTTCCCGTGGTTTCCATACACGGCACGCACGAGAGGAGGATAAAGGGCCTGGTCAACCCGCTCCAGGCGCTTGAGAAGGCGGGCTTCCTGGTCCACCTCCACTGCAACGGCGTGGTCCTGGAAAAGGAAGGGGAGAGGGTGTGCATACAGGGCCTGTCCGGCGTCCCTGACCAGTACGCTGAAAGCGTGCTCTCGGAGTGGGGCCCGTCCCCTAAGGATGGCTGCTTCAACATATTCATGCTCCACCAGTCTATAGCGGGCCATGTGAATGCGACCCATGTCCTGCACCCTGACAGGCTGCCGAAAGGCTTCGACCTCTACATATGCGGCCATATGCATGAGGACAAGGTCTCGGAGGCCCAGGGAAAGCCCTTCCTGATACCAGGCTCCCTCATACAGACCCAGCTAACGAAGGAATCCCCAAAAAGGAGGGGCTTCTACAGCCTTCTGGTGGAGGGAGGCAGCCTGCTCGAGATGAAGAAGGTGGAGCTTGAGGGCCAGAGGCCTGTGCACTACCTGGAGCTGGACCCTGACAGGGAGCTCATAGACAAGGAAGTCTCGGCCATAGCGTCCGGCAAGCACGCCAAGAAGCCCCTGGTGAGGGTCAGGCTGAAGGGGGAGATGGATTCTGCTGCCACAAGGGAGCTGGAAGGGAAGTTCGCTGACAGCGTCATCCTCTCCTTCAGGAAGGAGCCCTCAAAGGCCGGGGCTCCCGCTGCCAAGGGACTGGAGGAGCAGAGGCTCTCTGTGCAGGAGCTCGGCAGGAAGCTGCTCCAGGAGAACCTGAAGAAGGCTGGCCTTGACCCCAGGAAGTACGAGTCCGTGTTCGAGGCCCTGATGGACAGCGGGACCCAGGAGGCCTTGGAGCTTTTAAGGAAACCACCCAATAATAAATATGGCCAGGAAGAAAACCAGGAAGCCAACCAGGAAGGCCCAAAAGAAGAAGCCCGCCAGGAGGAAGGCGCCCAGAAAGGCCAAGAGGAAGGCAAAACCGGCCAGGAAAAAAGCCAAGCCAGTCAAGCCCGCCAGCAAGAAAGCCAAGGCCAGGAAGCCGAAGCCTGTTTCTAGGAAGAAGGCAGCCAAGAGTAAGCCGAAGGCAGTGAAGAGGCCGGCAAGGAGGAAGGCCAAGGCTCCAAAGAAGCCTGCCAAGAGGAAGAGGCCCAAGGCAAAGAAGAGGACCATAACCCTGCTGAAGTCAAAGAAGAAGCCCATCGTCAGGGTGAAGCTCCCCAGGCCCAAGAAGCAGACTGAAAGGCAGATAGAGGCCAAGCAGGACAAGGTGATGCACAGGGCAGCCAGGCTGGCGGTTGAGGACATAGCCAGGCTGACGAGCTTCAAGCTCACGGAAAGGGAGCTCGACAGGCTTTCAAGGGACGTCGAGAGGATGATAAGGGCCTTCGAGGGCCTAGAGAAAGTGGTGGGCAAGAAGAAGAGGAAGCGCTGAGCCGTTGCTTGTCCGGGTCAGTTCCCATCCAAGGAATGGTGCCTGTACACGGGCATGTCTTCCGCGGGCGGCATGCCCCTTTTCCGTTTCCTTATTTTCCCGTAACCTTCCGTGCTTATGAACTCGCCCTCAAGCTCCCCGAAACAGTCCGTTATTATGTCCACCCCGAGTGTCCTGGCAAGTCGCATGAAACCATTCCGTCCCATGTCAGTCAGGGTCATGACATCATCGACGTACAGGAACCTGCCGGTCCCTCCCTGGCTCCCTGAAGGGGGCGCCTCAGCATGTCCGCCCCTCCTGGCGTCACAGAACCTCCTCACGTTCTCCATGTCATCCTCATGGAAGATGACATACCATCGGCCGCTTCCTTCCCCTGTGCCTAACCCATAGTCAGCTTCCCTCACGTTCAGGTGTTCTGTCATGTCCATGAAGTCAAGGAGGGAAATGTCTGCCCTGAATTCCTCCCTGAACTCAGTGTCAATGTAGCCCACAAAACCTGTCAGTACTCCGGCCATGTTCTATTATTGGCGCGAAAACGTAAAAAGGGGCGGTTTCACTCCACCTCGACGCCGGGCATTACCCATTTTCCGGAAAGCCTTTTCCTGTTCTCTGAAACAATCCTGCCTGACATCGCCCTCTTTATCTCAGGGTCCCTGAACCCGAGAGAGCGCCCGAAAGATATCAGGTCTGAGGGAGACCTCATGCAGTAGGGCTCGACTGCGCCTGACGCCATGACGAAAGGTGCCTTGAACTTCCTCACGAGCTTGGCGGCTTCCAGCATGCTGTTCATCACCTGCACCCTTCCCCTCCTGCTGGAGACGAGCAGCCCATGGAAGTCGAAACACACTGAAACATCATTCTTCGCGGCAAGCTTAGCCATCACATGGTCCAGCCCGCTGTCCTGCCTGCCCTTCCATGGGCGAATGATCATGTCCACCTCTGCAGTGGAAAGGGCAGCCCTGTTCACCTCGGGGTCACCGCCCTCCACGGCGACAATCTCCGCCTGCTTCCTGACGGACCTCACATCCTTGGCTATCCTTGCAGCCTTGCCTGAAACGATTATGCCCTTTGACATTTCCATCCCTTTCGCATCTATGGCCTTCAGCTCGTGCCTCTCCTTGAGCGGAGCCAGGACTGCCATCCCGTCCCATCCGAGCTTCCTGGCCATTCCTGCAGCATCCCTCGCCTCAACATACATGTCCCATGCCATGCTTAATTATTGTCCCCGGTAATAATAACTTATGGAGCCGCTTTCTGGCAGGAAGGAGAGCCTGATAAAGCACCTGAAGGAATCAGGCTACCTGAAGACCCCCAGGGTCATGAGGGCGTTCCAGGAAGTGAAGAGGGAGCTGTTCATACCTAAAGGCATGAGGCAGCATGCATACGCTGACCAGCCCCTTCCCATAGGCGAGGGCCAGACCATAAGCGCCCCGCACATGGTGGCCATGATGACAGAGCTCCTGGAGCCCAGTAAGGGGGACAGGGTGCTGGAAGTCGGGGCAGGCTCAGGCTACCAGGCAGCCATACTCTCACGCCTCGTAAAGAAGGTGTACACTGTCGAGCTGGAGAAAAATCTGGCAGAGAAGGCCTCCAGGGCCTTGGAGAAGGCAGGATACACGAACGTGGAGATAAGGGTGGGCGACGGCTCAGGGGGCTGGAAAGAGCACGCGCCCTTCGACAAGGTGATGGTGACCTGCGCCTCGCCTGAAATCCCACAGCCCCTTGTGGACCAGCTGAAGGAAGGCGGCATTATGGCCATACCCGTCGGGGGCAGCTGGCAGCAGGAGCTGATAATAGGCAGGAAAAAGAATGGCAAGCTATTGAAGGAGCGCCACGGCGGCTGCGTCTTCGTGCCCCTGAGGCACTAGGCTTCAGGTGTGAGTATGTTCTTTATGACCTTGGACCCGCCCTTCAGGACAGGGTCCCCGTGTCCGGGAAGTATCTTCTCGACAGCCAGCTTGGATATCCTCTCAAGGGACTTGTCCATCTCGGCTTCAGAGCCTCCCGGACCGTCAGTGTTGCCGACTCCGTCAGCGAAAACGACATCCCCCGATATCAACAGCTTCTCCTTCTTGCAGTAGAGGCAGATGCACCCTGGAGTGTGCCCGGGAGCGTGTATGACCTCGAACTCCCTCTTGCCTATCTTCAGCTTCTGCCCGTCCTTGAGCTTCTGGTCCACCTTCCTGGGCTTGAGCTTTCCGTCGAAGAAGTCCGCCTTTGACTTCGCCATGTCGCCCTTCTCCAGTATGGCAGCGTCCTTCTCGTGTATGGCCACCTTGGCCTCCGTGAAGTAGCCGTTGCCCCCCACATGGTCGAAATGGCCGTGGGTGTTTATGACCAGCTTGAACTTGTCGAGGGGCATCTTGAGCATCTTGAGGAGGGAATACATCCTGGTGAAGTTGAACCCTGTCCCTGAATCTATGACAGTGTCGCCCATTATGTAGACGTTTGAATCCACGTCAGAAAGCTGCAGCATGATTATGTCCCCAATCCTCTTTATCATGTTATAAAATTGTCCCTGAACTTATTTATATGCTTATATCCAGAAGAAAAAGGCTCCCTTGATGCCTGTTTTTAAACCCGGGATTAAGTCTATTGTCGAACCCTTTTCCGTCAGTTTCTGAGCCAGCCCGAGAGCCTTGACTGCCTCTTCTCTCCCTGTATGTCCTTTGTGGTCTGCCAGCTGTGCCTCACGCAGTCGGGCAGCTTGCCATGCTTCGCCATGTAGTCCTTCATCCATTTGATGGTCGTCTGGTTCGAGGAGTATCCTGGCCCTATGTCCCCGTACTTCTTCTTCAGCTTCCCTATTTCCGCGTCCCTGGAGACCTTGGCTATTATGCTAGCCGCGGACACCACGGGGAACTTGCTGTCAGCCTTGTGCTCGGAGACCAGCTCTGCCTCCTCCTGTAGCATCTTCCTTATGAAGAGGTTCAGCTTATCCGGGTTCTCCGGCGCGTCTATGAACGCCTTGTGGGGCTTTATGATGTTTATTATGTCCGCGAATTTCATGGCCTCGAGCCTGTTCAGGTTTATGCCCTGCTTCCTGTAGGCATCTATCCTGCACGCCTCGACCTTCACGACGACTACGTCCTTTGCCAGGTCCTCTATCTTGCCTGCCAGCCTCTCCCTGACCCTCGGGGCTATCATCTTGGAGTCCCTCACATTGAGCTTCCTGAACTCCTCTTCCCTCTCCTCCTCTATGGAGACCCCGGCTATCACGAGGGGCCCTAAGACGGCTCCTCTTCCCGCTTCATCGATGCCTGCTATGATTTTCGACATATTATTACTTGGTTTGTCACAATAAAAACAATTTAAATGATAGTGAGCTAAAGTATTCTATAATAGCGGGATGGAGCAGCCTGGAGTGCTCGTTGAGGGTATAATAACCCGCGGAAGGCTCATAAGGTAGTTCCTGGGAGACCCAAAGGTCGGTGGAAATGGCTTCAGAAGACGTCATTGCCGAATTCAAATGTGCTGTTTGTTATCAAGCGGTGCTGGGTTTCCACCTCCCGCTATTATATTTTCTTACAATAAGCAGCGGAAGCTGCCAGAATCAGCAGCATCATGGCCCACATCTCCAGCCCGGGAAAGTCGGGAGGGAAGGATGAGCTTATCCTCATGGTGTCAGCGTCCTGCACGCCTGAGACAGAGGCTGTCGCGTTCATGTAGAGCTCGTAGGCCCCGGGCTCAGAGGCCATTATGCCTATGCTGAACGTCCTGGACTCGCCCTGGGCCAGGTCAGTCACGTTGAGCTCCCTTCCGTCATCGCTTATCTGGTACTTGCCCTCCCCCTCCTCGAACCAGGCAAGGGCATAGCCCTCGAACCAGATGGTCACGTTCTCGTCCTGGTTCTGCAGGTTCCTGACCATCACCCTTCCCTTGTCCACCGTGCCCATCGTGACGAAGGACTCGTGCGCCACGAAGTTGGCGAGGGGATGGTCCACCAGGAAGTGCCAGCCGGTGGCGGAGGGCGACGAGTTCACGTTGCCCGCATTGTCGTATGACTCCACCCTGTACATCAGGCCGGTGTCCCTGAAGCTGTATATGAAGTCGCACTGTTGCTGGCCGCCCGTGCAGGTGTGTGTCCTCTGGGAGAACACCCTGGCCTCTCCCGCCTCCACGTAGGTTATGACGGTCCTGTCAATGCCTGACATGGGGTCGGTGGAGTATGCGCTTATGTTCACGCTGTCCAGACTCTTGGCGGAGTAAGAGGGCGTTATCCTGAACTTGCTCTGGTCCTGGCCGGTCGCCGTGACGGTCAGCACAGTGGACGGCTTCACCGTGTCTATGCCGAAGGGCTCTGAATGGACCGACACCTTCATGGAGTTGCCGGCGGAGTCTGTGGCGTTCACCCTAAGGTAATGGACGCCGTCTCCGCTGAAGGGGGGCAATGACGTGACGTTGCCCACAGGGGGCGATGTCCTGGGCTGGCAGCCCGCCTGCCCCGGGGCGTCATGGCACCATTCCATCGTGCACGGCGGGCTCTGGTCATGGCAGTAGAGGGTCGCCCTCAGGTTCTTGTTCCACCAGTACCCTGTCTGGGGTATGCCTGCTATCTGCTTGCCCTGTGCGCTGGCAGGCGAGAAGCCGACCGTCACTGTGGGAGGCAGGCTGTCAGGGATTATCCTCCCCCCGTACTTCGGGTTCTCCTGGTTGCCTGCCGTGTCATTGGACCTGACGAAGAAGAAGCTGGTTGCCGACAGGCTTTGTGGAGGCACGAAGCTCCAGTATTTCCTGCTGCCTGAGACGCTTCCCATGGTGGCCTGCGCCCAGCCTGACTGGGGGTAGATCTGGCTGTTGCACGCCTGGTCCGAGCATATCTTGTATTCCGCCTGGTCGCCCCCGCTCGTGGCGTCCGTTATGTGGCCTGTTATGGGAACGAACGAGTCGCTAGGCCTGCTGTCCACCGTGGTGGCAGGCGGCGTGTTGTCTATGGACACGTTCTCGAACACGTAGCCCCCCACGTTCCCGACGCTGTCATTCGAATAGAAGACGAAATAGTTGACACCTTCAGTGCTGCCACGGAATATCCATCCTGGCTCTGGCGACGGGGAAACTATGATGTTCGGGGTGCATGAAGGCCCTGCCCGGCAGTACGTTATCATGTCGCAGCCGGATGCCACGTCAGTGCAGTTGATGAGGGCGGTGACCCTCTGCACGTTGCTGAACCAGCCGTTGCTGTTGGGGGGTTTTTGTGCCTGCTTCTTGAGTATGGTGACAGGTGGGGAGTTGTCCACCCTGAACTCGAGTGGGTGAGAGAAGTTGATGTTGAGCGCATCGTCCTTGGCCATCCCGCAGACCCAGGCATAGTCATTGACGGTCAGCTTGTCGGAGCCTGATGTGAAATACGAGCTCTCTGTCTGGGGGCACTGGGCCCCCGGTCTGGTGACTGACGTGTTGAACTTGTAGGTGCCTGTCCTGCAGTTGGGGGTCCTATAATCGTCGCAGTGTAGCGTGGCGGTCGCGCCGCTGGTCGTCCATGCCGTTGGCGCCCCGGTGACCCATACATCAGGGGCCTTGCTGTCGCCCACGCCTATGATGTCTCCTGTGATTGCGCTTGCAGAGGGCAGCAACATGACTGAGAGTGATGCCAGCAGCAAGAGCAGCACATTCCTCCCCATATTTTATAGTTCTCTCCCGTTGCTTATTAACTAAAGCCCGAAGAAAGAGAGCAGCCTGCTGAAGAAGCTTTTCACGGCATCCAGGAATGCAGGCTCTTCAGAAGCCTCATCCGAGGTTATGGCCACCCCAACCGGGTCCCCGGCCTCGTCCCATTCGCCTGCCCCGTTCATGGTGCTCACCTTCACGAGGTACTCCCCGACAGGCGGGTCCTGAATGCCGTTGTTGGGGTTCCCGTCCCAGTCGATGGCGAAAGTGTAGTCCAGGTTCTCATCCTCCCCAGGCGCACCCCACTGGTCTGACGGCAGGTCCAGCTCTGTCCAGTAGTCGTTTGCCGCAACCCCTGTCTGTATCTCGTTGGTCGGGCTGCACGGGGTGGGCGTCACCTGAGGGTCTTCCAGGTACTCATAAGTGCACAGCTTGTACTTTATGTCCTCCACCCCAGTGTTCGGGTCGTTCGCTATCACCCTCACGTATATCCTCGGCTTGGATGTCTTGTCGTCTATGCAGGACGACTGCAATGTCTGGCTGGTTATGTCGCATGGCCTTACGAAGTTGAAGGTAACTGAAGGTGACGTGTCGTATGTCACGTCCTTGTTTATCTTCCCTTCCTCGTTCTGCCTGCTTTTGCATGCTATGTAAAGCTTCTTCACCCCTGCGGCGGTCCCGTAGTTTATCTTGAGCGTGTGTGACCGGGCGAAGGTCGCTGACTCACCTGCAGTAGGCATGTTGTCATAAGACTGGTCCTGGCTGGACACCCTGCACTTGGCGTCCTTGTTGACCGTTATGTCCACAGGCACCTCACCCTTGGTCGTGCCGACATCCGGGTAGGTCGCGTAAGGCTCCTGGGTGTCCGCCCCCACCTTCACTATGGTTATGACAGGCGGCCCGGGGGGCTCTGATGTCACAGTGAAGCTCCCCTCATTGTACACCGTGTTGCCTGATACGTCTTCCACCAGGCCCCTCCACCTGATGGTTGCTGCAGGCAGGTTGTTGGGGTACTGGAACTGGCACCTGCATGGGCTGGCCTGCGTGCACGTCTGGCCCTGGTATGTGGGCCAGTCGCAGGTGTGTATCGGGTTCCACCTCCAGATATTGTACGGGGGGTAAGGGGGTATGCCCAGGTAGATGGTCACCTTCTTTATCACGTCATCGTCCCAGGCATCCGCTATGAAAGTCACCAGGTCAGTCGTGAGCGGTGCAGACGGGCTGATAGAAAGGGAGACGCCAGGCGGGCTGGTCTCCTTGGGTCCGACTGAGAAGGAGTAGGTCTGGGTCTGGCCAGGCCACTGGTTCTGGCTGTTGTCCTTTGCCTCCACATGGTAAGTGTGCGTGCCCACGAACCCGTAAGCAATGTTCTTGCTGCACGTGACCTGTCCCGTGGACGCGGTGGGGAAGCCTGTGCTGCAGCTCAGGACCGTCTCCTGGGTATTGTCAACAAAAAGCTTGAGCTCTGATATGCCGTCACTGTCCTGGGCCGCGGCAGTTATGGTGACTGTTTCCCCTGCAACAGGGCTGGACGGGGTGTGGCTCCCTGATACGCTGTCCAGGCCCGTGCCGCACTGTACGTTGGGCGCAGTGCCCTTGCACACGTATCCTGTGCCCTGGGTGCTGCAGTCCACGTCAGTGTAGGTGCATGAGCTGCCCTCGGCCTTCTTCCAGATGGCCCCCTCGCAATAGTCCGTCACCATCTGCTGCTGGGAATTGCAGTTGTTGTTCGTGTCGCACGTGCTGTAGGTGCATGTCTGCGTGTTGTCGTCCCTGTTTCCCGAAGAGCTGCATGCGTTGCAGTTGGTCCTGGTAACCCTCGTGCTGCCTGTTATGGCCTGGGTCACGCAAACATTGGACTGGCAGACCTTCCTGTATTCCTGCTGGGGCTGGCACGTGCATTTCTGCGTGTTGTCGGTGCTGCAGCAGTCGTATGAGGAGCCCGTGTTGGACCACCAGGTGCTGGTCGGGCATCCGCAGTCACTGCAGCAGTTGGATGAGCTCTCCCCGGTCTCGCAGACATTGTTCCCGCATACTGCCTGAGGCTGCGAATGCTTCTCGCAGAAGCCTGTTATGGTGTTGCAGCTCCAGTCGTCCGTGGCAGTGTCCTGGTACCTGTTGTAGAGGAACGTGTTCGAATTGCAGCTCACCCCCGGGTTCCTGATGCAGTACTCGTTCCCTGAGCAGAGGGGCGTGCTCCTCTGCCTCTGGTAGCATGATGTCCCGCTGTCATAGCAGTAGTATTTCTTGCATTTGGTGGGCACAACGTATTCGCTGTTGAAAGGGCAGCTGTAGCCTGTGTGCGTGTACTTGACATTGTACGAGCACCTGTGTATCTGCTGGAACTGGTTCGTGAGCCCCAGGTCGCTTGAGGTAGCGCCTGTCTGGACCAGTCCGCAGTACTCTGCCCTCGGGCTCGAGCCTGACTGGCAGCCCCAAGCGCAGTATGCAGGGCAGCAATAAGGCTGCGGGTTGGTCACGGTGCACACTGAAGCGAACGCCCCCGAACACAATAGGGCGAAAGCCAGCGAGAACGCCAGAACAGATAGGATCGTCCCTTTCATATCATTCCAATTGCCTTCAGGCACTCCTCCCTTTCTTCCTGGTCATCTATTATCTGGCATACGCTTGGGTCTGTCACGGCCAACTGGGACACCACGGCCTCTTTGCATTCGTCCCTCTTCCCAGAGTCCTTTATGGCGTCGCAGAACGCCGCATCGCCCAGGCTGATTGCCACCCCCTTCCTGCATTCGTCCCCCATGAACGTGAGCGAATCGCACATGTACACGTTTCCGCTGTATATCGCTATGTCCATGTAGCATTCGTCCCTTGCCATTGCATCAGACACCATCTCGCACATGTCTGTTGAAAGCATTTGGACTGCGAACCCCGAATAGCAGAAGTCCCTCAGGTTGCCCTCCGGAAGCCCCCCGCAGCCTGAGCTCTCCCTGAGAGTATCCCTGAGGCACATCCATGATGAGGACTCGTCCGAGGCAGAGAAGCATATGTTTGCGTCTCCGGTCCCGACAGCTATCAGCGTTATGCACTCGTCCTTCAGGTAGCTGTCTGTTATGGCTGAGCATGACACAGGGTCGCTGTCTGCCAGGGCTTGGTTGTAGAAGAAATAATCGTCCTCAGACGCCTCTGCACCTGCCACGGGCTGGATGCCCCCGAGCTCCTGCTCCAGGCCGGGCATCTCTGCAGAGAGCATGAAGAAAGCCAGCCCTCCCCCGCCGACTATTATGACGGCAAGGACGATTATTATAATGATGAGAGTGTTGTCCCCCCTCTTCCTGGCCAGCATATTAATTATTAGCCTGGCGCTCTATAAAAATCAGAGTTTTCGCCAGTAGGCAGCCCCTGAGAGGGCCACAAGAAGAACGGCTGCCCAGAGCCCGATGCCCGGGAAGCTGGCAGGGTAGCTCACCAGGACTGTCATCTGGTCCCCGTCAGTGACCGAGCTTACGGATGACGTGGCGTTTATCTCCAGCTTGTAGGCCCTGGTCTTCTCCTTGGGGAGCACCCTGACGGTGAACACCCTGCTCTCCTGGGGCAGCAGGTCCTCTACAACCACCAGCCTGTCGTTCTGCTTCAGGGTGTAGCTCCCCTCCCCTGAGATGAAGGATGCCCTGTCATAGCTGGACCCTATCCAGACCGTAACATTGTCCGCCTGGTCCCCCATGTTCCTGACCATCACGTCCGCATCGTAGACGTTCCCCAGCTCCAGGAATGCGTCCTGCGCCAGGAAGTTCACGAGGGGGTGGTGGACCGCGTAATACCAGCCCTTTGCAGGGAGCTTGTAGCTGTTGCCTGCGGCGTCCCTGGCAGTCGAAGTGTACATGAGCCCTGACAGCCTGTGATCAAGCGTGCAGGGGGATGATCCGCACGCCTTTGTCTGGGCCTCCGGTATCTCACCTTCCCCTATGTGGACGTACTCGAACTCTATCCCCTCCAGCCCTGACTCCCCGTCGCTCCCTGTGGCAGTAATGGTCACTGACGTCACCCTCTCGGGCACGTGCTGTGTGGACAGGGGGTTGCCGTCCTGGTCCTTCACTTCAAGCGAGAGCGTCGGCTGGGTCGTGTCTATCCTGACAGGCTCGGAGCTGATGGCCGTGTTCCCGGCAGGGTCGGTAGCCTTCACCCTGGCATAAGCCAGGCCCTGGTGGCCGGTCTCCTCCACAAGGAAGCTGCCGTCCATGAGCCTGTCCTGCGGGTCGCAGGAGTCGTCAGTGTCAATGCACCAGGTGATGGTGCAGGTCCCGCTGTTGTCGGAGCATGAGGGGGTGACGGTGACAGAGCTCGAATACCAGAGGTTCTCCTCGCTGTCCGTGCCGCCTTCCTGGCCTGAAAGGCTTGTGGCACCAAGTGAAGGGGATTCGGTGTCGACCTTGAAAACCGCCTCCCCGAAGCCCGTGTTCCCGTCATTGTCCTGGGCTGTCCCGCAAACCTTCTTGTATCCTGTTATGTCCCGGGGAGGCGTGGAGGCGTGCCCTTCATGTGTGGCGGGGCATGTCCCGTCATGGTCTATTATCTCCAGCATGAAAGTGCCTGCCTTGCATCCGCTCCCGGTCCCGTCATCGCAGGTTATGTCAGCTGTCGCAGTGTCCCTGCTCCAGTCAGAAGGCGCGCCGGTAACGGTGACCGTTGGAGGGACTGTCTCTGGAGGCGTGCCCACCTTGAACTCTGTCGGCGCGGCAGTGTACCCGTACTTTCCCAGGCGGTCCTTTGCTGCTGCGCAGTACCATTCGTGCTGCGTGACCCTGCGGCCCGCCCCCACGGTGTAGGCTATGTTGTACGAATAGAATCCAGTGTCTGATGTGACAGCAGGGCATGTCCCCGGGTCGCTGGTATAGCTCTTCAGCCTGACCCCGTATATGGTGTCGCAGCCCGCGACATCGTCGTTGGGGGCAACCCAAAGGTCGGCATAATTGGGCCAGGGAGTGGTGGGGGCGCCTGATATCACTGGGTTCGGCCCCCTGGTGTCGCAGGTCATGGGGGCGCATGATGATGCCCCCATCCCGCAGTAGCAGGGGTCGCAATGCAGGGGCACATTGTAGGCAATGCATGAGGAGGTCGTGTAGCCGTCTGACGGCCACGGGTAGAACTGGCTCCTGCCCTGGGTGCACGTGGCCGAAACCGAAGAGGTCCACGTGCAGCTCTTGTCAGTGTAGGAAGTCGAGAAGTCCTGCCTTATCGGGTTCACGTTGCAGTCCCTGGTTATGGGCGAGCCCCTGTGGCACGTGTTGGTGTCCGGGTCATGCGTATAGTAATAGGCGACCTGGCTGTTGCCGGAGCAGTCTATGCACGCATGCGTGGGGCAGATAGCATATGACTGGAAGGATGCCGGGCATGTTGCGGATGCCCCTGCCGCCAGGACGGATGATGCGAGCAGGAATGCCAGAAGCGCTGTAAAATGCCTCATTGTATATTAATTCGATTAGGGAAGTTATAAACAGTGTTATGGGATTAGACCTCACCCCCTCACAGAGCAGGCAGTGGAAGCTGCTGCAGTTCCTTGCCAGGCTTGCCGCCCTATCAGTCCCTATCTATATAATAATAGCCTTTGCTGTCGACCTCTCTGCCCTGCAGTTGGCTGTGGCGGGCAACTCTGCCTGGCTCCTGGGGATAATGGGAAGCCAGGTGACACAGGAAGGCGCGCTTGTGAGCGCAGGCGACTTCTCCTTCATCATAACGCAGGACTGCACGGGATGGAAGTCCATGCTACTGCTATTCGGCCTGGTCTTCGCCGTGCCCGGAGTGGCCTGGAGGAAGAGGCTCCTGGGACTGGTGATAGGCCTGCCCGTCATCTGGGCAGGGAACCTGCTCAGGATAATGTCTGCAGTGTACGCCCAGGCTGCCTGGGGGATGGAGGCTGCACAGGTACTCCATGACGTCTGGTGGCAATTGGGCCTGACTGCGATAGTCCTGGGGACCTGGTTACTCTGGATGAAGCCTTTGCGCCTTCGGCCCTTCTCCGCATAAAGGTTCCATCCAAACAACAATTTAACAGGTGAAAACAAAGATAAAGCATGAGGAGGGGCCTCGTAAGCGTCGACTGGGCCGTTGGCATAGGGGTGTTCCTTATATTCGTCGCCATCTCGTTCTCCTACTATTCCTCAGTCTTCCCTCCTGGGGACGGGACCCTGGAGGACGCATCCCTGTATGCAGCTGACCAGATACTGGACGAGATAAAGGTGGACGTGTACGACGTCCCTGTGGTGTTCGATTCCCCCTCTTCCGCCAGTGACCAGGTCCTGTACTTCAACTACACCTGGCCCTACGGCAAGAACACCACCATGGTGTATTCCGGGGGCACCAGCCTGCCGTGCTATATATCAGGGGACACCGTCTACTGGGAGGCTGACCTGTCTGCAGGCAGGAACCATTTCATGATGAGGTACAGCAACCAGTCAGTACCGATGAGGTGCACCAGCAGCCTTTCCATATCACAGATTAACAAGACGGCCCCCTGGGCAGAGGAGCACCACAGGATGTTCTCCCAGTCCCAGATAACTGCCATGTCAGGCACCCCTTACGGGACCTTCAGTGACCGACTCAACCTGAACATGGACTTCAGGATATACATAAACGAGAGCGGCACAGTGACCGAGTACGGCATTATTCCCCCCAACTCCACAAGCGTGAGGGTGCTCAGGAGATGGGGAACAATGGAGGACACGGGCAATGACGTGGAGGTCAGGATACTGGTCTGGTAGTCAGCCCGCGTCCCTGGACCTGTTATAGAAGAACCTGACGTTCCTCTCCCAGTTGGCGTTCAGCCCGTTCGGGTCGTTCTCCGCGCCGACCGGGCAGTACCTGTCGCCCATGAAGTCTATGAAGTCAGTATAACCCTTCCTCTTCTCCTTGCTGAGCTTTTTCCACCTTCCCATGTTGGCCTCCACGGTCCTGACGCACCACCTGCACTGCTTCTCCACCTCGCTCCTGTACCTTATGAACCTGCCGTCACTGTCCGTGAAGCCCTCGTCTTCCCTGTACCTGTCAGTGGGGATTATCCCGAACTCCCTTCCAGGCACCCCGTTCTCTGCCCTCCTGATGGCCCTTACAATGTCTGGGTCAACTCCCCTCATCCTACAGTGGTACTCTATCATCCGGTCTTCAGTCATCGCCCTCTGGGGCTTCCTTGCGGGCTCAGGAAGGGCCTTCTGGGAGCCTGCCAGCGCATGCCTGCCATGCACGGCCTGCCTGGGCCTCTTGTCCCGGCCCTCTGCCTCGCCCGTGAAGTCGCATTGGGATACGGCCAGGCCTATCAGGCAGGCTCCGCCCACGAAGTAAACGAAGTTATCGCCTATGAAATTCAGGACCTTCCCGAGGGGCGTGTACCTTTCCGTGTCCCTCTCGTACTTCCTCTTTGCCATGTAAAAGACTTGTAAAAAGGGTATTTAAAGCTTTCACTACGCTAAAGTGACACTAATTTAGGCCATTTTGGGCCTAAAAATGGACACCTGACTCTCCCCTGTTCCCCTCTGGAGGGGTCTCGTACGAGTTCTGGACCCTCACCTCGCCTGTCTCTGAGGCCCGCTTCAGCTCAGGCACTTTGTCCGTCTTTTCCCACGTGAAGTCCTCCTCGTCCCTTCCGAAATGGCCGTAGGCGGCCGTCTTCCTGTATATCGGCCTCCTAAGCTTAAGGTGCTCTATTATCTGCTTCGGCTTCAGGGGGAACACCTTCCTGACAAGCTCGGTTATCCTCTCCTCAGGTATCCTGTTGGTGCCGTAGGTGTTCACCAGCACTGACACAGGCTCGGACACGCCTATGCAGTAGGCAAGCTGGACCTCGCACTTGTCAGCCAGGCCGGCAGCCACAAGGTTCTTGGCTATGTACCTGGCCATGTAGCTGGCTGACCTGTCCACCTTAGAGGGGTCCTTCCCTGAGAAGGCGCCTCCCCCATGGGAGCCATGGCCCCCGTAGGTGTCCACTATTATCTTCCTGCCTGTGAGGCCGGTGTCCCCTGGGGGCCCTCCTATGGTGAAGGCCCCGGTGGCGTTGATGAAGTGCTTGGTCTGGGAATCCGCCCATTCGCCGCACACAGGGGTTATGACCTCCCTCTTGATGTCCTCCTCTATCTGCTGCCTGGAAACCTTCTCGTCATGGTGTGCCGATATCACGATGGAGTCCACCCTCTTGGGCTTGCCTCCTTCATACTCGACAGTCACCTGGGACTTGCCGTCAGGCCTCAGCCACTGGAGCGTCCCGTTCTTCCTGGCCTCGGACAGCTTCCTTGTCAGCTTGTGCGCCAGCACTATGGGAAGGGGCATGAACTCGGGCGTCTCGTTTGTGGCGAACCCGAACATCAGGCCCTGGTCGCCTGCCCCCTGCTCCTGGAAAGCGCCCTGGCCCTCTGACACGCCTATGGATATGTCAGGGCTCTGCTCATGTATGGATGTGATGACCCCTATGTCCTTGTAGCAGAAGCCATACTCGGGCTTGTCGTAACCTATCTCCTTCAGCACGTTCCTTACCAGGTTCTGCACGTCGACATAGCACTTGGTGGTCACCTCTCCTGCCACCACCACCATGCCTGTGGTGGTCAGGCATTCGACAGCTACCCTGCCGCTGGGGTCCTGCCTCATTATCTCATCGAGTATCCCGTCCGAAATCTGGTCTGCCACTTTGTCCGGGTGGCCCTCTGTCACCGATTCTGATGTGAACAAGTATCTTTCTGCCATAATCTCTCCTCCTCAGGAATTTTCAGATAACCTTTATTGAATCTTATACTTTTTATAGCTAACCTCAAATCTTTTCCAAATCTCTCCCCTACGTCAATCGCCTTATCCGGATTCCGCCTTTATAAGCCACTTTCCTGGTAAATATACTCTATGTATGACATCACAGTCATAGGAGGGGGGCCTGCAGGCATGACGGCAGGGATATTCGCCAACAGGCGGAACATGAATGTCATGGTTCTGAATGACCCCACGTCCCTTTCCCAGATAGAGGAGGCCACCATAGTCGACGACTGGCCCAGCGTCCCCAACATCTCCGGGATGGAGCTCATGAAGAAGTTCAAGGAGCATGCCAAGTCCCTGGGGGTGGAGATAAAGGAAGAGAAGGCAGAGGGCCTGGAAAAGAAGGACGGAAGCTTTATAATCAAGACCGAGAACGGAGCCTATGAGACCAAGACGATAATAATGGCAACAGGAGCAAAGCACAGGAAGGCCATGGTGGCTGGCGAGTCAGAGTTCGCAGGAAAGGGCGTTTCCTACTGCGCTTCATGCGACGCCCCGCTTTTCAAGGGCAAGAAGGTCCTGGTGATAGGCGGAGGGGACGCTGCGGTGAAATCCGCCATACTCCTCCAGCAGGTGGGCGCAGAAACCACCCTTGTCCACAGGAGGGACGAGCTGAGGGCAGCCGAGTTCTACAGGGCGCAGGTAAAGAAGTCAGGCGTCAAGTTCGAATGGGACACCATCCTGAAGGAGATAAAGGGGGACAAGTTCGTCACTTCTGCCGTCCTCCAGAACGTCAAGACCAGGGAGAAGAAGGAAGTCAAGACTGACGGCATATTCGTGGTGATAGGCACCATACCGACTGCAGAGCTCGCCAAGCTGGTCGGCGTGGAGGCCAATGACAGGGGCTACATAAAGGTCGACAGGGAGATGAGGACCAACATAGAAGGCTTCTTCGCCGCAGGGGACTGCACTGACGGCCCCTCCAAGAAGATAGCCACTGCGGTGGGCGACGGCGCCATAGCCGCAGAGTCCGCATACAACCTGATAAAGGAAAGGGAATGAGCTAATTATTGGAAGCGTCTGAACTGGCAATCTTAGCCTTCACCATCATGTCGTATGCCCTATTACCGAAAGCCAATGATCTACCGGAATCTGAGACGTCTTCGACAAAGATGCGGAGGTCGTTAGCCACGTCCCTTCCGATGCGGTCCGCCCGGGCGTAGGTGTCGCTTATGACGGTTATCACGGCACCCTCAACGCTCCCTCCGGACATGACAGGGTAATCCAGCGTGACGAACCCGGCCCCCTGGAGGTCGATGAAGGCGCAGGTCTTCCTGCGCCTTGACGGGTGGGGAGAGCCCCATTCCGTCTCCCCAAGGGGCAGGTAGCAGCTGCCCGGCCTGCCGCAGAAATCCCCGTCAATCCTGCCGGCAAAGACCTTGTATCTGAGTTCCATAACAAGTCTTGTGGGAATGCCTTTAATAACCGAAACCCTGGAATGTCCAAAGGCTTATTAATTTTGCTGACCTATAATGCCATATGGAAGGAGAGGCCACACAAGGCAAGAGCGTGTCTGTGAAATACATGAACGCATTCTGCAGGAGGTACGACCTGATATTCGTCGAGTCGGGCAGGCTCATGGGTGACGAGGTCCATTGGTTCATAGACGCAGATAATGAGAAAAGGCACTACACGAGCGAAGAGATACACGATAAACTGCACTCCAGGAGCCTCTGACATGGAAGACACAATACCAATGACCACCCTGAACGCATTCTGCAGGAGGTACGACCTGATATTCGTCGAGCTGGAAGGCAGGGGCAAAGGGCTCGTATACAAGTTCATAGATTCCAAAGACGATGAATCCAGGTACGCTGCTGACGAGATTCGTGAGAAGGTGGCCCTGGGTTGAGGCCCGGCTGCTGGCTAATTAATATCTTAGAACCAATAATCCTCTATGCTCTGGACAGAGAAGCACAGGCCGGAGAAGCTGGACGACATAACGGGCCAGGGGAAGGCTGTCCGGGAGGTGAATGCCTGGATGGATTCCTTCAGGGCGGGGGAGGCGCTCTTCCTTTCCGGCCCCTCGGGCACGGGCAAGACCCTGATAGCTGAGATCGTGGCCAGGGAGAGGGGCCTGGAGCTGCAGAGGATGAACGCATCTGACAAGAGGGGGAAGGACCAGATAGAGTCCTTTTCCCGCGTGGCCAGGACGTTATCCCTCTTCGGAAAGGGCAAGCTCATACTGATAGACGAGATGGACGGCATCTCAGGAAGGGACAGGGGCGCAGTCGGGGCGATAGCGGATCTCATACAGAAGAGCAGGTTCCCTGTCTTCCTGGTGGGGAACGACTACTACCTCCAGAAGCTCAGGCCCCTCAGGAAGTGCACCCAGAACATCAAGCTCACCAAGGTCCCGAGCCCCTCCATAGGCAAGAAGCTGAAGGGCATCCTGAAGGCTGAAGGCATAAAGGCGAGCGAGACAGTCCCGGGAAGCCTGGCCAGGTGGGCCTCTGGCGACCTGAGGTCAGCCATACAGGACCTGCAGACCATATCCCAGGGGAAGGGGGAGATAACGGACAAGGACATGGAGATACTGGGCTTCAGGGAGAGGGCGGCAAGCGTCTACGACATGCTGCCGACCATAATCAAGTCAGGCTCCCTCAACGCCGGCAGGAAGGCCATGTGGGACATAGGGCTGTCCCCGGACGAGATATTCTGGTGGGTGGAGGCCAACTGCCACCTCATATTCGGGCCAGAGGACATACCGGACGCATACGAGCTGCTTTCCAGGGCAGACCTGTTCAGGAACAGGGTCAGGAAGGGCGGCAGCTGGAGGCTTATGGCATACATGTCAGACCTCCTGGCATCGGTATCACTGCACAGGAAGCACCCCAAGCACGGGTTCGTTCCCATCCAGATGCCTGACAGGATAATGATGATGGGCAGGACAAAGGGCAAGAGGGCCCTCATGAGGACTGCCTTCGGCAAGATGGGCAAGCATCTCCACTGCTCCTCCCGCATAATCAGGAAGGACTACCTCCCCTACCTGAAGCTCATCGCAAAGAAGGACAGGAATTTCTCGATAGACGGGATAGAGCTCGAGAAGGAAGAATTGAAGATGGTCAAGGGGGCTTAACGCCTTCTTTTTCTCGCGTTGAAGTCTCTCCTCCACCTTTCTGCGCCAGCCTTTGAGTTCATGATATCACTTAGGAGCCTTCTGTATTCTTCAGATTCCCTGGCCATCTCGTCCGAACCGTCTACAGCCCATATAAAATCTATCCTTGAGTGGTCTATTGTTCTGTCTCTGAACAATAACCTCCTTGTTGAGGCCGGAAGAAAAAGGTTCTCGTCCATGATGGGAGTGCCCCGGGCACCGAGTTTTTCCGCCCGCCTTTGTCTATCATACTCCCTCATGGCGTTCCCAGGCCCGAACTTCCTCCGGTTACTTATCACTATGCTGTCCCCGAAGCTTGGCCTTCTGTCCTCGTTGGTATCCAGCAACTTGACCCTAAATGAGTCCCTCATCGTTTCCCAGAGGTAGAGCTTCCTGGAGGGGAGCCCCCTTTTATGGGAATAATTGAAGACAGGGACTTCAGGCCTGAATTCGCTTGTTGCAGCTTTGTATGCGACACCTCCGCCCAGGACTGTCATAAAGACGAGCCCAGTTGCGTATTTTATGTTGTCTGCCCTTTCGCTCATCTTATTTTTTGCAGTGAAAACTTTTAAGTGTTTTGATGGCCCCGCCGGGATTCGAACCCGAGTCTGAAGCTCCGCAAGCTCCTGTTCTATCCGACTAAACTACGGGGCCACAAGGAAGGATTGTATCCCTTCCTATAATAAGGCCTTCTGCATAAAGGCCCTGTTTGGGAAATTTTTTGGGGAAAGCTATTTAAACTACTGGCAATAAAAGGTAATACAAAGTAGGATAATATGCTTCCAAAGCTGGACAACTACAGGGAAATCATAGGGGAAGAGGCCTACCAGAGGATAAGGCAGACAGCAGAACCGCTGGAAGGCAAGCTCATATCCCTGATGAACTCCACCTGCTTCGGCGGAGGGGTCGCCGAGATACTCCACAGCCTGGTCGTCCTGATGAACGAGCTGAAGATAAACACGGAATGGAGGCTCTTCAAGGGCAACCCGGATTTCTTCAACGTGACCAAGAAGTTCCACAACACCCTCCAGGGCCAGGAAGGCAGCCTCCCGGGGAGCGAGAGGAAGACGTACCTGGACATGGTGGAAAGGAACGCGGTCATGAACCATTACGACCACGAGGACTTCGTCGTGATACACGACCCCCAGCCCCTGGCCATAATAGACCACTACAAGGAAAGGAAGCAGCCCTGGGTCTGGAGGTGCCACATAGACATAACCACCCCCAACATGGAGGTCTGGAACTTCCTGTTCCCCTTCATGAGGCAGTACGACGGCATAATAGTCTCGATGGACAAGTACAAGAAGGACGGCATGGGCAGGCCCTACCACATAATCAACCCCTCCATAGACCCGCTGATACCGAAGAACAGGGACATGTCAGCCCAGTCTGCCGAAAGCCTGATAGCCAGGGCAGGCCTGGACGTAAGCAAGCCCATAGTCACCCAGATATCCAGGTTCGACATCTGGAAGAACCCGGAGGGAGTCATCAGGATGTTCAGCAAGGTGAAGGAGCAGGTCCCTGACGCCCAGCTAGCGATGATAGGCGAGTTCGCCTCAGACGACCCGGAAGGGCCCGGCATGTACAAGAAGGTGACGGGCGCGGCCGAAGGCGTGAAGGATGTCCACTTCATAACGAACGCCTCAAACGAGCTGGTGAACGCCGTGCAGAGGAAGGCCGCCGTGGTGTTCCAGAACTCCACAAGGGAAGGGTTCGCGCTCACTGTTTCAGAGGCCCTCTGGAAGGGCACTCCGGTCATAGCCACCAACGTCGGCGGCATACCCCTGCAGGTCATAGACGGCCAGACAGGGTTCCTTATCTCCAATGAGGAGGAGGGTGCCAAGAGATGCATGCAGCTGATACAGGACAGCAATCTCAGGGAAAGGATAGGCTCACAGGGCAGGGAGCATGTCAGGAAGAACTTTTTGATCACCAGGCACCTTCAGGACTACATCAACCTGGCCAATCAACATATAAAGGTTTAGGCGAGGAGTTATTATGGCACCGTACAAGAACACGCTTATAATAGCGAACAGGAGCCCGATAGACTTCAGGCACCCTGTCGGGGAAGGAGAGGACGCCAGGCTCACTGTCGGAGGCCTTGTCTCAGGCATGTCAGGCCTGCTGAAGGACGGAAGCACCACCTGGGTAGGGATGGCGGGGGGCATGTACGATTTCCACCACTGCCTTGGGGAAGGCAGGCCCAAGACCAAGGCCATACGGGTGTACGACCCAGGGGAGCACAGGGTGGTGTTCAATGACGGCACATACGATTTCGCGATGAAGAAAGTGTTCCTCCCCAAGGTGACTGTCAGCAAGTACTACAACAGGTTCTGCAACGGGTTCCTCTGGCCGCTCATGCACATCACATACCCTGAGATAACAAAAAGCAAGACCTTCCCCATGCCCACCTTCAATCCCCGTGACTACATGCATTACAAGATGGCCAACACCACGTTCGCCAATGCCGCCATAGAGGAGTACCCTGAAGGGACAGGGAAGAGAATCCCCATCTGGGTGCAGGACTACCATTTCATGCTGGTGCCCAACAAGCTCAGGGAGCTCGAGAAGGCCGGCGAGAATCCCCTCATAGGCCAGTTCATACACATACCATTCTTTGGCTGGTTCGCGGATGAGGTCATGAGAGGGGAGAACGGGACCTACTCCAGCACGATGAAGGACCTCCTGGAAGGCATGCTCGGCAATGACCTGCTGGGCTTCCACGTGCCCTCTTATGTCGAGGACTTCGCGGATGTGGCTAAAGGCCATCTGCGCTGCTCCGTAAAGGATGACGGGGACTTCAGGGTGATAGAGCACAACGGCAGGAGGACCTACCTGGGCGCATTCCCTATAGGAGTTGACGTGGAAACAGTCCTTTCCCAGACAGGGGAAGAGCCCCTGGTCTACATGAGGGACGACCTCCCGAAGGACGGGGGGCTGTCAGAGCTCATTGAAAAGAGGAGGAAGAAGGGCTTCAAGATACTCACGGGGCTTGAGAGGATGGACTACACCAAGGGGGTGGTCGAGAGGCTGAAGGTGGTCGAGAGGCTGCTGGAGATGGGGGAGAATGTCACTTACATAGGCTTCTCTTCTCCCAGCAGGGGCGACTCCCCCGGCTACAAGGAGCTTGCCCAGGGGACAAGGAAAGTGGTGGACGGTATAAACGAAAGGTTCAAGCCCTTCCTGGGTTTCGAGCCCATAGTCTGGAGGAAGGATGGGATATACCCGCCCCAGAACTACAGGCTCATGAGGGACGCTGACGTGGTGATGGTGACCAGCCTGGAGGACGGCTTCAACCTGGTCATACCGGAGGGCATACTCGCCAAGAAGTACGCGGACCCGGAGAACAGGGGCCCGATGGTGATAGGCAGGTGCGGCGCCTCACATGAGCTGAGGGACTTCGGGGAGGACGACGGGCTTGTCAGGATAGACCCCCTGGACGTCAACGGGTCTGCAGAGACCGTCAGGAGTACAATGGACAGGAACGTTTCAGACAGGCTGATAAGCCATGTGGAAACGAGGATGGACATTTCCGAATGGAGGGACAGGTTCATGTCAGCCCTGTACGACATAGCGTGATAGGATGGACTATTCATTTCTCGACCCACTGAAAGCCAACCCGGGCAGGAGCGGCGTACTGTCTGACCTGGACGGCACCCTTTCCCCGATAGCCCCCACTCCGGGGGAGGCCCGGGTGGGCGGGGAGGCCAGGAGGCACCTCAGGCTCCTAAACAGCAGCTACGGTCTTGTTGCAGTGGTGAGCGGAAGGCCTGCCAGCGAGGCCATGGGGCTGGTGGGGATAGGCGAGCTCGTCTACTCCGGCAACCACGGCCTGGAGCTCCTGTCAGGCGGGGAGACCAGGACATACAATGACGCCAGGTATTTCCGGGAAGGGATAAGGGAGGTTCTGGAGGCCGTCAGCAAGTTCAGGTTCCAGGGCGTGACGATAGAGGACAAGGGTATAGGCAGGTTTGCCGTCCATTACAGGAACTCGTGCGAGCCTGGCATAAGGGAGCAGATTGAGCACCTGCTGGAAAGGGCAACCTGCCACACCGGGCTTGTCGTGAAGGAGGGCAGGATGGTATTCGAGGTAAGGCCCCCTTTAACTGTGGACAAGGGAGAGGCTGTCAGCGGGCTCTGCAGGGGATACGGGCTCGAGGGGGCAGTGTACCTGGGCGACGACCTGACTGACATCGACGCTTTCAGGGGCATAAGGGAATCCGGAATGGATACCGGCATATGCATAGCGGTGGACAGCCCGGAGTCGCCGGAAGGCCTGAAGGAGAGCGCAGACATAGTGCTACCTTCACAGGAAGATGTCATGGGAGTCCTTGGCTACCTGGCTTCCGGCAGCGACTAGGCAAGCGCGCCCATTATGAAAGCGACCAGGCCCAGAAGCATCCCTATCTTTATCAGCCTGCTCACCTTTCCGTACCCGCTCTTCCTCCTGGCCTTGGCGGTCCCGTAAATGGCCGCCAGGAAGACCAGGTCAGTCGGCGCCAGGAACAGGAGGTAGCTGAAGCCAAGTATGCCGGTCAGGAAGGGAAGGGGCGATATGGCTATGGCCAGGGCAAGGCTCAGGGCGGCCATCACCCTTAGGTTGCTTCCGTGCCTGAGCTGCACCCCTCCCTTGGATATGCCGAACCTCTGGGAGATGGTGCCGACCTTCCTCCTGACGCCGTTCGTGAGCTTCTTCATGAAGCCTGCCTTGTCCCCCTCTATGTCCTCCAGGTCCTTGACTATCTCCCTGGACATGTTGGCCAGGCCCGCCAGGAACATCAGCATGACAGGCAGGGCCATGTTGTTGAGGGCGGCTCCCCCGAAGAGGAACCCTGAGCCCACCAGGTAGCTTACGGCAGCATTCCCCACCAGCACCCTGTCCTGCAGGTGGGTGGAGTATATTATGAGCACGAAAGAGTTGAAGACCGCTATTATGTATGCGGGCCAGTTGATGAAGCCCGCTATGGTAGTCCCGAGGGCGAACAGGATTATGGCATAAATGAGGGCCGCCCTCCTGGACATCCTGCCTGAGGGTATCGGCCTGCTGGGCCTGTTCACCTTGTCTGATTCCAGGTCTGTCCAGTCATTTATGGCGTTGCCTGCCCCTGTCACCAGGAAGGCGGCCGCCATGGCCAGGCCCACTGCTGTGAGCGCCTCGGGCCCCATCCCCTCCATCACCAGCAGCCCGCCGATGAAGACGGCCACCGATGTCATCAGGCAGTTCATCGGCCTCAAAAGCTGCAGATAGCCGAACATAATAGAATTATAAAGTTAACCCGCTATATAAACCTGAATCAAGCGAAATCAGGCGATATGATGGCATACGTAACAAGCCAGCAGTTCGGGCCATACCTCCAGGAATGCGACGGGATAGTGGCAGACCTGGACGGCACCCTAGTGAAGGGAAGGGTAGCCGAAGGCATGGGTAAGAAGTTCCTGAAGTCAGAGCTGCGCAGGCTCCACCTCAGGCACGCCTGGTCAGGCTTGAGGAACTACAAGAAGGTCCTGAAGACAGGGAGGGGAGGGGAGCCCTATAAGGGAAGGTCAGGCCAGGCAGCTGGCCTGGAGCTCTTCGCCGACATAATGGCTGGTACGGGGTGCGCCACCAGGGGCATGATGAAGGCATATGCCAGGGAGAGGATAAAGGAAAGCGTGCTTCCCGGCGCAAGGGAATTCATCTGGCACCTGAAGGGGACCGGAAAGCCAGTCGTCTGCGTCACAGCCGGCTGTTCCTCTGCCGCTGAGGAGGCAAAGGAATTCTTCGGTTTCGACAGCGCATGGGGCAACCCCATGAGGTACTCTGAGGAAGGCATGCTGCTGGGCTGCGACATAGTTTTTGACGAGAGGACCAAGCTTTCAGAGACAGAGGACAGGCTCCATAGATTCTATGGCCTGAGCATCAACAGGTGCCTCGTCATCGGGAATGACGACCTGGACGTGCCGCTCATGCTGATGTCCAGGCTGTCCGCATCAGGCCCCCTGGCAACCCCCCAGGCCAGGGACCGGGCAGAGGTCAGGATAGACGATTACGTCACATTCCTGAGGGATATCAGGGGGACAGATTAATACGACTGGCCACAATTATTATTCATGAAGGCATACGAGTACCCTGACATCACCACTTCTGACGTGGCCTTCAGGGCCCATGGCAAGACCCTTGCTGAGATGTTCGAGAATGCAGGTCTGGCCCTGGTGAACGTCACAGTGGACATAGGCAGGGTGGAGGAGAAGGAGGAGAGGAAGCTGGAGGCAAAGGGGGACGACCTGGAGTCACTCCTGTTCAGCTGGCTCACTGAGATAATATTCCACATAGACTCGGAGAACATGGCCTTCTCGAGGTTTGAGTTGGAGCTTGACGAGAAGGCCTTCACCATAAGGGCCAGGGGATGGGGCGAGAGGATAGACCCGGAAAGGCACCATGCCAAGGCGCACGTGAAGGCCGCGACCTACCATGAGATGGATATAAGGGAGGAGAACGGGACATGGCGGTGCCAGGTCATACTGGACATCTGATTGCAGGGCTGCTTGCGCTCCTGCTGCTCTTGCCCGGGGCGTTCGCCCAGGAGCAGATGGACTGGGTGTATACCGCAGAGGAGCTCACCATCCAGGTGGACATATCCTCTGGCATGAGCCCCTCAGGGACGGCCAATTACGTGGAGGCCAGCCTGAACCTGTTCCCCAGGGATGACTGGAGGCAGGACGTTGTCTCCATAGTGACAGACCCTGAATCCTCCAAGGCCGATGATTCATATGATTTCAGGTGGGACAGCCCCACGGGCTACCTGCCGTTCTCACTCACGTCCACGGTGAAGTCCAGGAACGGCGCAGGGAAGGTCACCAGCAGGGTCATCTTCCCGCTGGGCCAGCTTGATTATGAGCTTAACGGATACACTGAGCCAACCGGGTACATAGACTCCGGCCACCCCGATGTTGCGGCCCTAGCCTCTGAGCTGGCGGAGGGCAAGACGGACCTCTACGGCATAGTGAGCGGCATGTCCCAGTGGGTGCACGACAACATCGAATATGACCCCTCATGCGGCTCCTTCGTGGAGAAGGCCTCCTGGACCCTGGAACAGGGAAGGGGGACATGCGACGAGTATGCCAACCTCCTGACGGCCCTTTGCAGGGCCCTGGGCATACCCGCCAGGT
This sequence comes from uncultured archaeon, assembly GCA_964555875.1. Lineage (GTDB taxonomy): Archaea > Aenigmatarchaeota > Aenigmatarchaeia > QMZP01 > QMZP01 > DAOVIL01. The sequence continues at coordinate 176,014 of CAZKUD010000001.1, forward strand.
ACGTGACTGGCGTGGCCTACTCCAACCTTCCCGGGATAGGAGGTTTCGGGAACCATGCCTGGGCAGAGGTGTACTTCCCCGGCCACGGCTGGATACCCTTCGACCCCACATACGGCCAGCACGGCTACCTGGATGCCAGCCATATCAAGCTCCAGACGTCTGTCATATCGGACAGGGCATCAGTCAACTACAAATACGAGGGGGTGGGAGTCAAGCTGAACGAGGAGGAGCTGGACATAACGGCAGAGGTCATGTCCAGGTCTGCAGACATCAGCCCGAGGGTATCGGTATCCGCCTCCCCCGTGAACAGCGACATAGGATTCGGCTCCTACGGGATAGTGGAGAGCGAGATAAGGAGCC
>CAZKUD010000001.1:176473-190538 GCA_964555875.1 uncultured archaeon
AACAGCGACATAGGATTCGGCTCCTACGGGATAGTGGAGAGCGAGATAAGGAGCCTGAAGGACCATTACGTCTCGGTTGACATGGTTTTCGTCACACCCCAGCAGGTGGAGGTCATAGGGGACAGCAGGAAGAGCGTCTGGCTGAAGCCATTCGAGAGGAAGAAATTTTACTGGGCTATAAAAACGAGCGGGAACCTTGACAGGAACATCAGGTACACCCTTCCCTTCATGGTGAACGCCGGGATGAACGTCTCGGCCACAGGAGAGTTCACGTCAGACAGGGACAGCATAATATACACCAAGGAGGACACTGAAGCCTACATAGGCGCCAGGGAGGAAGAGGAGGAGAAGGTCTACTCCAGGGAGGTGGACCTACTCTGCGCTGCTGAAACAGTCTACATGGACGAGCCTGCCAGCCTGGAATGCCTCATAACCAACAAGGGTAACGCTGTCCTGGAAGGCGTGTCAATCTGCCTGAAACAGTCTTGTGAAACATTCAGGCTGGAGATAGGGCAGTCCAGAACTGTTTCATTCCCGGTCATCTACGAAGATGAAGGCATGCAGTCGGTCACTGTCACAGCGAAGAGCGATGACATAAGCAAGTCGTCAACTGTCCGGTTCGAGGTGACCAAACAGCCCGAGCCAGAAGGCTTCATGGACTGGCTGAACAATTTCTTTGCCTGGCTGGGAAGCCTGTTCGGCTAGTATCTCCTGGGCTTCCCGCCCATGGGGATGGATATGATGGAAGGCGTTATGACCCTGATCCTCTGCGACGTCTTATGGTCTCCCTTATTCACCTTCACGCCGCCCATCCCCCTGCCTTTTTTCCTGAACCATTCAGGGCACATTATCCTGCTGCCCTTCCTGTAGGTCAGGCCTGCCATTATGTCCCTTCCCCCGTCTGCCGCGAACTCGTCAAGCAGGTATGTTATCATGTCCCTTCTTTCGGTGCTGAGACTGACCGCTCCGGCAGGCACCTCGAATTTCTTGTCGGATAATGCAGTGTCATAATCCCTCTCGAACATTTCCCTGGCAGCCCCCCTGTTGTTCTTGTTTGCGATGAATTCGTCGATGTTTCCGAAGAAGAAGTACTCCTCCACATTTAAAGCCATGGTTTCCCTGTCCTGGGACTCGAACGGGATGTAAATGCCCCTTATCTTGTTCACGCCCCTTTCAGCGTCCAGCCTCATGAGGCCGAACATGTGCTGCTCCTGGCCTACTGTGCTGGGGTCTATTGCGTATGCAACGAACTTCCTTTTGAACTTAAGGGCTCCTGCCATATCCATCATTTGAAACAGTCTTTTTAAGCGTTATCCCTTCATGACGCCAACAGGCTCCAGGCGCACTATCTTCCTGCTGATGCCCGCCTTCTGGCAGACGTTCACGACCTCGTGTATGTCCTTGTAGACCCCGGGGGCCTCCTCTGCTATCCCCTTCCAGCTGGCGCCCTTCGCGTATATGCCCTTCTGGGCGAGCTGCTGCCTGACAGTCTCGCCCCTGAACCTCTTCAGGGCAGCGTGCCTGGACATCACCCTTCCTGCGCCGTGGCATATCGAAGAGAAAGTGACCTTCTCGGCTTCTTCGGTGCCCACCAGAACATAGCTGGCTGTTCCCATGTCTCCGGGGACCAGCACAGGCTGGCCTGTCTTCTGGTAGTCTTCCGACAGCTCCGGGTGACCCGGCCCGAAGCACCTTGTGGCCCCTTTCCTGTGCATGTAGACTGTCCTCTCCTCCCCGTCTATCACGTGCTTCTCCACCTTCCCTATGTTGTGGGCCACGTCATAAACCAGTTCCAGCCCGACCTCAGCTTCTGTCTTGCCCAGGGCCTGGGTGACGGACTCCCTTACCCAATGCATGATTATCTGCCTGTTGGCCCAGGCGAAGTTGGCTGCGCAGGCCATGGCCTTGAAGTAGTCCTCGCATTCTGGCGTGCCTGCAGGGGCGTACACCAGGTCCCTGTCAGGCAGCTTGGAAACGGTGTCCTTGAACTTGGAGTTCAGTGTCTGCAGGTAGTCGGAGCACACCTGGTGGCCGAAGCCCCTGCTGCCTGTGTGTATCATGAAGCATATCTGGTCGACCTTGTCTATCCCCCAGGCTTTCGCAATCTCGGGCTCGTATATCTCAGCCACCCTCTGGACTTCCAGGAAGTGGTTCCCTGCACCGAGGGTCCCGAGCTGGGGGGAGCCCCTGGATAGCGCCTTGTCAGAGACCTTGGATGAGTCTGCCTCCCTTATCCTGCCCCCTGATTCGGTGTGCTTCAGGTCTTCAGGATTCCCGTAGCCGTTCTCGACAGCCCATTCAGAGCCCTTCTCGATGGCCTCCTTCAGCTGCTCCTTCGTGAGCCTGAGCTTGCCTCCCTTCCCGACGCCTGCCGGGACGTTCCTGAACATGGTCTCCACCATGTCCTTTATCTTCGGCTTGACCTCCTCCAGCGTGAGGTTTGACCTCAGCAAACGCACGCCGCAGTTTATGTCGAAGCCTATGCCTCCCGGCGACAGGCCGCCTTCCTTTATGTCAAGCGCAGCGACACCCCCGATAGGAAATCCTGGGCCGCTATATCAATAGCTATAGCCGAAATGCATATCGGGGAGCGCTATGGAATGCTTGTATATCCCTGGTAGAGTTGCAACATTCGCTATCTGGGTCAGCGCGCCTTCCTCCAGTGCGGCCATCATCTTCTCTGACAGGAACACCAAAGCAGGCACATTCATACCCTTAACAGCGTCTTTTGGCAGCTCCCAGGTCACCTCTGACAGTTGCTTCAGTTTCTCCTTCATGGATTTATTTTAGAATCAGTGCAATTTAAGCTTCTTTCAGGCACGTCCTGCACTTTTTCCTGCCCTTTATCTTCAGCGCCTCCTCAGGCGTCATGTACAGGTCCATCCTGTTCTCCTCATGCATGGTGTTGCCCACCGGGCAGTCAGACCTGTGCACGTATTTGCTTTCCATGTTGAGCATGAGAGGCGCCTCTTCATTCGGGTCTATCTCCGGGACATACCTCTTGTCCACCCTCCCCACCATCGTGGGCAGGTACAGGAAGCCCCTTCCCCTGGTCCATTCGGGGGTCAAGTGGAGCTTCACCCTGTAAGGGAGTTCGAAGCACGGGGCGCCCCCCAGGTGGCCCCTCCTGCTTCCCCATCTGGGCCCCTCGTACCTGTTGTCGAACATGCCCATCTCGTCCCTGTCATTCGGGTCCAGGAACCATCCGTCATCATCGTACGCGCTTGCCCTGATTATGAGCTGCTCCCCTTCCTTCACCTCGATGCAGATGGACTCGTCCAGCCTCCAGGACTCCCCGGAGCGCATGTCGTTTGCCAGCTGCTTCCTTATGCCGTTGACGTCAAGGGTGAGCTTGACCTCCCCCTCCCCGTCGTCCGTCACGTCGAGCGCCCTGAACTCGTCGAAAAGGACCTCCGCGAAGGTCATGGCAGGAAGGGGCTGCCTGGTTTCCATCATGAACCTGTATATGAGGCCTGCCGTCGCCTGGAAAGCCAAGGGAAGCATATCGTCTCCTATCTTCTCGCACGCGTAATCAGTCAGGTCCCCGCTGAAGTCCCTTGAGAACGTGCCCCACCTGTAGGGCCTGCCGTCGCCTGTCCCCGGCTCGTCATCGCTGTCGTACATGGCTGTCCTGCTCGCCACCTGTTTGAACATCTCCACAAGGGGCCAACCCGGGTTGCAGATTATCCTGTGGTCGGGCTGGGCTGTCCACCTCCTGTCGTCCCACTGCATCAGCTCCGCCACGTGCCTCTCGAAGTCGTCATCATTCAGGAGGGGGTTGACAAGGGGCTTGAGCAAGAAGGGCACCACATCGTTCGGCACGTTTATGACCCTGTAGTGGGGGTCATTATGGGCATGGGCAGGCACGCACATGTCAGCCAGCAGGTGGCACACCCTTCCCAGGTTCTCCCAGGCGTATGCCTCGAACCCGCCAAGGTACTGGTTCACCACGTGCTTCTTCCAGTATGCCCTGGCCCTCTGGAATGCGTTCCTGTGGCCGTACAGGCCAGGAGCGTCATGCCCGTCAGCCGGGTCCCAGAAATGCTCCAGGAAAGGGGCAGGCCCGTAGACCGTACCCAGGAACTTGTAGAGACCGCTGACTTCCGTCCCGTCTGGGCCGTCCATCACGGGCCCAAGGGGCCCAGGAGTGGTGTCCTCGTCATGCGCTCCCTTTATTATCAGTTCCCTTATCGTGGAGCCTCCTGTCCTCCTTTCCAGCGCCTCCCGGACTGTTTCAGGCAGGAGCCTTACGGCCTCGTCTATTATTATCTCATGTACAGGCCCGCCGTCTTCCTTTATCTTCATGCTTGATTGTAAAGAGAAAGCAATTTAGGGCTTTCGGAAACGTTTTATCAGACCCTGACAATAATAAAGCATGGAAGCCAGGGCACATGTGATTGTTTCGGGCACCGTCCAGGGCGTCTTCTTCAGGGCCAGGACAGTGGACAGGGCCAACCAGCTGGGGGTTAAAGGCTGGGTCAGGAACACGCCTGACGGAAAGGTCGAGGCTGTCATTGAGGGCGAGAAGGGCCGGGTGGAGGCCATGATAGAGTTCTGCAGGAAGGGCCCTGAAGGCGCTGAGGTAAATGACATAGAAGTCGACTGGGAGAAGCACAAAGGCGAGTTCGAAGGCTTCGTGATAAGGCACTGATTACCTGGCCGGCGGTGCCGGAGCAGGAGGCTGCGCTGGAGGGGCTGCCGGGGGCGGCCCCTGGGCCGGTGGCTGTTGCGGGGCTGTGCGGCCGGACTGCAGCTGGAGTATGTACGACTCTATGTCCGAGGGGTCGTTTATGTACCTCAGCGTTATGGCGTGCTCCTTGTAATGGGTGTTTATCTCCAAATCACCCACCCCGAGTATCCTGTCGGCAAGGTGCTGGTGGACCCTGGTGCCTGTTATCATGTTTATGTTGACCGCAACGGTCTTCTTCTTCAGTATGCCGACGTTCTCCACCACCCTGGTCCTGGTTACGGTGTAATCAGTGTACATAAGATCCATCTCTGACCAGATGAGGAAAGCGAGCCCCGCCAGCACGAGCGCCAGCGAGATGTACATCCCCGGGAACAGGAAGTCCATGAATGCGAACATGCCTGAGAAGAACGTGTACGCTCCTGCTATCATAAGAGCTATTATGATGACATACCTCATTATGTAATGGGTGCTCTTCCTGGCGCTCCCGAACTCCAGGAGGGCCTCTTCCCCCATCACCTTCTTCTTGGGCCTGGGCCTTATCCTTGCCCTTTCCTGGGGGGGCGGCGCAGGACTCTGCGCAGGCGGGGCTGCAGGCCTTCTGGGAGGCGGCCTCCTCTGGGGATACCCTTCCGGTGCCTGTGAAACAGGACCCATGTTAATAATTGGACAAGCCTGTATAAATCCCTGTTACGTCGCCATTTCCCCGTAAAGCCTTTTCCAGCATGTGTTTCCCCAAAAGGGCCCCCGAAGGAAATATCCCGGCCTTCTTGGGGTGTTTCCCTAAAGAGTCTATAAGGGATATCCCTACCATCAGTTAACCGTTAACCAAGCAGTATTGGGTTTATCTTGTAATCGAAACCCCTAAAAAGGTTGCAAGAAAGGATTAACCATGGAAGAAATGGCAGACTTTCCAGTTGGTGATGCGGAAGACACCCTGGCCGGATGGAAATCATCCAAGACAGGCGTCGTGATAGACAGGGGATACGTAGTGGACGACGGGATAGCCCTGGTCGAGGAAAAGATAGGCGAAGGCGGGATGGGCAAGATATACAGGGGCATGAACGAGCCCTACATGATAATCAGGAACAGGGTCCTGAGGGGGGAGATAGCCCCGGGTTCCCTGGGACTCACGGACATGAAGCAGCATGAGATTACCACAGAGGGGGAGAGGAGGAAGGTGCAGGAGGCGGCCGAGAACATGATAAAGCAGAGAGACGAGCATTTCAGCAACTGGGTCAGGAGGCAGGAGAAGAGGAAGGGCACGACAAGCTTCCCTGTGGCAGAGGACACGGACGTGGTCAAAAGGGTCAAGAAGAGGAACATGCTGCTCAGGCAGGCCATGGAGAGGGACTTCAGGTCAGAGGACGGGGCGATAGCCATAAAGTTCCTGGACCCGGAATACGCTGACAGGCAGAACATAAAGGACAGGTTCCAGCAGGAAGGGAGGGCCATGAGGAAGCTGAAGGACAGCCACCTGGTCAGGGCCATAGAGTACGGTTTTGACAGGAGGTCAGGCATGTACTACATAGTGGAGGAGTACGTCGACAATGTCATGGCCCTTGAAGAAAGGGCAGACCCACTCGACCCGAAGGCCGCCATGAAGATACTGATAGGCGCCCTGAAGGGCCTGAAGTACATCCATGAGCATGGCATGCTGCACAGGGACGTGAAGCCCTCCAACATAGTGGTCAACGAGAAGACCCTTTTCAGGGAGCTGCCCAAGGAGGACGAGGGCGAAGAAACCGAGTTCTTCATAGCAGACGACGCGGACATCAGGCTGACCGACCTGGGGATAGCGAAGGACGACTCTGAGGAAGGGGGCCTTACCAGGACGATAGACCAGAAGACGGTGATGGGGACCCCGTATTACCTGGCGCCCGAGGCCCTGGAAGGTGTAGGGAACATGGACTGGTACTCGGACATCTGGGGGATGGCCGGCGTGGGCTTCAAGCTGCTGACCGGGGAGAGGCCGTACGAGGGCAGCGTTGAGACTGTCATGAGGCAGATAGTCACCAGGAGCCCCGTCAACATAAGGCAGACAGAGGGCGGAAGGGACGTGCACCCCAGTTTCGCTGACGCTGTCGAGAGGAACTTCATAAGGAACCCCAGGTTCAGGCTTGAGGCAGAGGAATTCCTGGAGGACCTGGAGGACCTTGACGCGAAGGGCCTCTACAGCGCCCCCTCACAGGAGCAGCAGGCTGGGATTGACGCAGACAACAAGACAAGGAGGCGCAGGCTGAGGAGGAGCATAAGGTGGAAGGAGAGGTTCGCCAGGTGGAAGGGGAAGGCCTGGATGAGCCATGCCAAGGAGTCATCTGCCCTTGTCGGGCTTTATGATGAGATGCTGGACGCCAGCCCAAGGGGAAGGGAAAACGTGCTGAAGAGGCTGGAGTTCCTGGAGAGCGCAATCAGGCACTGCAACTACCTCGGGAACGAGACCAAATCCCGGCGCCTGTCAAAGGATTACGCCTGGGAGGAGCACGTCAGGAAGGAGATGAAGGTCGACAGGATAAGGGAGGCCTGGAGGCTGGGCTGGCTGGCAAAGGCAGCCATGGTGCTCGCCCCGATAATACCGACCAGCATACTGGGCTACCTTTTCGTAAAAGGCGAGATGAATAAGGCGGAATACATGGACATGCTCAAGCAGGCCAAATCCCACCTGGAACAGGTGGCAGGAGAGGAGGACCTGGATGCAGCAGCCAGGATGCTGGAACTGGCCGAGGACACATATGAAAGCATACCGGTGAAGGACTACGACATAAGGTTCGAGGTCGCCCTGAGGGAAGCCAGGAAGATGCACAGCGACAGGGCTGAGGCCGGCAAGGCCGCCGCCCTGCTTGACGAGGCAATGGAGGACATAAGCGAGGACAGGTGGATGGATGCCAACGAGAAGTTCGACGAGGCCAGGGACATGATAGCGTACCTGTCCAGGGTGGAGGGCATAGCCACCGGAGGCCTGCTGGCGAAGAAGGAGGTGGTGTGGGAAAGGCTGAAGGCGAGGCGCGACGACCTGGACGAGCTGGGCAACGTGGAGAGGAGGTTCCCGGACCTGCAGACAGACTACAGGTCCCTGTTTGACAGGATAAGGGACGGGGACTACCCCAAGGAATCGGACATAGCCCTGCTGGAGGAGATGATTAGGAAGCAGCTGGACTGGAAGCTTGAGGACACCAACGTGATAGACCCAGACAAGCTGGGGAAGGACGGCAGGGCTGACTGGAGCAATGCCGTAAATAGGTACAGGGAGCTCAGGGCAAATGCCGAAGCGCTTTACAGGGAGATGTCGGTCTCCAGGTACAAAGGGGCGCTTGGCATACAGGAGGACGTCAGGAAGTCCCTTGCGGCCTTCGAGAAATCGTTCACGTTCGAGATGGAGAAGGAAGCCGAATCCAGGATATCAGCGATGAGGGAGATGATGGCCATGATAGACAGCAGCCACCTGGAAGAGGGCAAGATGTCAGCCCTGGACCCGGACTCCCTGGAGAGGGGCATAGAGACAGGCAAATACGACTTTGCCAGGAGGCTGTACGCTGAGACAGAATCATTCATACTGGGCGACTCCCTGGAGATGGACTGCAAGAAGACTGCAGATGAGATAAACAGGAGGCTTGGGAGGCTGAGGGAAGTGACAGAAAGCATAGAGACAGGGAAGGCTGCCGGACTGGACCTTGCGCCGCTGAGTGCAGGAGCCATAAGGGAAAGGGCAGGAAAGAGGCTGCTGGAGATAGCCCTGAAACACTACAGGGCGGCCGAGGCCATGCTGACAGACATAGGGAGAGATTATGACGGGACTGTTTCATCTTTCCGGGCAGAGTTGGCAGGGATAGCGGGCTACCTGGAGGCGGTTTCAACAATCGGCGCAGGCACCGACACTTCGGCTGTCAAGATGGTGGGGCTGAGGAAAGCCCTGGCAGAAGGCCAGCTGGGAATCGTTTCAGGTATGTATGAATCCCTGCTCTCGGGGCTTGAAACAATCAGGGATGACCCTGTGCCTGAAACCAGGGAGAAGGAGCTGGAGGAAGCCAGGGAGAGGGCAGACGACATAAAGAAGAAGAGGGCCGGAATAGACTCCAAGTGGGCGGACCTGACAGGCATAAGCGTTTCAGAGATGGACAAGGGGATTGAAGAGGCCGGAAAGGCTGTTGCGGAGTACAGGTCGCTTGTGAAGGCGGCTGAAGATGCGGACCCTGAAAAGAAGGAGGGCAGGGCAGCTGCCGTAGAGCGGCTGGTAAGGCTCCATTACACGAGGGGCGAGATGGAGCTTGTCTGGAAGTTCCACGGCCTGGTGCCGGAGGCTGAAAGGACCGGTATGCTGAAGGATTTCTGGGCGTACAGGGAGGCAAAGGCCCGGGTGGAGGACACCAGCAGGTACGTGAGGTCCCTGCCGAACGGGAGGCTGGTTTCCCTTACTGACGACGATATAACCGGCCTGGTGGCCTCAGTGAAGGGCTACCTGGGAGGGGAGACCGGCCTGGACGGGCTCTCGCCTCTGCTTGAGGCCGCAGGCAAGAAGGGCCTGATACTGGGCTCCATCCCGGAATACATCGCTTCCGTGTCCTCTGCTCAGACCCAGCAGGAGAAGGCCGCCGCAGAGAAGGCGGTAAGGGAGCTGCTCCCCGACCTGCTGAGGGTGGTCGAGGAAGCCAGGGGATACCCCCTGGGGCCGACGCATACCGACCTGGAAGGACTGAAGCTGGCAGAGGACGCCCTCAGGAAGTACAGGACAGATTAGATATGGGATTCCCACCAATTGTTCCAGAAACGACTAAATAGTAGTGAATTGACCGAAACCTTTAAAAAGCTGGGTTCGAAATCTAGTATTGTACCTAAAGGAACATCATTATGCCAATGAAGAAAGACGACAAAGAGAAGACATCATATGGAGAGCCCCAGGACGAAGAGGCCATACCCAAGAGGCCCACAGAGCGGAGGGTGGTCCCGGACGGAAAATTTGAAGACATACATCTTCAAAAAGGGGACAGCCCTGAAGGCGAAGGCAGCCCCGGGAAGGCGCCCAAGTTCCTCAAAGGCGACGCTTTCTACCTCTCAAGGGCCCTGGTGAAATGGACCCAGAATGAACTCGGGCAGGACAGCACATTCAGGCAAACGGTTGAGAGCGGTGGGATAGACAAGAGCAGAATACAGGACGGGGAAGTCGTTGCAGTCGAGCCCCGCTTTTTCACAGAGAAAGCCCTCCGTTACATAAACACCCTCGAGGAGAACCTCTTCCTGAAAGAGGGGAGGCTGGACAAGCTGATGAGGCTCTCCGGCACGATAAGCGAATGCATGCTCAATTATTTCGACGAGATAGGCGACCCTGACCTGGCCAGGATAGAGTTCGTCAACATGAAGAGGGAGATAGGCCCCATGGCCAGGAACTGGAGGTTCGTCGCGGAGAAGAGGGAAGACGAGGAAGGGGCCCCCAGCAACGGCAGGCCCTACAAGTACAGCATAGACTTCGGTGACAACGGGCCAGGTCTGGCCCTGTGGGCCGCGCCTGCCCTCGCGAACAGGCTGCTCAACTACGGGACCGAGTACAGGAAGATAAGCCAGTCCTTCAGGAAGGCGCTGGAAGCCCTGAAGGCGGGCGAGAGGATAGAGAGGGTTTTCGACCCGACCGTTTCCGAACCCTCGCTCATACTCGAGCTCGGCAAGATGGGCCAGAAAGGCGACGGCAAGTTCGTGGGGGAGCAGATATCCCAGGAGATGAGGCTGCTCGAGCAGAACCAGAGGGCGATGGAGGCCAGGGCAAAGGCATTCTCCGACAACCAGTACATGATAGTCCAGAAGGCATTCGAGGCGGCCATTGGCAGGAAGAGGGCCCTTAAGGCCATGAAGGACCCCAAGGTCAAGGAGGCCCTCGGGCCGCTGGAGGAGTACGGGGAGAACGCCTTCAAGTACGTGGTGGTAACCGACAAGCTCTCCAGGCTGAGGGACGCGATATCGAAGGAAGGCGGGCAGATGGACTTCGACACTGTGATGGACAAGCTCTCCGAAACGGTTACAGGCCTCAGGGCAGAACTCGACAACTACAGGGGCATAGACACTGTCCTGAACTGGCTGTACGATACTACAGAGGCGTACGCCATGGCACTCGGGATAGGAGACGGGTTCTCGGAAAACCTCGACGATGTGTTCTCCAGGGGAGGCACATACCATGAGGTGATAAAGCTCTTCGGCTCGAGGGTGGTTAAGATACTGGAGGAGGCAACCAAGCGCTGCAACGCGACCGGTTCAGACGACGCGGAAAAGCTCAGGGATGAGATGGAGAGGATGGAGTCAAAGATAATCAGCATGCAGAGCGAATTGGAAGAGAGCGGGTCTGATAACGCCAGGCTGCGCGAGGACATGGCCTTCATACAAGGCTCCCTCAGGAGGGAGGAGAGGTTCAGGAACTACCTGCTCTCAGACAACACTGACAGGTATGACACCAGGGAAAAGCTGGACGACATGTCCAGGAGCCTCTATGCCATATTCAGGTCATTCGACAAGGACTTCAGGGGCGAGCTTCCCACAGTGGACCTGAAGGACCCTGAATACGAGTCCAAGGGAGACCTGGTAGGCTCGGTCAAGAGGCTCAGGAGGCTCCTGGAGAACATGTGCACTGTATTCGGGGCCATGGAAGAGCAGGGCATAGACTCTGCCAGGCACGGGAAATACATGGCTGAGCGCATGGGCAACGTCCTGGGGATGGAGTTCGAGAGCCCGAAGGACATGCTTTCCTATGTGAATGACAGGCTTATACCATTCTACCTGAGGAAGGAGAAGGAGATAGAGCTCCATGACATGGCCAACAGGGAGTTCTACGGGGCCATAGACGACACCCCTGTTTGATTTTTATTCCACCAAAAGAAGTATAAACCATGCGTGTGGAACAGCTTTCCTCCCAGGAGACGGAGCGCTTCCTCAAGTCCAGGTCCAGCGGGGTCCTGGCGGTCTCGATGGGCGAGATACCCTATTGCGTGCCGATGGCCTACGGGTATGACGGGGAGAGCCTGTACTTCATGGTGTCTAACACAGGGAGGCTCCTAGACTACATGAGAGCAGGGGCCAACACAGGCTGCTTCACCGTCTTTGAGGCGGGACTGGAATCCGACAGCTACATATCTGTAATACTGGAAGGCCCTGTCTCCAAGGTGGCTGGCCACGAGATAATGCACGCAGCATCTGCCATCGAGAGGCAGCTCAGAAAGCCCAAGGGCAGCCTGAGGGGGCTGGCCGAGTCCTCCCAGGGCAGCGAAAGGACAGGCATCTACAAGCTCACAATAAGGACCCGCTCAGGCAGGAAGAAGACAGGGGGCGTGTTCTAGACCCATCCCTTCCCTTCCAGGAACTGTTTCACTGCCTCGAACACCATCTGGTGCCCCTTCACGTTCGGGTGCAGGCCGTCTGAAAAGAATTCCTCTGCAGCTTCCGGGAAGACCTTCATCATGTCAATGTAAGGCACCTGCTTCTCATTGCAGGCTTCCCTGGCAATCCTGTCGTACTTCTCCACGTTCCCCTTCGTGTAGTAGGTGTCGGTCTTCCAGGGTATCGGCATGGTCTTCCTCTCGTCCACCGGCATCAGCCCTATGAAGGCCACCTTTCCTGTCCTGGCTTTCGCCATGTCCAGGAGCTTCATGAGGTTCTCCCTGAACCTCTCCGGAGGCACATGGTAGTTCCCGGGCTCGTCTATGTACTGGGAATCGTTCGTCCCTATTGCAATGAGTATCATTCCTGGCTTCCTCCTCTGGTCGCACTCGAATCCGAACCTTTTCAGCAGGTCGTCGGACGTGTCCCCTGAAACGCCCAGGTTGTACGCATGGACGTCCCATTGGGTCTTCCCTGAAACGAACAGGTTCAGCCTCCATGCCCAGCCCCCCTTCTCCAGGTCGGCCGCACCGTACACTATGCTTGCTCCGAACACCAGCATGTTCTTGTTTTCTTCCTCTGCCATGCTTACTTTTTGCAGGGAAGGTTAAAAAAGAAGAAGCGACCGGGGCGTTTCCGCCCCGGCAGGCGAGGTATTATAGGAGGGTCTCCCGATCGGGACCTATAAGCATAAAGGAGCCCCCTGAGCTACCCGGAGCGCATGACTTTGGCGTCGGAACAATTTGCCCCGGGGGCCTAATGCTATAGATACCTTGTCCTGGAGGGGATATATAGCTGAGGTTAGGGTACCGTTCCGCTATTCCGGTAGGGGCCTGGGAAGCGTTCCGCTAGGAATCATCCGAAGAAGCTCTCGTCCAGGTCGGCAGTGTTCGAGTAGCCCCTGCTCTCCCAGAAGCCCTCATAAGAAGCGTCGTCAGACAGCTCTATCCTGGTCACCCACTTTATCCACTTGTAGCCCCACTTGTCCTCCGCCACGAGCTGGAAGGGGAACCCCCTTTCCGGCGGCAGGGTAACGCCGTTCATGCTGTGGGCCATGATTATGTCGTTGCCCATTATGTACTCCAGCGGGAAGGAAGTGGTGTACCCGTCATATGCATGGAATATGACGGTGTTGGCTGAGGCCAGGGGTCCGGCTTCCTGTATAAGCTCCCTGACGAGGACGCCTTCCCACAGTATCCTGGCGCTCCAGCCCTCCACGCAGTCCATGGTGACAACCTTCCTGTAGCTCCGGAACCCGTCCAGGACCTCGTCATACGTGTATGACTTCTCCCCGGAAACCAGCCCGTCCACATTCAGGGAGTAGCCCCCTATGTCCACGTACTGGGGACCCTTGATGGAGTTCTCCCTGAATGCCGTCACAAGAGAATCCAGCCTCTCGCCCTCGTATTCCCTTACCTCAACAGAGGCCAGCTCCTGTGCGTCCTCTATCCCGGGAGATACGCACCCGCTTGAAATGATGACTGCTGAGACAAGAAACGCTGCAAGTAGCCATCTCATGATTATAATTGCCTCCCTGATATAAAATAAAGCATGCTGAAGGAACTGCTTCTGGAGAAGGCGGCTTCAGGGACACTCAAGGTGGAGATAAAACCCAACTCTGGGAGGAACGAGGTATTGGGATGGGTTCCCGAGAAGGGAGCCTTCAAGGTATCTGTCAAGGCCCCTCCGAAGGAGGGCAGGGCGAACCTGGAGCTTGTCAAGTTCATGTCAAAGCTCCTGGGAAGGGAAGTGAGGATAGTTTCCGGACACACAAGCAAGAGGAAGGTGCTGAAGGTGTTATGACCTACTTTGTCTACGTACTGCAGTGCAACGACAGGACACTTTACACGGGCATAACCAACGACATCGATAAGCGTCTGAAGGCCCACTCATCCGGGAAGGGAGCCAAGTACACAAGGAGGAGGCTCCCCGTAAGGCTGCTATACAGGGAGGAGCACCCTGACAAGTCCTCTGCCCTGAAGAGGGAGCTCGAGATAAAGCGCCTGAGCAGGAAGGAGAAGATAG
>CAZKUD010000001.1:190638-193202 GCA_964555875.1 uncultured archaeon
AACATGGACGTCTACGAGCCCGCAGAGGACACCTTCCTGCTGTATGAGGCCATCCAGAATGAGGTGAAGGGGAAGGTGGAAAGCGCCCTGGATATGGGCACAGGCTCCGGGTTCCTGGCCAAGCTGCTCCTCAAGAAGGCAGGAAAGGTGACCGCTGTCGACAAGGACCCTGAAGCCATCAGGTACGCGAGAAAGAGCCTGAAGAAGGCCGAGCTGATAGAGTCCGACCTTTTCAGGAACGTGAAAGGCAAATACGACCTGATAACCTTCAATCCCCCTTACCTGCCCCAGGACAGCTGGCGCTTCGGGAAGGAGGACCACACCATAGGCGGGAAGGAGGGCTACGAGACAGTGGTGAGGTTCATAAAGCAGCTCAGGAAGCACCTGAAGAAAGGGGGCATCTGCCTTCTCCTCATAAGCAGCCTTACAAAGCCCAGGAAGGTGGAGGAATACATCTCAGAGGCAGGCCTCTCATTCAGGGTGGTCAGCAGGAAGAGGCTCTTCTTCGAGACCCTCTACGTGTACAGGATTCAGGCCTGAAGCCGTTCCAAGGCCTCTGTGTAGTGCTTGCAGCCTTCCTTATTGCTGCATGATTCGCATGACCTGACCCCGATGAACAGGAGCTGCCTGCCTTCCAGCCTGTACTGCTCCATGTCGCTGTCAAGGTACCTCATTCCGTCCCTCAGTATGTCGTGGCAGTTCCTCTGGCGCACTTTTGGAATCATTTTAATGACCCCTCCCAATAATAATCATGGAGAAAGTTTTAAATTCTGTCCTCAGGAAGGTCACGCCCTCCGGGAAGGAGCATGAGAAGGCAGACGCCATGGTACAGAAGGTGAGGGCAGCGACAGACGAGGTCATAAAGCCCCACAAGATGTCCCATATACTTGCAGGCTCCTACACGAGGGGCACCTACATGCCGGACAAGAAGGAGTTCGACGTCTTCATAATGTTCCCTGAGGACACCCCCAGGCAGAAGCTCGAGAAGCTGGGGATAGAGTTCGGCAAGAAGATAACCAGGAAGCTTAAGGGGAGGCACCAGATAGCGTACGCTGAGCACCCCTACGTCAGGTCAAGGGTCGGGCAGTATGCGATAGACTTCGTGCCCTGCTACAAGCTCAAGTCGGCTGACAAGATAAAGTCCGCGGTGGACAGGACGCCCTTCCACAACAGGTGGCTCCAGTCCGTCTTCAGGCCGGACCTGGTGCCTGAGGTAAGGCTCCTGAAGCGCTTCGCCAAGGGGATAGGGGTATACGGCTCTGACACCAGGGTACTTGGGCTCTCAGGCTACCTCTGCGAGCTCCTGATAGTCCACTACGGCTCCTTCAGGGCGTTCCTGAGGGAATGCTCCAAGTGGGAGGCCGGCCAGGTCTTCATAGACCCTGAGAGGCACCACCATGCGCCCGAGGAGATATTGCCAAGGTTCAAGGGCCAGCCCCTGGTGGTGATAGACCCTGTGGACCCCAAGAGGAACGTGGCCGCGGCCGTCTCTCCCGCCAACTTCGCCAAGCTGGTTGACTCATGCAGGCGCTTCATGAAGAAGCCCTCATCCAGGTTCTTCTTCCCGCCAGCCAGGAAGATAACCCTGGGAAGGATAGAGAAGGAAGTGAAGAAGAGGAAGACCCTCATGCTCGGCATAACGTTCAGGCAGCCCCAGGTCATACAGGACGTTCTCTGGCCGCAGCTCAGGAGGGCGGCCAAGAGGCTGAGGGACATAATGGAGGAGTACGAGTTCCATGTGGTGGGCTATGACGTGTGGTCAGACCCCGAGTTCACGAAGGGCGAATGCCTCATACTGCTCGAGATGGAGGTCTGGGACCTGCCCAACGTCAGGAGGATAGTCGGGCCAAGGACACATGTCAAGAGGCATTCCGAGAGCTTCCTGAAGAAGTACAGGCCCCTGGGAAGGATACTTGTGGATGACGAGGGCCGGTGGGTGGCCGAGGTGCCCAGGAAGTGGAAGCAGGCGGAGGCCAAGATGAGGGACAGCCTGTCCGACAGCCTGAAGGTGCTCAGGGAGAAGGGCATACCATCCTACGTGGCCAAGTCAGTGTCAAAGGACTTCAGGCTCCTGAAGCTGGACGGCATACTGAAGCTTGTTAAGAGGAAGAAAGAGACGGGCGGGTTCATCATGGAGTATTTCGAGAAGGAAGTGCTGTGACCGAAACAGATAAAAAAGAACTCTGACAATTGATAAGATGGCAGAAAAGTTCAATCCCGACGAAGTCTTCGGGAACCTGGTAATATCCAATATCAGAAGCTACATATCATCAGGGGACGGTTCGGGATACAGGTCATTCATGGAAATGGTGGACGGGGAGATGGACAAGACCGTTCCCTCCCACCTTTCTGACAGGGTTCTGGCCTACTTGACCCCCATACTGGAGGAGCTGGAACAGGAATACAACTCCATGATGGAAGCCAGAAGCGGGCCTGAGCCCACTGTAGTGGATGACCCTGCCACCTTTGGCCATGTCGGAAGGATGAACAGGTCCTTCAGGAACAGCAAGGAAAGGGGCAAGGAAAGGCCATCAGGCGCAGGCTGGATCAGGATGGGCTGACCT
>CAZKUD010000001.1:193302-204392 GCA_964555875.1 uncultured archaeon
AATCAGCCCCCGAAATCCTTCTGCCACTGCACGTATTTCTCGAGCTCGGCCTTCCTGGTCGCCGGCCTTATCTTCCCGAAAGCGGCCTGGAAATCAGATTCCTTCAGCGGCCTGCTCTTGAGCCTGTACCTGGACACCTGCTCAGCGGACAGCTCTGTCAGGTTCGGGTTCATCTCCCTCACCATGTGGCTTATGGCCTCATGGCAGACCGTCGATATGTCCCTTCCTGAGAAGCCCTCTGACCTGTCGGCAAGCTCGTCCAGGTCTAGCGATGACTTGGCGTCCTCCAGGTGTATCTTGAATATTGCCTTCCTGGCCTTGGCGTCAGGGAGGGGAACGTATATCTTCCTCTGGAACCTGCTGATTATGGCCTCGTCCAGGTCCCAGGGCTTGTTGGTCGCGCCTATTATCAGCACCTTGTCCTCCTTCTTGGTGTTGAAGCCCTCTATCTGGGTCAGGAACTCACCCAGCACCCTCCTGGTGGCCTCGTTCATGCCTCCTCCCCTGGAAGTGGCGACGGAGTCAAGCTCGTCCATGAACACGACAGAAGGCTCCTCCTTCCTGGCCTTGGAAAAAAGGGCATGTATCAGCTTGCTGGACTCCCCGAAGTACTTGGAGAGGAGGCTCGATATCCTGGCCTCGAAGAAGGTCGCGCTCAGTGTGTTGCTGGCGGCCTTGGCCAGGAGGGTCTTGCCCGTCCCCGGCGGGCCGTAAAGCAGTATGGTCCTGGTGGACTTTATGAAGGGAGGCTTCTCCTTTATGAAGGGAAGCACTATGGCCTCCTTTATCGTCCTCTTGACGTCAGGCAGGCCGCCTATCTGCTCCCATGTTATGTCGGGCTTGACGGACACTATCAGGTTGTCTATGACTGCGTCAGCCACCTGCTTCTCCACATGGCCCTTCTCCCTGGCTATGCCCTCTGCCTGGCCGCTCTGGAGGGTGTTCCCGAGCCTCTCGTACTCCCCGGCATTATGGTACATGGCTTCTGCCCTCCTGTGGGGGGATATCTCGGCCAGCTTCCTGGATATGGCCCCTGCCTTGTTGAAATGGAAGCCTGCCCCCTTCTGGTCCCCTTTCTTCTCAAGCTTCCTGGCCCTGGCAAGCTCCTTCTGCAGCTGGGCCCTCAATATGCCCTGCCGTATCTCGCTCATACTTATCAGATTGTGGCGAATCCATAAAAGCGTATTGTATCGGATTCACCGGCCGCGGACATCCGCGCTGTTCACACCGTCCCCGTTCAACAAGTCTTCAAAGACGCGCCTTGTGCCTCTGCCCAGGTCCAGCTTCAGAGCCTCCTCCCTGGTGAACGCCCGGAGGTCAGACAGTTCTCTCTCGTCAGGCGTTATCTCCATGCCTGTGGCGTCTGTCCTGAAGACGTGAAGCACTGGGTCTATCTCCCCCCTCACCCTGCCCAGCTTCTCAAAGTTCCTGGGCTCTATGTTGAGCTCCTCCTTCATCTCGCGTACGGCTGTCTGCTCGGGGGTCTCTCCCTCCTCTATGGTGCCGGACATGGCAATCCACTTGCCGTGTATCCTGTTCCTCTTGGCACACTTGGCAAGCAGGAACTTCCCGCCTTCCGTCACCAGGACCATCACTCCCATAGCATCAGATTGTATTTGGTTTTAATAAATTGGCCTGCCATTAATCAATATGGGCTATTTCAAGGACCTGTTCGGCAAGCTCTTCGGGGAGAAGATAGAGAGGGACGACTGGGTCACCATAGACAGCAGGTACTTCAAGGAAGGGGAGAAGGACAGGTTCACGGAGGGCGTCGTCTACAGGGTCAGCAGGGTGAGGGAAACGCCTGAAGGCAAGACCCAGGTCTACGTGGTCGACAACAGCGGAAGTACCTCTCCCATAGGCAAGCACCTCGTGCACAAGGTGAAGGAAAAGAAATAAGCCTGAACCTGCCTAAAACAGCAAAGAAAGAAAGGCTCACTCTTCCTCTTCTTCAAGTATGGCCTTCTTGAGGGGCGCCTCTGACACCTTCCTGGCCTTGTCCTTGGCCATGGTAAGTGCGGTCTCCTCGTCCACCTCTTCCAGGTCGTCTATCGCGTTGAGGAGCTCCTGGGTCTCTGCGTCCACCGATATGTCGGCCTTGGCGAAGACCCTCTTCAGCCTGTCCTTGACGTCGTCAATTTTGCCCTCCCGGACGGCAGTCTTGACGTCCTCGCTGAAGATGACATCCGTTATGTGGTCGACGTCCGAGTTGAGCACCTTCTCTATGAACTCGTTCTTGCTCTTGGTCTTCTGGTGCTCCCTCATGGCCTCCAGCAATAGCAGGAGCGAAAGCTCCTTCAGGTAGCTGCTTGCCCGCTGCTGCTTGGTCATGCTCTCCAGCCTGAGCGCCCTTATCTTCTGCACGTTGAGGAGCTTCATCGGCTTGGGCTGGCCCTTGGACTTTATCATGAGGACCTGTATCTTGTCCTGTATCACCTTTATGTCGTCCGACAGCCTCTCGACCTGCTTCTCTGCCTTTATCCTCTCCTCCAGGATGTCATTGTGCTTCAGGTGCGTGAAGACGTCGTTCCCGAAGGTCTTCTTGAGAAAGGCTCTCAAATTCATAAGCAAACTCTCCTAATAATTAATAACAGGAGCGGTTATTTAAAAGTTAGCTGGAGCATGAAAAGCAAAAAAGCCTTCATTCACGTGGTGGAGATAGTCATAATCACCCTTGTGGTTTTCATACTGGTTGTCCAGTTCTCGTCTGTCCCGAGGGCCAGGGCCGACTGGGAGAGGGCCGAGCTCTCGGCACTGGGGAACGACATAATATCGGTGCTGGACGCCAGGGGGATAAACTGGCTGAACGGCACGGAGGTGAACCACAGCGTGAGCCAGATGCTGGAAGGCACAAGCATAATGCATGACGTGACGGTCTACAACGCGATAAAGGGCAACATATCGGTCGGGTGCATCTGCGATGACAGGGAATTCAGCCTGCTCAGGAAGAACCTGACCCCCTTCACCATAAACGGCGAGAGGGTTGAGTTCAACGTTCACAGGATACCGCCCACCAGGATAAGCTTCCCGGTGGTCTATGACGTCATATTCCTTGGGGACGGGTTCTTCTCTTCACCGACTAGCATAGCCTACGTGACCGAGATGAAGGGATACCTGAAGACAGGCGGGGGCCTGGTGGAGATGCAGGACTTCACCAAGCAGTCCCATGTCGGCAGGATACAGTCAGATGTCTTCAGGCTCAAGTACGGCTCAGTGTCGCCTTCGGGCACCCTCAGGTTCACGCCGGGGCCGGGCGACAGGTTCTACAGCATCGTGAAGTACTTCCACAGGATAACCAACTATACCGGAAAGACCTACCCTGGCCTGTACGCCACCCCCTACAGCTTCAGCCCGTCAGGCATGCTCGGCTCCCAGGTGAAGGCCAACGCGACAGGAATGGACGACAGGCTAGTGCTGAAGGACTCCTCAGGCGCCCCTGCCATGATAGTTGACGAGGGCGTTGTGGAAGGCTACGGCAGGACGGTCTGGATGGCGAAGGGCGACGCCAACAGGGACGACAGGTGGGTCCTCATCAGGGCGGCGATAGCCTGGGCGGCAGGGGACGGCTACAGCGTCTCCCCCGGCTTCATGGCCAGCCCCGTCACGTTCTCCCTCTTCAAGGCCATCCCCGAGAGCAACCCTTACAGTGGGGTCGGGATGCACCAGCCGATAGAGGTGGTGCTGAGCCTCGGTTACATATTTTAACCCTCCGGTTCAAGTATAGTCATGGCGTACAAAAAACCCCAGCAGGGGGGAGTGCAGAGGGTCAGGATGCCCAGGGGAAAGGAGATGCTGGGCATGATAGAGGAGATACTGGGAGCCAGCAGGTTCAGGATAGCCTGCAAGGACGGCAAGACCAGGATGTGCAGGATACCCGGCAAGTTCAGGAAGAGGATAAAGGTCAGGCCCGGAGACATCGTGATAATCGAGCCCTGGGACATAGAGCCCGAGGCCAAGGGAGACGTGGTGTGGGTGTACAACAAGACCCATTCCGCCTGGATAAAGAAGAAAGGCCTCATATGAGGAAGATAGCGATAACCCTGGTGTTTCTAATCGTCATGGCGCCCCTGGCACTGGCGCAGGGCGAGCCCGTGGAGGAATGCGTGAGCCAGTGCCTGTCAGAGGACTGCAAGCTGAACTGCATACTGCACCTCTGCGTCAGCGCCGACTGCATGGAGCTGTGCCTCGGCTACGGCATATCAGAGGCCAGGTGCACCGCCCTCTGCGGCCCCAAAAAGGTCACCACGTCAGTGGAGCCTCCCGCTTCAGGGCAGGAGCTCACCACAGGCTCTACGCTTCCGGCAGGGGCCTGGAAGGGGCTAGAATCATGCATAAGCGAATGCGAGGGAAACATGTACCAGGAGGCCTGCATCATGAAGTGCAGGGAGACCCTGGGAAGCATAGGCCCTGCGCCCCTGACAGCCGGGGAGAGCGCCGTTTTCCTACCGTTCCTTCTCGGCGCCGGCATCATCCTGGCAGCAGCCCTTTTTATCCACCACTCACCTAAATTCCATTATGGCGCTGGAAATAGTAAGGATACCCGAAGAAAGGAAGCCCGCACTGATAGGAAAAGACGGAAAGTCAAAGGCACTGATAGAAAGAAGGGCAGGCGTAAGCCTAAGGGTAAGGGAAGACGTTGAGATAGAGGGGGACCCCCAGAAGGTCCTTCTCGCAAAGGACATAGTGAAGGCAGTGGGAAGGGGCTTCTCCCCGAAGGACGCCCTGGACCTGCTCAAGGACGAGCACCAGCTTATTGTCATCAGCCTCAAGAACGAGAAGGAGAACACGATAAAGAGGCTGATGGGCCGGGTGATAGGCAGGAAGGGCGCCACCAGGCACATAATAGAGAGAGAGACCGGCGCCAAGATAGCGGTCCAAGGCAAGACTGTAGCCATAATAGGCGACGACGAGTCAAGCTGGAAGGCAAAGGAGGCCGTGGAAGAGCTGCTCTCAGGACGCACCCACGGCTACGTGTACAGGCGATTGATAAAAGAATGAATCACTTCTTCTCTTCAGCTTTCGGTGCCTCAGCGGGCTTCGCTTCAGCCTTCGGAGCAGGCTTCTCAACAGGCTTGGCTTTTGGGGCCTCTTTAGGCTTCCCTGCCTTAGCTTCAGCGGGCTTCGCCTCAGGCTTCCTCTCGAATTCGGTGTATGCGCACCTGCCGCAGTATGACCTTCCCTTGTGTTCTGCCAGCCTGGTGCCCGGCCCGCACCTCGGGCAGTGCCTCTTGAGCCTCTTGGCGTCGCCTGCCTTCACGTCATAGAAAGTGTTGGCTGCCTGTGTGCTGTGCTTCCTGCCTTTCCTCTGCCTCTTTCCCTTCTTCTTGGCCTTCCTGTCCTTCTTTCCCATGTCACGCCTCGTTCAATGTAGATTATTGCCCGTATGAATATAAAAGCGGTTCACGCCTTCTTCTCTTCCGTTTTGGGCTTCTCTTCAGCTTTCTTCTCTGCCTTGGGTGCCTCTGCTGGCTTCTCTTCCTTGGGCTCTTCCTTCTTCTCAGCCGGCTTCTCTTCCTTCTTGGGCTCCTCTTTCGGCTTCTCTTCAGCCTTCGGAGCCTCAACAGGCTTCTTCTCCTCTGCCTTGGCCTCAGGCTGCTTGCCCTTCTTGAGCTGCCTCTGCATCTTCTCTGCCAGCGCCTTGGGGATGTCCTCGGTCTTGCTGTAGGCGAACACCTTTGCCCTGCTCCTGTTCCTTCCGGTCTCGCTGAATATCTTCCTTATTATGACCAGGTTGTCCTTCGTCTTGAGAGTCTTCACCAGGTGGGGGACAAGTTCCTTCCTCCTGGGGGTGGCAGCGCCTTCGTGCTCTATCTCTACCCAAAGCTCCTCCCTCTTCATGAGGGGGTTCTTCTTCTGCCCAGTTACATCGATTTTCATAATATCACTATTGAGAAGGCTTATTTAAAAAGGTTGGACCAGTCACAAAAGCGTCAGCCCATACATGATAAGTATGCCAAGAACCAGGAATACCAGCTGGGGAACTGCCTTCTCGCCGCACACCCTCTTGTTGAGCTCTGGTATGAGGTCAGAGCCCGCTATGTATATGAAGCCGCCTGCAGCGAAGGGGAGCAGGAACGCCCCGGTGTTCTCCATCACCCCTCCCAGAAGAAGGCCGACAACCGCGCCAGCCACTGCGGTCAGGGCTGTCAGGAAGTTCATTAGGAGCGCCCTGTTCCTGGAGAACCCCCCGTGCACAAGCACGCCGAAGTCACCTATCTCCTGGGGTATCTCATGGAGTATGACCGCTATGGTGGTCGCCACCCCAACAGGCACGCTGAGCATGTAGCTGGCGGCTATTATCAGCCCGTCTATGAAGTTGTGCACCCCGTCGCCTATCAGGTTCATGTAGGCGAACGGGTGGGGGTGCTCCTTGGAGGTCGGCTCGTGGCAGTGCCTCCAGTGTATGAACTTCTCGAGCACGAAGAAAGTGACTATGCCGCCCAGGATGTAGAGGGACGTCTGTGCCCCGAACCCGAACTCCCCAGCAGCCTCAGGCAGGAGGTGTATGAAGGCTCCCCCTAACAGGCCCCCAGCGGCGAAGCTGACAAGCCACATGAGCACCTTCTTGAGCCTCTCCATCCTGACCGAAAGGGTGAATATGCCCACGAAAGCCACCAGGCTGACAAGGATGACGCTTGCCAGCGCATAAGCCCACACCATAACCTATTATTGTTTTCGGCCAATAAAAAACACATGGCGTACAGTGATAGGCCCCCTGTCAGCCACATGGTGCACTACGAGATGTCGCTGAGGGATGACAGGGTGATGGAGCCCGGAGACCTTGGGCTGGGGGACGGCCTGTCCGTCCCGGACAGGTTCAAGAGAAATGCCCCGTTCAGGGTCAATCTCTGCCTTGCCCTCTACAAGGCAGCCATGCTCCTGAATGCCGATATGCTGGAGGTAGAGAACCATAGGATTTACTCTCCAGGAGAACAGAAGAATTTCGAGAACTTCCTGGAGTACCATACCCTGAAGTACGGGTGGGAATATCCCAGGGCAATGAACCTTTCCTGGAATGTGGATGCCGAAGGTTTCAGGGGCAACATGGTATGCGTGGCCAGCAAGTACGATGGCGTCACGGATATCCATGAGTCAGACGTAACAATGGTGGGGAGGGAAGGCATATTCAACAAGGAGAGGGGCGTAAGCCTTGGCGTTGACCCTGACAGCGACATGGGGACATTCGGGAGCCAGTTCCGCCTTTTCGAACCGCCTTTCCGGCTGGCCCTGGCAAGCGCATGCAGGACAGGGAAATCCAGGATGATGGCCGTCTTTGCCTAGGGTATTATCTCTGCCCCGTTGTACTTGTGGTATTCGAAATCCTCTTCCCTTATCCTGCCCTGTGATATCTGGCCCCTTACATCAGGCAGTATCCCCTGCAGGGCCTTAATCAGGTCCCTGACCGTTTCGCATACCTGCCCGAAGCCTTCCTCCCCCCACAGCATGGTCTTGTTCGCGTACAGGCACCTCCCACCGCACAGGTGGTAGATGTCGCAGACAGAGCACGGCTCGCCGACAAGGCTCTTCGGGAGCTTGAGTGGATGGGAGCGGCTTATGTGCCCGACGTAAAAATCCTTCATGCCCAGCATGGCAGGGCACGCAGCTATGCTGCCGTCGGTCACGATGGTGTAGTTCTTCCACCCTGACCCGCACCTCAGTTTCGTGCTGTCCCCCGTCAGGAGGGACTCCATCACCCCAAGGAAGGGATAGAGCTTAAGCACACTTCCCTTGCCCTTCATCTCCTGGAACCACCAGAATATGAGGTTCCTTATGCCCGGCATGTAGCTCTCCCTTGCCCATTTCCTGAAGTCCCTCTTGGCGAAGTCCTTCTCGAAGAACAGGGCGTCGAGCTGCCAGTGGACGGAAGTGAAGCCGCATTCATCCACCAGGTGCCTGACCGCCTTCTCCACGTCGGTCCTGTCGGATATGACCATCCTGGCTATCAGCTCGCCCTTGAAGCCGTTCTCCCTCAGCCGTTTCACCCCTTCCATGACCTTGCTGTATGTCCCTTTCCCCCTGTAGTAATCCGTCAGCTCCTCGTCCCCGTCTATTGACACAAGGATGGTGTTGAAACGTTTCAGGTAGTCGAGCTCCAGCCTGTCAAGCGACATCCCGTTGGTCTGCATCAGGAAACCCCTGCATGAAACAGTGTCCATTATCTCCTTGACCTTCTCCCACTCCATGGTGGGCTCCCCGCCGTAGAACGACACCCAGGCCCCCGGGTCCATCTCTATGAAACGTTTCAGGAGCTGCAAATCATAGCTTATCCTGGGCGGAACGTCAGTTGTCTCGAACCCCTTCAGCCCGTCGGCATCCATGTCCTCCATGCACTTGCCGTAGCAGTACCTGCACTGCTTGTTGCACTCGGGCGTCATGACGATGTGGAAATGCATGGAATAAGATTGTATGCTAGAATTTTAAGGTTTCTTCCTCTCCAGCTCCCTGATGGCGTCAGAGGCTATCCACCTGGCAGTCCTGTCATCAATCTTCCTTATCTCCCTGGCTGCCTTGATGGCTTCCCTCTTCAGCTTGGCGTTCCTCTTCCCTATGTTCCTCAGGGCCCAGTTGACAGCCTTCTTCACGAAGTTCCTGCTGTCAGTGGACTCCCTCTTTATTATGGGCAGGAACCTGATGAACCTGGAGTCAGGCGCCTCCTTGTCGTGCCAGGCCAGCCCTGCCATCAGGGAGAAGGCGGCCCTCTTCTCGTACTCCTGTTCCCTTCCGGACCACTCCACTGCCTTCTTCCAGGCCAGGGCCGTCCTGTCGAAGAGGAAGCAGCACACCTGGTCGCAGACATCCCAGGAGTCGAAACCCTTCACCCACTTCTCCATCTGCCTCTCCGTCACGAGCTTCGGGTCGTCAATGAAGCCTGCCAGCATCCTGGCCTCCGCATAGCCCGTCTTCCAGAGCTCCTGTGCCAGCCTGTGGTCCTTTCCTATCTCCTTCGCCAGCTTCCTGAGCTCGGGCACCCTGACGCCCAGCCTCTTGTCATGCACCTTTATGCCGAAGCCTGCAGAGCCTTCCCTGTACTTCCTGTCGCCGAGCCTCTTCAGTTCAGAAACAACTTCCTTAGCAGTGGCCATTCAGAACTCCAGGTCGTTCACTTCTTCCCAGGTGTTCTCGTCCAGGACGACCATCCCCTGGTCGCCTATTATGTACATGCAGTCCTCTATGTAGACCGCCCTCTTGGCGCTGGTTATGCTGACAGCCCTCTCGAGCTTCAGGTCGTCATTCGCGTATGAGAAGATGTAGCCTCCCTGCCCGCCCGGCATGAAGAACACACCGTGCTTGCTGTCAAGCAGGAATGCGTGGTGCGTGTTCATCACGTCAGTCCAGTACTCGTCCAGGGTGTACTTGTCTGCCTCCCTCGGGTTGGAGGGGTCAGAGACGTCGAACAGTGAAACCTTCACCTTGCTGTCCTCCTTCCCTATCCCCAGTATCCTTTCATCGCTTATCGGGTGCAGGTATGAGGAGTACCCGGGTATCTTGAGCTCGCCCTTCAGCTGCGGGCTGGAAGGATTGGACAGGTCCAGCACATAGAAGGGGTCTATCTGCCTGTACGTGACCACATACCCCTTGTCCCCCATGAACCTGACCGAGTATATCCTCTCAGTCAGCCCCATGTCCAGGACATACCCGACGGTATTCAGGTCCTGGTCGAGGACGTAAACGTCATTGGCGCTGCTGCCTCTCCGGGCATCTCCCACAGTGACCGCCGCCCTGAGGTAGCCGTCATGCTCGTCAAGGGAGAACTGGTTCAGGAGGGTGCCCGGGACAGATCTGCTCTCCTCCACGTTCATGTCCAGGCCTATCTTGACTATGCCTGTCCTCACCATCTCCCTCTTGTGCTCATCAAAATAGCTATCCATCCTGTCAGCAAGCTCGTTCTCTATCCTGAGCCACTCGTCCCTGCTGAGGGAGTTCACCCATTCCTCCATTATGGCAGAGAACTCGGTCATCTTGGCCTGCAGGCTTATGTCATATCCCTTTAGCCTTTCCATCCTGCCGATAACAGACTGCGGGAACAGGTCCGTGTTCTCCTTCATCAGTCCGTGCATCAGCTCTATCATGTCCCCTGAGTAGGGGTAGGTGACGTATATGGCGCTGCCTGACATGTAGAGTGTTGATGTGTAAGAGCCGAGGAATGAGACTGCGTCCTCCACCTCGCCTGTCGCAGGGTCGAACACCATGGCATTGTACGTTACCGAGGCGTCGCTGGGCCTGACAGGGTGGTATACGCTCGTGCAGCCTATGGAGACGGGGTTCCCGTTCAGAGTGAGGGGAACAACCGGACATGGGTCATACCTGTCCACCCATTTGGTCGCCACCAGGTATACCTTGCCCTGGTACAGCCTGGCGCCCGAGACAGAACCCTCAAGCTCCATCTTCCATTCCTCTGAGGGGCTGGCCGGGTCTGACACGTCATAGCCGTATATGGTGTCCCCCGAGAATATCACGAGCGAATCCCCTGAGAGGAGCATCTCTCCTGTCCTCCCTATGCTGGCAGCCACCTCCAGGTCCTCCGGCGGGAAGGCCTCTATCACCTTGGCGCTGGGCCGCTCGTAGGGGGAAGGCGCCACAGAGCCCTTGGTCGAGGCCGCAATCTCTTCGTCCGCATCAATGGCAACAGGCACATCGACCGCAACCCCTATCTCCCTTATGCCGCCTCCCCAGTACCAATATGAAGAGGGCGAGAAGTATATGTGCCTGCCGTCTGTCTTGACTATGTCGGGCTCGTCTATCCCCATTACCTGGACGTTGGTCTCAGAGACCCTGGAAGGCTCCTCCCAGCCTCCTGCAGCCTGGGCGGCGTCAGAGGGGGCTGTGGGAGCAGGCGCGCTCTCGGCCACTGCCATGTCAGACTTGACAGCGCCAGTATCTAAGCCGTAGTACCCATAGACGGGGCTGGATGACTCCTCCATGTATTCCATGAACTCCTGCTGGGACGTGAAGGCCACAACCCTGTCCTCGCCTGTGAACGTGACATGTGACGGCCCGGGGAATGTGACCGCCAGGGCGGCTACTGCCAGTATGACTATCCCGGCCAATGCGAAGCTGAGATTCCTCGCGTCCATGGTTTATTCTTATGG
>CAZKUD010000002.1:0-59609 GCA_964555875.1 uncultured archaeon
GTATGCCTGAGCCAGGGTCTGCAGGAGCGTCCCAGGACACGTTGAATGAGCCGTCAGCATCGTATTCTTCGCTCCCGTCGGCTATGTTGGTGGGGGCCGCTGGGGTGGTGGTATCCACGTATATTCCGTCTGAGCTTGAGGAGTTGGAACCCCATGTGCCTGCGTTTGATATTGCACGGACCTTGAAGGTGTAGTTGTTGTTGTCCAGGCAGCCTGAAACGCTGTGGTCAGTGGTTGATATGGTCTGGCTGACCAGCTCCCAGGTGGAGCCGTCATCTGTGCTGTTGTAGAGGGCATAGTACTGTATGCCTGAGCCAGGGTCTGCAGGAGCGTCCCAGGACACGTTGAATGAGCCGTCCGTATCATATACTGCAGAGCCGTCTGCTATGTTGGAAGGTGCGGCTGGGGTGGAGGTGTCAACGTAGATGCCGTCGGATGAGGATGAGTTTAAGCCCCATACACCGGAGCCTGAGATGGCACGGACCTTGAAGGTGTAGTTGTTGTTGTCCAGGCAGCCTGAAACGCTGTGGTCAGTGGTTGATATGGTCTGGCTGACCAGCTCCCAGGTGGAGCCGTCATCTGTGCTGTTGTAGAGGGCATAGTACTGTATGCCTGAGCCAGGGTCTGCAGGAGCGTCCCAGGACACGTTGAATGAGCCGTCAGCATCGTATTCTTCGCTCCCGTCGGCTATGTTGGTGGGGGCCGCTGGGGTGGTGGTGTCTATGAGGAAATACCAGTGCACCTGGGTCATGGAGTTGCCGGCATTGTCGTCCGCGTCCACTGTCACATTGATGGTGTCCCCGTCATTCGTGGCGAAGGGGTATGTGTATTCCACCTCTATCCCGTTGGTTATCTCATTGAGCGTTTCAGTGACGTCAGAGAACGCCCCGTTGTTCCTGGAGACCTTCATGGTTATGGTGGAATTGTCTATGCCTGAGCCAAGGTCCGTCAGGTTGGTCTTTATTGTAGGGGTTGTATCGCTGGTGAAAGCGGCCGGGGTCTCGCTTGCATTGGAAGGGGACGTGCTGTCTGCGCCTGCAGCGAATGCGCTGAAGTGGTGTATGTTCGCCCAGACGTAGCCGTCATACTCTGTCCCGCCGATGGTGACGTTGGTTGTGGCCACCCCGGTGTCGTTCACGAGCTCCCATTTCTGGGACGTGGTGTTATAGTACCATACACCATACACATTGCCCTCCACCAGGCCGGAGTCATCAAGGTTGGCCTCTGTGTAGTATATGTCAATCCTGACAGGCCAGGTTATGGCGCTCTCATTGGTGGCGTTCAGCTCTATGAAGGTGCCGGATATTCCGGATTCTCCTGTGTAGGCAGACGAGTTCAGTTCGCTCCCATAGCTCATGATTGAGAATATGGTTTCTGTGGTGGTGGTGACTTTGAGGTGGGCATTGGCCTCTGCGGTGGCGTTTATCTCGTATTCAGTCCCGTTGGCAGACGTCCTGTTCATGCCGTCCAGGTCAGCAAGCAGGTATGGGGAATACGTTACGTTCTCGCCCACCTGGTCCCCTGAGCCCGAGGCTTCTCCTCCCGGGCCGGTCTCGTTTCCCCAGTAGTTGTATGCCGCCATCAGGGTGTTGGAGTTGCTGACGTTGAATCCGTAGGTGTTCCCGTATATATTATTATAGACTATGATGTTTTCCGAAGCCGAGCCGTTGGCCCAGATGCCGTATGTGGCTCCGGTTATATTGAAGCCGCTTATGTTGGCCCCGTCTGCCGTGATGTTGAAACCTATCCCGTCGGTCCCGGCGTTGACGACAGGGTACCCGTCGCCCCTTATGTCAGCCGCTACTGTGACGGTCACGTTCTCGCTGTATGTGCTTGAGGTGACGTTTATTATGTCGCCGTCTGACGCCGCATCCACCGCAGCCTGTATGGTGGTCTGGTCGCAGCCGGAAGCGCACACCGTCACTGTGGCGGCAGAGGCGCAGGCAGACATGGATAAGGTTGCCAGAGCTATGATTGATAGCAAGATTGCTACTTCCCCTCGCTTCATCATAACTAGAGGTGTCTGAAATGCCCGTTATATATCTATGGTTAATTTGGTCAAGGCTGTTCCTTCAGCAGGTTTACAGTTTCACTCACATTGTCCGCTTGGTATCGTAAAATATAGCGGAATAGCGGAACGGTCCTAACCCCAGCTTTAATACCCCCCTCCACCAAACCCTTTAAAAAACCTTTTGGCCATTATATACCATGGCTGAGGGGATAGGAAAGGAACATGAGAGGGAGAACATCACCTTCGGTGGAAGGATCGGGGATTATGTCTTTGGAGCGCTTCTTCACTTTGGCGAAGCCATCAGCTACCTCGTGCCGGTATCCGAAGAGGAGATGAACGAGTACAGGAAAAAATTACGAGAGGATGAGATATGAGCAAGGAAATTGAGAACCTGCCTGGCGTTGGCGCCAAGACAGCAGAGAAGCTTATAGAGGCCGGATATGAGGACCTGATGTCGATAGCCGCCACCTCTGCAGGAGACCTGATGGACGCCGCAGGGGTTGGTGAGGAGACCGCAGCAAAGATAATAGCAGCTGCAAGGGACGGCATGGAGATGGGGTTCGAGCCCGCCACAAAGGTGCTGGAAAAGAGGGCCACTGTCGGGAAGATAACCACAGGCTCCAAGGACCTGGACGAGCTCCTGGGAGGAGGGATCGAGACCCAGTGCATAATAGAGGCACACGGGGCCTTCGGCTCAGGGAAGTCCCAGCTTGCGCACCAGCTGGCTGTTAACGTCCAGCTGCCCAAGGAGAGGGGCGGACTGGGAGGAAAGGCGATATTCATTGACACTGAGCAGACCTTCAGGCCCGAGAGGATAATGCAGATGGCTGAGGCGGCTGGCCTGGACCCGAAGCAGGCGCTGGAGAACGTGCTGATGGCAAGGGCATACAACTCTGACCACCAGATGGTGCTGGCAGAGAAGGCTGAGGAGTTCGTGAAGGACAACAACGTCAAGATAATAATAATAGACTCCCTGACCAGCGCGTTCCGTTCAGACTACACGGGAAGGGGAACATTGGCGAACAGGCAGCAGAAGCTGAACAGGCACCTGCACAAGCTGCAGAAGCTTGCTGACGTGCACAACCTTTCTATCTACGTGACCAACCAGGTGATGTCCAACCCGGGCGTCCTGTTCGGAGACCCCACAAGGCCCATTGGCGGGCATGTGCTGGGGCACCAGGCCACCTTCCGCCTTTACCTGAGGAAGTCCAAGGGGGAGAAGAGGATAGCCAAGCTGATAGACTCGCCCTGCCTGCCAGAAGGGGAGACCGTCTTCCAGGTCAAGCCTGAGGGGCTCACGAACGACGACGGCTCCAGGAGCTTCGACATCGTGCCCGAAGAGGAGCCCAGGAAGGCCAGGAAGAAGAAAGCGGAACCCAAGGAAGAGGCGCCTGAAGGGGAGCCTAAGCCTGAAAAGAATAAGAAAGAGGAATCCTCTGACGCGCACCAAGAAGAGGCCCAAAAGGAATCACCAGAAGAAGCTGCATAATTTAAGTAAGGCACACCAAAACAAATTATGAGAGTCAAACTGAACTATATAATAGACGTGGCGATGGCATTGGCCTTCATGATTGTGTTCGTGACAGGCATAATCAAGCTGCCGGCCCTGTACGGCTTCTGGGGCGTGAACCACAGGTACATGCTGACTGCCGCCACAACAATCATACACGACCAGGCAGGGCTGGTATTGGGGTGCCTGATAATACTGCACATAACCCTTCACATAAAGTGGTACTGGAACGTGACAAAGTCATTCTTGAGAAAGGGAGGTAAGAAAGATGCTGGCAAAAAGTCCGATTGACCTGAGCAAGGTGGACAAGAGCAACATAGACAGGGAAGTCCTCAGGCTGGCCATGATAGCCGAGCTGGACGCGGTCAACCTGTACGAGCAGCTGGCCGCCAAGGCGGAGAGCGCTGACATAAAGAAGATTCTCCTGGACGTGGCGAAGGAAGAGAAGACCCACATGGGGGAGTTCCAGGCGCTTCTCCTGAAGTTCGACGGTGAGCAGGTCAAGGAGCTGGAAGCGGGAAAGAAGGAAGTAGAGGAAGAGCTCGCGAAGTGAATCAGGCGAGTTCGAACTTCCTGAACCTGATAGGGACATTCATCACGCTACCCAGGTGGGAGTGGACCACCCTGTGGAGCACAATCATGTCCTCCCTGTCCTCTTCCTGGGGCACATGGAGCATGAAATCCTTCTGGTCGTCGTCCCTCCTCATCCAGAACTGGAAGACGCTGACATAGTCCTTTCCAGCCGCCACTGCATCACCTGTCACTCCGGTAACTGTGTAGGCGTGCCCGTCTATCATGAGCCTGTCGCCCTTCCTGAGCGACCTCAACTTCTCCAAATCCACCATGGGGCGCCTCCAAGCGCACAAGATGCCATATTGAGTATTGTCTGGCATCCCTTTAATATTGTCACATGCACCGAGACGGCAGCCTGATGGTCCCGGTTTCACCGCTTTGTCAAGAAATAGGCGGCTGCCAGTATCACCAGAATAGCGACCACGGCAACCACGCCGTAAAGCAGGTAATCCGCCAGGGGTTCAGGTTGGGCCACAGGGGCAGCAGTCGACGGCGCCTCCTCTTGCTGGACCGGGGCCTCGGCCGGGGTGTAGCAGAAGCCGTCATTCCCGCAACTGCCTGCGCAGTCCGCATCAGTGACGCACCTCATGCCGTCAGCGCACGGTAGGCAGGAACCTCCGCAGTCAACATCGCTTTCGTCCCCGTTCAGGATGCCGTCAGAGCATGTAGCAGGAGGCACATACTCGCATGCCCGCTCCTCTGTCTTGTCCTTGGTGGAGCACGTGCCCGTGTTTTCGCAGAACCTGTGCTGGGTGCCGTTCGGCAGGCAGGCTGACCAGTCCTCACATTCCCAGACAATCGAACACGGGGACGGGGGAGTTGTAGTGCTTTCCTCAGCGGCTGCTGCGGCTGCTGCGGCTGTGCTGCCGCCGATTCCCCACAGGCTGAAGTGGGTCGTGTTGGCCCAGACATAGTTGTTGGCTGTGTCCACCCCGCCGTCCGGCGGGTCGTAAGCGCTCCAGCTGTCGCTGGTGGCGTTGTAGTAGTGTATCCTCAGGCTGCTCTCGTCGAGGTTTTGGGCCGAAACTTCGGCATCGGTGTAGTATATCTTGATGATGGCATAGCTTAGGCTTGTCATACCGGTAGATATGCTGACATACCTTCCAAGCTCCTGCACGCCGAATGCTGACGTGGTCGGGTTGCTGTTGAACTCGTTCATGGTGACTGGAACGCTCTCGTTCTGATCTGTGACTATGTCCAGCGCAGAATTCATGCCTGTGGTGGACTGGTTGATCGAGTATTC
The DNA here is from genome assembly GCA_964555875.1 of uncultured archaeon. Lineage (GTDB taxonomy): Archaea > Aenigmatarchaeota > Aenigmatarchaeia > QMZP01 > QMZP01 > DAOVIL01. The sequence continues at coordinate 5,338 of CAZKUD010000002.1, forward strand.
ATTGCCTGCGGTGGTGCTGGCCGTGGTGTTGTAGGTGTCGCTGTAGTTGGTGGCCAGCAGGGACCAGGTGTCGGACAGGCCCACATTCGAGTTGGAATCGTTGCACCTGACATACCACCTGTGGAACGCAAGGGTCGTGTAGACGTTCGCGAAGGTGCTGTTGGCGTTGTCTGTCACGGCCGAGTAAGCCTTGCTCTCGTTCGCCAAATTGTCAATGTAGAGGGTGCAGTTGTTGCTGGCTGAATTGTTGACCAGGTTGGTGGGATAGAATATGAAGTTGACGTTCCCGGACGCCGTGAGTATATGGTCATTGACGGGGGACTTCAGTTTTACGCAGAAACTGTTGCCCGTGGCTGTCACGCTGCCCCCGCTGGCAGTGACTATTCCCTGGCTGTTGTCGCATATGGTGTTTCCCGTGGCAGTTGCGCTGCTGCTTCCGCTGGCGTGGATGGCCGGACCGCTGTCAGTGTAACGGATGATGTTGTCAGATATCGTGTTGCCCGTGGAGCCGATGGCCAGCCTGATGCCGTAATCAGTGTTGTTGAGTATGGTGTTCTGGTCTATGGTGTTGTCCTTGCTGTTCGTCTGGAGGTAGATGCCTGTCTTCGGGGTACGGGTGTTGAAGCTCACTGTGTTGTTGTAGACTGTGTTGCTGTTGGAATTGACTATATGTATCCCTGTATCGCAGTGCGAGGCGTTGTTGTGGCTTATGGTTGAGCCGTTGACGTTTTCGATGTATATGCCGCTGACCGCCAATGCATAGTTGTTGTACAGCGTGTTTCCCGTGATAGTGTGGCCGACAGAGTTGACCAGGTATATGCCTGAAGAGAACCCGTCCACAATGCAGTCAGTGATTGTAAGGCTGTCTATCCCGTTTGCCTGTATGCCGTAATCCTGGCCTCCGGTGAAATGGTCCCAGCTGGTATGGGATATCTTATGGCCCGCGCAGTCCAGGGTTATGCCGGAGCTGCCGAGCGCCAGGGCATTGTCATCACACAGCAGGTCCTGGGACATCGTGAAACCGGACGTCAGGGTGTGGCCGCAGAGCTCTGTGAACACTGTCGTTGTAAGGCCAAGGTTGGTATAGCTGTCATTGGCATAGACCGTTATGTTAGAGACTCCCCCGTAGCTGGAGAGGTCTATGCTGCTCACGTTGGCGCAGCTGTCCAGGGACGTATTGGGGCCTTCGTTTATGCTGTACCAGCAGCTGTCCAGATTGATGTCGCTTGCGCTGTAGTTCAGGCCGTTCAGGTAGCTGTACAGCGTGCTGCCGCTTGACGGGTTGTATATCGTGATGTCCGGCGGTATGACGTCCACGTATATAGATGTGGCGGCTGTTGCATTATGGCCGCTCATGCCTCCGTAGTCCTCGGCATAGGCTGTCATCGCGTTCCATCCTGAGCCGAGAGTCGGGGAAGTGAAGTTGCAGACGTAGTATTCATAGTCATCGTACATGTTGCAGGTCATGTTGTCTATGGTGTACCCCTGCCCCTGGACCTGGACAAGTATGGTCGCATTGTTTATAGCAGTCCCTGTACCGTTGAAGCTAACGTTGACCGGAGGCATGTCATTGTTCGTGGAGCTGCCGTTCTGCGGAGTGATAAAGGTCACCACAGGGTTCTGGGTGTCAGACGCGGAATACCCGGAGAATCCGTATACCTGGAACGTGAGGTTCTCGCCATCATAGCTTATGGTGGAGCTGTTGACGCCTGCGGCGCCTGCATCGGCCAGGACTGCAGGCGTGCTTTTGAAAGGCAGGTAGTAAAGTGTTATCGTAGTCGTGGTGTTCAGGGCCGCGAAGGCTGTGGTATTGACATATATGTAGCTGTCCCCGTACGAGAAGGGCGGATAAACGGTCACGCTTATGGCGTCCCCCAGGTTATCCAGTGCCTGACCGGTTGCCGGGTCTGACATGTTGATGGAACTCATGTTCAGCAGGGCTGAGCGCAGATATCCCTGTTCTGTCTGGAATCCGCAGGACTGAGTCCTGTTCAGGAAGATGTCTATGATGAAATTGATTGAATCAAAGTCAAGCTCTGTGCTCAGGTTCGTCGTGAGCGCACCGAACGCCTCGCATCCGGACTGTTCGCTCGGGGGCACCGTGAAGTTGTAAAGTATCACGGGATTGGAAGACATGCCAATCATGGGCAATGGGTTGTTGGCATTGTCATAAGCCATTATGGTTGTGTTGAACCCCTCGAAGTCATAGTCAGCGCCTGTCACAGTGTAGCTCGCGTTGTAATACCCGCCGCCCATCGGCGTCATGTTGACGGATGCGTCATCGAAGGTGAAGTTTGCTGTTACATTGGCCACCCCTGATTCCCCGTCGGTAACGTTGGCGACAAGGTGAACGACATTGTTGCCGGACGCTGTGCTGTAGAAGTAATCAGTATCGTTCAGCCAGGCATGGACGAAAGTCGGGGGGATGTTGTCAACCGTAACCGTTATGTTGGCATTGTTGAAGTTGCCCGCAGAGTCATTGGCCAGAATCTGCAGCACGCAGGAGCCCTGGCCTGCCGTGCTGGTGTCCCACCAGCCTGTCTCGTAATCTGCCGTCGCATTGATGATGGTGCTGGTGAACATGGCCTGCATGTCCCCTCCGCAGTAGGAATTGAACGTCGCATAATCCCAGCCGGATGTGGAGTCGTCAACAGTGTAATTCACCGTCACGTTGCCCGTCAGGACATCGCTGTCTGACGGGCTGTTCCAGGAAAGCCCGGGAGCGGTGTCGTCAATGCCAAGTTCCACCATTTCGGTATTGTTGACATTGTTCGCGCTGTCGTTTGCGAAAATCGTGATGTTGTATGCACCATCAGGAACCCCTGTGATGTCAAAGGTGGCGTTCCAGAAGTTGCCGTCCTGGCTCATGGCCGTCCAGGGGCCGTTGTGCGTGGAGTTCTCCCACCTGTATGCGACAGTATGCGTGCCAGACCCTGTATCAATAACGCTTGCGTTAATCACGAAATTGTGGTTGTACCACATGTTCATGGGCAGGATCATCATTACAACCGGATTTGTCTCGTCTACGATTACCTCCCTCTCTTCGCTGGCATTGAAGTTGTAGACGTATCCGCTGCCTCCCCACTTCATGGCGGAGTCATTGGCATAGACGACGAAAGAGGTGCTCCCCTCGAACATGTAAGTCATGTTGTGCCAGCAGCTCACGCTCTTGCCTGATCCCACCCTGGTCATCGTTATGTTGTACATTTTGCTCACTTCCAGGATGCAGCCCGTTATTGGGGTCAGGGCATCTGTCACTGTGACATTGACATATGTCCAGTTAACAGCCCTGCACGTGAGGTTGTCAGGCGTCGGGTAGACGAAGTTCACTGAAGACGGAGGGGTCATGTCGACTGTCAGGGTCCTGTTGGCGTCAGACCAGTCTTCATTGCCTGCGCTGTCATTGCAGTAGGCTCCCCATACATGCTGGCCCTCGGGCAGGCCGTCCACTTCTGCGGTCCACATCGCGCTGTCCACAGGACTGGTGTTGGTCTGGTTGGCGTGCCAGGTCCCTGTCCAGTTGCCCCAGAGCTGGAGGGTGTTTGGCATCATGTTGTCGCTGCAGTTCAGGTCGAACCAGTAGGACGGGTTGGAGCTGTTCCAGTCATCGCTCGGCATCCAGTCAAGCGTTGCAGTCGGGGGAGTTTCGTCTGTAGTGAACTGCCTGGTCTCGCTGACGTTGAAGTTGCCATTTGTGCCAACGGAGTCATTCGCGTATACCCTGTAATCATAAAGCGCCTGGTTCAGATTAGTGATGTTGATCCAGCAGTTCACGCTGTTGCCTGAGCCCACCCTTGCCATGGTATAATTGTTGTTGTACATCTCCAGGATGCAGCCCGTTACGGCTGTGGCCGCGTCCGTAACGGTCACGTTGACGTATGTCCAGTTCACGTTCCTGTAAGTGTTGTTGTCGGGCGTCGGGTAGACGAAGCTGACGGACGAAGGCGGAGAAGTGTCGAGCGTGACGTTCCTGACTGATTCATTGCCGAAGTTGTTGAGGGTGTCATTGGCATAGACCTTGTAGGTATGGGTTCCGTCGCTGTCCGTCTTGTTGTACCAGCAGATTGCCCCGCCAGACACTGTGTCAGCCTTACCCATGGTGTAGTTCGTGCCATCCCATTCCAGGAGGCAGTCCGAGACGGATACGCCGTCTGACACGCTCACGTTGACGAAGGCCCATTCCTGGGACAGGTTAGCATCGTCTATCGGAGGTATGCTCGATACAAGGTAGGAGACAGAAGGCCCTGTCTGGTCAACCGTAAAGGTGCCGTTAATATCCGACCAGTCGCTGTTGCCTGCGCTGTCATTGCAATAGACACCCCATATCCAGGTTCCCTCCTGTATTCCGTCAACGGTCACGTTCCAGATGACATCATTATGCGGGGATGAGTTGGTCTGGTTCAGGTGCCATGTACCTGTCCAGTTGCCCCAGAGCTGGAGGGTATTAGGATTGGAGTCAGAGCAGTTCAGGCCGAAAGTGACGCTCGAGCTGGAGGTGTTATGCCCCTCGACAGGCTGGACAGGTTCACCTACCGTGGCTATTGGATTTGTCTCGTCTACGATTACCTCCCTCTCTTCGCTGGCATTGAAGTTGTAGACGTATCCGCTGCCTCCCCACTTCATGGCGGAGTCATTGGCATAGACGACGAAAGAGGTGCTCCCCTCGAACATGTAAGTCATGTTGTGCCAGCAGCTCACGCTCTTGCCTGATCCCACCCTGGTCATCGTTATGTTGTACATTTTGCTCACTTCCAGGATGCAGCCCGTTATTGGGGTCAGGGCATCTGTCACTGTGACATTGACATATGTCCAGTTAACAGCCCTGCACGTGAGGTTGTCAGGCGTCGGGTAGACGAAGTTCACTGAAGACGGAGGGGTCATGTCGACTGTCAGGGTCCTGTTGGCGTCAGACCAGTCTTCATTGCCTGCGCTGTCATTGCAGTAGGCTCCCCATACATGCTGGCCCTCGGGCAGGCCGTCCACTTCTGCGGTCCACATCGCGCTGTCCACAGGACTGGTGTTGGTCTGGTTGGCGTGCCAGGTCCCTGTCCAGTTGCCCCAGAGCTGGAGGGTGTTTGGCATCATGTTGTCGCTGCAGTTCAGGTCGAACCAGTAGGACGGGTTGGAGCTGTTCCAGTCATCGCTCGGCATCCAGCCAACCGTTGCAGTCGGGGGGACGGCATCCACAGTTATCACGTTTACTGAGGAGGTCTGCATGTCCGTGCCGTTGACGCATGTCACGTTCCAGAAGTGGGACATGTTGGATATGCTCACATTGGACTGGAGTATGGTGTTGACGCCTACCAGGGTCGTGGAATTGGTCGCCACCTCGGAATCGTCTATGAAAAGCAAACAGACTGCCGTCGCATTGTCGCCCGCATAGTTGAACTCGAACTGTATGGTGTCATTGTTGCCTGTTGTCCAGCTGGTGTCCGCGGGGGACACGAGGTTCACGGCGTCCAGGCCCGCAGCAAAGACTGGGAGAACGTAAAAAATGAAAGCCGTGCATAATAGAGCAAACGCGCCTATACCTACCCCGAATTTAGCTAGCCCCACCAAGCCCTTTCTCATTCTCCCTCCTGAGCAGTCTGGTTATAACAACTAATTTTTGGTTTAAGGGTTAATAAATAAACTCACAGAAAGGTTTGGATTTTCTTTGTTAATCATTTCATAAGTAATATAATAACTGACAAAACCCTGCCTGTTTAACAGGCGGTTTGCCGGAATCTTTTTAAGCCCGGAGGGACAATTAAGGGATATTGGGTGACGCAATATGACTATAATAAGTGACGGACTGGATATGGCGCTTGCTTACCCAAAGGTCGGCTTCTGAGCTTCCGTCCCTGACGGGCTCCATATATCGTTCTTCAGGTGTGTGACATGGCTCTCGCGATTGAGGTTTCCGGGTTGAAAAAGAATTTCAGGGAAAAGGGAAGGGACAGCTGGGCTGTCAGGGGCATAGGCCTGAAGGTGAAGAAGGGTGAGATATACGGCTTCCTGGGCCCGAACGGGGCGGGAAAGTCCACCACCATCTTCATGCTGTCCACCCTGGTGGCCCCCACCTCAGGGAGGGCCAGGGTTCTCGGCCATGACATAGTGGAGGAGGCGAATGACATCAGGAAGAAGATGGGCATATGCGTTTCAGGGACCCAGTTCTACTATGAGTTCTATCCCAGGGAGATACTGCACTATTACGGCATGCTGTTCGGCATGGGCAGGAAGGAGAGGAATGCGAAAGCAGACGAGCTGATGGCAGCCCTGGACATAAACCCCTTCAAGGACAAGTATTTCGGTGACCTGTCCACGGGCATGAAGCAGAAAGTGGCGATAGCCAAGTCCCTCATGAACAGCCCTGAGGTGCTCTTCCTGGACGAGCCGACTGCAGGCCTGGATGTGGAGGTGGCGAGGGACATAAGGCAGTACATAGCTGACCTGGCGAAGGACACGGGCATGACCGTCCTGCTCACGTCCCACCAGCTGTACGAGGTGGAGGAGATGTGCAGGGACATATCCGTCATCAACAGGGGCAGGATAATAGCAGAGGGCGGAATCAAGAGGATAAGGGAGAGGATGGGCTTCCCGGATGTTGTCAGGCTCTACCTGGACAAATATACTGGCCTGAAGTTCCTGGGCGGCATGAAGGGCGTGCTGGACTGGGAGGTGAACGACGGGCTCAGGATAGAGGCTGTGTCAAGCCCGAGCGCAGTGCCCGAGATAATCAGGACCCTGCAGAAGAGAAGGTACAGGATAATGGACATGGAGGTCACGAAGGCGAGCCTGGAGGACATGTTCATGAAGATAGTGAAGGAGAAAGGGAGGCGGAAGTATGTGGAATGAGGCCAAGGCATACATATACAAGCACTGGCAGCTGAACAAGAGGTGGCCTGGGGAGACAGCCAACCTGCTGGTGTACCCCTTCATAGGCCTGCTCTCCATAGGGCTTTTCGCCATGTTCCTGCAGAACCAGGGAGGAGCAGCCTCGGCCCTCCTGTTCGTGATGATAGGGGTCGTGTCCTGGAACTTCTATGAGCACTCCCAGAGGTCTGTCACATATGCGATGACGTTCGACATATGGGGCACGTGCCTCAAGCACGGGTACACCACAAGCGCCAGGACCAGGCACTTCATAATGGGGAATGCCATATGGGGCTTCGTGACATCGTGCTTCTCCCTGGTGACAGTGGGCCTGGTGGGCTGGGCAGCCTTCGGCATCAACATATTCGCAGGCGGGGCCTTCCTGATGGCGAACATGTTCTCCATCTTCCTGTTCGCCCTCGGGATAGGCATGATAGTGGACTTCCTTATGCTGCACAAGGGCATCAAGTGGATGTCCCTGATATGGATGATGACGGGGATACTCATGATATTCTCTGGCGTGTACTACCCGATAGACATACTGCCGCTGCCTGCCAAGATGGTTTCCCTGGCGCTGCCCCCGACACATTCCATAATATCGCTGAGGGCTGCCATGGGGCTGGGCGAGGCCAGCGTGGTCGTGCCTGAGCTGCTGTGGGGGCTGGGCCTCTCGGTCCTGTTCCTGGCGATGGGCATGTTCCTGTACAAGGCTGGGATCGAGAAGGGGAAAAAGAACGGTATAATAACCAAGTTCTAATTATTATAGAGGAAGCCATCCTATGGGCTACTACATAATAATAAGGGGGCATGCAGGGGCCGGCAAGACCACCATAGCGAAGGCAGTGGCCAAAAGGCTGGGAGCCCTGTACATATCGGTGGACAAGATACTGAAAGACCACGGGCTGGACGTGATAGAGTACGACTGCATCAGCGAGAGGAACTTCGAGAGGGCGAACGAGATAGCGCTGAAGGAGGCTGTACCGGCCCTGGAGAAGGGCGGGACGGTGGTGTTCGACGGCAACTTCTACCACCTTTCCCAGCTGAAGCACCTCAAGAGGAGCCTTCCCCACAGGCACATGGTCTTCATGCTGAAGGCCAGCCTGGAAGAATGCGTGAAGAGGGACAGGGAGCGGGCCCAAGGGAAGATAGGCGAGGACGCCATCAGGGCTGTCTACGGCCTGGTCGAGAGCGTGCAGGAAGGCGAGCACATAGAGACCGGCGGGAAGACTGAACAGCAAGTGGAAGAGAAGATAGTCTCACTGATCCCTGGCGATGCCCGGAAGCAGTCAGGATTAAGTAAACCCTGACGGCTGTTCAGGTTTACTGTATAAACACATAAAACGATATCCTTTGACCGATATTTATCAGTCAGCTGGGGGAATTATAATGAGATGGACGGGTATGTTCTTCTGGGCGTCGGCGTCATCCTGGCAGCCATCGGCGGAAGCACGGTGGCATACCTCAAGCTCCTCAAGAAGAGGGTCAGGAAGTATGTCCTGAGGTACGAGAGGATAGAGAAATACTACAAAAAGGAGAAGGAATGAAACAGGCATTGGCAGTGTCTTCAGTCTCCGGTGGGATAGCCCTCATGTGCGCTGCTGTGTTCTTCCTCGTGCCCGACTCCCTCGCCATGCTCGCGTTCTCCGGGTCGGCCTTCCTGCAGGGGGAGGCCTGGAGGCTTCTCACCTTCCCGTTCGCACACGTCAGCCTGCAGCACCTGCTGGAGAACATGATGGCGCTCGGGATAGCAGCCATGCTATCGTATGAGGTCGGGCTGAGGGGCAGGCATTTCATAGGCACTTTCCTCCTATCGGGCCTGTGCGTGGCGCTGGTGCAGACGCCCATAGTGCCCCTTGTGCCTGTCGCAGGCGCCTCACTCGGCATATACTCTGTCTTTGGCTCCCTCTCCATCAGGAGCTCCAACTTCATACCCAAGTACCTTTCGGTCCCCCTGCTGGGCACCCCTGTGTTCCTGATGTACACCATCAACATGCTCATGTCCCCTGCCGCAGCTGACGGGAGGGTGCTGCTCCAGCTCATCTTCCACCTGGCAGGGTTCGTTTCTGGCATACTCCTGTTCTACGGGTTCAGCTGGGTGGACAGGAAAAGGAAGAAGAGGTTACTCTCATGATTCTGGTTTCAGGAGAGGATGCATGTGGTGCCATTCTTGTTTAAACAGATAGCAAGAAACGCTAAACTTTTGGAAAAGGCTTATATTGGTAAAGGCACATATTTTACATGTGACTTGACATGGCCAGGATCCTTGTGGTTGATGACGAAGAGGACGTCTTGGAGATGATACACCACATACTGAAGAGGAGCGGCCACCATGTCACAACTGCCCGGAACGGGGCTGAATGTCTCACCAAGCTCAGGAAGGGGAAACCTGACCTGGTGCTTCTTGACATAGTCATGCCGGGTATGTCAGGGTTTGACGTGCACAGGAAGATAAGGAAATACTACAGCGGCATGAAGGTCGCGTTCGTCAGCGTGCTGGACGTGACCCCCAGGAAGAGGAAGGAGCTCATGAAGGATGGCATACTGGACTACATAACCAAGCCCTTCGCACCGGACGAGCTTGTCTCCAGGGTCAACTCAATAATAGAATGAGCCTACCTTTCTGTCAGCAGTATGAACAGCAGCACAGCAGACACGGCCATCCAGCCCGCGCTGAGCGGGACGGTTATGTGCGGCCCAGAGCCTCCGAACTTGGCGGCCATCAGGATGAGGACTGAGAACAGAAGGAACAGCAGGCCCGCCTTGCTGAGGACGTCTTTCATTGCGCCTTCTTGCCAGACGCCTTGTGGAAGGGCTCCAGGTCAGGGTAGACCGTTATGCCGTCGTCCCTTATCTTGAGGGCCCTTATGCTTTCCGAATGGCCTATCCCCCTCATCTTGACTATGGACACCGCCCGCTCGTACATGTTCTCGAACGGTATCCTGTGGAGGACTATCACGCCGTCCACCACGAACTCCTCGAAACCGTACCAGCTTATGCCCTTAGAGCCCTCGGGCACCTCGCACGTCAGGACTGTGGTGCAGTCCAGGGCGTCCAGGGTGGAGGTCAGTTCCGCGAGGGCCTTGCGCCTGTCCGAGTCTGTCTCAAAAAGCATGGTAAAGAGATTGACCGAGTCGAGGACAACCCTTTTCGCGCCGCTCTCCTCTATTATCTCCCTTATCTCCTTGGAGATGTCGAACATGTTCGCCCTGGTCCTGTCCTTGAAGAACTTGACGTGCCCGACAGGGCCTCCGACGAGGGTCAGCTTGCCTGATTTTTCTGCTTCCCCGAAATCTATCCCTATCTCCTTAAGGTCCTGCATGAGCCTCTTCTTGCCCTGCTCGAAGGTGACGTACAGGCAGGGCTCGCCTGACTTTATGCCCTCCCTTATGAACTGGGAAGCGAATATGGTCTTGCCGCATCCCGAGGAGCCTGACACCAGGAAGGTCCTGCCCCTCGGCAGGCCGCCCTTCAGCATCCTGTCCATTCCCTTTACCCCGGCCTTCACCCTGTCCATCCAAACATGGTTTCAGCAATGGAGTTATTTAACCTTCCGTTGACTTGGATAATATTTTTCCCAGAGACCATTTACAAAGTGAAAACCGGTTTACCGTCAGGTTCACATTTTTCAGCCTATATTTACTTTGTTATCCGTGTGAGCACCCTGGTTGACAGGGTAAACGGAACTATTATATGCGAAGCTGACGCTGTTTCTAACACATGGCAAAGAAAGGACGGGCAGCCCCGGGAAGGATTAGCACTGCAAGGAAGGCCCTGAAAGACAGCAGGAGGCTTTCCGGAGGCATCCTGAGGGACGCGAAGAGGCTGAAGGACACGGAGAAGAAGCTCCTCGAGTCCGAGAGAGAGAAGAAAGCCATACTGGACTCCCTGTCAGAGCTCGTCATCTACCTTGACATGGACTTCAGGACCATGTGGGCGAACAGGTCCGCCAAGAAGGCTGCCAGACCGCTGTCCAGGAAGCTGGTGGGCAGGAAGTGCTACGAGGTCTGGGGGAGGCGGAAGTCGCCCTGCCCGGGATGCCCCGTCAGGAAGGCGTTCAGGACAGGGAAGCCGGAGCAGGCCGAGATTGGGACGCCTGACGGAAGGGTCTGGTCCATCCGGGGGAACCCGGTGAGGGGCAAAGGAAAGATCATCGGCGCGGTGGAGATAATAGATGAAATCACCAAGAAGAAGGAGGCAGACAAGGCCCTGAAGGAGAGCGAGGAGAAGCTGTCGACCATGATAAAGAAGAGCCCGATCCCGACTGCAATCGGCGGCTCGGACGGCTCGATAATATCTTTCAATGAGGCCCTGGAACGGCTTATAGGATACAGGCAGTCCGAGATAAAGAACGTCAGGGAATGGTCAAGGAAGCTGTATCCCGACAGGAAATACCGGGAATCCGTGGAAAGGAACATAAAACAGGCCCTGGCAGGAAAGAGGCAGGAATGCTCTGTGTTCAATGTCACGTGCAAGGACGGCTCCACAAAGACAATAGAATTCCACACGTCATTCTTCAGTGAAGGCCTCATAATACAGATGGTCGACGTGACAGAGAAGAAGGGGGCAGAAAAAAGGCTGAAGGAAAGCGAGGAGAAATGGAGGTCGCTCACAGAGAACGTGCCGTCAATACTGTTCGCCACTGACAGGAAAGGCAGGATAACGTTCATAAACAGGACCGTCTCAGGCTTCTCTGTAGACAAGGTGATAGGGAAGAGCATATACGATTACATAAACCCTGAATACCATGGGAAGGTGAAGAAAGCCATGAAGAGTGTGCTGGAGACAGGGAAGCCCGAAAGTTATGAGAACCTCGCCTCGGGTCCCCACGGGGAGGACAGGTGGTATTCCACCACCATCAGCCCCCTCATGAGGGGGGGAAAGAGGGTGGGCATAGTTCAGATTGCCACTGACATAACCGGGAGGAAGAAGGCAGAGAAGATTATCAGGGAGAGCGAGGAGAGGCACAAGTCGATACTGGACGGGGCCAACGACGGGGTACTGGTGGCGGACGTCAGGACCAGGAAGTTCGTGTTCGCCAACCCGAGAATATGCGAGATGACAGGGTATCCCATCAAGGAACTAATGAGCATGAACGTCGGCATGATACACCCGAAGAAGGATGTGGCCAGGATAGGCAGGATATTCAGGAAACAGATAAAAGGCGAGATTGGGATGGCGAGGGACCTGCCTGTGCTGAGGAAGGACGGAAAGATAATATACTGCGACATAAACTCCAAGCTCGTGGAGATAAACGACAGGGACTGCCTGGTGGGCTTCTTCAGGGACATAACGGACAAGAAGAAGTCGGACGAGGAGCTCAGGAAAAGGACAGAAGAGCTCGAGAGGTTCAACAGGCTGGCTGTCGGAAGGGAGCTCAAGATGATGGAGCTGAAGAAGAAGGTGAAGGAGCTGGAGTCCAGGCTTGACGGAAAAGGGAAGTGAAAATGCATATCGTACTTCCCATGCTGGCTGCAGCCGTCAATTTCCTGCTCGGCATCTACATAATATACAGGGACCCTTCGGGCAGGATGAACAGGCTCTTTGCGATGGTGGCATTCTCCCTGGTAATATGGTCCCTGGGGGATTTTCTGACCCATGTCCCGCACGGCTCTCCTGAACTGCTGTCAGGAATCATGTCCTCAGCCGGCTCGTATTTCACAGTGGCGTTCATGCTGCATTTTTTCCTGATGTTCACGAAGAACAGCTTCATTTCCGGAAAGCTGCGGATTGCCATGCTGTACCTGCCCGCAGTCGGCTTTCTGTCCCTGGACATGGCTTTGGCTGCCCTCCCACTGGCATGGGATTCTTTCTTCCCTTCGGCAACATACATTCTGGCGTACACCATTGCCGGCCTTGTGCTCTGCTACAGGCATTACATTAACTTGGCTCCAGGAAGGGAGCGCACCCAATCCAAGCTCCTGATATTCGCCGTCATGTTTCCCCTGGTGGGAGGCACCGCGACAGAGGTCCTGCCAAGGGTTTTGCAGCTCCAGTCATTCCCCCTCACATCAAGCCTGACTGCCCTGACATCAGTCATAATAGCATATGCTATCATAAAGCACGGCCTGATGACCGTCCCAGGCATGAGATTCGGTCTGGTGCTGAAGATACTGATGATATTCGTAATCCTGTCCACCGTGCCCCTGCTGGTGACGGCGTATTTCTCCATGAGCTTCATAGGAGAGATGAGCGGCACGATATCCGGCTCAGCGTCAGGTATAAGGGATGAAATAAGCCTGGAAGTGGGTTCCGCCCTCAAGGAAATGGGGGAGTCCATGATAAGGAACAAGGCAGAGTCTGTCGCATGGAACCTCAACCACCAGCTGGAGCACCATATGCCGGGACTGCTTATGGAGGAGCTCAGGGAGAGGGGTGACCTCAAGGATGCGGCTGTCCAGAAGGTGGGCAGGACAGGATACACGGCTGTCCATGACACAGAAGGCATAAACCATTTCCATGTGAACGAAAACCTTGTCGGGACAGACCTGCATGACCTGGCCGGGAAGCTGCCGGAATTCTGGGCAATATTGGAGAGTAGCCTGGAAGGCGAGGCATGGGGACATTACGCATGGGAGGACGAGGACGGCAGCATAAGGGACAAGTACATGCACTGCACCCATACGGAAAGGGGCGGCCTGGTGGTCTGCGCCACAACCTACATTGACGAGTTCTCTGAGCCGCTAAAGGACATAGACAGGAAGATGAACGCATCTGTCACCGCAACGGTGTCAAGGCTTGAGATGTCAAACTCCCTCTTCACCGGGATGATATGGATAATATCGGGGTCAATGAGCATAGTGATACTGATTTTCGGGCTCATGATATCCAGGGCCGTCACCAACCCGCTAGTCAGCCTGGCAAAGGTGGCAGGGAAGATAGGGAAGGGGGAGCGAATAAACAGGCTTGACGACAAGCACAACGACGAGATAGGCCAGCTGGCCAAGGCCTTCAACATGATGGACAGGAACTTGAGGAAATCCAAGAGAAAGCTGGAAGAATACAACAGGAGTCTTGAAACAGAGGTCAAGAGGAGGACCAAAGAGCTGGAGAGGAAGGTGGGGGAGCTTAAGAAGACGAAAATGGCGACCCTCAACATGATGGAGGACCTGAACGAGACTAACGAGGAGCTGGAAAGAAAGAAAAGGGAGATAGGAAAGGCCAACATGGAGCTGAAGAGGTTCAACAGGGAACTGAAGAAGATGGACATGCTGAAGAGCGAGTTCATGAACATAGGCGCGCACGAACTCAAGACGCCGCTCATACCGATAGTGGGCTACCTGGACATGATGTCAAAGGAGAAGAACCTGACAAGCGAGCAGAGGAACGAGATAGCCATATGCCTGAGGAACGCCAAGAGGCTGCAGGCCCTTGTGCAGGACATACTGGACATATCCAAGCTGGAGTCCAGGGCCATGAAGTTCGACATGCAGGAGATGGACCTGAGGAAGATACTCATGAACACCTTCACTGACATGAAGTCTGCCGCAAAGGACAAGGGCCTGCAGCTGAAGGTCAGCCTGCCACAGAAGCCCCTCAAGGTGATGGGGGACCCCTACAGGCTCACCCAGGTGACAGAGAACCTGGTCAACAATGCCATAAAGTTCACGGACAGCGGTCACATAGCTATAGAGGCATCGAGGGGCAACGGGAACGTGCTGGTGGAAGTGAAGGACACCGGAGTGGGGGTGTCCAGGAAGGACCTCTCCAAGCTGTTCACCAAGTTCTTCCAGGCAGACACGTCAGCCAAGAGGAAATACGGGGGCTCAGGGCTGGGGCTGGCCATATGCAAGAGCATAGTGGAGGAGCACAAGGGAAGGATATGGGCAAAGAGTAAACCGGGAAAGGGAAGCACGTTCGCTTTCAGTTTACCGGGTAAAGGTGGGGTTTAAAAGCATATGTTACACTATATAAAAGGAGGGACTGGAAATGCCCAAAATACTTATCGTTGACGACGAGCCTGACACGGTTGAACTGATAAGCATTATCCTGGGGAAGAAGGGGTATGAAGTTGCCAAGGCCTACAGTGGAAAGGAATGCCTGGAGGCTTTCAGGAAAGAGAAGCCTGACCTGATACTCCTGGACATAATGATGCCCGGGATGTCAGGCTGGGACGTGTACGGCAGGATAAGGAAGCTGGACAAGAAGGTGAAGGTCGCCTTCGTCAGCGTGATAGAGATATCCCCCGAGAGGCTCCAGGTCCTGAAGAAGGACGGAGTGTCGGACTACATAACCAAGCCTTTCACAGCTGACAACCTACTCAAGAGGGTAGGTTCCATAATCTGAGGTCACACCCGCAAGACCTTGTCGAAGTAGAGGGATATCCTGTTGACCAGGTCGCCTCCCCTGGCCTCAGGGGTGAGCATGACCGTCTTGAGGCCGTACCTGGAAGTCTCCTCCACCATCGACTTCACGAACTTTATCACGAGCGCCTCTGTGTTGTAGATGAGCAGCGTTGCCAGGGCGTCTATCAGGAGGAACTTCTCGCCCGGGACCTTCTCCAGGAACTCGTTTATGGCTATGCTCAGGCTGGTCAGGTCAGAGGGGCTCTGTATGTGTATGACGTTCTTCTCGTTCTCTGCCTCCCCGAGGGATGCTGTTATGCAGTCTATGAAGAATACCTTGGAGGTGTCGACCCCCCGCTTCTCCAGGAGCTCCTTCACCGCCTTCTGGGGCTTGTTGAAGCAGACGTAAACCCCTGCTATGCCTGCCTTGGTGTACTCCCCTATCATCCCGTCAGCGGCCTCCTGCAGCCTGTCCGGCGGGGACACCGCCAGCACGGAATAGCTCTTCCCGTCAAGTCCATCCAATTCCATTATTTTCATAGTATGTCACCTGAAAGATATATTTGTTTAAACATGGTTTCACTCCAGCTTCTTGAAAAGGCTCTCCCTGAATTTGTCTATCTCGCCCAGTGAAAGGGGCCTGTCAGGCCTCTCCCTCCCCATCTCGTCTATTATCTTGTGGAACAGCTGCACAGGGCTGTTCTTTATCAGGCTGTGCTGGGAGAAGATGAATATGTCCTTTATCTCCATGTACTGGTTGTACTGGGGGACTGTCTTGAGGGTGTGGAAGTAGCCGTCAAGCTCTTGGAGGTCCCTGAAGCCGCACAGGGCTATATGCGTTGCCGAGCCCTGGGGTATCCTGTAGACGTCTATCACGTGGGGAAGCTCGGCCACTTTCTGCTCTATCCCGAACTCCCCCAGCTCCTCCCAGCTCTTGAGGGTGAACTTGAAGACTGTGACAGCGAACGTGTTTACGCCCAGCTTGCCGTAGTCCAGGACAGTGGAGTAGCCCTTTATTATCCCGGAATTCTCCAGCTTCTTCCTTATCTTTCCCACCGCCTGCTTGGTTATCCTTAGCTGCTTGGCGATTTTGGTGTCGCTGGCCCTCCCGTTCTCTATGAGAATTTTGAGCGATTTCTTTTCATTGTGGGTTAGTTTTACCATGTTAATGGATATTTGAATTACTGGTTAATAAAATTAACGTCAGGTTTTTATCGGAAGTTGATGAACCATTTATCAGATGGAAAGGGAATGGTTTGCTGCCTTGCTCATATGCCTTCTCCTTATGCCTTTCTGCGCACACGCGCAGGCAGGGGAGCTGGCGGCGCTGGAAAAGGACAGGGATACAGCGGCAGTGGGCGAGGCTGTCACGGTATCAGCCACGTTCGTGAACCTGGGCAGCGGGGCTGTCGAGGCCAAACTGAATGGGGAGGCTTACCTGGAAGGGGAACTCGTTTCCGTGATAGAGGGCGGAACCAGCCAGGTGCCCCCCGGGGCGGCCGGGGTGCTGGAAGCTGTTTTTGTTCCCGGGAAGATAGGCCTGTACACCATCAAGGGCACCGTTATATACTCGGGCGAATCCACAAGCCAGAAGGAAGTGACCATTCCTGTCATATCCAAGTCCACCGGGATGGAGCTGGCAGAGGACATGACCGTCCCCCTGATGGTCGACGGGCTGCTGGCCCTGGTGATAGTGGCAGGCGTGCTCATGCTCAAGAGGAGGAGGAGATGAAGCACATTGCACTCTCCCTCGCTTTCAGCCTTCTCCTTCTCCTCCCTCTTTCTTCAGCCTACACCATATCCTCGCTGTCGGCTGATTCCCCGGTGTCGGTCGGGGAGGTCATGAAGGTAACGGCAGTGTTCGAGAACACCGGGCCCCAGACATATGCGGTGCTGGAAGTCGACGTCTACAGCAACGGGGAGAAGGTGACCGAACTGAAGGGCGACAGGATGAACGTCCCAGTGAACGGGAACAGGGAGCTTTTCGCTTATTTCATGCCGCAGCGCCCGGGGACCTATATCCTGAGTCCAAGGGTGGAGCACGGAGGCGGCACCACCACGTCCCAGGGCATCACTGTGACTGTCACAGACGAATACGGGGCAGCAGGCTGGACCAACCATGAGACGGTCCCCCTGGGCCTGGGCATGACGGTGATAGCAGTGGTCTTCGTGTCCATGTTCGTCATGTACATGGTGAAGTCCAAGAGCATCATAGCGAAGAAAGGTTTACAGGATAAACGAAGGCGCTCTGGAAAGGGTTGATTTATGAACACCCAGGACATCGTCCCTCTGGCAGTCACAATCACCACGGTCGGGATAGGCATGCTGATGATCACATACATAGGCTGGAGGACCAGGAGGATAAGCAGGCTCTAATCGAGCACCTTCAGCACTTCGTACACCATTATGGGCCTGGCCTTTCCCTTGAACTCCATCTTGCCCAGCTTCTTCACCTTGACCCTGTCCTTCACCATCCTGTATGTGCCCTCTGCTATCAGGACCTTGTCCCCCTCTGCCTTGGAGCAGAGCCTGGAGGCCAGGTTGACCGCGTCCCCTATTATGGTGTAGTCCAGCCTGCGCTCTGAGCCCATGTTGCCCACGACTGCAGGCCCTGTGTTCACGCCTATCCCGTACTTGACTGCAGGCATGCCCTCCTTCCTGGCCAGCTCCTTCGCCGAAGCCTGCATCTCCAGGGCGGCCCTTATGGCGTTCAGGATGTGGTCCTCCTGCTTGAGGGGCGCGTTGAAGAAGGCCATCAGGCAGTCTCCCATGTATTTGTCCAATGTGCCGCCGTACTTGAAGACCTTGTCTGTCATGTCCCCGAAATAATGGTTGAGCATGTCTATCACCTCTTCAGGCGTGAGCTTCTCTGAGAGGGCAGTGAAGCCCCTTATGTCAGCGAAGAGTGCCGTTATCTCCCTCTTGGTGCCTCCCAGCCTGACCTGGTCCTTGGTCGTGGTCTCCAGTATCTCGTCCACCACTGCAGGAGAGACGTACTTGCCGAATATGTTCTGCACCCACTGCCTGTTCCTCTTCTCTATCCCGTAGTAGAGGATGATTATTATCATGTACACAGAGATGACCGACATGACAGGGTACAGGACATTCATCACTATCCCCTGCTCTATCATGGCTATTGACAGGAGGGCATACCCCAGTATAATGGCCGCTGCGACAGCAGTGGAGAGCAGCACCCTGAGCCTGGACAGGGCGAAGCCGGTCAGGAGGGAGAGCATCAGCATCACGAGTATGGTGCTGGCAGCGTCCTGCCTGAATATGTAGTCCCTCAGGACCAGGGTCTGCACCAGGTTGGCGTTTATCTCCACGCCTGCCATCGGCCTGCCCCATGAGACTGGCACGTACTGTTCGTCATGAAGGTCCCTGGAAGTGGCGCCTATCAGCACCATCTTGCCCTCCAGGTAGGAGGGGTCCACTCCCCCGCTGAGCAGGTCGGTGAAGGAAACGCTCTCATAGCTTCCTGGCGTCCCGTAGAAGTTTATCAGGACCGTTTCAGACGGCGGCTTGACGGTGTCGCCTATGTACTTCTCGGCCACCACCATTGCGAAGCCCTCGGCAGCCTCTGTCCCGTCCAGGTAGAGCGGGGCCCTCCTGGTTATGCCGTCTGATTCAGTGAACATGTTCACGTAGCCGTAGTCCGCGTCCAGGACGGGCCTGAGGAATTCCTCGCCGTACAGCTTCCCCTCCCTGACGGAGAATGACGTGTATTCCGAGGCCAGCACCACGTTACCTGCAGAGTCAATAGCCTGCTGGAGCAGCTGGTCGTCGCCTGAAGGCTCGAAGAAGGAGACGTCTATCCCCACCGCCTTGGCGCCTTCCAGAAGGCCCAGGGCCTCTGCAAAGACCTTCCTGTCCCAGGGCCACCTGCCTATTTCCTGGAGCGACCTGTCGTCAATGGCTACTATCACTATCTCGCCGAGGGGCCTCCCGACAGAATAGAGGGCGTCGCTGGTCCTCAGGCTGGTCGTGCCCATGAAGCCGGAAACGAGCAGGATGGAAAGTACAGCAAAGACTGCAAGTGACACTGTCATGTCTGCCAGAAGCTTCCGCTTCAGGAAGTTGTGGAGCATATCAGTTCCTTATCGCCATGTCGATTACCCACTGGGGCATCTCTGGGGGTATGTCGCACTCGCCCCTCAGCCAGCACCTGACGCTGTCCTCTATCTGCTCGTCAGTCACGCCGTACTGGGACTTGCCCATCGCTATGACGTCAGACATCCTGGACAGCAGGTCCTGGAGCTGCTCCTCTATGAAGGCGTCGTCCTTTTCCTGGTTCTCAGTCACCCAGTCGTCGGTCACGAGGTCCCCTGCTATGACGGTCAGGTCCAGGTCGACCGTTATCATCTGGCCTTCGTCTATCTGCGCCTCGTCTATCCTGACCAGCTCGCCCGTCTCCATGGAATAGGTGTAGGCGTCCAGGGTGCCTTCCAGGAGCTTGACGTATATCTTGCCGTCATCCCCCAGGTAGAAGCCGAAGCCCGTCCCCCTGACAGATGCGACCGTCGTGGGCGTCTGCACATTGTATTCCTCTATGCCGCTGAGCTTGAGTACCTTGCTCCATGTCCTTCCCGATGCCTGCTCTACGGTTACCTTCGTGCCGGCCTTGTCGGCTATCAGGTCCTTCAGGGTGACCTCAGTGTTCTCGTCGAGCCTGATTATGCTGGACTCGAACAGTATGATGGAGGCCCTTGCGCCCGGGGCTGTCCTGACTGTGTCGGACTGGGCCAGAATCTGCCCGGTGGCAACCGTCTTCCAGGTGTCACCTGACTTCATCTCGACCAGGCCCGCGTCGACCACCAGCTGGGCCGATACGGCAGGCGGCCCGGCAATCTTGAAGTAGAAATAGCCGCCAATGCCAAGAAGGACCACTATTATGATAACAGGCACGAGTACCTTCTTGCTCACCATAAGTAGTTTTGTTGATATTCTATATAAGCTTTGGTCAGACCCTGTCCTTCAGAAGGTCAAGCCTGTGCCTGTACTCCCCTGCCATCTCCCTGACGTCCTCAGACGCTGTCCCTGTGTACTTCTCCGGGTCGAGTATCTGCTCCCTTGTCCAGGGGTCTGCCGAATCAAGAGCCTCCCTCATGAGGGGGTCCTCCATCGCCAGCTCAGGGAGGGGCCTGCCTGTTTCCCTGGCCCTGTCTGAAAGCAGCCTGACCTCCTCATGGGCGTCCCTGAATTCGCCCTCGAAGGCGTCCTGGTTGTCGCCCATCCACTTCTGCAGGTAGAGCTGGAGGGGCTCTGCCGCAGTCAGGCCTCTCATCATACCCACGTTCTCAAGCATCTTGTTCGGCCTGATGGTCAGGTTCCTGGCTATCTTGGTGGCCTTCCTGGCAGCCCCCAGGGCTATGTTGGGCATCTCGAATATGTAGTACCTCTTGTTGCCCGAGTCCCTCAGGTCCCTCTGGAAGTCTGTCATGAAGTCCTGGTTCACCGCCACCATCTGGCCCATCATCTGCCTGAACTTGGCGCCCGCCACGTTCTCTGAGTTTATCGGGTTTATCTTGTGCGCGCCTGTTGACGAGCCTACCTGCTCGCCTACCCGCTTCTCCATCATCTCGCCCACCTCTGTCTGCTGGTAGCCCCTCATGTCATTGCAGAACTTGGCCTGGCCTGCCACTGACATGAACAGCTGGCCCATGTAGTCGGCGTAATAGTACTGGTTGACAGTCTGTCCGGTTATCCTCTCCGGGGTGACGCCGATTATCCCGAACAGCCTCCTGTCTATCTCCCTCGGGTCTGTCCTGAACAGGACCTTCCTGGCCGCGTTGGTCCCCACGAATCCCGTGGCCTTGCCCCTGAGGTCATATACTGCCCTGTTGTAGTTCTCCAGGGCGGGCAGGACGCCCCCCACTATCTCCAGGAAGTAGTGGCCCACCGTGGTAGGTGCAGCATGCTGCCTGTGGGTCCTTCCCATCATGATGGTGTCAGGGTGCTCCTCTGCCCTTGTTACCAGCTCAGTGCAGAAGCCCGACAGCTCGGGCACCATCACCTCTGTGCCGAAGTCCAGGAGGGCCATCGACTGGGCCGTGTTCAGGACGTCATAGCTCGTGAAGCCCAGGTACAGGTAGTTCCTGGCCCTGGGGCTCAGGACGTCCCAGCACGCCTTGACTATCCCCCTCACGTCATGGTGTATTATGTTCTCCCAGTGCTCTGCCCTCTTGAAGGGCACGTTCTCCAGGGTTATCTTCCCCTCTATCTCGTCTGCCACGTCCTTCGGTATCTCGCCCAGCTCCCCCAATACCCTGGCATTGGTCCTGAGGAACTTGAGGGAATAGCCGTGTATGGCCCCAGGGGAGACGTAGGCGACAGACTCCTTCTCTATGTACCTGGCTGAACCGGGGGGCAGGAACTCTGAAAGGCCCTTTATCTCAAGGAATGCGGAATCCAGCCTTTGTGTCGTGGTTTCAGACTCCATGTAAGGCGAAGGCATGTATAACTAATGGGAGCGAAACTTTTTATTGGGAATGCCGCATGATGGAACCCTGGACAGGCGCCCTTAAATAATTTCGCGCCAAATATAATGCAATGACGATAGACGCCAACTACCCCACGATGAGGGAAACCAGGCTCCCCCTCGGGCCTGTCAGGAGGGGGAAGGTCAGGGACATATACGAGCTGGACGACAAGCACCTTCTGATAGTCACCACTGACAGGATATCGGTCTATGACAGGGTCCTTCCCGACTGCGTGCCCCACAAGGGCTTCGGCCTGAACCGGACAGCAGATTACGTCTTCGTGGAGACCAAAGGCATAGTGCCGAACCACATGGTGGACGTGCCTGACGAGAACTCGATGGTGGTCAGGAGGGCCGACACGGTTTACCCTGTCGAGGTGATAGTCAGGGGGATAATAACAGGCTCTGCCTGGAAGACGTACCAGAAGGGCCTTCCCATATGCGGCATAACCCTGCCTCCAGGGCTGGTCAAGAACCAGATGCTTGACGAGCCGATAGTCACGCCCACCACCAAGGCAGAGGTGGGGCATGACGAGCCGATAACGCACGGGCAGGCCAGGGAGCTGGTGGGGCCCCACTGGGACGGGATAGTGGAAGCCTCCCTGGAGCTTTTCAGGGAAGGCAACAGGATGGCAGGGGAGAGGAACGCCATGCTGGCTGACACCAAGTTCGAGTACGGGGCGATAGACGGCAGGCTCACGCTGCTGGACGAGGCACTCACGCATGATTCATCCAGGTGGCTGGAGACAGCCGAATGGGAGGCTGCCCTGAGGGAGGGCAGGGACCCTGACTGGATAGACAAGCAGTTCGTCAGGAACTACACAGTATCGGTCGGGTTTGAAGGGGAAGGCGAGCCGCCCAGCCTGCCTGACAACATCAGGAGGGGGGCTGCAGAGAGGATAATGAAGGTCCTCTACTTCCTGTCAGGGAATTACCCCACTGAGCCTGAGGCCCCGCCGTCTGACGAAAGGATAATGGGCAATCTCAAGGGGAGCCTGTGGATATGAGCAGCGGAAGGATAGTGCCGATAATAATGGGCTCTCACAGGGACTACGGCTTTGCCAAGGGCATAGGCGACAAGCTGGACGAGTTCGATGTTCCGAATGCCTACAGGGTGGCTTCAGGAGAGAAGCACACAGGACTGTTGCTGAAAATCATGGGGGAGTACGAAAACGAGAAGGCACTGATATTCAACGACCAGATAGTTTACGTCACTGTCGCGGGCAGGTCGAACAAACTGTCAGGCATCGTGGCGGGCAACACCACTTACCCTGTGATAGCTGCACCGCCTGACGGGGACAAGACGGCCCTCCAGATGGACATCTGGTCATCAGTCAGGTCCCCGAGCGAAAGCCCTGTGGTGACGGTTTTGGGAGCCGGAAACGCAGCACTGGCTGCTGTCAGGGTGTTCTCGCTCACTGACGGAAAACTGAGGAAGAGGCTTGAGAGGTACTGCGAGGAAGTCAGGAAGGGCATAGAAGAGCAGGACGAGAAATTCAGGAACGGCGAATTCCCTGACGTCTGATTTTCCAGAAAAATTTCACTGGGCCGTTTCCTGCATTCAGATGTTGCCCGCGTATTCCACCGCGTTCTCGAATATGAGCCTGCCCTCACCCCTGTCAGGCATCTTCTCCCCATTCCGCTCGTAGACCGCCCTCATCCTGGTCCACCTGGGGTGCTGGGTGAAATCCAGCCAGGCCTCTGGGTGCGGCATCAGGCCGAACACCCTGCCTGTCCTGTCGCATATGCCAGCTATGTTGTCCCTGGAGCCGTTCGGGTTGAATGGATAGCCCGCGTCCTCCCTGCCTTCCGCATCGGTGTACTTGAAGACCACCTGGCCGTTCCTGTACATCTCCCCCATCACGCCCTCGTCATTCGGTATGAACTTGCCCTCACCGTGCCTGATGGGCATCTCTATATTCTTGATGCCCCTTGTCCAGATGCACGTGTCGCTGTGCCAGTCAGCTGTCTCGTCTGCCTGGCCTCTCATGTACACCCAGGCGTCCCTGAACTGGCCCGAATCGTTCCTGGCCAGCGTGGCCCTCTTCTCGAACGAGCCGTCCTCTGTGCCTGGGAGCATTCCGAGCTCCACCAGGGACTGGAAGCCGTTGCATATCCCGCCTATGAGCTTGCCGTCGTCGACGAACTTCCTGAGGCTGTCCCCCATCCTGTATCCTGCCTCGTTCCTCTTGTACCTGACCTTGACCGCATATATGACGCCTGCCCTTATGTTGTCGGCGAATGAGAAGCCCCCCGGGAGCATGAGCATCTGGTAGTCATCAAGCTTCACGCCACCCTGTATGACGTCCTCTATCATCACCTTCTTGACTATGGCGCCTGCCTCGCTCAGGGCCCGGACTGTCTCGGCCTCGCAGTTTATCCCGTCGCCGTGCAGGACCAGGGCCCTCGGTATGGTCATGCTGCAGCCTCCTCAGGATGGTAGTTGAACCTGTCGAACGTGCCCTGCCATGCCCTCTTGAGCTCGTATACGCTGTCGTCTATTATCGTGTTGCCTCCAAGGCCCCTCACCAGGAACCTGTCGTCTTCCCTCACTGTCCCGACGAGGCTGCACGCATTGCCTGCCATCGCTGCCTCGAACTCATCCCTCTTCCTCGGGTCGACCGAAACCACCAGCCTGCCCGATGATTCCGAGTAGAGGACAGCGTCGTCAGTACCAGCGCCTTCCCTCGCGATTCCTGAGAGGTCTACGTCCAGCCCATAGCCTCCTGCGAAGGATGTCCTGGCAAGCGACACGCCAAGGCCCGCCTTGTACACGCCGTGGCATGACTCCACCAGCCTCCTGTCCATCGCATCGAAGAGTGACCAGTAGAGCCTCATGTTCCTGTCCCTGTCGACCTGCGGCACGTTCAGGCCCACTTCGTCGTGCATCTCGTAGAACTCTGAACCTCCCCTCTCGTCCTTGGTCAGCCCCAGGACATAGACCAGGTCTCCCGGCATCTTGACGTCCATCGTGACGCACTTCCTGACGTCGTCCACCTTGGTGCAGGCGGTGAACAGGAGCGTCGGGGGCGCTGACACCCTGTGCATCACGCCGTCCTTGTCGGGTATGTCCCCGTCCATCGACATGCTGTCCTTGCCTGAGACAGGGGGGGCCTTAAATCCTGTCGTGTAATCATACAATGCCTGGTTGGCCCTGACCAGCTGGGCGAGCTTGTACTTGGCGTCAGGGTTGTCGTCATCCGGTATGGGGTTGGGCCAGCAGAAGTTGTCGTTGAAGCCTATCCTGTCGGGCCTTCCCCCCACAGAGACCACCCTCCTGATGGCCTCGTCTATCACCCAGGCAGCCATATGGTAGGCGTCTATCTCGCTGAGCTTGGGGTTGATGGCGGCCGATGTCGCCATGCCCTCCCAGCTGTCCTCCAGGGGCTTTATGACCGCAGCGTCAGAGTTCACGTCGCTGTCCTTCCCGACCAGCGGCTTTATGACGCTCATGCCCTGCACCTCATGGTCGTACTGCCTGGAGATGTACTCCTTGCCGCTGATGTTGAGCCTTCCCAGCGTCTGCCTGAGTAAGGATGTGTGGTCCCCGACGGGCTCCAGCTCCGGCTCCTTCAGGCCCCTGTCCTCCGGGCCTGTCCATTCAGCCTCCATGTGCTTCTTGGGAACCCCGTTGTGCAGGAAGTCCAGGTCAAGGTAGCCCACCGTGTCCTTCCCGTACTTCAGGTGCAGCTTGCCTGTGTCATTGAACTGGCCTATCACAGTGCTCTCCACCCCGTACTTCCTGGAGAGCTCCATGAACTCCTCCCTGTTCTCCTCAGGGACTGAGACTATCACCCTCTCCTGGCTCTCTGATATCCATATCTCCCAGGGGTCCAGGCCTTCATATTTCAGGGGCGCCCTCTCCAGCCAGACCTCGCAGCCGAATGCGCCTCCTATCTCATTGTGCCTGCCGAAGTTCTGCGCCATCTCTCCCACGGATGAGCTCCAGCCCCCGCCTCCTGTGTCCGTCTTGCAGGTGTACAGGCCCATGTCCCTGGCCTCCCTGAGGAACGCGAACGTCTTCCTCTGGGTGAAGGGGTCCCCTGTCTGCACATGGCCTGCCGTTATCCTCTCGTCAGACTCCATGCTGGCCTGGGTCACGCCGTGTATGCCGTCTTTCCCGACCCTTCCCCCGCAGTTGACTATCAGGTCCCCTACCTCTGCCCTCTTCTCATGGGAGGGCTTGCCGTTTATCTCTGCAGGCGCGAAGCCGTATGCCCAGACGTATATGGCAGGCTTGCCCATGAAGCCGTTGTCATGGAACGTGAATCCTATCGGGGTGGCGACCCCGTGCTGGTTGGCTCCGTCCTCCACTCCCCACCTGGTGCCCTCCAGTATCTGGGCGTTGGTCAGCTCAGGAACGAGCTCTCCGTCATAAAATGGGTCACCAGTGCAGAACCCGTAGCCTCCGAGTATCACCCAGTGCCCTATGCCTGTTCCGTCCGGGTCCCTGAATACGCCCACGTTACCTGTTTCCGCGCCCCCGTACGGGTATTTCTTGGTCGGGCTGTTGTGGGTCTCGCACTTGAAGTTGTAGTTCCACCTGTCGTTGAACTTCATGACGCCCGCATTGTCCCACAGCGTGGATACAACCCAGTCCAGCTCCTCCTGGAGCTCCCTTGTGGCCCTCTTGATGTAGGTGTTGAACAGGCTGTCTATCCTCTCCTCGCTCACCACAGCGCCCTCTGCGTCGAGCGTCCTGAAGTCTATGTCAGCGTTGAATATCTTGTGCTTGCAGTGCTCTGACCAGGTCTGCCCGAGGGTCTCCATCTCCACGTCAGTCGGCATGGGGTCCAGGCCATGGGCCTTCCTCTCTGCAATCACATCGGGCCTCGAGAAGTACTCCCTGATGACCTCCATCTCCACCCTGTCGAGGGACAGGCTCATGTTGTCGCTTATCATGTCGAGCTGGCCGTCTGCATCGCCGCTCTCCCTGAACCTCCCTATCATCCCGCTGTATCTCTCGAACTTCTTCCTGTCCCTTCCCGGGTCGAACTGCGAAAGGAAGCCGTCAAAGGGGATGTCCAGGTCTATGTACCTGAACCCGGGGGTGTGCTTGATGCTTGCCCTTGGGACAGGCGGGGTGTACCCTTCCTTCCTGAACCTGTCGGCGCTCACTATCTCCCAGCGCTCCACGTTCTTGTTGCCGAAGACCTGCATCTCCCCTGCCCTCAGCATCTCCTCTTTGGGAATATCGCCCTCTATCAGGTAGAACTTTGAGACGTATACTCTCTCGCCCTTTGCGAACCTCTCGCCCTCCATCAGCTCTATCGCCTCCCTGGAGGTGTCTCCCACATTGTCCTTCACCCCGGGCTGGAGGCCCACGTCGACCATCCAGTTCCAGGGGCGCACCCTGAGCAGCTCGTCAGGGCTGCCGTACACCTGGGTTATCTGCTCTGAAAAAAGCTCCCCAGCCAACCTGGTTACCTGCTCCTGGGTCATCTCCCTGTCTATCGTGTAGACGTGTATGGTCCTCACAGAATCAGCCTCTATGCCTGCGTCAGCGAGCTCCCTCTTCTTGCGCTCGCCTGCGCCGTCCTTGTGGCCTTCCCTGAAGGTCACCCCTATCCTGTGCGTGTCTGGAACCATGTCACTCATCTGCCTTCATCTTGTAGCCGCCGTATGGGGTGAGCTCTCCATCCACCCATACATCACGGCCTTCTATCATCAGCCTGCCTGCCGCCCCCAGCTCAAGGGCCTTGCAGAATGCGCGGCCGTCACATCTGCCCTTCATCACACCCTGCGTCCCGTCAGCGTCGTCCCTCATCCTGTCGTAGGCGTGCCTCCATATCCACTTGTTTGCCATCCCATGGCTTATGGGGGCATCGGCAGAGCTTACGACTATCGGACCAGTGTCAAGTTTCTCTTCGACGACGTGTATTATTGAGCATGTGCTGGCCTCCCCAAAGAGCTCGGCTGCAAAGACTGCATCGTCACCCCAGTACATCATCTCCCAGCCGTCATCTATCATCCTGTATGCCTCTCCCCTCGGAACCGCCTCGCAGTTTCTCTTCCTTATCTGGTCTGTCCCTATCTCGAGAGGGTGCCTGTTCTTCAGGTTGCGCGCCTCAGCAAGCATTGGCTGAGGGTCCCTGTATAGTATGGAGCCCTTTGCAGGGTGGACGTTCCATATCCTGCCTTCGAATGGGTTTATCAATACAGGGTGGACTATGGAGTATTTCTTGAGCCAGCCTGAGAGGCCTATCACATCCGGGCCTATGCTCTCCGCGGCCTTTGCCACTTCAGTGTAGAAGGCCTCGCTTGAGGGGAATGAGAACGGGTCGATGTAGTGAAGCGTTATGCCGTGCTCATGCGCCAGCTCATAACCCTTCTGTGCCTTGCCTATGGGCCTGTTGGTGATGGCCGCCTTGACCCTGTAAAGGCTGCCGTGGTTGCCGCTCTCGAGCACAGCCTTCATGCTGCTTGCTCCGCCTGAGAACATGAAAAGAACGTCCATCGGATTTTGGGGGCTGTGCTGGAAAGGCATCAGGCTCCACCCCTGAGACTTTCCATGTGCCCAATGCACTGCTGGATGTATTCCTCAGAGGCTATGTCAGTCCTGTGCCAGAGGTTGCCGTCTATCTGGGCTATGCCCAGGAGGGAGGTCTCCCTCGCTTCCTGGATGCTCTCCCCTATGCCCACAGAGGCTATCGTCCTGGACTTGAGGGTATGCATGCTTGAATCGTCCATGAGCTCCATCGAGCCTGGGAACAGCCTGAGCTTGCCTTTCTTGAGCCCTTCCATCAGGAACGCGTACCCGAGGTTCAGCCTGGTGTTCCCTATCTCTGCGCCTTTCCCGCCGTACGTCTGCGGGACAGCATACGTGAGGACTGTGGCCAGTCCCTCGTTGAAGTTCACGGGCCTTAGCTCGTCGTTCGCCATGCCCAGGAAGGTGTCCACCGGGTCGTCCTCCATCGTGACCACCGTGTTCATCCACTCCGGGTCACCGGGCCTGCTGTTTATCTCGAGTATCTTGGCCCCGTCGCCTGTCAGGGTGTAGGCTATGTACAGGCTGACGCCCCTCAGCTCATTCCCGTAGACCTGGTTCAGGCCTTCGAACAGCCTGGCGGTCGTGTCCTGGATGCTGCCCCAGTCACTCCCGTCCATGAAGGGCAGCATGTATCCCGGGCCAGAGAAGGTGCCCATCCCCCCTGTGTTAGGGCCCCTGTCCCCGTTGAATGCCCTCTTGAAATCCCTCACGCAGGGAGTAAGCGAATAGTTTCCGCCTGCAGTGAATACCTGCTGGCTGACCTCCTGGCCTTCCACATATTCCTCGAGTATCACCTTGCCGCCGTCCTGGGCAGCAGGCCAGAAGAACTTGTCCCACATCTCATCGAAGGTGGTGAAATGGTCTCCCGAGACACCGACCCCCTTGCCGAACCCGGGCAGTTCGGGCTTGACAGCCAGCCTGCCGTCAAGCTTATGGTACCATTCACTGACGCTGGCCCTCAGGTCGTCTATGTGTGCGCCGTCTGCAGGGTCCCTCTGGAAGACCTTGTACCTGGGGTTGGCCTCAGGGCAGAACCTCTCTATCAGTTCCCTCTGCTCGACCTTGCTCACCTCCAGGGCAGCGTTACTCGTTGGGCAGACCACAGGGATGTTGAAGTCGCCCTCCAGCCTGTCCCTCAGTCCGTCTATCACAGGGCCCTCTGAGCCGGGGACTGCGAATGCCAGCTTGCTCCTGTGCCTCTTGGCGAAATCGTAAAGCCCGTCTATGTCGAGGCCAGGGACCACCTCATGCGCCTTGGCAATGGCGACACCGAACGGGTTCCTCTGCTTGTCAGCTATGTAGAGGTCCACGTCGTACTTCCCGCTCCTCCTGAACGCATCAGCCAGGGCCATTCCCCTTGAGCCGTAAGAAGTCACCATTATCCCTATTCTTTCAGGCATCTGATTATCTATATTGTCCCGAACTTTCTTATAGGGATACTTAAAATTATTTTCGTAAGAAATCTGGAACTATCCAACGGTGACGAAACTGGCAGATAAGGGCAATTGAAACCTATTTATCGGGGACGGCACCAATTATTAACCAATGATATCGCCTGTTTTCGACATAGGGCTGGTAATAATCATAGCCACCATATTCGCCTACTTCGCCCGTGGCTTGAGGCAGCCCATCATAGTGGGCTACGTGCTGGCAGGAGTACTGGTGGGGCCACTGTGCCTGGGCTGGATAACCAGCCCGGAGGAGATAGCCATGATGTCAGAGCTGGGCATCGCCTTCCTGCTCTTCACCGTGGGCCTGGAGATAGACGTGCAGAAGCTCAGGTCTGTCGGAGGGGCGGCAGTCGTCGGCGGCCTGATACAGGTGGCGCTCACCTTCATGGCAGGATTCTGGTTCGCAGGCTTCTTCGGGTTCGGCAACCTGATAGGCATATACATGGGCCTGCTCTTCGCCTTCAGCTCGACGATGATAGTGGCCAAGATACTGGCAGACTCCCATGAGGTGGGGACCCTCCACGGAAGGATAATGCTGGGCATACTGATACTCCAGGACATAATAGTAGTCCTGGCCATACCGTTCCTGGAGAACATAAGCTCCATATTCTCAGCGGAGATAGTCGGCATGATAGTCCTGAAGGGCCTCGGCCTGTTCTGCATAGGGATAGTGCTGAACAGGTTCGTCTTCACCAGGGTGCTCAATTACGCGGCCAGGACCAAGGAGGTGCTGTTCCTGACGTCCGTGTCCACCTGCTTCATATTCATAGGCTTCGCCTACGCCCTCGGCTTCTCGATAGCGATAGGCGCCTTCATAGGCGGCCTGGCGATGGCCCAGTTCCCCTATAACGTGGAGGTGTTCGGAGAGATGAGGTCGCTCAGGGACTTCTTCGCCGTGGTGTTCTTCACCTCCCTCGGGATGCAGCTCAACCTGTTCGTGATGTACAGCATGTTCGTGCCCTTCATAATCCTCCTGCTTGCGATAATGCTGCTGAAGCCTCTCGTACTCTCACTGATATACATGGCCATGGGGTACGGCGGCAGGACCGCCAGCGCCATAGGGCTCGGCCTGGGGCAGGCGAGCGAGTTCACCTTCATAATAGCCGCCCAGGGCCTGCTGCTGGGGCACTTCTCACAGGACTTCTATTCGCTCCTGCTCAGCCTGATGGTGGTGTCCATCATAATAACGCCGTATTTCATGAAGTACCACTACCAGATAGACGACTTCTTCGGCAGGTTCGGGATAGCCCGGAGGTTCACGCCCCACCACGTCAAGAAGCTTCAGAGGAAGCCCGAGAAGAGGCTGGGGAACCATATAGTGGTGTTCGGCCACGGGGTGATGGGGGAAAGGGTGGTCAACGGCCTGAAGGAGATGAGGAAGAAGTTCGTGGTGGTGGACCATGACCCGGATGTCGTCAGGAAGCTGAACTCCGAAGGCATATACTGCCTGTACGGGGAGGCTGACAACGAGGAGCTGCTCTCGGAGTCCGGCATATTCAGGGCCAGGACCGCCATATTCACCATACCCGACATAGAGGAGGCCTCCCTGGCCATAAGGAAGGCCAGGAGGAAGAACAAGAAGATAAAGATATTCGCCAGGGCCATCAGCCAGAGGGAGAAGGAGCTGCTGCTGGAGTCCGGCGCCGACACAATTATAATACCCAAGCAGCTGGGGGCAACGGAAGTTATACGCAGGCTTAAGAAGTGCAAGTGATTTTCACAGAAAAATACTCACGTGAGCCCCAACAAGCAACGGGCCCACATTTAAACGATGTCTTTCTCGGAAACTATGACGAAGTCTCCCACAGACTTCACCGCAGAGAACGGCACGAGCATCCTCTTCCTGTCGTCAGAAGGCAGGCTGAGTGTTGCGGTGTGCGGGGTCGTCTCCGAAAGGACCAGGTTTATCAGCTCGCCAGACTCTGACACGTAGTCTATGTCCCCTATCATGCCGAACTTCTTGCCCGTCTCCTCAGAAACAAGGACCTTTCCTATGAGCTCTTTGCTCCTTATCCTCTCCTCCATGTAATCCTCCTAAGCATCAAACCGATGATATGATATTAGAGATAGGTTTTAAATACTTTTGCGCGTGCCGGAAAATCAGGCAGTCACCAGGATTGGGTTGAACCTGGCGCAGAGAACACACATCAATTGTGGGATATCCTGTGTTTTATCATGGATGGGCTCTTTGCTGTTATTCTTGGGATCATGACAGGGAATTCCAGCTGCTCTTTGCTTATTTTCGTTAAAATGAACATCCTTATGAAAAGGAAATTATTCTGCACAGATGTCTGGACTTTGCACGATATTATATTGGCAAGGGCATTCTTGTCCATCTTAAACTTTCTGACAAGCGGTTTCAGGAATTCTGTCGCATCCATAATCTCTATGGCGGCCAGCTTCTTGTTACTGTCAAAGTCTAGGACCAGTTTTCCGAATTCCACGCTTCCTTTTGATTTTTTCTTTCCGTTGTAAACGAAAAGGTCGTCATTTTCCATGTCGTAGTCGAATTTAAACTCTTGCATATTTCTCAACCATGTTCTGCCATCTTCTGTTGATTTTGATTGCTGTACATATTATAATTTTCCTGTTGATTATTAAAACGTACCTGTGGCACATCGTGTTACTGTAAACGAAGTAACAGTCATATTTTTCTTCTCCTGGTTTTCTGGATTTTTGCCTGGCTGCGAAGGCCAGCCTTTTCGGATTCACTATGTTTTCTTTCACCTCTTCCAGATTCAGGCCTCTCTGGACTGCCCTTATCTTTGCATGGCTGGTGAATATCACATCCTTCTTTGAGTATGTTTTCAGCCGCTCTACAAGGCTTCTCTTCTCGTTCATGATGGCCTAGGAATGAGTTGGCAACAAGAAGCTTAAAGATGGGGTTAGGAGCATTCCACTATTCCGCTAGAATTATCAGGCAGTCACCAGAACGGAGTTGAAGCGGCTTGAGACCCTGTACTTGTAGGTCTTGCCTACCTTCTTCCTGTCCACCAGGCCGTCTGCCATCAGGCGCCTGAGGAGGTTGTTGACGGAACGGACTGCATTGTCCTTGTTCTTGTACTCGTCCCCCTTAATGCCCTTGGCTATCTCGGAGGGGGTCATCTCTCCCCCCTCTGAAAGGGTGTCCATTATGAGCTTCTGCCTTTCCGGGAGCTCCTGGACAGTGTCCATAGAAAGCTTCCTCTCTGGCTCCTCCGCGCCCTTCATTATGTCAGGCTCGACAGTTGAGACGCCCTTCTCCATCGCCCTCTGCACCATCTCGTCGCAGGTCTTGAGCACCTCCCTGGGGAAGCCCCCTGTCCTGTCATAGATGTAGTCCACAGCGTTGGTCGTGAAGGGCTTGATGTCGTCCCCTCCTATCCCCTCTATCCTCCTCTTTATGAGCTCCCTTGTCTCTGCCTTGGAGAGGTTTGTCAGGTTCACGTGTATGTTCACGCGCCTCATGAAGGTTTCCAGCCTGTCCATCATGGTCTTCTCAAAGACAGGAAGGCCAGCCAGGATTATGAACAGGTTGTCAGTCTGGTCAGTTATGGTCCTTATCCATTCCAGGCTGTCCAGGCTGGCCTCATGGCACTCGTCGATGAAGAGTAGGCACTTCCTGCCGTTGAGCTTCTTGTTGAGATGTTCGTAGAGGTTGTATATGTTCACGTCCTTCCTTAGGAAGGAAAATTTGGAGGGTTTCAAGACCGGGTTGAATACCGTGACCCAGTCGTCAGCGCTCTTTGGGGGCTTTGGAAGATATATGACATCAGAGCCGGGGAACCTCCTCACGAGGTATCTCATGAAGGTCGTCTTGCCTGAGCCCGTCGGGCCCAGGAGTATGGAGAACTTGCTGCCGTTGTTGAGGCCCTCTGTGAAGGTCTCGGTCTCCTTCTCATAGCCCACGAAATATTCAGGGAGGATCCTGAAGCTAAAAGGATTCTCGTCCCACCTGAACAGCTCCCTCGCCCTTTCGTTCATCTATCTTCACGCCTTGCTTGTGAATGTGTCGTGAAGCCGGGGAATGTGCCCCAAAATCTTCACGTAATTTCATATGAAGTCCAGATATATAAAGTTAACGTGATGAAGTTGGTGTGAAGGTTGTGTGAAGGTTCTTCACGCCCAGTCACATGATGCCGGTTCTTGTTGTGAAGTTGGCCCCAACTTCATGGAACAATCTTCACATCTGTTTCACAATACCTTCACGTATGCTGTTTCCTGTCGTGTGAAGTTGGAAGACTTTATTTAAAGTTTCCCTACAACCATCAGTCATGGATGAGATACTGAGGGCAGGAGAGGATGTCGCCAGGGCCATGGAGAAGCACCTCAACATACTGGACACGTACCAGGGGAGTGACACAGGCTACGCATGCGTCATGGTCAGGGGAACCGAAGAGACCCGGGAGGCCATCAGGCTGCTGGAGGACAAGGGAATAGACCATGAGCAGCTGATGGGAAACGTCATCTATGTTTCCCGTGAAGGCATGGACGTGCTGGAAGAGGCAGGCTACAGGACCAAGAACATCAGGGGATACATAAAGGGCCTTGGCCTGAGGAACCGGATGGCAAGCGCCCTTCTCCTTGTTGACGCCTCATGCGAGCTGCAGAGCAGGGAATTCAGGAAGGCCTGGGAAGGGATTCCCATAGCGCACCTGACCGGAATGGTTGAGGGCGATGTCCCTGAGGAATACCTCGGCCTCAGCCTGGTCGATTTAAACCCTGAGACTGTATAGATTCTTATGAGGCTTTTTGTTGCTCTTGAGCTGGAGCCTTCCCTGAGGGAGAAGATAGGCGAGATAGAGGCTGATTTGAGGAGATGTGAAGGCGACGTGAAGTTCGTGGAGCCTGAGAACCTGCACCTGACCCTCAAGTTCCTTGGGGAGATAAGGAAAGAGTTCCTCCCAAAGGTGGAGGAGGGAATCAGGAAGGCCCTGGAGGGAATGAAGCAGTTCAGGATATCCCTGGAAGGGGTGGGCTATTTCGGCTCCCCAACCTACCTCAGGACCATCTGGGTCGGCGTGAAGGAGGGCCAGGAGCAACTGCACGGCATCATGCTGAAGCTCAACAGGGAGCTGGACAAGTTCAAGAAGGACACCCGGAAGCCCAATGCGCACCTGACAGTGGGAAGGGTGAAGTCATCAAGGGGAAGGGATTGCCTGCTGGAGAAGATGGCTGACCTGGCCGGCGTGAAGGTCGGGGAGATGGCCGTGAAGGAGATATCCCTGAAGCAGAGCGCGCTTTCAAGGGAAGGGCCTGCTTACACTGACGTGAAGGCGTTTCCCCTGCTCCCCTGAACTAATATAAAATCCGGCACCTATAATATAGATGGAAAAGGGCACAATGGACAGGGACCTGGCTGATTCTGTGGTCAAGAAGGCACAGGAACTGGGGGCGAGCTATGCCGAGGTCAGGCTGGAGAGCTTCGACGCCTCGGCATTCCTTCTCAAGAACGACACGCCAGAGATATCGGACTTCCAGAAGTCCAACGGGCTGGGCGCCAGGTTCCTGGTCAACGGGGCCATGGGCTTCATGTCCATCAATGACCTGAAGAAGGCCCTGGTCATGAAGAGGGTGGAGGAGACCATAAGGACCATAAGGGCCTCTGCCAGGATGCTTAAGTCTCCCCTCAAGTTCGCGTCAGAGCCGCCTGCCAAGCACGAGTGGGTGGTCAGGCAGAAGGAGAAGCTCCAGGACGTGGACCCGAAGGACAAGATGGAGTACCTGTTCGACGTCAGGAAGGCCATAAGGGAGGTGGACGGGACGCAGAGCTTCCTGCAGCTCTTCGAGACGATGAGCAGGAAATACTACACCAATTCAGAGGGCTCCATGCTGTTCTCTGAGACCCCCAGAATCGGGCTGTTCTACCTGCTGACCGTCTCGGCCGGGGGCGACTCGGAGCAGAGGATGCTGGAGCACGGGGCGTCAGGCGGATGGGAGAGCGTCAAGAAGTGGAACACCATCCACAATGTCGGCCAGGAAGTAAGGGCCCTTAAGGCCGTCCTGGAGAAGGGAAAGGCCGCCCCGAAGGGCGACGTCAAGCTCGTCCTGAGCCCGGAGCTTGTGGGCATACTGGTACACGAGTGCTGCGGCCATCCCACCGAGGCTGACAGGATAATGGGAAGGGAGGCCGCCCAGGCTGGCGAGAGCTTCCTGGACAGGGGCTGGCTCGGCAAGAGGATAGGGAACGAGGCAGTGACAGTGGTGGAGGACCCGACTGTCGAGGGGAGCTACGGCTTCTACCATTACGATGACGAGGGCGTGAAGGCCAGGAGGAGGTTCCTGATAAAGGACGGCAAAGTGAACGACTTCCTGCACAACAGGCAGACTGCAGCCATGATGGGCATAAGGAGCAACGGGGCTGCCAGGGCGGTCAACTACTCGTTCGAGCCTATAGTCAGGATGGCTAACACCTTCATGCTTCCGGGGAAGCACAGTTTCGAGGAGCTCATGGAGGGCGTCAAGAAGGGCGTCTACATGAAATCGTTCACCGAATGGAACATAGACGACAGGAGATGGAACCAGAGGTACGTGGGGTGCGAGTCCTACCTGATAGAGAACGGGGAGATAAAGGCCCCCGTCAGGAGGCCCGTGTTCGAGATAACCACACCGGGGTTCTACGAGAGGGTTGAGGCCTGCGGAAAGGACATCCAGTTCGTGGCCGGCGAATGCGGCAAGGGAGAGCCCATGCAGGGCATACCCGTCTGGATGGGCGGGCCGCACATAAGGCTTAAGGACGTGAGGCTGGGATAATGGACATCAGCGAGAGTTTCAGGGGAGCGGAATTCGTTGTGGACCAGGCCAAAGAGCTCGGGGCAGACGACTGCGTGGCTACGGTCACCAAGAGCCTGGCCAGGCAGCTCAAGTTCGTGAACAACGAGATAGCCACATCAAAGGCCTGGGACTTCGTGAACACCAATGTCTTCATGTCCGTCGGGAAAAGGATAATATCCAGCACCATCAGGGAGACGGACGAGGCCAGGATAAGGGAGGCTGTCAAGAGCCTGCTGGCAGTGGCCGGGAAGATGCAGCCCAAGAAAGACTACAACGGGATAGCGAAAGGCCCGTTCCAGTACAGGGAGATACCAGAGACGTTCGACCAGAAAGTGGCCAGCCTGGCCGAAGGGGGAGTGGACATAGTCTCCTCTGCTGTTGACAAGGCCCTTGAGAAGGGGGTCAAGAGGTGCTCAGGCGTGCTGCTCTGGAACTCCTCGGAGTCCTTCAAGGCCACGTCAGGCGGGGTCAAGGCCAGTGAGAAGGGAACTGACATGCAGTTCTCCCTGAGGGCCCTGGTTGACAAGGAGATGTCCGGCCACAGGGTCGGCCTGTCCAGGATGATGGGCAAGCTGGACCACAACAGGATTGCGCTCGAAGCCGCTGACATGGCGGTCAAGGCGAGCAGGCCATCTGACGGTAAGGTGGGGAAGTACGACGTGCTGTTCCACCCGATGGCCTTCGCCAACCTGATGAGCTACACCGCCAATTCCTTCTCCGCTTTCTACGTGGATTCAGGGTTCTCATTCCTGGCCGACAAGATAGGCAAGAAGGTGGCGTCCGATATGTTCAGCCTGACCGACGACGGGACAGTCCCGAACGGGTACTGGTCCACCAAGTACGACGAGGAGGGGCACCCTGTCAGGCCGACCCCGCTTGTGAAGGACGGGGTGATGCAGACCTACCTGCACAACACGTCAACCGCCAGGAACCACAAAACGGAAAGCACGGGCAATGCCGGGCTCATATCGCCCTCGGCCTGGAACATAGACATAAGGCAGGGGGACATGGAGGTAGAGGACATGATATCGTCCATAAAGGACGGCCTCTACGTGACCAACCTCTGGTACACCAGGTTCACCAACTACAGGACAGGCGACTTCTCCACCATACCCAGGGACGCGATATTCAGGGTGAAGGACGGGAAGATAACCGGCAACTGGAAGAGCATCAGGATAAGCGACAACATGCTGAACATAATGAGGAACGTGTCGGCCCTGTCCAGGGCCAAGGAGCAGGTCTACTGGTGGGAAACCAGCGTGCCTGTCACGACTCCCCATGTGCTGGTGAAGGGCGTCAACGTGACCAAGCCCCAGTAGAACGTTATTAACCTGGCGGACGAATTCTAAAGCATGAACCTGAAGGAGGCGCTGAAGGATGACCTGAAGCCCGGGGAACTGGAGCTTGTGCCGCGGGCTTTCGACATAATAGGGGACATCGCCCTGGTGGAGATACCTGAAGAGCTGGACGGGAAGGAGAAGCTGATAGCTGAAACGATACTGAAGGTGCACAGGAACATCAGGACAGTCTGCAGGAAGATGGGCGTCAGGTCAGGGGAGCTCAGGCTGAGGGAGCTCAAAGTGCTGGCAGGGGACGGGACAGAGACGGTCCACAAGGAACACGGGGCCATGTACATGCTGGATGTCAGGAAGGCCTACTTCTCGCCGAGGGAGGCAACGGAGAGGCAGAGGATATCTGAGCAGGTCGGGCCAGGTGAAACGGTCCTGGTCATGTTCTCAGGGATAGCCCCCTTTGCTGTGATGATAGCGAAGCAGCAGCCAAAAGTGGCCAAGGTGTACTGCATAGAGCTGAACAGGGACGCGTGCAAGTATGCCGAGGACAACATAAGGGTGAACAAGCTGGGCCACAAGATAGTGCCCGTCTGCGGTGACGTGAAGGAGGAAGCAAGGAAGCTGTACGGGAAGTGCGACAGGGTCGTCATGCCCCTGCCGAAGGAGGCGCACAGGTTCCTGCCCGAGGCCATAAGGTGCCTTAAGAAGGAGGGTGTCATACACTTCTACCATGTGGCGCCTGAGGAGGACATGTTCACCGGGGCAGTGAAGCTGGCAAGGGACCACTGCAGGAAGGCTGGGAAGAAGTGCAAGGTGCTGGCCAAGAAGAAGGTGCTGCTCTACAGCCCCAGGAACTGGAAGGTCTGCATCGACTTTAAGGCCTCGGGGTGATCAACATGACCTGCTTAGGAAGGCTGATAGCCCTTCCGGGAATGTGGACCCTTTGCCTGGATAAAAACCCTTAAAAAACTAATTAACAACATACCTTCATGGCAGTGAGGGAAGTTTCTTGCAAGAGCCTGCTGAACCTGAGCAGGCTGCCCGGCGCCAGGTACGTCATCAACCCCTACACGGGGTGCCAGAACTCGTGCGCCTACTGCTATGCCAATTTCATGGCCAGGTACAGCGGCCATGAGGAGCCGTGGGGCGAGTGGGTTGACGTCAAGATGAACGCCCTGGATGTACTGGAGAGGGAGCTCAAGACAGCCAGGAAGGATTCTGTCCTGCTGTCGAGCGTGTGCGACCCTTACCAGCCCCTGGAGAGGAAGTACATGATGACCAGGAGGATACTCGAGAAGCTCCTGGAGAGGGACTTCCCGGTTGACATACTCACCAAGTCGATGCTCGTCCTCAGGGACACGGGCATCATAAAGCGCTTTTCAACCAGGAGGGTCGGGCTGACGATAACGGGCCTGGAGGAAAGGGACAGGATGGTTCTCGAGCCGTTCGCGTCCTCCCATTCCGACAGGATAATGACACTCAGGACGCTCAAGGAGGAGGGGATTGAAACCTACGCCTTCGTCGGCCCGATACTTCCTGGCGCCACCGACCTGGACAGGGTGTTCTCTGACATAGCCGGGAAGGTGAAGTTCGCCCTGGTGGACAGGCTGAACATGAAGGCCTCCATGAACCCCATGCTGGACAGGATAGCAGGAAGGGACTACCCCCAGCTCATCAACGGGACTGACTGGAACAGCATAAGGGAGAAGGCGAAAGAGGCTGCCTCCAGGCACGGGGTGAAGGCCCAATTCCTGTTCTGAACAGATTTCAGGCAAGAGCGGGAATCCTTTCTGCAGCTAGGCGTAGCAGTCGTTAAGGTCGCACTGGCACTGCCTGTACTCGTCTCCATCTACGAACCTGGAGTCGAGCAGCCTGCTCGTCTTGACGTTTGCCCTGCTCGCGCATATGGACAGGCAGACGTCCTCGGCGACCTGCTCGGCATTCGGCTCTGTCCCTATCCTGACAAGTGAAGTTATGGGAGGCTGGGGCGACACCCAGTCGTGCTCGCACCCTTCCTTCACGACATGGCCCGTGGTGGCGCAGCCAGACACTGCCACCATTGCCGCCAGGATAAGCACCATTGCAAGCTGCTTCATGGATAATTCTTGTCAGCCAATCTTTTAAAAGAAATCCGGGATAATAATTATCATTGCCTCGGTGGCTCAACGGCAGAGCAGCGGTTTTGTAAACCGCAGGTTGGGGGTTCGATTCCCTCCCGGGGCTTCTCACTTCTCCACCCGGAATGGCTTCCCGTGGCCGGGGATGATGTAGTCGGCCAGCTCCAGGACCTTCTTCCTGCTTTCCTTCAGCTTTCCCTCGTCCTTCATGTAGGGGTCCTTGTGGTTCATGAGGCTCTCCTTGTCCGTTTTTTGCTCCTCGCCGTCAGTCCACCAGAACACGTCGGCTGCTACCGCCACCTTCCCGAACTCCCCGGTCTGGACAAGGACAGTGCAATGGAAGGGGTCATGTCCGGGGGTCCTGATTATCTCTATGCCTGTGCCGGGGACCTTGCCCCCATGCTCCTCTATCTTGCCGTCCCAAGAATAGAAGAGCTCATTGTCGAGCACCTTGGCGTTCCCGAACATGCCTGCCAGGAGCGTATGGTCCAGGTGGTAATGCGTCAGGATGACGAAGTTGATGTCTGCCACAGACAGGCCTTCATTTTTTAGGGCATCCAGGAGCCTCTTCCTGTCCATCCCGGGGTCCACTATCACATTGACCCCGCTGTCCCTTATCAGGGTGGTGGCGGATGACGCGAACTCAACGTCACCCTCCTCCCTCGCATAGCCCTGTATCAGGACTTTCACTTCAGCCATGCTAAATGATTCTCCCAAGGGTTTATATGGCTTCTTTTTTATCGCAGGATGACGAATTATAAACATGCCCAAGAGTAATGTGAAGCTTGCGGAAATATTCTTCGAGATGGCGGACATACTGGAGATGCAGGGCGTCAACTGGAAGCCCAGGGCATACAGGCAGGCCGCCAGGTCCCTTGAGGCCCTGGATGAGGACGTGTCCAGGGTGAACAGGAGGGGCGGCATGAAGGCCCTGGTTGAGATACCCGGGGTGGGCGAGAACATTGCCAAAAAGATAGTCGAGTTCTTGGAGACAGGGAAGATCCGGTCACACGAGAGGCTCATGAAGACTGTGCCTAGCCACATGAACATGCTGATGAAGATACAGGGGATGGGCCCCAGGAAGATAAAGAAGCTGCAGGAGAGGCTGAAGATAAGGAGCGTGGAGGACCTGGAGAAGGCGGCCCTGGAGAACAGGATAGCCGCCATACCGGGGTTCGGCGAGAAGTCAGAGAAGGACATACTGGAGAACATAGCCCTGATGAAGGGGGCAAGGGGCAGGGTGCCCCTGGCAGAGGCGGAGAAGGGGGCGAAGAGGATAATGGCCCGGCTGAAGAAGCTGGAGGAAGTCAAGCAGATATCTGCCGCAGGCTCCCTCAGGAGGAAGAGGCCCACAGTCGGGGACATAGACATACTGGTGGCGTCGGACAGGCCCCAGAAGGTGATAGACGCCTTCACGAAGATGAAGGCGGTCAAGAAGGTGCTCGCAGGAGGGGGAACAAAGGGAAGCGTAATACTGAAATCAGGCGTGCAGTCAGACCTGAGGGTCATCCCCCTGAAATCCTGGGGCGCAGGCATGCTCTACTTCACGGGAAGCAAGAACTACAACATAGAGCTGAGAAGGGTAGCGATAAGGAAGGGGTACAAGCTGAACGAGTACGGCCTGTTCGACAAGAGGACAGGGAAGATGGTGGCAGGCAAGACAGAGAAGGAGATATGCAGGAAGCTCGGAGTGAAGTACCTGGAGCCGGAGGAAAGGGAGAGGTAGTTTTTTTAATCACTGGCCCAAATTAGAGGTATGAAAAGATTCTTGCCTGTGCTTTTTGCGATTGCACTTGTCGTGATGGCGTCAGGCTGCATACAGGAGGGAACAATGGAAAACGAAGTGACAGGCAACGTTGCGGCGGCCCCGGAAGCCCCGGCAAAGACCAAGGTGCTTCTCGAGACTACCATGGGCAACATAGTGATAGAGCTTGCTGACGACATGCCCATAACGGCGGGGAACTTCGAGAAGCTGGTGAAGGAAGGCTACTATGACGGGGTCATCTTCCACAGGGTGATAGACAACTTCATGATACAGGGAGGCGACCCGACAGGCACAGGGACCGGAGGGCCTGGGTACACCATAGAGGACGAGTTCACGGACCACAACAGGAACGAGAGGGGTACCATCTCAATGGCCAATGCAGGGCCCAACACCGGAGGGAGCCAGTTCTTCATCAACCTGGTGGACAACAGCTACCTGGACGGGAAGCACCCGGTGTTCGGGAAGGTCATAACGGGAATGGAAGCCGTGGACGCGATAGCCAAGGTCCAGACAGACCAGAACAACAGGCCTGTGGAGGACGTCACCATCAAGAGGGCTGCGGTCATCTAGCTTTTAACCCGACGGCTGCAAATATAATCATGAGGCGGGCGATTCCAGTCCTGTTTCTGGCACTTGTTGCCGTGGCATCAGGATGCGTGCAGCAGGGCCAGCTTGCCAACCCTTCAGCCGTATACTGCGAGAAGCAGGGATACTCCTATGTCATAAGGGACATGGCTGGCGGCCAGGAGGGGTACTGCGTCTTCGGTGACGGGTCAGAGTGCATGGCCTGGGAGTATTACAGGGGCAGCTGTAGCCCTTCAGGGGGCAGCATCTGCGTTGACATGTGCGGAGACGGGACATGCCAGAAGGTGGTCTGCCTGGGTGAGGGGTGCCCCTGCGCTGAAACGCCCCAATCATGCCCTGTGGACTGCCCTGCAGCCGGGGGGTATGTGGACGTGACTGCGGAAGAGGCTAACGCGCTGCTGAACACCCTGCCAGGGCTGGTCATAATAGACGTGTCCCCGCATTATGCGGAAGGGCACCTTCCCGGGGCGGTCAACCACTACGTCGGCGATGGCTCACTGGATGAGACCATACCCGCCCTGGACAAGGATAAGACATATCTTGTTTACTGCCATGCGGATTCAGCTTCCATCCTGGGCGCCCAGAAGCTGGTGGACGCAGGCTTCACGAGAGTGTACAGGCTGGAAGGCAACTATGCTGCCTGGGTTGCGGCAGGGTACGGGATAGAATACTGACTCAATCTTCCTTCTTCTTTTCCTCTTTGGGCTTCCCTTCAGAATCGGGTTTATTCTCTTCAGAAGTCTTCCCTTCGGGCTTGGGCTCTTCCTTCGTCTCTTCAGGGGGCTGCTCTACGCCTGGTGTGCCTTCAGGGAGCTTGGCCTCTTCCTTGGGCTCTTCCTTCTTCCCGCCCTCTTCAGGGGTCGGCCCAGGAGGCGGCGCCCTCGGCCTTTCCTCAGGGGAGGGCTTTTCGACCATCGACTTCTCGGCCTCCTCTGTCCCGGGCATCGGGAGCTCTGGTGACCCCTCGGCCTTCTTCTCGACAGTGGGCACCTTGTCCAGAGGCCCTCCGGCAGGCTTTGGCCCGGCAGGCTTCCCTTC
Source organism: uncultured archaeon (assembly GCA_964555875.1). Classification (GTDB taxonomy): domain Archaea; phylum Aenigmatarchaeota; class Aenigmatarchaeia; order QMZP01; family QMZP01; genus DAOVIL01. The sequence continues at coordinate 48,444 of CAZKUD010000002.1, forward strand.
CTTTGGGGCTTCTTCATTATCTTCGGACTTGCCTTCTACAGGCTTCTCTTCTGGCTTGGGCTCTTCCTTCTTTGGGGGTTCAGCCTCCTTCCCGGCAGGCTCCTCCTTTTCGGGAGCTTCAACAGGCTCTTCCCTTGCTTCAGCTGGCTCATCAGGCCCGGCCTGGGAACCCTTCTGGACATCCAGGGCCTTCAGGCCCCTCTCGCTTTCCTCTGGCGTGAAGGAAACCGCATCGCCTGTCTTCACCATCTTCCCTTCCTTCAGGTAGGTTATGTGCACGAAGTATTCCTTGTTGTCGTCGCCTGTTATGAAACCGAAGCCCTTCTCCTTGTTGAAGAACTTGACCTTTCCCCTTGCCATAGAATCCCCTGTCTCAGTCTTGGGATAGCATGTTAATAAAGGATTTTAACTTCCAATGACATAATTAAAACATGGCGCTGGCAGACTTGCTTTTCAGCAGGAAGAGGCCCAGGTGGGCAACCACTCTTATTATACTGTACGTGATACTCCTCGCTGTGGTGATACTCCTCTCATACTACACCATAATACAGGCCAAGTGCGACTATTCCTTCTGCATGGGCATGTGCTCGGACAACATTGGGGCCCTGAGGGACACGTACCAGCAGGGAACCCCTGACTGGGAGTGCAGGGACGAGGTCAAGGGGGAATTCGACAGGATTTTCTCTGCCGGAAGGGCCACTTGACAGCCTGAAGGCAACCGAAACGGGTTTTAATCCTTCTGTGGAAGTATTAAGCGTATGCTTGACACGATATTCTCCCTGTTCGGGCATCTCAGCACGATGAACATGGCAGTGCTGCTGGTACTGCTTGTGGTGGGCATAGTCATAGCCATGAAGGTGTTCGGCTACCTGCTCAGGGCAGTCCTGACAGGGATAGCCTTCGGGATATTCCCGATAGTGGCCAGCTACCTGGGGCTTCCAGTGGCGGTCACCATAAACACGATAGTCAGCTCCGCCATATTCGGCATAATACTCTACATGGCGTTCTCGGCAATCAAGATGGCCTACGGGGTCCTGAAGGTCGCTCTCTGGCCCGTCAGGAAGCTCCTGGGCATGGGAAAGGGCGGCGAGAAGCCCCAGGTAATAATAAGGGAAGTCGAGAAGAAGGAAGACTGATTCTTGGATGAAACCTTATGCGGAGATAGCCCGAAGGGGCAAGGTTCCGGAAGTCGAGAGGAAGGAAGACTGATTCTGCGGGAAAGGCCTAGGCATCTATGTGTTCATTCGAGCTGTCCTCACCCTTCTCCAGGCTTATGTAGGCATAGAGGCTTGTCTTTGCCCTCTGCCATTCGTACGTCATGCTCGTGCTTCCGTAGCTTATGGTTATGTTGTATAAAGGCGGGACCGAGGAGTACCCTGTCGTGTTGGAGGAGTTGTCAGCCACATGGAGCTGCTTCTGCACCCCGTCAAGAGTGATGGAGACCAGACGGCTGCCCCACATGAAATTGCCGACAGTGACGTTCACGTCAGAGGTGCTTTCATTTCCCTCGGCCACCAGCCAGAGCGAGGAGTAGTTTATGCTCCTGCTGCTCATCTCCTCCTGCACGAACCTGCTGAAGTTGAGCATCACTGCTTCAGGGTCGCTCTGGTTCAGGCCCAAGTTCAGGGCCCTGGGAAGCTCCCCCTGCATGTTGTCCGAGAAGTACCTGATGTAGCTGTCCGGCCCGCTCACTATGGGCTGCACCATGGTGAGGTTGGCTGAGAACAGGATGACCAGGGCCAGGGCTCCCAGGATGAAAAACTGCCCCTTCCTTCTCTTGCCTGTCATTCCCATAGGTACAACCTCACCACCATCGGCTGGTACACGCTGTCACCAGAGAGCACCCGGGTGGCCACCCAGACGTTCCTCTCTGACGGCCTGGAACCATAACAGCTTCCCCCGAAATCGCATATCTGGACAGAATGGTTGTGGCTGTAGAACCTTATCCTGGAGTCCAGGCCGCTGTAGTCATGCGCCGCTGAATACGGCCTCAGGTACCCCTGGTCGTCCAGGCCCTTTAGGAGCTCGTACGCCACTTCGTTCATGTTCTCGGGCTCTGGCACTGATATGGACGGGTTGGCTATGACTGCCATGAACCCGACAAGAATGAGGGAAGCCAGGACGGCGTCCACCAGGTGCCAGTAGCCTTTCATCACTTAACATTTATTTTTGGCCTCTAATAAACTCTAATGGAACTGGAAGAGGCCTACTCCAGGCTGCTGGAAAGGTTCGGCCCCCAGGGCTGGTGGCCCTCTGACGGGGGCTTCAGGCCAAGGGAGCTTGAGGTGTGCATAGGCGCCATGCTGACCCAGAACACCTCCTGGAAGAACGTGGAGAAGGCGCTGGAAGGCCTCAGGAAGGAGTGCAGGACAGTGGAAGAGCTGGCCTCCATCAGGAAAGGGAGGCTGGAGAAGCTGATAAGGCCCAGCGGATACTACAGGCAGAAGGCGGAGAGGCTGAAGGGCTTCGCCAGGTTCATCATAGGGTACGGGGGGATGGGGAAGTTCCTCAGGAAGGTGACCAGGGACGAGCTCCTCTCAGTCAGGGGGATAGGCCCTGAGACAGCGGACTCCATCCTGCTCTATGCCTGCGGAAAGCCCTGGTTCGTGGTGGACCTGTACACGAAGAGGGTGTTCTCCAGGGCAGGCCTGTTGGGGGAGAAGGACAGCTATGGCCAGGTGCAGGAGCTCTTCATGTCAGGCCTGGAGAGGGACGTGGGAAAGTACAGGGAATTCCATGCCCTGATAGTCGAGCTGTCCAAGAGGCACTGCAGGAAGAGGCCCTCCTGCAGGGACTGCCCGCTTGCTTCCGGCTGCAGGAAGATGCTATAAGATTTCTTGTAGCAAACCATATAAGCAGTCCCAAGAGATGCCCCTCTTTTTTTGGCCTGTCTTTTAGTAAATGCCTTATATGATGCATGCCAAATGGTTAACATGGACACGAAACAGTACCTGAAGCCCGAGGAAAGGGAGGCCCTTGGAATGAAGCGCGACAGGGAGAGGGGCGGAGCAATCGGGGAGATAAGCTGGTACGTGACGACAGAGGACGGAAGGGAAGTGCTGAAGGTGTACAGGGGAAGCAGGGAAATCGGCCTTTAGGGCCTGTACCTGAGTATGCCCCCGACTCCCCCGAGGGAGAGGAACCTCTCGCCTGCCTCATGCGAGGCTGATATCACCATTATTTCTGCCCCTGTCTTCTCTGCAAGGTCCATCATCCCCTCGCATTCCCTGACCATTGCCTCGGACACCAGCAGGGTCTCTATCGCGCCTGCTGCAGCTGCCGCCTGCGTCTCCTTCTTCCCGTAGACAGCCATCCCCTCCTTTCCCATCTCCTCAAGCAGCCTCTCGACCGCCTTGGTCTCCCTGGAGACCCTCGTGCCCTCCAGCACCCTGTCAGCAGAGGTCCTTATCACTTCCTGTATGCCTGTCCTGCCTGTCTCGGAGACCTTCTCGAGGGATATCCTGCCTGCCAGCTTGGGGTCCTCCTCCTTTATCCTCCTGTACAGGTTCTCTGCCTCGAACCCGGGGCCTGCCAGTATTATCCTCTCGTACTTCTCCTGCTTCCTGAGGGTGTCCATCACATCCTTGTGGAAGCTGTCCCTCTTCTCCTCTCCCAACACCTTCCTGAACCTGATGGAGCCCAGCATCTCCAGGCCGGATGCCTTCAGGCCCCCGAAGTCTGCGCCTTCCCTGTCTATCACGCATATGTACAGGAGGGGCTCCTTTACCCTGGCCCTGTCCAGCCTGTCCAGCTGGTACCTCTTCCATTCCTTCGTGACTGTCAGGCCTGTCCCTGGCTCGGCCTCTATGGTGTGGTACCCGGACATGTCCCCAGGGCCTTCCCTTATCCTGCCCGTTATCCTGAGCCTGCCTGCCTCATGGAAGCCTATCTTCTCTGCCTCCAGGGTTAGGGTGACGGGCTTCCTCTCGCCCTTCACTATCTCCTCCCCCCTCTTTAGGGTGGCCTTCCTGAAAGTCCTGGCCCTGACCATGTCCCCTGGCTCCAGCACCTTCTCCAGGTGCCAGAGGTCGTCCAGGTTCTCGGGCACCAGGGAGATGACTCCGTGCCTCATGTCCTTCTTGGCTATGCGCATGCTTTCACGTTTTTATATTTAGCCCCTGAATATTAATTATGGCCAAGTTCCCGAAGGTGGACGATTTCATACTTCTCCTCATCATAGCAGGCGTTCTGATGGCGGTATTCTACTTCATGACGCCCCTCTCATCGATGGGCACCCCTACAGGGGTCAAGTCCATAAAGGAGTTCACCCTGGGCTCTGTGGGCTATGTGGAGGCCATACCAGCCAAGACGCTCTCATTGGGCTCCTTCAAGGTGGGCCAGACCCAGACCAACACCCTCAGGTCTCTTCCCAGGCTCACCCTGTCCTCTTCGCTCTTCTCCACTGACAGCCAGGAATACGTGATAGACGTGCCGAGCTGGTACCATGACTCGATGGAGAAGCTGGCCATAACCTTCGACGTGGCGGAGTCGAACATGTACGGGAACCTGGCCGTCAGGTGGAACGGAAGGGACGTCTTCTACGAGGCCGCCAACCCGAGGGGCTACCTGATAGAGGTGACCCCTGATTACGTGGAGGAGAGGAACACGCTCACCGTGACCGCAGAGGGGCCCGGCATGAGGTTCTGGGCGAACACGATATACGACCTGAGGGACCTGGAGGTCACCCTGGAATACGGGCCTGTCAAGCTGTACCCGTTCGAGCTATACCAGAACGAGCTCCAGTCGTTCAGGAGCGGCCAGGTGGACTTCTACGGCTCAGGGCCGGGCAGGCTGCTGGTGAAGGTGAACGGCAAGCAGATATACTACAAGTCGCCCGTGGGGCAGGAATCGGCAGAGTTCACCTTCACTGAGGTGCCCCTGTCAGTGGGCGAGAACATACTCTCGTTCGAGACCAGGGACGGGACGGTTGACCTGTTCAACACCGAGCTGAAGGTGTTCCTGCTCACCAACCAGATAACCAGGTCCAGGACGTTCAACCTGACCAGCCAGGACATCCTTGCCATGTCACAGCAGAGGTTCAAGGGAAGGGTGACATACACCATAGGCAGCATAGAGAGGGAGGGCAGCCTTTCGGTCAAGCTGAACGGCAACTCCCTGAGCGTGCCCCAGCCAAGGGCAGGGGAGAACACGGTCTATTTCACTGCAGAGGACTCCAACGAGGGCAGGAACACGATAGAGTTCTCAGGCACCGGCTCGTTCGACATCCCTGAAGTGGTGGTGGACCTGGCTGCAGCATAGGCACAAATTCGTTTTTTATTCGCTTCCTACCATTAATTAAGTAGGAGACAGTATGCCGTTCAATGCAGAGGACCACAGGACTGACATAGAAAATCTTGTAGCAGAACTGATTGATGAGGACAATGACATATCCCAGTCCACTGTCAGGGATTCGATAGCAGCCGCAATGAAGGGGAGGGGAGACCTGCTGACCCATGTGGAAATCAACATTAGGGTGAAACTGGAGAGTTCCCCTCTCTGGGAAGCAGCTAAAGCAGACCCAATAAGGTTCGGGGACCTGGTCGGGCAGCTTGTGGCCATAATAGGCCCCGCCTACAGACGGAAGAAGGCTGCCATTGCGCCCGGGAGGCGCGCCGCGGGAGGCGGCAGAAGGGGGAGGGCAGCTGCCCCGGCACCAATTCCGGCACCCGCTCCTGTCCCGGCCGCAGGGGCAGGGGGAGTCACGCTGACGGTCGTGGTCAAGGACGAGCGAGGCAACGCAGTAAACGACGCCACAATACACATATACGGGGTGACGGACACAGGAGGCTGGGAACTTGCCGGCGTCAACACCGACACATGGCCGGAACTGCTTCCGGAGGGCACATATACCATAGAGTGCATCAGGAGCGGATACGAGCTCAGCGAAAAGACCGTAGCCCTGAAGAAGGGCGTACAGACCATAAAGTTCACGCTGAAGAGAATAAAGGTGGAGCAGCCCTCTGAAGGCATGGCGACAATCCACGGAAAGGTTGTGGACGCCAAGACCAAGGAAAGGCTGGGCTCGGCCACCGAGAACATTGGGGTGACATCAGGGAGCGGGACTGCCTCGGCAGACCAGGACACTTCAACATACCTCATCGAGGACGCCAAGCCGGGCAGGGTCAAGATAACGGTCACCAGGCCCGGGTACATACCGCAGAAGAAGACCGTAGACGTTGACGAGGATGATATAAAGGAGGTCAACTTCGAGCTCCAGAAAAGGAAGGAGGGCGAAGAGCCTCTGACTAAATACTCGTTCGTAGACCATATCAAATCGCCCACAGGCCCCATAATACACATAATCATCGGGGCGGCCGTGCTGTCTGTTCTGGGCAATTTCTGGATATTCTTTGCCTTCCTTCTCTGGGCGCTTTACACCATGTTCCCTCCCCCATTCAGCCTGGAAACCATAGCAAGGGAGATGAGGAAGCAAGAGAAAGCCCTGATGGAAGAGACAGATTCAGACGAGATAAAGAAGATAGAGGCCAGGATAAGCGCCCTGAAAGGCGAGGCCGACATCGAGAAGATATGGCAAGAAGAGGAGGGCAGGGCAGGATCGGTGATTTTCATGACCATTGCCAGGGAAATAATAAAGGTGGGCGGCATCTTCTTTCTTGGCCTTGGGATACTGCTTTCAGGCCTGCCGCTCTCTGTGCTGGTGGGCTTCATCGTGCTGATAGCCGCCTACATGATATTGGGCGGGGACAGGAAGGAGAAAAAGAAGAGCTGATACCATGGCAACGACATACACCGGAGTCGATTATGCAAGGGCCTGGGGAAGGGCCTTGCTGGGGATAATCATATTCATATTGGTCTGGATAAACTTCAGTTTCGACATAGCCCTGGTGGCTGCTGCAGCCCTGGTCTTCATCCCAATCCCGGCAGAGGGGGGCGACAGGTACGTCAACATGGGCCTAACCGTGGTGCTCATGGGGATGGTCCTTTTCATGACACGCTCCATGCTTGGCCTGAGTTTCAGTATTGAAACCGGCCTGGGGACAGGGCTTTTCATCACCGCAATAGTTCTTGCCGGCATCAGGATCGGCTGGGGGATAAAGAAGAGCGCCGATGACGCACCTATCATTGCGGGAGGCGGCACACCGCCCGAGCCCCCCAAAACATGGCTGTTTATCACAGTATCCTCGGTCATATTAATCATCGCATCCATACTGTTCCTGCAGCCCTGGACATGGCCCTTCGGGACCATCATATTCATAACAGCCTGGGTGATAGCCATGATAGGCGGGATGGGCGGCTCTGCCACAGGGAACTGGTCCACCAAGGCGGGGACAGGTCTCGTGCTTTTCCTGGTGGTCTTCGTCATATATGCGGGAGGCGTCGGCACCCAGGAAGTGGGTTCCGCGTTCTTCGGGCAGCTGTGGCCCCAGGTGTACACAATGGGCAGCCAGTTTCTGGAGCCGATAATGGGCATATCAGGCCAACTGCAGTCCCAGCTGGGAGGGGGGCTCGAGATGCTCACCAACCCGACAGCCTTCGCGCAGCGCATAATGAACGGCTCTTACCAGAAGGACCCGAATACCGGGCTTGCAGGGGCGTACGGGGTGGAGATAGATGAGATGCGTGTGACGCCTATCCATGTCCTCCAGCCGTACCAGGTGATACTCAAGCTCAACAACAAGGGGGCGTACGACGCGAGCGATATAGTGGTCACCCTGATGCCAGGAGAGAAGGCCCCCAAGGGCATAACAATGGAAAAGATCGGCATGGGTGAGGATCCCTCCAGGATTGTAAATGACATGATGAAGGGCTCCATAGAGCAGGTTATAATGGCCTCTGGCCTGGACGGGGTCGACTGCGGCGCCTACAAGACATACAATCTCTACGAGAAGTCACTCCCGATAGACGCCAACATAACCTACAGGTATTCCATAGACTCCTCGCTGGAGCTGGAGTTCATAAGCAGGAACGAGTGGGACAGGCTGGTCTCTGAGGGAGAGGCAATCACCACCAGGAAGAAGGCGGCCACGCTCAAGAACTCCCCCGCCCAGCTGAACATAGACACCTTGGAACAGCCCATAAGGGAAGGGACACCCCACTTCATAGGGCTCACGCTAACGCCTAGCCAGAAGGGAGGGGAAGTGACCGGAGCTTCGATACACCTGGAGATGCCCAAGACCCTGATAGAGGATGCGTTCGAAAGCGAAAAGGGAGATAGCCCAAGGGAAGAGATAATCACCTGCACGCCACAGAAGGGCGGGGAGGAGCCTGTTTATGACTATAAATCAAAGGCAGACTCCGTCATAATAAAATGGAATGAACCGCCGGCAGGAAACACCGTATACTGCAGGCTGACAGGATACAGGACCGGGGATCTCCAGATGGAAGTTCCCACCCAGACCCTTCTGGTACAGGCCAGAGCCAACTTCACGTTCTCCAACAAGAAGAGCATCCTCACGAAGGCCACGGTCGTCGGTGGCTGCTGCAGGGACGGGGACTGCGGGGAGGGGAAGGAGTGCACAGGAGAATCCGATGACACGCTTGGCATCTGTGCAACAAAGGCAAGCGCTCCCGCCTCTTCCTAAATCAGAACCTTCGCCTGATGGCATTCCGCCTGTCATGGGACTGCCTGGGCTTCTCCACTGCCTGGCCGTGGTTCTTCCTCGTCCAGGGTCTGCTTTCACCGGCAAATGATGTCATTCCTCCAGGAGATGCTGAATCAGATTCATCTGAAGCGCCGCCGGTAATCCAGTCAATTATGTAGCTCAGGGTTTTGACGTGGTATCCAGCCTTGTCCCTGTGAGGCCGGTACCCTTCCATCCTTGCCCTGTTCCTGCTGAGCTTGAATACGTCTCCGGGTTCCGGTGCACGTGTCAGGCCCCTCATCTCGAACTGCAGCCTGCCGTTCCATCTCCTTTCATCATCTGGAAGGTCTATGTCCTCATCGTTTATGTCCCGTGACGTGACAAGGAAGACCTCATATTCACCCTCAACCTTCTTGACGCTCTCCGCGGCAAACAGGTTCTCGTAAATCCCTATGTCCTTTGGGTCCCTTTCCCTGGAGGCCAAGTAGTCGATCAGCATGTAAGCGCCCGTGACAAGACCGAAAGCTGCGGCCACTCCCCCGATTCCCAGGCCCACCTTGCCTGCCTTGCTCAGGGAGGACGCAGCCGGAGGAACTGCAGGAGGCATAACACCGCCTGCCCATTCCTCCACCTTTTCCCTGACAGCACGGTCTTCGTCATCGACTAAAAGCTCCCTGGCATAATCCTTAACATCACCACGCGCCAAATCCCTTCCGTCTCTGCCGTCACGGCCGTCCCTTCCGTCTGTACCGTCCCTTCCGTCTGTACCGTCTCTGCCATCTGTACCGTCCCTTCCGTCTGTACCGTCCCTTCCGTCTGTACCGTCTCTGCCATCTGTACCGTCCCTTCCGTCTGTACCGTCCCTTCCGTCGCGGCCAGGTACTCCGGGTACGCCCCTTTCTCCCTTCAGGTTAGTGTAATCTTCCCAGGAGCCGTCAGGGTTCTGGAACCTCAGGCTTGTCCCGTCCCATTCGTGTGCAGGTGACTGGCCTGGTTCTCCGTCACGGCCGTCTGCACCGTCGTTGCCGTCCCTTCCGTTTCTGCCGTCACGGCCGTCCCTTCCGTCTGCGCCTGGAGGTCCCCTTTCACCTGGTGCTCCGTCACGGCCCCTCAGGTTCTTGGTTCTGATTACCCTTTCGACTGCACTATCGAACTCTTCGCCTTCCATGAGCTGCTGGAAGTATCCTGAGAGCAGGTCCAGGGCCTCTTCGCCTCCCAGAGCACTAAGGAAGTATCCTGAAAGCAGGTCCAGGGCCTCTTCGCCTCCCAGAGCATTGAGGAAGTATCCTGAAAGCAGGTCCAGGGCCTCTTCGCCTCCCAGAGCATTGAGGAAGTATCCTGAAAGCAGGTCTGAAGCCTCTTCACTTCCGAGACCATCATCACTTATGAGCACATCCTTGAATATCCTTCTGACTGCCGCTTCCACATCTTCATCCTCGACTCCGGCACCGTCGCGGCCAGGAGGTCCTGCCGGGCCTGGTTCTCCTTGTTCTCCCTTAAGGTCAGCGTAATCTCCCCAGGAGCCGTCAGGGTTCTGGAACCTCAGGCCTGTGCCATCCCATTCGTGTGCAGGTGACTGGCCTGGTTCTCCGTCTGCACCAGGAGGTCCTGCCGGGCCTGGTACACCATCCGCGCCTCTCTCGCCTGGTTCTCCGTCTGCACCAGGAGGTCCTGCCGGGCCTGGTTCTCCCTGTTCTCCCTTCGGGAGTTCCAGTCCTGAAACCTTCTCGTTAAGGTAATTCTCAAGCTCTGTCCTGGTTGCAGCCATGTCCTCTTCCTTTATGCCTGCTTCACTTATGGCACTAGTCATCTCACTTCTAAGGGCACCCTTCAGGCCGCTTATCTCGGTCTCTACAAGGTTCTTTGTCTCGTTGGCTATCGCCTGGAACACCGGAACAAGCTCCTCCTTGGTGAGATATATCCCGGTCTCGGCCAGCCTCTCCTGGACATAAGCGAGCTCCTCCTGCATGTACTTTGCGCATGTCTTCACCATCCTCTCCATCTTGAAGGCGGTGTGGACCCTCTCCAGCTCATGGAAAGCTTCCTGGACCATGTAAGAGGAGATGCGGCCCTCGATGGGCCTTCCCGTGTCAGGGTCCTTGCCGTCCAGCAGGCTGGATATGTAATGGGAGGTCGTTCTGATTTTCTCTGCCTCTTCAGGCCTGGTCTTGCCGTCCTCTATGAGTTGCTTCATCAGCTCATTGAGCCTGTTCCTGCGCACCGCTATCCTCGGGTTGGTCACCTTCCCTCCATCAGGGAAGTAGCGCCCGAGTATGCCCTCTATCACCGGGTCCAGGTAATTCCCCAGGTTGACCGGATTGCCGTGGCTGGTAGGGTTCCCTTCACTTCCAGGATTTTCCGTGTATGAGGCCATATTCCACACCGTTTCCTGCCTGGGAATAGCCCAGACTGATGCTTATATATAGGCCGAAAGCTTTATAAAGGTATCGGGTTTTGTCACTTATTAATAGTTAATATTGCCCTATTAGCCCTTTAGTCGCTACAGCAGTCCGCGCTCACTCATGTATTTCTCGAAGAAGTCCCTCATCCTTTCCTTCACTGTCTTCCCTGTCCCGGGCCCCTGCTCCGGTGCGGGGGCTGCTTCTGGTGCGGGCACAGGAGG
>CAZKUD010000002.1:59709-61745 GCA_964555875.1 uncultured archaeon
TTCTGGAGCTGCCTCAGGTTCAGGTGCTGGGGCTGGTTCTGGCCTAGGCTCTAGTTCCCTGACCTCTGTGCCGCTTTCAGCACTTTCCGGCTCCAGTTCCAGGAGCTCATAGAGCCTGTCATGGTCAACACCCCTCTCGTCGAACTCAATCATGCCTTCACTTATGTAATGGTCTATTATACTTGGGTCTATCCCGTTGTTTTCACACAGGTTCCTGGCATCTTCCAAAGGGAGGTAAGCGAAATCCTCAATCTCTCCCTCTATCATTTCGTCCTCAGCTTCCCCTTCTGCAGGGGGCTCTGGCTGTTCTGGTTCAGGCCTTTCTGCAGGAACTTCGGGTTCTGCTTCAGGTGCAGGGGCTGCCGGGGCTTCGGGTTCTGGGGCATGTTCAGCGCCGGCCGACCTGCGACGAATCTTCGTGACCGAACCACTTGAACCGGACACTTCCTCTAGGACAATGCTCTCGTCGCTTTCACCGAAGAAGTCTATCCTTATCAGGTCATAAACATTGGTGGGGTCGCCTATGTCGTATGTGAATACCTTCCCATCACCGTATTCCAATCGGATTGTCCTGCCGTCTTCCTCTATATCTGTCGCCTTGTAAAGGGCCTTCAGTTCCTCTACCTTGGCCCTTCCTTCTACGCTTCTTGGGTCCATACGGTATTTTCTCTCCACAAGGTGCTGCATCTCCCTTGTCGCAGCTCCCTTTGCGCTCCTGAGCTGGTTCCTCCTGTGCCGCTCTTCGACCTCCCTGGCAAGCTGCTCGGCCTCTTCTGCATCAACCTCTGTCAGGTCGCCATCTTCCTGACCTTCCAGCTCTTCCCCAGACCCTGTGCCTGATTCCTGGGACACAAGTTCTACGTAGTCCTGGGCCATTTCGGCCTCGTCCCTGGGCGTGGGCGCTTCTGCAACTATCTCAGGAGCGGGCACTGCGGGAACCTCTGTTGGAGGGGTTTCAGGCGCTGATGCGCCAGGCCTTCGACTTACAATCCTATTGATGACGTCCTGCTTCAGCCTTCCCCTCTCTTCGTCTGATATGTTGTTCTCCCTGCATATCCTTTCCAGGTTGCCGTATGCTAGCAGGACCTGGGCACCGGCATCTGAAAGGCTTCCGGTGTCACTGAAATTCCCTTCTTCCCTGAGCCCCCTTATGAACTCTACCTCATCGTCAGTCACCCTACCTGAGCGAGTGTATTCCATAATAAGCTGGTAGTTTGCCTTTATCTCTCTCTGTGGGGAAGGCTTGGGCCTCATGTTCAGGCCTATTACCATGGTATCGTCCATCCTGTCCCTGCCTTTGCTGCCCTCTGAAGGGACATCAGTTCCTATCACGCTGGAGACCGCTGCCAGGAGCTCCAGGGGTGCGGTGCCAATGTTATCGAAGGGCATCTCAACTATGCCGTCTGGCCCTTCGCCCATGTAATTGAAGGATACGCCATCCTCGCCGTAATCGACGGGAAGTATGTTCTGGTGGCTGATGCCAGCATCGGCAAAGGCATTATAAACGCTTGCGAGGGCGTCAACACATTCCCTGTTGTAGCTGGAGTCCCCGTTTCTCTTCAGGACGAACCTGCCGAGGTTGCCCTGCTCCTCGAAAAAGGAATCCAACTCTGCGTCACTCATTCCCAGCTTCTCCTTGGCTTCATCACGGTTGTATCCTTTTATGAAATCCATCGGGTTTGCTCCTGGTGCCTCCCTGCCTTCAGGGGCAGCGGGGGCTTCCGCTGGTGCGCCTGCATCGCCCCCTCTTTCCAGTCCTTCCCTGTAACCTGTCAGGCCCTCGCCTTCGGGTGCCGCCTCGGCCTCCTCCGATGCCCCTTCAATGTCTGTTCTATTCCAGAGCTCTCTCAATATCAATTCGCTTGAATCGCCTGAAGGGTCAGCAGATTCCCCTGCCTCAGGCTCCGGGGCTGCTTCAGCCCCTTCCGCAGCGCCTTCCCTTCCTGCCATCTCGCCTAAGGACATCTCCTGAGGCGTCCTGTCCCCGCTGTCCTGGTAAGGTGGGCCGCCTTCTGCTTCGGGCCGGCCTTCCGGGA
>CAZKUD010000002.1:61845-101311 GCA_964555875.1 uncultured archaeon
AGGGGGTCAGGGTCATCATCCACCAGGTCGTCCATGTAGACTGTTTCCCTGAAGTTGACATAGTTCCCGTGGCCTGCTGCGGTGCTAAGGGCCGCAATCCTGGAAGGGTCCTCCCTTACTATGAGCCTTTTCCCGTCAAGAAGGTCGCACGTTATCGTCCCTTTCTCATGGAGGTAGGCCACCCAGGCCTTGAAAGCGTCAGGATCATCCATGTATTCCTTTCCCATGCCTATCTCTGCGGCGAAGGCCTCGGTCGCGAGGTATATTCCCCTGGTCTTCTTGCCCATGTATTTGTATCCTCCTGTCATCGCTTCTTCCAGGTCGTCCCTCTTTATGTTCCTCATCTCTCTTGTCATTTTTTTCACCTATTTATTATCAGGTATCATTTTTATTGATAGTTAAGTATTTAAATCTTACTGTTTTTAGTTTTCAGTAAGTAGTAACAAAATAGGTGTTATTTATGGACACTACAAGAAAACCCAGGCATGGACCCAATTGGGACAGGGGAGTAGCCATCCTCAACCATGAGGATTGCTCGATAGAGGCAGGCGGAAACAGGTACCTGACAGACCTGATGATAGACGCCCCTTACCTGAGGATGCTGGATTTCGACGGGGACGGGAACCCGGAATTCAAGTCAGGGGGCCAGAGCATGATAATAAGGACAGGCCTGGAGCTGAGTGACCCCTTCGTGAGGGAGGTCGTATTCAGGAACATATGCCACTACAGGGAAATCCAGAAATGGATAGAGGACCCCAGGCACAGGATGAGGCCCTCCCACGGAAGGAGCGACAGGAAGACGAGCAGGCACTTCAGGGACGCGGAGGAGATTGTCAGCGACCTGTCGAAAAGGGCGCCTCTCAGCGAGATAGAGAAGCTGGTCAGGAGCTACAAGCTTATGGGGGACGGCAGCGAATACAGGTTCCCTGAGATAGGGAAGGACACCTACCTCTGCGCGACCAGGCTGAGCTGGGACGCCCCTGACAAGACCGGGAGCGACAGCGACGGCAACGGGAGGGGCAAGCGAGACGACAGGGACCAGAAGACCCTTGGGATAGACTTCAGGTATTTCGATGACATGGGCGCGTTCGCTGGAGGCGGGGGTCCGCTGTTGTCCGAGATAGTGTACCAGATGTTCGAGGGCGTGAACAGGTACGAGGACAGGAGGTTCACGGTGGTGCAGTGGGTGCCTGACATCATAGACCCGATGGACGTGCACGACGAGATGACCTTCGAGCAGATGTGCGACGCCTTCAGGGGGGTTACCCAGTGCCTCGTGCACCTGGGCAAGAAGGAGATACTGCACAGGGACATCAAGCCTGACAACATAATGATGAGCAGGAGGGGCGACAGGATAGTGGCTGTCCTGGGCGACATGGGGATGGCCAAGAGCCAGACGCACAAGGATTCCACCTCCCAGACAATGGAAGGCACCGCAATGGGAACCCCTGCATACATGTCCCCTGAGATGCTGCGGGGGGAAGCCAAGAACGTCGGGATTGACTCTGACATATTCTCACTGGGCCTGACCTTCCATGAGATGCTCTCTGGAAAACGTCAGGAAGTGGACATGGGCGACTGCTATACCAGGCTGAGCGACTGGACGAAACTGAACAGGCCCTTCCTGGAGCCCCTCAGGGCCATAGACGAGTCCCTGGGCACCAAGAGAAAGAGAAGGTACATGGACGAGCTCCTTTCCTCGATGATACAGTACAACAAGGAAGACAGGTACATAGTGCTCCCTGAGATAGCAGAGGACATATGGTCCGTCTCCAAGGGAGGAAAGCCCAGGAACGCGAGGGAGTGGGCGAGGGACAGGTTCGAGGGCATGCCGACGCAGCTCGACAGCGCTTTCGACATGAGGGGGACAGGCACCCCTTACGTGAAGTACGCGGCCATTGGGCTTGGTATCACACTCGGCATGACAGCCGCTGCGGCCCTGACCGCCTACCTGACGAACGACAGCTTCAGGGATGCGGTCGACGGCCTGGTGAGAAGCGTATTCTAGACCATCGCCATGAGCCTCAGCAGGTCCCTCAGGCCTGGGGCCAGGCCGAGAATCAGCACGGTTATGAGAAGCATGTTCCTGAAATGGAGCCCGGACATTCCCTTGCCCGGGCTGGCGCCCCCCTTCCCTGACATGGTGTAATGTTCCATTATCACCAGGACAGGCACTATGAATAGTATCTTGAGGGGGAACATGGAGATTGGCCCGACCAGGTCTATCAGGAGCCTGGGAAGGACATGCTGCTCGACATATCCGAACATGGAGAGGGCTATGAAGGTGGCGCTGGCATCCAGCAGGTGGGCGGACAGTATGCCGAGGCTGACTGTGCTGAAGTGCTCAGGCAGTATTCTGGTCAGGGGGTAGAACAGGGCGGTCCAGAGGGCCGTGAGGCCCAGTATCAGGACTAAAGGCACTATCGTCACCCAGGGAATCATGATGATGTTGGCTATGCAGAGCACTGTCCCGGCAGATGCCATAAGCTTCCAGTACGGGAAACCAAGATGCCTCTCCACGAGGAGGGATGCCAGCAGGGCTGCCAGGGCAAGGCCGAAGGTTATGAAGTAGGAGCCCGGGGTCGGGAATACCGGGGCTATGTAGAAGGCGTTCAGTCCAGGTGGGAGGGCACCGGCCACTGCGGCGTCATGGAGCACCCTGGTGCTGGAGCCCCAGAATATGAAGGGAAGGACTGCCAGGAAGAACCTGAAGTCTATCTTCACCTTCTTTCCAACCAGAAGCTTGTATACGTACCATACCCCTATCACGAGCAGGATGGCATATCCTGCGGTGTTGTAAGGGTTGAACCAGCCGTTGCCCAGTATGGGCGCTATGAAGTGCTGCTGAAGGAACTGCATGGGATCCATACAATAGAATACAAAAACAGGAATAAAAAAGAAAACAGGGGGCCGAAGCCCCTCTTCTTACCAGGTTATGTCGCCGAGGTCGGCTTCCAGCCCTTCCATGTCGGATATGTCAAGGTCACTGCCTATGTCGTCGACCCCTGACATGCCCTGGTCAATCCCCTGGACTGATGCGGGCTCGCCTGCTGCAGGGGTGCCCCCTGTGGTGTCTGAAGGGGCAGTGCAGCCGGATACCAGCAGGACTGAGATGATTAGCAGGACAGGAATAAGGCCTTTCATAATCTATATTTGTTCCAATGGTATAAAGGCCTATTCCGCCGCTGCCAGTTCCTCGACCTCTTCAAGGCTTTCTGCTGCGCTGTCATCTTCCAGCTCGTCAAGAGCGCCCTGGCCCCTGAGCTCCTGGACTATATCCTTCAGCAATTCCCTGGCGTCCGAAAGGGCGGATTGGGCTTCCCTCATCTTTGCCTGTGCCTCTGTCAGGGCTGCCTGCCTGGATTCGGTGTCCGTGGCTGATGCCGCTTCCTTGAACTTGCCCACGGCCTCCAGGTAGGCGGACTTGGCTGACCCCAGGCCGGAGTTGAAGCTGTCTATCAGGGTCTCCGCAGATGAAGTGTCCTTTCCCTGTTCCGCCATCCTTGCCAGGACATCCTCAAGCCTCTGGGAGAGCTTCTCCAGCTGGACGTACACGCCGCCCATCCTGGCTGTCTGCAGGAACCCTGCTGTCTTGACTATCTGGGACTTGACCTTCTCTGCCCAGAGGGCGCTTATCCTCCTGGCGAGGCCTGATATGTCATCCTTCAGGGTCTCTCCGGTTATGGCCTCGACCTCGGACTTCAGCTCCTGCAGGCTTGCCAGCTTCTCCTGTATCCTGGCCAGCTCTGCCGCAGCCTCCTCGTCGGTAAGGGAATCGGACTCCTCGACCTTGGCGCTTGCCTTGTTCAGCTGCTCCTCTATCCTTGACAGGACATTCAGCATGTAGGACTTTGCCTCTTCCCTTATGCCTGCCTCGAGTTGGGCGCAGTCTTCTGCTTCAGGGTCGCATGCCTCGAGGGCTGTCTTTGCCCGGTCGAATGCTCCCTTGGCGCTGTCGTAGTTCTGCTTGGCGAGCTCGTAGTTCTGTTTGGCCTGGTTGTACTTGGCCCTGGCCGTTTCGACTGCATTGCTGCTGAGGAGCCTGGCCTTCAGCCCTTTGGCGGCCTTCACCCGGAACTTCACTATCTCCTGGTTCTTCTGGAGCTCTTTCCACCTGCTTATGGCCTGGTCCTTCCTGGCCTCTATGTTCTGGAGCACCTCAAGCCCCTTATCTGTGAGGCTTTCGACCTTGTTTATCCTTCCCCTGAGCGTTTCCTTGCATGCCTCAGGGTCGTCAGAATTCTCGTCGCAGAGTTCCAGGGCAGCCTGCAGCTTCTCCTTCTGGTATTCCCTTATGTCCTGCACCTTTGTCGCTATGGTTGCCGCTGCCTGCCTCAGGTTCTGGAGCCTCTCCCTCACTGTGCTTGTTATGGTAGGCTTGGTTGAGGAAACAGGGACTGCCGCCGCTTCACCTCCTGCTGCCGGGGAGACGTCCGCTGATATGAGGACAGGCGTGGGGGCGTTCCCGGAGGCGGCTGTCTGGGCCTGCTCCCTTGCGAGAGCGGATGGGGCTACAGACAGGACGAAGATTGCCAGCATTAATATTGCCATTATCTTCTTCATTATTTTACCTCCTGTTTTGATTCCATGAAAATGCCTTCTTCTGGGCGTATATAAGCATGCTTCATTAAACGGTTTTCCAGGCAGGCACGGGTATCCCGGAAGGCTTCATTGGGAAAGGAGATTCCGTATTAACCTTTATAAGGAAAAACTGCATTTACTCTTTCATGAAGCGGTTTTTGGCAGCCATCATGGCGCTGGCCATCCTGCCCTCCCTCGCCAGCGCAGCCAGCATAGGGGGCACGGTCTATGACATGTCCCTGGAGAAGGCGTCCGCAGTGGTCTCCATAGACACTGTCCCCAAACAGCAGTCTGTTGCGGTCGGCGGGGAGTATTCGTTCGGGGTGCCGGCAGGCAGCTATACGCTCACGGCATCCACTGTTTCAGGGGACCTGGCGGCGGAGGAGAGCATAACAGTTGAGGCAGAGGGGGAATACGTCCTGGACCTGATACTGTTCCCTACCTTCGAGGAGGAGAGGGAGCTGATAGAGGAGGCGGAGGGCTTCGACCTGGGGGAAGCCCGGCCGGCCGACTATTCCCTGCTCATGCTAGCAGGCATAATAGCAATAATAATAGCACTGGTTCTCATAGGCATGAAGGTCAGGAAGCTCAAGCCCGTCCAGCCGAAGCCGCTTTCCCCTGACCTGGACAGGGCGGTACGCTTCATCAGGAGGCACGGGGGAAGGGTGAACCAGAAAGATTTGCGGAGAGAGTTCCGCCTGTCAGAGGCCAAGATATCCCTGATGGTGACCGAGATGGAATCGATGGGCCTGGTCAAGAGGATAAAGAAGGGCAGGGGCAACGTAATCGTGCTGCAGTGACCCGGCGGTTATAAATAGTTTCACTTCCAATTCTCACAATGGAAGGCATTGGCACTGTTTCACCAGGGACTGTTTCAGTCGCAGAGCTCAGCCTGCTGGACGACAGGGTGGTTGCCCTGGGAACCCGGGAAAGGGCTTACCTTGACAGCCAGGGCTCCGGCGAGGGGCTGTACAGGGCAGGCTCTGCAGAAAAGTTCGGGCTTTCATCATACATCGACAGGGAGGACGGGATGAGGTTCAGGTACGGCGATGACGGGGACTGGCTGGACATGCCAACCGGCCTGAAGGAACTGTCCCCTTACTTCATAAGGGAGCCCGATTTCACAGGAAGCGGTGAAACAATCGAGGCTGCCAGGGAGGCCTACGGGCCCATAGCGGAAAGGATGAACGATTACCTGGCAGACACGTTCGGTGCCATACTCTCTTACGGAAGCCTGGAAGTGGGGGAGATGGAGCCCATGTACATGATGACAGGGGACGGCAGGATAGCCAAGGTGCTGGGCCTCTACAGCTCCGAGACCAACCAGATATTCCTCAGCAATGACCTGGAGGGGGAGGAAGTGTCCGAGGTGTTCGAGCACGAGCTCCTGCACTACGCCCAGGACAGGTTCGGGGTGATAGGAAGGTACCTGGAAGAGGACCCTGCGAACGCAAGGGAGAGGATAGAGGAAGACGTGGAGAGGGCCCAGGATTACATCAACAGAAATTATCCGATGGATGACATGCCAGAGGAGCTGGACCACAGCAGGGTGGCCAGGCCTGCCTCCCTGCCTGGCTACAGGCCCGGGAGCCTGGCAGCCTGAACTGAAACAGTTATAAAGAGGCTATTTTTATGCGTGCTGGGACAATAATATAGCGTGAATGAAGAGGCATTTTGATAGCGGTGAGCAGGTATGAGACCAGGAGACACATATGACATATGACATGATAATCAGGAAGAAGGCCCTCAAGATACAGGAAAGGCTGGGCATGAGGATAGGCATACCCTACGGAACCACCAAGATACCGGCCTGCAGGAACTTCAGGGAGACCATGGAGGTGCTGAAGGAGCTGTATAAGATAGGGCTGAGGGCTTTCGTCCTCCCGAAGGAGCTGTTCTCAGACATAAAGACTATTGCTGACCTGTACAAGAAAAAGTACGGGGAGCTCCTCAAGATAAAAGAGGAGGCCAAGAAGCTGAACATAGAGCTTTCCCTCAGGCACGAGATGCTCTCAGAGCAGCCTGACGAGGCCCTCAAGATATTCTGCAACATACATTCCATAATGGACACGAGGACGTTCACCCTCCACCCGAACTTCTACTCCAGGATGATGCCCCATGACCAGGCCCTCAAGCTGACGGTCTACAAGATAAACGAGATAGTGAACAGCCTAAAGTTCAGGACCAAGATAGGGATAGAGACCACGGGCAAGATGAGGGAGGTCGGCAGCCTGGAGGACGTCCTGGACATGGTGAAGAGGACACAGAGCACCGAGCCTGTCATAAACTGGGCCCACATACACGCAAGGGGCTCCGGGGCCCTCAGGACCCAACAGGACTTCAAGGCCATAGTGGATGCCATCAGGGCCAAGATAGGGAGCGGCTGGCTTGGCAGCGCATATTTCTTCTTCTCGGGCGTATCATACGGCCCATCCGGGGAGATAAAGCACATACCCCTCTCCAGCTCTGACATAAACCTGGGGTACCTGATAAAGGAGATAATGTCCTCTGGCATAAAGGGCACCCTCATCCTGGAGGACCCCCACAGGGAGAAGTTCATACTGAAGATGCTGGAAAGCCTGGGCGACATGGTCAGGTAAAGGCTTAATATCTCAGGGGGAATTATCATCATGGAACAGCCCAAGGTCCTGGTCGGTACGCCTGTATGCGACCTGCACGAGCACTGCCTGGAGGAGTACGTAGAGGGCCTGAAGTCCCTGACATACAGCAACATGGACATCCTGCTCGTGGACAACTCCAAGGATGACGGTTTCTTCCGGAAGGTGGAGGGGATGGGCATCCCCATAACCAGGATAGGTTGGCACCCGAACGTCAGGGAGAGGCTGGTCAGGAGCAGGAACGTCCTGAGGGATAAGATGCTGTCAGAGGGCCACGACTACTTCCTCAACCTGGAGCAGGACATAGTGCCTCCGAAGGACATAGTGGAGAGGCTGGTCTCCCACGGGAAGGACGTGGTGACTGCGGTCTATTTCACCATGATATCACACGGCATGCAGGTGGACAGGCCGTTCCCTGTGCTGCTGAGGAACGCCAGCCCTGATATCCCACTCTCCCTGGAGAAGGGGGAATACGGCAGGACAAGGTGGGAGTGGTACACCGAGAAGGCGGTCGAGGAGCCCAGGCTGATGGAGGTCGACGCCTGCGGGATGGGGGCGCTCCTGATGCACAGGAGGGTGCTGGAGAAGGTCAGGTTCTCCTACCCGGAGAAGGGGGTCTCCACTGCGTTCGATGACGTCTGGTTCTGCCACAAGGCCAAGCTGGAGGGCTTCAGGATATTCGCAGACACCTCGATAAAATGCGTTCACCACATGAGGGGAAGGCTCAGGGACTGGGGGACCATCTCGGAGCTGGATTAGGCGATGTATTTCGACCTGGTCTCGCTGGGCCTCTTCATCGGCACCTGGAACGGGAGCGGCAGGTCCAGGTCTAGCGATATCGGGGTCGACTTGGCCAGGCCTATGCTGTAGAGGGAATTGGTGACCACCAGCTCCACTTCCTCAGGCAGCTGCTTGGACTTGTTCCATTCGTCCATTATGGCCTTCATGTCCCCGTCTGTCTGGAGGTACATCTCACCCTCGTGCCTTATGAGGGCCCTTTCAGGGTCGTAATTCACGGAGAAGGCGAACTCGAAGCCGAGGACCTTCCTTTCCTGGCTCACTATCCTGACGCCCGTTATCTCGGGCTTCAGGTTCACCTTTATCATGTCGCCGCTCTCGTCCTTCCTCCAGGCCTTTATCGACTTGAACACAAGGCCCATGCCTGTAAGCTTCATACTACTAATAGCGGGCGCAGATATTAAAATGCGTCCGGCAGGAAACAATATATCGGACCTCGACTTATTGTTAATATGGCACTGAAGATAGGGCTGAAGTTCTACCCCCAGAGCGTGGAGAAGCTGGCCGGGATGGGGGCCGATTTCAGGGAGATATCCAGGAAGACAGGCTTCCTGGAGCTGCTGGCTTTCCCAGGCACGGATTTCTCCTTCCTGAAGCGCATAGAGTGCCCGGTGACCGTCCATATGGACCATTACACGGGGAACCTGTGCGACCCGGGGAACACAGCGAAGAACAGCAAATCGATAGAGGCCGCGGTCAGGCTTGCGGACAGGGTGAAATCGGACGTGATAGTGATCCATGGGGGGTGGCTGACCGGCCCCAAGTGCAGCCTGGACAGCACCATAAAGGAGATGAAGAGGCTTTTCGACAGCAGGATGCACATAGAGAACCTGCCCTACAGGGACAAGGGGTTCCTTTTCGCGGGACAGACTCCCGAGGACATGAAGAGAGTGATGGAGGAGACGGGATGCAGTTTCTGCCTGGACTTCTCGCACGCAGCAGGGACAGCCTGCGGGCTGGGGAAGGATTACCTGGAGTACATGAGGTCATTCCTCCCGCTCAAGCCCTCATACTTCCATGTGCACGACGGCCTGATAAAGTCGGAGATCTGCAAGCACATGCACCTGGGCGACGGGGAGTTCGACCTGAAGGCAATAAAGGAGATGGTGCCTGACGGATCCAGGGTATGCCTGGAGACAGTGAATGAGAGCGAGGAGAATCCCATCTCGAGGTGCTTTGAGGACATGGAGAAGCTGAGGAGATTATGAAGACGCTTATAGGTTTCCTGGAGCCTGACGAGAAGAAGTACGCAGGGGAGACGAATAAGGAAGGCCCGATAATAACGGTTTCAGGATTCGCCGGCTCAGGCAAGACTACAGTGGCGGACTGGATAGCCAATGCCATGAAGCTCAGGAGGTTCTCATCGGGCAGCATATTCAGGGAGATGGCGAAGGAGGATGGCATCACCCTGGAGGAGCTCTCCAGGACCAGATCTGCCGACGTGGATCACATGACCGACAGGAGGACCCTCAAGAAGGGCATGAAGGGCAGCATAGTGGTGGACGGCAGGATAGCAGGCTTCGTGTTCGGCGGCTGGGCAGACTTCAAGGTATTCGTGAAATGCCCGGCAGAGGTGAGGGCAGAGAGGGTCTCAAAAAGGGACAAGGTGCCCCTGAAGGAGGCCTACACTAAGGTGAAGGGAAGGGACGACAGGGACAGGGAGAAGTACCTCCAGCTTTACGGCATAGACATCAGAAGCGAGGAGATATACGACCTGGTGATAGACAATTCGGGTTCGATGGACGAGCTGAGGAAGCAGGTGGACAGGGCAGTGGCCCTGATAGTGCAGAGGATGGCTTGATAAGCGTCTGTTTGCACCGGTTTCAGAAAGCGGCTTCCTGGTTTTTCTCTTCCCATCTCTCTTCTGAGGCGGCAAGCATGCCCGCTGTCCTGTCCATGGACCCTTCTATCCTCTCCCTCTGTTCAGGAGAGTCCATGCCACCGTCCCTTAGGACCTCCCCTATTAGGGGGTATTTTTCCATGAAAACCAGGGCTGACCTGTAGCCCTCACATTCCGTGTCAGAGAGGTAGCCCTTTATCATGTCGAAATGGAGCTTTATCCTGGCCTTCCACTTCAGTTCCCTTCCTGAGAGCGATACCTCATCTCCCGTATCATACCCTGGCATTTAATCACCTATTGTCACCAAATGATGGTGACACAATAATGTGTTAGAACCGGGGTTTTTAAGGCTTATGGTTAGCCTTATGATATCGTTTTTGACTAGAAAATGTCCGGTTTATGGCCTCACTTCACGGACTTCTTCTTGAGGACCCTTCCGGCTTCCCTGATGAACTTCCTGACGTATTCCCTGTGGACCAGTATGTCCCTCTTCTCTATGTCCATGACCTTTCCGGCCTTTACCTTCTTCTTCATGCCTTCCAGGGTCTCCAGGACCTTCAGGTAGTTCTCGTCTATATGCCCCGGCGTCACAAGGTGCTTCTTGAAGGCCGTGCTCATCTTCTCCTGGGCTGTCATCTTCTTGCCCATCGCCTTCAGGAGGGTCATCGTGGTCTCCTCCATTATGGCATATGACTTCTCTATCATGTTCTCCCTCTTGAGTATCTCGACCTTCACTATCAGGCTCTCCATCTTCTTGATGAAGTCCTTGGTATTCTTTATCCACTCATCCAGGTCGGCGCCTGATATGGACTTTATCCTCTTGTGCTCCACTTCCTTCCTGAGCTCTATCAGGTCCTCTATGTACTTGGCGTACTTCTCGTCCACCAGCTTCATGGGCATGAGCACCTTCCTGATGGCCTCTCCTATCTTGTTCGGCCTGGGGGGCGCGTGCCCGAGGAACATAAGGACAGCCTGGGCCGACTCCATCATGCCGTAGTAGAGGTCCTCCACCACCATGTAGACCTTGGCGTTCTCGACCCTGGAGACCCTCTTCGGGGACCTCTCTATGAACTTCTCGACTGCCTCCTTGGAGGGCTTTATCTCGCCCATCTGGAGCAGGCGCTTTATGGGCATGAATATGTCCTTGTCGTATACTGGTATCCCTTCCCTTATGAAGTTGAACACTATCGGGTGGCCTTCCCTCACGAACCTCCAGAACTCGGTAAGCATGTAAGGCTGCTGGACTGACATGAGCTTGGACGACTTCTTGGCTATCACGTCCAGGTCGTCCTCCAGCTTCTCCCTCATGGCAGGGGATATCTTCTGCCTGGTGTCGTCCACTATAACGAAGACGTCAATGTCTGATTCCCCCCTCGCCGTCCTCCTGGCTGTGGAGCCGAACAGGACTATGGAACGTATGAGTGGGCCGTACTTCTTGAGGACCTCCTTCGTGAAGGCCTTGAGTATCTCTATCCTCTGCTTCTCGTTGGCGAGCTCCTGCTGTTCCTGCTTCGTCAGGTTCTTGACCGCCTTCTTGGCCTCAGGCGCCTCCCTGTCCACTATGGGCTTCTCCTCTTTTGCAGGCGCCTTTCCGGCACCCGAATATTTCTTTTCGGCCATGTAATCACTGATTGATAATAACACATTGTGCTATTTAAAGGTTTGTATGCTCCAATAGTCATATTTGTCACGCCAGGTTTAAAAATGGGCCAGGGAGCATGTAGGATATTTAAGAAAGGGTCTCCATTACTAGTTATGTACAAATGCCCCGCATGCGGATTCGAGGCAGACGTGAAAGGCAAATGCCCCAAGTGCAAGAAGGAGACCAAGCTTGAGGATATATGCCCCTGCTGCGGTGAGGCTGATTCCAACTGCCACTGCTAGGCTTCCTGGCGGGGGATTTTCTGCAAGCGCTAGGAGAACCATCCCTTCAGCCTGGAGTAGGCTATAATAAGGAAGCATACCCCTGCGATGCTGTGTATCAGCATCCCTATGGCGTCCCCTCCAAGATGCAGCCTGATGCCGCTTATCAGGAAGAGTATGCCCGGAACAGAGAACAGGGCTGCGTGCAGGTTCTTTCCCTTTGCCATGCAGCTACCTCATCTCTCCCTTCTTCCAGACCTCCGGCCTCTTGCCCTTCTTGACGGCTGCCTGGGACATGATGCCCCAGTCCTCCTCGGGCATCTCCAAAAGGTCCTTCAGCGGGTCTGTCGTGTGGTCCTGTATTATCTGCCACTGGCGCTTGTAGTCGCCTGCAACGGGGCCCTTCATGCCGAAGAACTCGACAGGGAGGTTCTCAGGAACCACGTCCTTCTCTATGTAGGTTATCATGTGCCTGAGGGCCTCTATCGAGCGCATGAAGGGGTCCTTCCCCCCGCCCCTCTCGTATATGACGTACACTTTCTTGTCCTTCCCGAAGCCTGTCTTCCTGAGGAGCCAGAGCAGGGTGTACACCTTGACATCCCCTATCTCCAGGGGCTCGTGCGCGTGCATGGGATTGGGCGCATTGGAATGTATGGCAATCACGTATCTACCATAGTCAGGTATAAGCTTCACTGTTTCCTCGAAGTCCTTCACCGGGTCCAGGCCCTGGGTGGCCACGTGCTCGAAGTCCATCAGCAGCCATATCCTGTCAGTCTTCAGGCTCTTCCTGATGGCCTTGACTGCGGCGAACACCTGCTTGGGGTTCCAGAGCAGGAACATGCCCGCATGGGACGGGTCCCTGGCGTCCGGGGACTCGTACGTTATCAGGAGCTTCCTGGCGCCCTCCAGCAGCTCCTTCTTGTCCCTCTTCTGCTCCGGGGTGTTCTCCGGCAGGGCCTGGTACTCCTCTATCAGGTCCTTCTCCAGCCACTTGAGCACCCTCTGGGTGTGGCCCTCCAGGAACTTGGCAGCGACCACAGCATAGAAGAACTCCTTGAAGCCCCTGTCATTGGAGTCCTCTGCCTTCCTCCAGGCATTGTCAAGCCAGAGGGGGTCGTTGTAGTCGAGCTTGTATTCCTCCAGCTCCTTCTTGTAGACCCTTACCATCTCGAGCCACATGGGGTCCTTGTGGAAGAACATCCAGTGCGCCATTATGTGGTAGCCGTCTATGATGCCCACCACGCCCCTGAGCTCCTCGCTGTACCATTTCTTCCCGTCTCCCAGGAACCTGTCAAGGGTGTCGTTGGTTATCTTCTTCTCTATCTCGGCGTTCCTGAGGACGGCCCTCTCCCTTATCCTCTCGTAGAGCTCGTTTATCTCCTCCCCCAGGCCCGGGACGACCTTGTCCAGCTCCCTGGGGGGTATGCCGGTCGCCAGGGCGTCGTTTATGACCTTGTTTACCTGCTTGTCCCTGTCGGGTATGTCCTTCGGGAGGCGCTTGTCCAGGAGCTCCAACAGCTTGTCCCTCAGCTCCTCCTTCCTCTCCCTGTCGACCTGGATGTTGACCTCGCTGTTCAGCCTTATCCTCTGGTCCCTGGTGAGTATGTCGCCGATGTAGAGCTCGCCCCTCTCCTCTATGAACCATTTCCTCATCCTCTTGTCAGCCGGCTTGTTGCCCTTAAGGATGTTTGATATGAAATGCCCCTCATGGTCGCAGAACGACATGGTCAGCTTCCTTCCTGCGTACGTCATGAGCTCCAGCCAGATGTTCAGGCAGGAGTGGAAGTTGATGTAATTGGAGCCGCAGTGTATTGCGGACCTTATGGACTTCTTCATGTGGTTCTCTGCGTCCCTGTAGTCGCCCCTCTCCGGTATGCCTATGGGGACCGTCAGGGAGCCGTGGAAGAGCACGTCTATCCCCTGCTTGCTGGCGACGTGCCTTATGTCCTTCCCGTCTGTCTGGGTGACCTCATGGGGCACGTCACCCGCTATCTCGACACAGGATATGCCCCTGGTCAGGGCGAAACCCAGCTTGGCCATGCTGGAGGCTAGCTCCTCGGACCTGGCAATGGAGTAAAGCCCTGTCGAAACGCCCAAGCTGTAGTTAGATTTCGCCATCCTATCCCTTAACCTACTCGACGCCCATAAGCTTCTGTATGTGGCCCATCTGCTGGCCGTAGTATCCGCCCATCCCCCTGGCCATCAGCTTGCTGACCCTCTCATAGAACACAGGCTCATAAGGGCCCCTCTTGACGTAGAGGTGGGCGAACCTGTCTGCGCCCTTGCCTATGGCATTGCCCCAGCCCTTCACCCTCTGGAAGCCCTTCGGGAGCTGGAACTTCTCCTTGGGCTTCGGCTTGAACTCTGCCTCCACCTTCTTGAGTATGGCCTCCTCTTCCTCCTTCGCGCCTATCATCTGGTTGACGTAAGCGTCGAAGGCCCTCTTCCTGGCCTCCAGCTCTATCAGGTGCACCAATATGGCGTTCTGGGACATGAACCATCCCCTGAAGGGGTAGAACATCACGTTGTCGGTCTCCATCGCCTCGGGGGGAGGCGTCTTGACCAGGTTGAGCAGGTATGTGACCTCGAAGAACACGTAGTAGAGGTGGTGCCTGTCCATGTCTGGTATGGGCTTGGTACCCGGCCTGGTCCATGTCCAGCTGCCGGTGTTCTTCGGGTTTAGCATGGCCCTGACCTCCTTGTCCGTCACGTTGGTCCCCCAGGCCTTGTTTATCTTCTCCTGCCACTCCCTGACCAGGTCGTCGTAAGGGTCTATCAGGAACCCATGGGGCTCCTTCAGGGGGCCCAGCTCCGCCTTCCTGAGCTCGGCAGGCACGAACGGCTTCCAGCACCAGAGCTTCACGCCTGTGCTTGCCTGGGACTGGCCGAAGCCCGGGGTCATGTACGGGTTGCTTATCTCATCAGAGGCGGACACCTCCATGTTCTCCTTCATCATCTTGTGCCTGGCCAGGTAGGGCTTCAGCCATTTCTTGTACTCGTCTATCGACTTCTTCCTGGCCTCCGCCATGTTCTGTATCCTGGCGTACCTCTCCAGGACAGTCGGCCTGAAGGCAGTCTTCCACTGCCTGAACAGCTCGTTCTTGGTCTTCAGGACCGTCGCCTCTGCCTGGGACACGTCGAGCTCTGTCCTTATCTTGTCCACCTGGGCCCTCGGGTCCTTTATCTTGGCCGGGTCTGTCCAGCCCTCGTCCATCCTTATGAAGTCCGATATTATGGTTGGCCATCTCCTGGCCATCGTGATGAGGGAGTAGCCCTCCCCCGTGTGCGCGTCCACCCTGTCCACGAAAAGTGACCTGAGGACGTGCTCGTCCTTCTGGGCGGCCTTGAAGTAGTCTATTATCTCCTTGTACCTCCTGGCGTCGTGCGCCAGGAGCTCGTAATCAGCTACAGAAGAGGCTGCGCTTGCCAGGCCGGACTTGATGGTCTCCATCAGCTTCTGCTTCTGGCCTATGGTGAGGGAATAGTATTCGGCCCATTCAGGCGTGACGGATATCCATTCGTCCACCTTGTAGATGTTGTAGTTCCATTTGGGCACCTGGTATACGTAGCCGTAATAGAGGTTCGAGCCGCTGCCCCTCAGGCCGGTGAAGTCGAATATCATGACCATCTCGAAGGGAGAGCCGCATATGCAGAAGCCCGTGGCCCGCTTGTCGAACATGTCCTGCCTGAAGTCCTCACAAACAATCTTGTCGCCTGGCATCCACTTTATATTAGCCTTAACATAGACTTAAAAACTTCAGGTTCATGTAATACCCATGAATCTGCATATCCTGGTGGCGGCCGTCGCCGCATTGCTGGCAGTCCTGCTGTCCTCGGCGTTCCTGTCAGGCATTCCCCTGTTCGGGGGCCAGTCCCCGGGCGTGATACTGCTTGTGGCCGCAGTGTTCATGTTCGCTTTCATGAAGTTCGCCAGGGTTAACACCATCAAGTCCGGGGCCATAGGCGCCGTGCTGCTGGTGCTGGCGCTCATGCAGATGGCAGGCGTGCACCCGTTCATCTTCAAGGTGCTGGGCTTCATATTCTTCCTGTTCGGTATGCTCACGTTCATGCACGCCAGCAACCTGGGCGACAGCCACCCCATGCTGGGGCTGGGCATGGTACTCTTCATAATGGGCATCATAGTTCTCTTGGTCTGACTTCCCTGGCGTACGGAAGCGTCCAAGGCCCTAAAAAAACAGGAGCAATCCGCCTATGACCAGGATGACGAAGCCCGTCACTATGGCTGTCATGGCCATGGACTCGGGCTGCTCCTCTGACGTGAAAGGGAAGAATAGCACCAGGAACCCCCCCAGCAGGATGAGCAATACCCCGATTATGCCGCCTATCCATCCGAACATAACAATCCCTATTTATTAATGTTACCGGGCCTATAATAAAACAGTGGTCTTATGGTATACGCCAGAACCAAGATGCTCCTGGAGGACAACTGCTTCGAGGAGGAGCCGGGATGGGTCGAGATGAACTTCGTGACCACCCAGGGGACCAAGTTCTACAAGAAGATGTACGAGCTTATGAGGTCTGTCTTCAACGTCCCTGAGTCCCACATACAGGAGGTCGACTACAACTGGGGCAAGTCAAAGGGGAAGGAGAAGTTCAAGGTCACATGGTGGCTCCACAAGGACATGGACATATTCACCTACCTCTACATCAGGTTCAAGCTGGCAGGGGAAGGCGACGAGATGGGAAAGGTCAGGGTTGAGGTCAGGGGCCTAATCAGGACAGAGTACCCCCAGGAGACAGTCTGGCAGAGGTCCCTCTTCTACGAGATGCTCAGGACGTTCTGGCACAGGATGTTCTACAGGAAGAAGAGGGAAGAGTACGCAGAGGAATGCAGGCACCTGGTCATATTCTACCAGAAGAAGATAAGGGAATTCTACGAGGAGCTCAAGAAGAGCCAATAGGTGACGCATGGCCAGCATAGAGATACTTGACAATTGCCTAGCCCCGGAGAAGGAGATATTCATAAAGTACAAGGGGCCGAACCCTTGGGGGATTGCCAAGAAGATAGCCGGACTCCAGAGGCCTTTCTTCCATGTGAGCTCTACCAATGCGGGCTGGACCAGGCTGAACTGGGACAAGAGCGGGGAGAACATAGACTTCTTCTCCCTCTGGTGGGTCAAGAAGCCCGTTTCAGACTACACCGGCATGAGGTTCGACATCAAGGTCCAGGGAAGCCAGAACAAGTCCACCAAGGACGGCCACTTCAACCTGACCTTCACCTCCAACATGACCACCAAGTTCGGGGGGTGGGGGATATTCCTGAAGCCCCTCTGGTACATCTATTCATACCTCTATTACGACAAGGTCAGGAGGAGCGCGCTGGACAGGTGCAGGGAATACTCTCTGGGCTTCATGAACGAGATAAAGGAGCACTTCGGGCTCAAGACGACCACGTACGGCCCCTCCGTCACGACGCTGGACTGATATGGACATAATATCGCATGCCATATTCGGCATATTCTTCGCCAAACAGGTTTCCCTGCAGGCAGTGATAGGAGGGGTGCTGCCTGACCTGGACAGGCTGTACACTTACCCCAAGGGGAAGTACTTCAGGCACGAGTCCAGGACCTGGTTCCATGAGCTCCCCTTCCTCTCTGTGGTGATGGCTGCCGGCTTCCTCCTGGGGTTCCCCCTGTTCTCCCTGGGCGTGCTTTCACATGTCTTCCTGGACTTCGTGACCGGGTCGACCAGGCCCCTGTACCCCCTTTCCAGGAAGCATATTGACTTCAACCTTCCCAAGAAGGCCAAGGTGGCTTTAGGAGCAACTATATGGGCTACTGGACTGTACTACATAAGCTTGACGGGCTTGCCAGGCTGGATGTGAACCCGGACAGGATATCCTGGCTGGCAGTGGTATTGTCAGCAGTGTTCATATTCTCCAGGGACCTTTACGTGCTTACAGGGGCGCTGGCCCTGGTAATCTTGCTTGACTGGCTCGACGGGGCTGTCGCCAGGAACATGAACAAGAAGGGGAGGAAGCTTGGGGAAGCGACGGATGTGGGATGCGACAGGGTGTCAGAGCTCATGGTGTTCTCGGCCTATCCTCTATTGCTTCCGCTCGTAGTAATCAATATATTCCTTTCAGCACAAAAATTAAGGGTGAACCTGCCGATAGTGCTCCCCCTCAGGCACCTGATGCTCCTGTACCTGGTGGGAGTCCTGGCAGGCGTGCTACCTGATTTGCAGCAGGCGTTGGTGTTATGGCAAGGATAAGGGAAGTCCCCCTGACAAGCTGGGCAGTAGCCCTGAAAGGCCTCGTGGCAGGCTCGTTCATTCTGGGTAGCCTGCTGAACCCGATATGGCTGCCGTTCCAGATAGCGCTCTTCATAGCCGCCATAGTGATAGTGCTCGACAGCGCCATACCCTACGGGAGGCCCAACTACATGGCCACCCTCTCCATCATGTTCGTGGCCGGCATAATAGCCGCATACGCCTCCTGGGCTCTGGGCTACGGGATGGAATGGACGGGCCTGATGGTGATAGTCGCCGCCCTGGTGTACCTGTACAGGGGCATACTCAGGAAGACCTGGAAGAAGGGCGGCAAGCCGGAGAAGCCCAAAGAGGAAGAGGAGTCTGAAGAGAAGGGAGGAAAGCCCTCCCCTGCAGAGATGGAGCAGGCGAAGGAGAAGCTGGAGGAGCTCGAGGAGAAGAAGGAAGAGGAGAAAGCCGAAGAAAGGCCTGAAGAGGAAGGGAAAAAGGAGCCTGCCGAAGAGCCGGAAAAAGAGGGACCGGAAGAGAAGGAAGAAAGAGAGGAAGAGGAGACAAAAGAGCAGGAACCCGGTGAAGAGGAGAAGGAAGAAGAAAACCCGGAGAAGGAAGCTGATTCTGAAGAAGAGGGAAAGACCGAAGAGGAGAAGAAGGAAGAGGAAGAGATACGCAAGAGCCTGAAGAAGGTCCTGGAGTGATCAGTCGGCGTAGTAGTACCTGCCGCTCTCCTTCTGTTCGGTGTCCCTCTGGGAGCCGGGCTTGTTGGCCCTTGGCCTGCCTGTCTGGGGGTCCCGCCTGAAGGTGACGCCCAGGGACTTGAGGAACGAGTTCATGCCTTCCTTCAGGGTTGTGGGGGCTGACGCCTTGCCTGATACGCCCTGCTTACCGTCGAAGACCATTATCCTGTCTGACAGGACATCTATGAAGAGTATGTCGTGGTCCACCACGAAGCAGGGAATCTCCAGCTCCTCAACATGGGACTTCAGGACCTTTGCCACCCTCAGCCTCTGCTCGACGTCAAGGAATGCGGAGGGCTCGTCCAGCAGCATCATGTCCTTTTCCTGGAGGATGACGGACAGTATCAGGACTGTCTGGAGCTCACCCCCTGAGAGGTTCTGCATCTTCCTTTCCATCCTCTTGCCCATCCTCAGGAACTCCACCAGCCTCTTGGCCTCTGTGCTTATCTTGACGCCCTTGCTCTCTATGTATTCCCTTACAGTCATCCTGCCCTCGTCCCCTGACAGTACCAGCCTCTGGGGCTTGTATGCAAGCCTCAGGCCGGAAAGCGCCTTCCCCTTGTCCGGCTTCTCCTTTCCGACCAGCATCTTGATGAAGGTCGACTTGCCTATGGCATTGGGGCCGAGTATGCCTATCACCTCTCCCTTGTAGAGGTTGCCTCCGTCCGTTTCCAGGGAGAAGCCAGGGAACTTCTTGCTGAAGGCAGGGAACTGCAGGAAGAGCCGGGTCTTCTCGAACTGCTTTGCGGACTTCTGGAACACGATTGGCTCGTCCCTGAAGCGCATGTTCTCCTCCCTTATGTAGCCCTCCAGGTAGGTGTTTATGCCTATCCTGACCCCGTAGGGCTTGGAGACTATCCCGAAGGCTCCCGCCTTGCCGTAGAGTATGTGCGTCACGTCAGCCAGGTAGTCTGCCACGGAAAGGTCGTGCTCCACCACCATCACCTTCGCCTTCCCTGAGAGCTTCCTTATCTCCCCGGCCACCTTCAGCCGCTCCCTCACGTCCAGGTATGAGCTGGGCTCGTCGAAGAAGTAGAAGTCCCTCTTCTTCAGGAGTGTGGCTGCCGTGGCCAGGAGCTGTAGCTCGCCACCTGACAGCTGGGATATCTCCTTCCCCATCATCTCGCTTATCCCGAGCCTTTCAGAGACGTCATCAAGCGTGCCTTCCTCGTCAGCCTTCTTCAGGAAGTCTGCCACCTTTCCCTTCCAAATCCTGGGTATGTCGTCCACATGCTGGGGCTTGTAGGCCGCGGAAAGGCTCGAGTCTGCCAGGGACTCCATGAAGCCCTGGAGCTCCGTCCCCTTGAACCTGGATAATATTGCCTCCCAGCCACCCCCCTCCAGCAGGCCGGCATTGGGCTTCAGGTTGCCTGAGAGTATGTTCAGGATGGTCGACTTGCCTGTCCCGTTCTCCCCCACAAGGCCCACCACATTGCCCTCCTTCGGGATGGGTAGGCGGAACAGGGAGAACATGTTCCTCCCGTACCTGTGTATGGGCGTCTCCTTCAGCTTCTCGGGCAGGTTCACTATCGTGAGGGCATTCCTGAAGCATTTCTTCACGCAGATGCCGCAACCTATGCAGAGACCCTCGTCTATTATCACCTTGCCGTCTTCCTCCGACACGGTTATGCAGTCCTTCCCTGTCCTGTTGACAGGGCACGCCTTCATGCAGGCGAAGGCCGTTATCTTGGGCTTGCACAGCTCCCTGTCGACTATGGCTATCCTTCTGGTCATGCTTTACCAACGCATCCCCGATTTATATTTATTGGGAGCCTGCTAATTATCTTATATGGGCATAAGATGGGGAGAAGCATTGGGCAAGGGCCTCAGGTTCTGCGTGCACCCCAAGAGGTGGCTGCCGTTCTTCATCATAGACGGCATATTCATGGGCCTGATGGCCTACCTGCTGATGTCCAACATGGGCATGATAGGGGCGGTGCTGACGGTCATGTCAGCCAACCCGCTCTCGGCCTTCTCGCTTGCCGGCCTGATTGCCATATTCATCCTGCTGGTGGTCCTCTGGAACCTGGTGAAGCTCTGGGCCATCGGCGCCCTGATACAGCAGAGCAGGAACGAGAAGGGAGGCATCCAGGAGAGCTTCAGGCTCTCTTCCAGGCTGTATCCCTCGCTCCTCGGGGTCGCTGTGGTGTCCGGCGCCCTGGGCCTGATAGCAGGCATGGTCCACACCATCTTCAGCATACTGGTGGGGCTTGTCCTCTACTTCTCGATGCAGGAGGTGGTCATAGGCAAGAAGGGTTTCCGGAAGGCGATAGAGGGCTCCTGGAACATGTTCAGGGAGAGGCCTGTAAGGGTGTTCGTGATGTGGTTCCTGGTCTCGGTAATAGGAGGCACGGTGTTCCTGGTGTTCTTCATGCCATTGCTCTTGTCTTCCATAATGGCTATGCTGCCATATCTTGCCCAGGTGGAGGACTCCGTGGCACTGGTCGCTTCCCTGGCATACATGCTCAGCAACATCGAGACGCTGGTTGTCCTGGGAGGCCTGGCCCTGCTGGGCTTCGCCATCATGACAACCTTCGTGATCAAGGCCTCCACAGAGTACTACATGCAGAGCAAGAAGAGGCTAAAGTTCTGAGAACGAATGTGTCAGGAAGCGGCCTGATGGGCCCTGAATCTGATTCTTGTTGAGATGAGGCCTCCTATGAAGGAGCCTATTATGTTCACCCTGATGTCCATCAGGTCCATGTATCTTCCGGGTACCCCTGACTGGATTATCTCGTTCAGTGCCCCGAAGCTTGAGCCTACTATGATGGCGAGCACTATTGATTTTCTGCCTGTGTTGCCTTTCATCAGGAACATCATCCCCCACAGGCATCCGTAGACTATGTATGCCATGAGGTGGCCCAATGTTGCTGAGTTGAGGTAGAGGAAGCTGTATGCCTCGACCACTGGCCCTGCAGTGAAGGATGACCAAAGCAGGAGGGCGCTCTCAAGCAGGACCAGAACTGACGCTATCCTGAACTCATGCTCCTTCAAGATGCCTGTCATGCCTGATATCATAAGCTATATTAATAACGAGACGAAAGACTTATATTGATAGTATGCTGGTGGCTGTTTGCGGAAAATCCAACACAGGGAAGACGACCTTCTTCAGCGCAGCGACGCTCGTCGACGCCGAGATATCCAACAGGATATTCACGACCATCAAGCCCAACAGGGGCGTGAGCTACGTGAGGGTGGAGTGCCCCTGCAGGAAGGCCGGGGTGAAGTGCAACCCGCAGAACTCCAAGTGCGTGGACGGCATGAGGTTCATACCGGTCAAGCTGATAGACATAGCTGGCCTTGTCCCTGGGGCGCACAAGGGGAAGGGCCTGGGAAACAGGTTCCTGTCAGACATAATGGAGGCTGACGCCCTGATACATGTCATTGACATATCAGGGGGGACAGACAACGACGGCAACCCCGTGGACCCGGGAAGCCATGACCCGATGCATGACGTGCAGTTCTTCGAGGAGGAGATAGACTACTGGATCCTGGGCATACTCAGGAAGTCCTGGCCGCAGCTCTCCATGAAGATGAAGCAGAAGAAGGAGAAGCCCGAGATAATACTCCACAACCAGCTCTCGGGGCTGGGCCTGACCGTCGACGACGTCAAGGATGCCCTGCTGGACACCCCCGTGGCCCCGGAATCCGGGGACAAGGAGCTGCTGGACTTCACCGAGAACCTGAGGAAGAGGAGCAAGCCCATCATAATAGCCGCCAACAAGGCGGACGTGCCGGGGGCGGACAAGAACTACGAGCACCTGAAGGAGGTGGGGGTCAACCTCATACCGACCTCGGCTGAATCTGAGCTGGCACTCAGGAGGGCGGCCGAGAAGGGCCTCCTGAAGTACAGCCCAGGGGACGGGGACTTTGAGATAACAGGTGACGTCGAGGAGAAGCAGAAGAAGGGCCTGGAATTCCTGAGGAAGAGCGTGCTGGAGAAGTGGGGAACGACAGGCGTGCAGAAGGTGATAGACGAGGCCGTATTCAGGCTATTGGACATGATAGTGGTCTACCCTGTGGCGAACATAGGCAAGATGACGGACCAGAAGGGGAACGTGCTCCCTGACGCGCATCTTGTCAGGAAGGGCACCACCCTTAAGGAGCTGGCGGCCAAGGTGCACACGTCAATGGCAGACAAGTTCCTGGGCGGCATGAACAGGGAGAGAAGGAAGCTGGGCGCCGACTATGTGCTCCAGGACGGGGACGTGGTGGAGATACTCCTCAAGGGATGAGGGGTTCCGAAAGGGATATAAGCGTTCCTTCCCAATTCTACAGGATGATAGACGAGCTGGCCGGCTATGAGGTCGAGGTTATTGAGAGTTCGGGCTTCATGTACGTCGAGCTTCACTCAGACTACTTTGATATGGAAGGGCTTGATACGACGGATGCGATGCTCCTCAAGTCAGGGAACGTTTACAGGGACATATTCGGCACGATCCACATGATGTTCCCCATTGACTGCCTCAAGCACATACAGTGAAAGGCTTTCAAGGCGCTGCTTCTGAAGCTTTAAATACCAGCCCATGCAATTGTTATAATCCCTAACGGAACGCCAGGAATGCCCTTTAATGGGCTGTTTTCGGGGTGAAACCGGCATCAAGGGACCAGGGGAAACCTTTAAATACCCCTAATACAACTATTCACTATCTAATAGTGACAAATAGTGATACCATGGCAAGAAGGAGAAGGTCAACAGGAAACGTGAAGAGCAAGATGGAGGCCCTGCGCTACCTTTCGGAGGGCCTGAAGAATGCCGACCCCAGGGAGGCCGCGGAGCTGGTCAGGAAGGCCATAGAGGAGAACCCTCAGGAGGTTGCAGACGCCCTGCCGACCATGTTCAAGAGCTACAGGAGGGTAATGGACGAGCTGCTCCCTGGCCTCCAGAGGAAGGTGCTCAGCCTGGAGAGGCGTTTCGATATCGATGACACCACAGGCCTGATAAAGAAGGACGCCTTCGAGGGCCAGCTTGCTGAGGAGATGATGAGAAGGGAGCAGGGGAAGGACAGGAAAGAGCCCAGGGGCCCGATAAGCCTCTTCGTTTCTGACGTGGACAGGTTCAAAAGCTTCAACAGCTACCTTGACAATGCAATAGGGGACAGCGTCCTGGAATACATATCAGGGTACCTCCTGTCAGCCATAGCAGACCTGGGGAAGGGCTACAGGTGGTACGGAGGGGACGAGCAGACAGCATTGCTTCCGGGCATCAAACTGGACAAGGCAGAGGAGATGGCCAGGAGCTTCCATAGGATGGTAGACAAGAACCCGTTCGTGCTGGAGATGAAGTGCCCGGAGGACGGGCATATGCCAGAGGACTACCATAAGGCAGCAGACAACGGGATAGTTATGTTTGACGAGGAAAGGGGCATAGTGTCCCCTGTCAAGGTGACCGTCGGGGTGGCCTGCCTGGACGGCAAGGACCCGGCAAGGGAGGTCAGGGAAGCATATTCAGATATCCATGCGCTCAAGTCCTTCCTGAAGAAGAGGAAGAGGAACCAGTACAGGGACATAAGGGCCATACTCGGACCTGCCATCGAGGACGCTGACAACGGCCGGATGAGCAGGGCCAGGGCGGGAAGGGCCTACAGGGACATCAGAAAGACGGAAGATTACATGAATTTCCATGCTGACTATATGGGGTTCTGGCTGTTCCAGCTGGCAAACAGGCTGATACAGGACAAGGACGCCACAGAAGGGAGGAACAGGGTGTATGTCCACAACCAAAACCCTTAAAAGAATTTAGGTGAAATTATGGTTATGAGAAAATACGTGCTTGACAGGCCCGAGATAGAGATAGTGAAGAAAGAAGGCAGAATAGACAGCTCATACGTGCTGGACGTGTCGGATGACTACTTCAGGACCATGGGAACCGAGCAGTCAAAGAAGGCCATGACTGCAGCCGAGAAGATAGTGAAGGCGGCGGGAGTCAAGACCATAAGGCCTGTGGCCTACAAGAACCCGGAATCCGTACAGAAGCCCGTAGTGGTGGCTATGGGCGAGCTCGATGACGTCACCAGGGACATGCTCACCAGGGTGGATGTGCCCAGGCACCAGAACACACCGAAGGATGCGGCTTACACGCCCGTTTCCATTGAGATATGCCCGCTCACAGAGGAAGCTGACTTCTAACGCTTATTTTTAACAGTTACATATACTGATTATGCTTTACCTGATTTCGCTGGGGCTGTTCGACGAGAAGGACATGTCGCTCAGGGCGATAGAGGCTGCAAAGGAATGCGACATGCTGTACGTGGAGCTCTACACCACGGGCATGCACACCACAAAGGAGAGGCTTTCCGGCCTGACAGGGAAGGACGTCATGGGAATCCCCAGGTCGGGTCTTGAGGATAGGTCAGGCTCCCTGATAAAGCAGGCGCAGCTCAAGAACATAGGGATAATGGTGGGAGGCGACGTCCTGTCCGCAACGACGCACATATCACTGCTCCAGGACGCCAGGAAGATGGGCGTGGAGGTCAAGGTGATCCACGGCTCCAGCATAATGACGGCCGTCGCCAAGACGGGCCTGCAGCTGTACAAGTTCGGGAGGACAGTCACGATGACGAGCGAGATGCCCATGTCGGTGTATGACGGGATGGCCGTCAACAAGAGGGCCGGCCTGCACACGCTGGTGCTCCTGGACATACCGATGGCCGTTTCGGAGGGCCTCTCACTCCTGGCAGGGATGGAGGAGAAAGGTCAGAAAGGCATCCTGTCTGGTGGCACGAGGCTGGTGGCTGCCTGCCAGCTGGGCGGGCCTGGCGAGGCCATAAGATACGGGACCCTGAAGGAACTGCAGGCAGACAAGGCCCTGGACAAGAGGCCGGCTGTCATAATAGTCCCGGGCGAACTCCATTTCTTTGAGCAGGAATGCCTTGAATCCCTTTAGCCTCGGCCCGGTTTATTTTAATGCCCCTGGACAATACTAAAACATGGGGAAAGGGATAAACGAGATTGTGGGCGTCATACTGATGATAGGCGTCGTTGTACTCGTAATAGGCATAATCACGGGCTGGAACCTGGAGTTCGTGGAGACAGAGACCGGCTCCCAGGAGTGCCTGGCAGAGACCAACTTCATAATAGAGAGCACACAGTTCAACCTCTCAGGGAATGACGAGTACCAGATAAAGGTGACCAACTTCGGCAGCCTTCCCCTTTACGGCTTCGGGGTGCTGATGAACACGGACACAGGGACAATCAATTTCGACGCGTCCAACGTCAGCCAGGGAGGGGTCAGCAAATCCAGTCCCCTGAAGAGGGGGCAGTCGGTATACCTGCTGGCCTACATGGGCAACAAAACCGGAATGGTCGGAAGCATCCGGGAGGTAGTGATCACCAACAAGGCATGTCCCATGGTTTCAACAAGGGCTTCGATAAGCGCCACGCAATCCTAGGCTTCTTTTGACTTCCTGGTCCACCGTGTGGTCTTGCCCTGCCTGCCGAGGTTCCAGTTTCTCTGGCACTTGGAGCCGCAGAAATGGAGCACCTGGCCAGTGGTCCTGACGAAGGTCTTTCCCTTGCCTGCCGCCAGGTTCTCCCCGCAGAATGAGCACTTCGCCATGCTATCTCCTCGACATGCCGGCTTCGGCATCCATCCCTGTCTCTTTCAGAAGTATGACATCGCCTTCCTTTATGTGGCCCACGACGTTCCTTACCACTACCTTTCCCCTGTCGTTGCCTTCCAGGACCCTGGCCCTGACTGCACGGACGCCCTTGACGCCAAGGACTCCCCTTACCTGCAGTATCTCTGCTGCTACTGACATGATATCACTTATTATTTCTTCTTGAGTTCGTTCAGCTTGGCCGCCAGCTCTGATATGAGCTTCTTGGCCTCGCCTTCCTCCACCACGGCGATGGATGATGTCGGGACATCTATGCCGCATGCCTTCCCGAGCTCCATCTTGTTGGGCACGTACGAATACGGGACCTGCTTCTCCTCGCAGAGGACCGGTATGTGCATCAGTACCTCAGGAGGTGTCACGTCCTCTGCCATGACAACCAGCTTGGCCACGCCCCTCTCTATCGCCTTCGTGGTCTCGTTCACCCCTTTGCTGGTCTTGCCTGTCGCCTTGGCTATGGTTACGGCCTCCAGGACCTTGTTGGAAAGGTCCTTCGGGGTCTCGAACTTCACGAATTCACCTGCCATCTTCATCCCCTCTTGGTTTTCATCTTCGCAGTCATTAGGTTGAATGACTTCGATAACTATAATAAGAGGCGGAGTATTTAAAAGCTTAAGCCAGCGCCCTGAGCAGGTTCCGGTAGAGCCTGATGGCACCCTCCAGCTCGGCCTTGCCCTTCGCTGTGATGTGGTATATCTTCTTCCTGCCGTCCAGCCTCTTGGTGACGAGGCCCCTCGTCCTGAGGCCGTAGAGGACCTTGTATGCGGTCATGGTGCCGGGCCTGAAGCCGTAGCGCTTGCTTATCTCGTCCCTTATGGTGTACGCGTGAGTGGGCCCGTCCTTCAGTATCCTGAGGACGTACATCCAGAGGTTATCCTTGGTGTTCGACTCCTTCAGCCTGGCAATCGGTTTGGCTGCCATATTAATATTTTACAGCCAGATAATAAATGGATTTCATGGTAACCGTAAGGACAGTCACCCTGAACCCCGCCATAGACGTGTTCAGGGACGGGGACTCGGTAAACGAGGAGCCGGCAGGCAAGGGAATAAACGTGGCCCGGCACCTCTACAGGCTTTCCCTCGTGGACCACACTGCGGCCAGATATGACATAAAGGCATACGGCTTCGAGGGCGGGGAGAACGGGGAGAAGCTGAAGGCCCTCATGGACGCCAAGGGCGTGCCTTATTCCTTTGTCAACATAGACGGCGACACCAGGGTGACGCATGTGCTTTCGCCCCATATGGGAGGCAAGAAGCATACCCAAGCCCCCATGGTCACCATGAGGGAGTACAGGGAGCTCAGGGAGATGCTGTACTACGAGACAGAGGGCGGGGACATTGTCGTCTTTGCGGGTTCTGTCCCCCTGGGGCTGACCGAGACTGTCTACAGGGACCTGATAGGGGACATGAAGGACAAGTGGAGGGTCAACACCTATCTGGACGCTTCACAGAGGGGGCCTCTTCTCGAAGGCCTGAAAGCAGGGCCGACATGCGCCAAGCCCAACAGGCAGGAGTTCATGATGATGTCAGGCCCGGAGGAGGCGGAAAACCTGGAGCGGGTCGCAGGCCATGCGAGGAGAAGCCTGGTAGGCAGGTACGGGATGGAATTCATGCTCATATCCCTCGACAGGGACGGCGCCATATACGCCTCAAGGAGGGAATCCATACACGTGCCTGCCCCGGAAGTCAAGGTCGAGAACATCACAGGGCCGGGCGACGCCCTCCTGTCAGGCTTCATACACGGAAGGCTTTCCGGGATGATGGATGCAGAGGTTCTCAAGCTGGCAGTGTCCCTTGGTTCGGCCCACGTGTGCAGGGAAGGGAACACCGAACTGGACCTGGCCCTCGCCGACAGGCTCTCGAAGGGGGTTGAAGCCAGTCATGGAAGACTTTTTTAAAAACAACATCAAGGATAAACCATGAAGCTTGATTTGCACATCCATACCAAGCATTCCAGGGACGGGATGTCGTCCCCGACCAAGATGGTGAAGGCAGCCAAGGCCAAAGGCTTGGACGGGCTGGCCATAACAGACCACAACACCACAAGGGGCTGGCAGGAGGCGCTAACTGTGGCCAGGAAGCTCGGGATGGAGCTCATACTGGGGGAGGAGATAAAGGTCTACTCAGGCGGGGAGAAGAGGGGCGAGGTGCTAGCCTACTTCCTGCAGGAGGAGATACCCAAGGGGGACTTCCACCAGGTGATGGACAGGATAAGGGAGCAGGGAGCGGTAGCGATAATGGCCCACCCATTCGACCCCTACAGGAGGTTCCATGACGCTGACAAGGCGGCCAGGAAGGTCGACGGGCTGGAGGGCTTCAACTCAAGGTCGCCGTTCAGCGAATACAACGTGCAGGCGAAGGAGTTCGCGAAGAGGCACGGGCTGGCCATGACAGCAGGCAGCGACGCCCACACCAAGTGGGAGGTCGGCAATGCCTGGACAGAGGTCAATGCCGACACCCTGGAGGGCATCAGGAAGGATATACTGAAGGGAAGGACTGTCCTGAAAGGGAAGAAGGCGAACCACCTGGTGCATGTATTTTCTACGCTTGCAAAAACCAGGATTATAGGGCACTTCTAATGCCTTCTCATCCTTGACGCTATGACCATCCTCTGTATGGCGGTGAAGTTGGTCAGGACCGCCAGGGCCACCAGCACGTATGTCAGGTAGAGCGGGTTCCAGATGGCAAGCAGGATTCCCACGAAGAGTATTATCAGGCGCTCGGCCCTCTCGAGCAGGCCGCCCTTCAGTTCCCTGTCTCCTGTCAGCCCCTTCTCCTTTGCGGCTGCCTTGACATACGTGGTCATCAGGCCGCCAAAGAAGAACAGGAATACCCAGGCGCTGGCTGGCAGGTAGAACCCGGGAAGGCCCGCGAACAGCAGGCCGAATATGATTATCCCCTCGACATACCTGTCGACGACAGTGTCCAAATAGGCCCCCAGCTTGCTCACCCTTCCCGTGACCCTGGCGACAGACCCGTCCACCATGTCCAGGAAGGAGGATATTATGAAGAGTATGGCGGCTGCCAGGAAGTCATGGAAGAACAGGTAATATACCGCTATGATGACAGGTATCAGGGAGATGCCTGTCCACATGTTGGGGGTCAGCCTCAGCTTGCTGAAGCCAATCCCTATCTTTATCGACAGCTTCTCGAACTTGCCCCTGTTCTTGTAGAAGGTCATGATTAAATTTGGTCCGAGTGTTAATAAATTTGTTTTACTCTCGTAAAACATTTATATACTGTTTTACCATTATAAAACAAGTGAGGGAAATGCCAAAGCCGATAAAGCTTGCGATAGCCGGAGTGGGCAACTGCTGCTCCAGCCTGATACAGGGCCTGTTCTACTACAAGGACGTCTCGGGCAGCGACGAGCTCATACCCGGGCTCATGCACAACGTCGTAGGTGGCTACAGGATATCTGACATAAAGCCTGTCCTGGCTTTCGACGTGGACGAGAGGAAGGTCGGAAAGGACCTCTCGGAGGCGATATTTTCCAGGCCCAACTGCACAACAGTCTTCCAGAAAGAAGTGCCAAAGACCGGAGTGACAGTACAGATGGCGCCCGTTCTCGACGGGGTGGCCAAGCACATGGAAGACTACCCTGACGACAGGTCGTTCAGGGTCTCAAAGGAGAAGCCTGTAGACGTTGTCAGGGCCCTGAAGGAGAGCGGGGCAGACGTGCTTGTCAACTACATGCCGGTCGGCTCTGAGCAGGCGACCAGGTTCTATGCCGAGGCATGCCTGGAGGCAGGTGTCGCGATGATAAACTGCATGCCCGTATTCATAGCATCAGACCCGTCCTGGGCCAGGAGGTTCGAGGAGAAGGGCATACCGATAATAGGGGACGACATCAAGTCGCAGGTGGGCGCGACCATAACCCACAGGGTGCTGACCAAGCTGTTCCAGGACAGGGGGGTCAAGCTCGACAGGACATACCAGCTCAACACAGGCGGAAACACCGACTTCCTCAACATGCTGGAGAGGGCAAGGCTGAAGTCCAAGAAGATAAGCAAGACCGAGTCAGTGCAGTCGCAGCTCCCGACCAAGATGCCTGCCGAGAACATACATATAGGGCCCTC
Source organism: uncultured archaeon (assembly GCA_964555875.1). GTDB lineage: Archaea > Aenigmatarchaeota > Aenigmatarchaeia > QMZP01 > QMZP01 > DAOVIL01. The sequence goes on from CAZKUD010000002.1 coordinate 92,206, forward strand.
GGATTACGTGCCCTGGCAGAACGACAACAAGGTCTGCTTCGTCAGGATGGAGGGCAGGAAGTTCGGCGACGTGCCCATAGAGCTGGAGATGAGGCTCTCTGTCGAGGACAGCCCCAATTCCGCCGGCGTGGTGATAGACGCCATCAGAATGGCCAGGCTGGGCCTGGACAGGAAGGTCTCAGGGCCCCTCATATCGCCTTCATCCTATTTCATGAAGCACCCGATACAGCAGTTCCCTGACTCTGTCTGCAAGAACATGGTGGAAGAGTTCATAAAGGGCGAGCGTGAAAGATAATCAGCCGGCACAACCTATTTTAACCCTCCAGGGGAATTATATAACATGGAGGATAGCGGTAACGAGACCATCGAGGTGAACATGGACCCGGAGACGGAGGACGTCGCCAAGCTCATAACCCAGCTGAAGGAGGACACCAGGACCGTCAAGAAGCTCAAGAAGGAGAACCTGGAACTCAGGGACCAGGTCAACGGGCTCCTGCAGAACAACGACAAGTTCACTGCTCTCGTTGAATCGCTTGACAACAGGCTGAAGGAGGCCAACGAGGTGGTCCCGGGAAGGTTCGAGTACCACTTCATGGAGGGGGGCTGGCAGCAGAGGGGCTCCCTGAAGAAGCACAAGATTGAGCTCACCAAGAAGAAGGTGGACATACAGAACATCAATGCGCAGCTTGAGGAGATAATCCGGCTGCTGAAGAAGAACAAGAAATAGCTTATATACAGGGTCAGGCTAATAATTAAAAGAGGGAGGATATGGCAGCAAAAAAAGCTAAGAAGGCCAAGGCAAAGCTCAGGAAGACGAAAGGCGTCTCAAGGGGACAGCACGTCAAGGCACTGGAGAACATAGTGGACACACTTACAACGGACGTTGTTAAGGCCCTTGACATCAAGGAGGAGAAGAAGAGCCTCCTAAAGGACATCAGGAAGCTCAGGGAGCAGAAGGCTTCCCTGCAGTTGAACGTCAGGAGCCTGACAAAGACCAGGGAAAGGCTCCAGAGGAACATGCAGAAGAAGAACAAGGAAGCAGCCAACCTGAAGTCCAAGATAAGGCGCCTGAAGGAGAGCAACGCAGACTTGACATCTGAGCAGGTGAACCTGGAAACCAAGGTGAAGCATCTTACCGGTGAGACCGTCAAGATGCAGGATTCCCTTGACAGGACGAACGACCTGCTGATGAAGCTCAAGTACGAAGTCAAGGCCTTCGACGAGGAAATAAAGGCGTAAAACGCCTTCCCTTTCTTTTGTTTTGGTTATCATTAGCCCTGGGTCGAAAGAAATCCCCGGGGTTTATATAGCGCCCAGGGCCAAGTATAATCATGGCAGAGAAATTCACGCCGCTCCACTACATCGTGATGGTGCTGGCAGTGGGCCTGGCGTTTTCTGTTGCTGCAGCCGCCTGGAGCTTCCCTGAACCAGCCATATTATCAGTCAGCGGGCACTCCGAGATGACGGCAGACCCGAACGAGGCGCACGTCTACCTGGGGGTGACCTCCCAGTCTGCCACTGCCAACCAGGCGCAGCAGATGGCGTCAACCACCATCGGGACAGTAATAGCAGCGCTGAGGGGCGTCGGGGTGGCAGAAGGGGACATAGAGACCTACTACGTCAGGCTTTCACCGAGGTATGACTGGAGCAGCGACTCGGGCAAGCAGGAGATAATAGGCTATGACGCGACGCACATGCTGAAGGCCAAGGTCGGAATCGGCTCGGTCGGGGACGCCATAAACGCGGCTGTCGCGGCAGGCAGCAACCAGCTGGAAAGGGTCGACTACAGCGTTGATGAGGAGACCGAATCAGAGCTCAAGAGGCAGCTCCTTTCAGAGGCGGCTGCTGACGCAAGGGCCAAGGCAGAGGGCCTGGCAGCGGCGCTGGGGACCAGGATAACCAGGGTCCGTTCTGCGTCAGAGTCTTCGAGCATCGCCCCCTACAGGGCGGCGGTGGAAGACGCCGTGTCGGCTTCGGGCAGCCCCGTTCCCATGCCTATCGGAAAGGTCGAGCTGGAAGGCACGGCTTCGGTCATCTACGAGATGGCATGACTCTTTTTTCTTTTTGGTTCTCCCAGACAGGGCTATGCAGCGCAGCCTCAGGAGAACATGCCCCTCTTCAGGTAGAGGTACAACACTATAATCACCGGAAGGGCCGCTGAGGTGATGTCGCCTGTAGCCAGGGAAAGTATGATGCCGATTATCTCGAGCACCATCACTATCGTCCAGCCCTTCTTCTGCATCTTCCAGGCCCAGTAGAATCCCAGCAGGAGCAGTATGCCCAGCACAAGGACAATGGTTCCCATGGCGGAGAGCATGGCGCCCAGCTCCGGCAGGCTGCCGAGGCCCATGCTGCCGAGCCCGAGGCTGATCGTGCCCATCCCTATCCAGAACAGGGACCCCAGGATGCCCAGGATGCAGATTATAGTCACACCTAAAGGTCTGTCTCCCATGATTATAGTTGGATGGGGGCGCTAATAAACCATGCTTCAGGCGCTGTCCGCGTCCCTTCCAAGCTTCCTGGACAGTTCCCTCTTCAGCTGCACGTACTCAGGGTCATCCTGCCTGGTTGAGCCTTCGAGAATCCTCAGGGCAATGTCGTAGTACGTCATGCCTTCATTAGTGTCCTGCCTGCCCCTCACGTACATCTTTGTTGCAAGCGCCAGTTTTTCTGCCATATCTTTTATTCAGGCGAGGCTTTAAAAAACCGTCACATCCTGTCAGGCGCCTCTATGCCGAGGAGGCCAAGGGACCTTCCCAGGACCAGCCGGGTGGCCTTGCAGAGGGCGAGCCTGGCCGCTTTCAGGCCGGGGGTCTCTGCCTGCAGCACCCTGCAGGCCTCATAGAAGTCATTGAAGGCCGATGCCAGGGTGTATGCGTAATTGGCCAGGTAATGGGGCTTGTAGTCCCTGGCAGAATCGGCCGCAACCCTCGGGAAGTCCAGCAGGAGACCCATCAGGGCTGTCTCCTTCTCGTGCTTCAGGAGGGACGCGTCGAACCTGGCAGGCACCTTTCCTGCCTTCCTGGATATGGATGATATCCTGGCATGGCTGTACTGGATGTAAGGCCCTGTGTTGCCCTCGAATGATATGGATTCCTCCGGGTTGAACATCATGTTCTTGACAGCGTCATTCTTCAGCAGGTAATACTTGATGGCTCCGAGGGCTATCTGGAAGGCCCTCCTGTCCAGCTCCTTCTTTCCTATCGACTTGTCCCTGGACGTTATCTCCTTCCTGGCGAGCTCCTCCATCTCGGCCATCAGGTCGTCTGCATCCACGACCGTGCCTTCCCTCGATTTCATCCTGCCCGACGGAAGGTTCACCATCCCATATGAGAGGTGATGGCAATCCTTGGAGAACTTGAAGCCGAGTATGTCCAGCACCTGGAACAGCACCTGGAAATGGTACTCCTGCTCGTTGGCCACCACATACACCATCTTGTCGAACTTGAAGTCCTCATAACGCTTCTTGGCGGTGTATATGTCCTGGGTCATGTAGACGGCGGTGCCGTCAGAACGTATGAGCACCTTCTGGCCGAGGCCGTGCTTGTCCAGGTTGAACATCACTGCACCCGTGTCGTCCCTGTAGAAGGTCCCCTTGTCCAGGCCCTTCATGACGAGTTCCTTCCCCCCCTTGTACGTCTCGCTCTCGTAATACTCCTTGTCGTGCCTTATGCCGAACTTCCTGTAGGTCTCCTTGAAGCCGCTGAAGGCCCACTTGTTCATTATCTTCCAGAGCCCGATGGTCTCCTTTTCGCCTGCCTCCCACTTCAGGAGCATCGCCTTCGCCTCCTCCTCCAGGGAGGGGTCCTCCTTTGCCTTCCGGCTGTACATGACATAGAAGTCACCCACGAAGTGGTCGCTCTTCTTCTTGGCCTTCTCAGGCGTCTGGCCCTTCCCCCACTTCTGGTATGCGAGCATGGACTTGCAGATGTGGATGCCCCTGTCATTGTTTATGTTGACCCTCTTCACGCCCAGGCCCGCGTTTTCCAGGAGCATGGAAACTGACTCCCCCAGGGCCATGTTCCTCATGTGGCCCAGGTGGAGGGGCTTGTTGGTGTTCGGGCTAGGGAACTCGACCAGCACCACCTTCCCGGACTTCCCTGCTTTCCCGTATTTCTCTCCCTGCTTCAGCACGCTGCCTATGACCTTCTGGCCCACCTTCCCCCAGTCTGCCAGGAAATTGACGTATGGCCCCATCTGCCTCACGGCCTTTATCAGGCCCCCTGTCTTCGCCTTCATGGCTATGTCTGAGGCTATCGATTTAGGGTCCTTCTTCATCTCCTTCGCAAGGGAGAAGCAGGGCAGCGCCAGGTCGCCCATCTTCCGGTCAGGAGGGGTCTCCAGCATCTTCCCTACCCTGTCCTTCTTTAGGCCCGAAGCTGACACTATCTGCTTCACGACCTCGTCCCTGAACTTGCCGTCCATACTTATCACTTGTTTTCCTTGCCTTATTAATCGAGGTAACCGATGGTTACCTGCACCAATGGCCCCAGTATCTTATCCTTTGGGTCAGATATCTTCGCTTTGTAAACAATGGTGTCCGGCTCGTTGTGGAAGACGTCTGACGACAGCACTTCCAGCGGCCCCAAGTGGTGCCAAGCGTAATGCGCCTTCTTGTTGCTGAGTTGCGTCGGTATCACCAGGGTGTTTGCGCCAGAAACCTTGACGCCTGCGTATATCATGTACTTGCTCAGGCCCATTCCCTGGTAAGGCTTTGCTACGCCCAGCCCGCTCACGACGAAATCGCGCTCTCCTGTCTTGTGCATGTCCATGAATGCTATGGGTACATGCCCCAAATCTTCTGCATCCAGTTCTTTCACCAGCCCCTGGTCAGTCTCTTCCTGAGGGAGCATCATCACGACGGGCAGGCCTCCAATTATAAGGGCATCCAGCTTCATGAATATCGGCGCAGGCTGGTCATCGAACGCATTGCCGTCCAGCTTCCAGTATGACTTTGCCAGCTTCTTGTCATGGAATGCATTGTAATCCAGCAGTTCCTTGCCCAGAACTTCTCCGCTGCAGACAAGCCCGTCATTCATCCCTATCATAGAAAAGCCCACGCTGTCAATTATGCCCTTCTTCCCTTTGGCTTTTTCTGTTTTCACTTTTTCACCTCCTTATGTTTTGAGCGGACCCGCTGGGGTTCGAACCCAGGACCCCTCGCTTAGGAGGCGAGTGCTCTGTCCAACTGAGCTACGGGCCCAAAACTAGATAGCTCTGTCCTGAAGGTGAACCGTGTAATATGGCAGGTAGAGATAAGCCTATGCAAGTAGTCAGCGCCTGCGCCGTGTGCACATGATCTCTGCCATAAGCATAATAGTAAAGGATTATTTTTAAGCTTTTCGATTAGAATGAGTCAGTATCCGAGGGTGAAGAGCTCGAGGAACTCCTCGCACATATCCTTGTCCAGGTTGCGGGCGAGCCACTGTATGTGGTCGCCGTACCTCTGTGCGAATGACCCGAAGTTGTCCCTGCTGATTATGTAGGGCTGCATCCCCTTCATCTGCCAGCCGTCGGAGAACCTGCCGTCGCCATTTTCCGAGAACGTGAGGGCATAGAGCTTCTTGGGGTTACCATCATTGCTTTCGAACACGTCTATCCCCCTGAAGCCGTCCCGCCATACCTTGACCTTGTACCTGTGGATGCCCACTTCCATCTCGAAGGACACTTCCTTCCTGCCCTCTGGTATGGATATCCCGTTCTTCTTGTCGGGCGCCGCGTCCTTATCGACTTCCATCTCATGGAAGAGCTCCAGCAGCGATTTCTTCCTTTCTTCCTGGCCCATGGTCCCACTGTATCTCCAATAATATGTTGTCACTGGTAAGTTGTTTTTGTAGCTAATGTTTTTAAGGCTTTCGATAGGCCTATAGCCCCGGGCGGATTCGAACCGCCGTCACTGGTTGTCCTCACACGCTTTCGCATCGGCTCTTTAGGCCCTCCACAGAGGAGGCTAATTCCAAAGACCAGCATCCTTGGCCGCTAGACGACGGGGCTATGTATAACTATACGTGACGGTCTGATTTAAAACCAGATATGTGCCTATCCCTTCGCTGCCCTCTGGCCTGCCTGCGTCAGGACGTAGCATATCCCAAGGGATTCAACCTTCTCCACATAGCCCATCTCGAGCAGCTTTCCCAGGTTCAGGCCCGAGCCGTTTATGCCCGACTGCTCCAGCTTGGAGACCAGCTCCCCCTTGTTGATAAGCAGCTGCTTGGACATGATCTCCAGCACCTTCCTCTCGGTTTCGCTCAGCATACAATATCTCTCCTTACTTCCATCGCCTTGTGCTCTCCCGCCAGGTTCTCCACTATCATCAGCGCGAACTCGAGCGCAGTCCCCGGAGCCTGGGAGGTTATTACGTTGGAGTCCTTCACCACCCTGTGGCCTCTCGGCCTGGGCACCTCCCTCTCCATTCCCGGGTATATGGTAGACACCCTGTTTTCAAGCAATCCTAACTTTGAGAGCAGGGCAGGGGCGGCGCATATCGCTGCCACCAGCTTGCCCTTTGACTCGAAGTCCCTCACGGCCTCCATAACCTTCGTGGAAAGTCCCAGGTTCTTGTAGCCCGGGTCACCGCCCACCAGTATGATGGCGTCGAACTCCTCCGGCCTTACCTCTGACAGCTTCCTGTCGGCCATCAGCTTCACGTTCCTGGCGCCCCTGACCATCGTGCCCGGGATGCCTGCCAGGACGACCTCTATTCCGGCCCTCCTGAGAACGTTCGCGCAAACAGTGGCCTCTATCTCCTCGAATCCTTCAGCCAGGGGTATGAGGGCGCGCTTCATTTCAGGGCCTCCGCTATCGCCTTCCCGAAGGCCTTTGCGGCATGCGGTCCGCTTCCGGTGATTACCTTCCCGTCAGAGGCAACGTCCTCTCCGGTGTATTCTGCTCCCTTGGCCTTGAGGTTCTCTATCAGCCCCTCGTCCTTGTAGACCGTGGCCTTCCTGCCCTCCAGTACGCCCGCGTTAGCCAGTATGGTGGGCGCTATGCATATGGCAGCGACCACCTTCCCCTTGCCGAACGCGTCCTTCGCAAGGGCCTTGGCTTCAGAGTCGTCGAAGTAGATGCTGGCTCCAGTCCCGCCGACGAACACGACGGCCGAGTAATCCCCTGCGTCAGCGTCTGACAGGGCGATGTCAGGGTTGGCGGTCCCTCCGAGCATGCCCTTGGCCGCCCCGAGCGTCTTGGACGCCGTGGCCACCGAGAAGCCTGCCGATTCCAGAACCTCCCTGGTCTCGAAATATTCCTCGTCCCTGAAGTTGTCAGGCGCTATCACCATCAGGACCTTAGCCATAACCTCCCTCCAAAACAGGCAGCAGAGCCTGCCAAAGCTTATAAGTTATATTACGTGTATAATTATATAAGTTTGAAGCAACGGAGGAAAACAACATGCCTATAATCGGAATGAACTTCAAGTCAATGGAGGCCAAGAGGGAGAAGAAAGGAGCAGGAGGGGAGATAAAGGTCAATTCCACCCCCAAGATAACCGGAATGAAGGAGATGAACATAGCGTCCCTCAACAAGAAGGCCCTCAACATGTCTTTCGAGTTCCTGACCAAGTACGATCCTGACATAGCGGAGATAAGGATAGGCGGGGAGATAGTCTACCTTGCCGAGAAGAACGGCCCCATACTGAACCAGTGGAAGAAAAAGAAGAGCCTTCCCGAGAACGTGTCGGTCGAGGTCCTGAACCACCTGTTTAGGAGGTGCCTGCTGAAGATTGCCTACATGGCAGACGACCTGCAGCTTCCGCCCCCTGTCCAGATACCCAGGGTCAAGCCCGGAGGAGCCTGATTTATTTTTTCTTGCCTTCTCGTATAATCTGTTCCAGTATCCCCAGGCCTTGGTCTATCTCTTCCTTCTTCACTGTCAGGGGAGGGAGCACCCTTATGGATTCGTTCCCGCACCCGAGCAGGACGAGGCCCTTCTTGAAGCAGTTGGAGAGCACGGCGTCCCTCTTCTCCCTGTTGCTGAAGTCAAGCCTCAGCATCAGGCCCAGGCCGTTGTAGCCTGCCACTCCCGGGAAGTTCTCGAACTCCCTTATCCTGTCCAGGGCATACTTTCCCATCTTGGTGGCGTTCAGGAGCAGCTTCTCCTTCTCTATGGTCCTTATGACCTCCAGCCCGACCGCCATGTCTATCCTGGAGCCGCCTCCCCATGTGCTGGAAACGGCACCGGACTCCTTGACTGCCCAGTCCTCGGAGCTGATGGTCGCCCCGACCTGCAGGCTCTTGCCGGCAGACACGATGTCGGGCTTTATGCCGTAGTGCTCGAATGACCACCACTTGCCTGTCCTGCCCATGCCTGCCTGGACCTCGTCTATTATCAGGGCTACGCCGTTCGACTTGGCCGCGTGCTCCAGGGTCTTGATGAAGTTCTGGCTCGCTATCCTGTAGCCTCCCTCTCCCTGCACACACTCGGCTATGATGAAGGCCGTGGTGTCCCTGTCCACTACGCCGTATATGTCGTTTATGGCGGCCTCTGTGTCCGATGTGCAGAACGGTATCCTCCTGTACCTCAGCTGTGGGTAGTTGGTCTTCTGGATATCCTTCGAGTAGGTGAAGGTCAGGGCGCCCAGCGTCCTTCCGTGGAAGGCCCCGATGCACGATATCCCCAGCAGGGGGCCCATCTTCCTGTACGCGAACTTCAGGGCGTTCTCTACCGCCTCTGATCCTGTGTTGCTCAGGAAGACCTTCGACAGGTGGCCGGGGGTTATCTTCACGAGCTTCTTGGCGAGCTCCATGTGCTCCTCGCAGTAGAAGTCCTGGCCGGCTATCTTGTGCATTCCCTGCTCCATCACGCGCGCTATCGCCTCCCTTATGGCCGGGTGGCCGCAGCCCAGGGGGGTGGATGACACCTGGGATGAGAAGTCCAGGAACCAGTTGCCGTCGATGTCCTGCAGATAGCATCCGTTGCCGCCCCTTATCACAAGGGGATACGGGTGCGTGGAAGGCACTATGTACTTGTGTATCTCGTTCACCAGCGCTGACGCCTTCGTGCACGGCATCTTGGCCCTTACGCTAACCTTGTTTGGGGCCTCGAGCTCCTGCCTGGCGGACTTCGGCGCCGACACCTTCACTGAAGGCGCGGGCTTGGCCTTCTTCAC
>CAZKUD010000002.1:101411-154575 GCA_964555875.1 uncultured archaeon
CTTTGCCTTGGCCGGCTTCTTCTTTGCCTTGGCCGGCTTCTTGGCCTTCTTTGCAGGTTTCTTGGCCTTGATTGCAGGCTTTCCCTTCTTCTTTGCCTTCTTCTTCACCGGCTTTGCCTTGGCCGGCTTCTTCTTTGCCTTGGCCGGCTTCTTCTTTGCCTTCTTCTTCACCGGCTTCTTGGCTTTCCTTTTTGGCTTTTTCGCCATAACATACCACCCCTATTTTATCTTCTGGGCCTTCTGCAGGCGTCCAGAATAGTCTATATAGACAGCTTTAGTCTCCGTGAACTCGTTCAGCCCCTCGATGCCGGCTTCCCTTGTGCCGTTACCTGTGGCCTTGGTGCCCCCGAAAGGCAGGTGCACCTCTGCCCCTATGGTGCTCGAGTTCACATAAGTGATGCCAGTCTCCAGCATCCCTATCGCCCTGAAGGCGTTGCCCATGTCCGAAGTGTATATCGCGCTGCTCAGGCCGTAATCGGTATTGTTGGCGGCATCCACCGCCTGCCTGAAGCCCCTGACGGGTATGAGCGAAACGACAGGGCCGAATATCTCCTCCTGGCATATCCTCATGCCGGGCCTGCAGTCCGTGAAGAGCGTTGGCTGGAAGAAGTATCCCTTCCCCGGGACCCTCTTGCCTCCGCAGCACAGCCTGGCGCCTTCCTTCTTGCCCAGCTCCACGTAGCTCTCTGTCTTCTTGACAGCTGCCTCGTTCACCAGGGGCCCGACATCCACGCCTGGCTTCATGCCGCTGCCCAGCCTCAGCTTCCTTATCCTGGCCAGGAGCTTCTTCTGGAACCTGTCCTTCACCTTCTCGTGCACTATCACCCTGCTGCAGGCAGTGCACCTCTGGCCTGTGGTGGCGTACCCTCCCCACAGGACCCCGTCGACCGCCAGGTCAAGGTCAGCGTCATCCATCACTATGATGGGGTTCTTTCCCCCCAGCTCGAGCCCGACCTTCTTCAGGCCGGCGTTCTTGGTTATCCAGACGCCCGTGTCCCTGCTTCCTGTGAATGATATGCCGTCAACAGCCCTGTGCCTGACCAGGGGACCTCCCGCGTCCCTTCCTGAGCCCGTGACCAGGTTGACGACTCCCGGGGGGATTCCCGCCTTCATGAGCACCTTGACGAACTCTATCGCGCACAATGGGGTGTCGCTCGAGGGTTTGAACACCACAGTGTTGCCTGCGAGCAGGCAGGGCATCATCTTCCAGGCAGGTATGGCTATCGGGAAGTTCCAGGGCGTTATCATGCCGAACACGCCAACGGGCTGCCTGACTGTCGCGCAGAACCTGTCAGGGAGCTCTGAAGGGGTCGTGTGGCCAAGGAGGCGCCTGCCTTCTGCTGCCATGTACTCTGCTATGTCTATTGCCTCCTGCACGTCGCCCCTGGCCTCGTTCAGGGCCTTGCCCATCTCCCTCGTTTCCAGCCTGGCAAGCCTCTCCTTCTCCTTTCTCAGTAGACCGGCTATCCTGTATAGCGCCTGTCCCCTCTCAGGGGGAGGGGTGGCCTTCCAGCCCGGGAAGGCCTTCCTGGCTGCAGCCACAGCCTTGTCTATGTCCCTTACTGTGCTGGCCTGGAAACTTCCTATGGGCCTGCCTGTGGAAGGGTCAAGGCTCTCAAAAGTTTTGCCTGATGCTGATTTTAGCCACTTTCCGCCTATCAGGTTGCCATAAACTGGCATGTATATTATATATAGGGTCTGATATAAAAAATAGGCGCCAAATACGGCTCAAAAACAGGGCATGTTCCAGGGGTTTCCGTCATATGACTGACCTATTTTATCATTTTTATGTCAATCGTCGAAACCTTCAGGGCCCTTCCCTCTTTGTCCCTGACCTCTTCGGTGCCTATCGCTATCTCGCGCTTCAGGCTGTTCAGGAACCTGTTCTTTGCGACCTCTGCTATGTCAACCGCGTGGGAGATTGACCTTCCCCTGGCTTTCACATGGACCTCGTTGGCCCCGTCGGAGAACTGTGTAACCACTGCCAGCACATAGCTCATCGTGGGCTTCTTTCCCACGAACACCACGTTGTCCCTCTTCCTGAGCGCCCCCTGCTTCCTTGGCTTCTGCTGTCCCTGCCTTCCCTTGTGTTTTGCTGCTTCTGTCACTTGCTGTCCTTCTGCCATATACAGTGCCTCCTTGGCGATATTAACTTTTGTCAGAAAGGCTTAAAAATCAGGCGGTAGAGAATCCGAAATCCCTGGATTCTATGCTGTTGCCTGAGCTGTCTGTCAGGTTGACCTTGAAATGGTAAGCTGTCCCCGGGGTGAGGCCGTCCAGGGTGACGGTAAATTCCCTCCATTCATCGAGCAGCCCCATGCTGTCTATCCTCTCCCCGTAGGAGGCCGTCTCCCCGTAGAAGATGATGACCATGACTGCCTCGTCTGTCTTGAAGTACACGTCAGCGGACGTCTGCGTGGGGGCGCCTGACAGGGTGGGGCCTTCCAGGAACTTCGGTGGAACGGTATCCGAGCCTGCAGGAGGCTCTTCCTTGGACGGTATGGCGGTGGCGTTAAGGGTCTTGGAGAAATTGGCTGTCAGGTTGGAGACTGCAATGCCGGTGCCGTTGTGGATAGGATGCTCTACGGTCCCTTTCAGGACAACCCTTGCAGTGGCGTTGGCCTCAGGCAGGAAGTAGCACGTGGCATTCACTGTCCCGTCAGGGTTGGTATCTGTCTTGACCATCTTCCAGATTATGGCGGCTCTCTCGCCTTCCAGCACTGCCCCCTTCGGGAGCTTCACATTGTTCGCCTCGCTCTTCAGTGCCTGCTCTGCCTCCTGCATTCCCTTCTTGCCGCTGTTGCTGGAGGCGAACACCTGGTCGCATATCTCCTTCTGGGTGGCTCCCTTAACATTGTTGGCCTTGCGCTCCCCCCTTGGCCACTTCTCAACTTCCCAGTACATGTGGCCGTAGAATGCCTGCTCTGCCTCATAGGAAATCCTCTTGGCTTCACTGTAGAGATGGTAGCAGTCGGTATGCACCTCCTCTGCCAGGGCTGACCCGGCCTTCAGGCTGGCTGTCAGCTCGGGAAGTATGCTGCTGGTGCTCATCTTGTCCCCCCTGGCGCTGGCATTTATGCCTTCCTGGCTGAAGCCCGTCATCTCCAGCCTGTACTCGGGCAGCCTGACCTTGTAGCTTCCCAGGAAGGTATAGCCGTCCTTCGTGTAGGCCTTCATGAAGGATTCGGCGGGCCCTGACACGCTGGCATTGAAGCCCTCCAGGGCCATGATGTCCGAGCCCTTCCCGAGGGCTTCATAGCAGGACTGGTAGACCGAGTACCTGAGGGCTGTCCTGGAATACGCCCTGGCGGCATCCAGGGCATTGTCCATGGTATATACGTCCTGGATATACGTCAGGTTGAGCCTGTATCCCCCCATCTGGGGCAGGCTTATGTAGGATGCCACGAAGGCTACGGCTATGATGATCATTATCGAAAGCAGCATCTCGTTCGCTATTCCCCTCATTTTTCCAGCCTCACTGTCCTCTTGGCGCCCTTCCCTCCGGGAAAGGGCACCTCTGCCTCGAACCTCTTGTCCATCTGCCTGACGGGATATCCCATCACCCTCACCACATCACCTGTGCTGTTGAGCATGGCCAGGCGGTTTAGCATGGGCATGAGCGTGCCGTTCATGGCCTTTTCCTCCTTCTCCATCCCGGAGAGGTACATCATCCCTATGGTCTCCATCCTCTCTGTCGAGCCGTTGCCTGAGGACAGCAGGCTGACCAGCTTGCCTCCCTCGTCGCCTATCTCCAGCTCCAGCTCCAGGACGTTCATGACCTGCACGTTCCTGATGTCGACTATCAGCTTTGAGACAGCCAGGATGACCATGAAACCCAGGACTATGAAGAGTATCACCGTAAGCGTGGCTTGTGCCTTATTTGATCGATACACTCATCTCACCCAGATGTATTTCATCCCCCACCTTCAGCCTGACGAACAGCGGCTGGGAGCTGGCGCCGCTGTAGGAGTAGTAGTTGTGCGTTAGCTTCTCCCCTGTGTCCCTGTCCTCCATCATAAGCCCGAAGTCAAGGGACATGCCGCACTCCTCCCCCAGGAGCCTGCCATCGGACTTGAGCTCCTCCAGGTATTCCAGTGATATGTAATCATTATCCTTCATCAGGCAGCCCTTCGCCAGGTGGCCGACATCCGATGCCTTGAGCATGCTGAAGGTGGTCTTCTGCACGACGTCCGTCTTGACCAGCCCGCCCATCAGGAAGAAGGCCCCGACAGAGAAGGCCACTGTGACAGCTATGGCTGCGATTGCAGTGAAAACCAGCTTGTAACCGACCCCCCTCATGCCGCCTTCACCTCCACCGGCTTCCCAGGCTCCTTCACTATCCTGAACTTGCTTGAGGTTATGGGCGCCGCTATGGGCTTGACGCTGCCCACCACGATTATGTCCTCTCCTGTGGAGGACCTGCTTGTGACGCCTGACTGGGTCCTCTCGTCGAAGAAGCTGGCCACTATGTAGCTCTTGCCCGACTCCTCGTACACGTATATCCCCCAGGGGACCTTCAGGTCCTGTATCACTTCCCCCTCTTCCACAGAGGCCATGCTGCTTATGGAGGCTGACATGAGGTTGGCTGTGGTGACCGCCTGCTCAGTCCCGTAGTACTGGACTACAGGGCCGGTCACCCTGGGGATGATAAGCGCGAGTATCAGGACGCCCACAAGAAGGGCGAAAACCGCCAGCATCACCTCTGAGACCCCTCCCTTCAGCATTTGCCCTCTTTCACCTTGAAGTCGTATTCCTCCACCGTCCCCTTCCTCTCCGGGAACTCCAGGCAGTACTGCTTGCCCGACTCCAGGACCTTGCCGTTCAGGCTGGAGGAGAAGGGCTTGCTGAGGGTGTTGCACGACGGGTTTATGTTCTGCCACTTCGTGGCGGACATCTTGCTCAGCTCATCCTTCAGGTCGCCCGGCCTGAGCTGCCACCATTTCTTGTCCTCTATGCCCTGGGGGAACTTGGGGTAGGAAAGTATGTAGCTTCCCTCCTCCTTCACCGTGCACGTGGTCCAGAATACCCTGTAGTTCTTGTCCTTTATGAAATCGTCATGGTTCACGAACACTATCTTGGTCGAGCAATCATTCCCCATAATGAACGTCTTGTTGTTGGTCTTCTCCACCACCGGGAGCCTGGGGCCTTCCAGCCTGTACACTATGTCCGCTGTTATCGCCTTGACCTCGTTCCAGCAGGAATTGAAGCTTATGTCCCCAAGGACGGGGATGGACTTGTAGCCGAAGACCGTTATGACCAGCACCAGCATCAGTACGGAGAATATGACCGAAAGCGTCAGCGTGCCTATGCCCTTCCTCATGATATAATCTTGGGGGAAGTGGCTTATATTAGGGTTTGGCCATGCCGCCTATCCAGCTGGTCACGTTCCTGAATACGTCGCCGCCGCCTGAGGCGCCTGTCCCGAGCATCATTATTATTATCAGGGCTGCCACAAGCGCGATGATGGCTATTACGACAATGTTGAATGGCATCTCCATATGAATCCCTCCTTTCTGGTCAGACCTTCTCCCCAGGCCACCTGTCGTCGGGCTTGACTGCCACTGAGGTCAGCCCCTCTATGGCGGTTATGGTGGCGGTCATCCTCCCTATGGTCCCGAAGCCCTTCTTCATGGAGAGTATGATGCTTCCCACGGTGATGAGGTCTCTTCCCCAGGACTCGTACCAGCCAGGCTCGACGTAGACGTAGTTGCAGTAGTTGTAGTCGTTCAGTCCCGTCTCCTTGTCGTAGGTGACACTTATTCCTTCCATGTGGCAGTTCTCGACCTCGTACGTGTCTATCCTCTTCTCAGGGTCATTGTCCTCGTCTATCAGGCTGACCCCGTAACCGAATACCTTCACACCCTCTCCCCTTATGAACACCCTGGTCCCGTCCACTATCTCGGACACCGGGTCTATCCTGGAGCCCGGGATGCCTGAAGAGGCCTTCCAGTCCGACAGCTTCATCCCGTTCACCTTGGCCTCTGTCAGGTACTCATGGCTGGTCGAATAGTATTCCGAAAGGTTGCAGGAGGGCTTGTCCGAGGAGTCCACGGGCTCCGGGTCCACGCAGTGCGTCTCCCCTGTCTTCATGCTGTGCGTATAGAGGCTGCACTCTATGTCCGCCCTCTTGGCGGTCACCTTGTCCAGGTAGCAGGGCGACACGAGGTGGAAGTTGGTGTACCTTATGCTTGCCTGGCCGCCTTCCTTGCTGTCCCATTCTATTATCACGGGCTGCTCCGGGTTTTCCAGGGGAATCGTTATCGTTTCCTTCTCCAGGGGTATCTTCAGGACCAGTTTGTTGACGTTCCCCGGGTCGAACTTGCCTATCATGCTGTCGAAGTACTGGTTCGCAAGCGCTGTCCCGGCCAGGGTGGCCCCTCCTATTATGGTCCTGACAGGCCTGGCTGTCTTGATGGCGCCGTACACCCCTCCCCAGGCTGTCCTGGCCTTCTGGTATGAGGTCACTATCTTCCTTCCCTTCAGGAAGGCCAGGGCAGAGAGGCTGACCAGCAGCTGCGTCTTGTCTATGTGGCTCAGGTTGAAGGTCCAGGTGTCCTCTGCTATCGGGAACTCGTGCGCGTACATCAGGTACTTGGGGTCGCCGTAGCCCCTTATCCATTCCTCTGCGTCCTCTATCTCCTGCGGCAGCATGAAATCGCTGACAGAGCATTCTGACGGCGCATCATAATGGAACCTGCACTCCCACTCCCCCATCCTTACAGGCACAGGGTTCTTGCCCAGGCCGCATGACGATGTGCCGACAGCGGCGCTCACGACTTCAATCACCTTGTGGCCGCCGAGGAACCCGACGCCCTCCTTCTCGAAGTCCATCTCATCGGAGTTCTTGGTTATGTAGAGGTAGCTCTCCCTTACCAGCCTGAGCATGTCGCTGCTCCCTATGTACACAGTGGTCTTCTCGTATTCGGGCACGTTCGGTGTGCTCAGCTTGAATGAGAACACGTATTCCTTCGTGGTGGAATAGAACTCTATCTTCTCCAGGGTGAGCGTGTAATCGACCGATATCTTCCAGGCCACCGGAGCAGGGGAGTCCATCGAGGCGTCCTTCTTGCCGTCCCCGTTGAGGTCCAGCTCAGAATCGAGGGTATTGCCTTTAGTGGTGCTCTTTATGGCATCGAAATACCGGCCTGTCAGTATCAGGCCCCTGAACCCGGAGGGCTCGAAATTGAGGGTCTCTGCGGTGTCCCCTGTCAGCTCGCCCTCCACCTTCTGGAGCGTGCCGGCATTGTACATGCGCAGCAGGTCATCGGCCCATATGTCCAGATAGATGTCATAATTGGGCTGTATGTCGAAGCCGCCGCTCATATGGAACCTGAAATATTTGTCCTCATCCCCGGAAAGGAAAGAGCGGTATGTGTCTATCTTGGTCAGGGTCATCCTGTAGTCCTTGCCTGTGGTGCCCTTCCCCTTTATCCCCTCTCCGACGACACGCCCGTATTCCCCTGCCAGGAATACCAGCATGCCCTGGTCCTTGTCGCCCATCGGCTTGTAGTAGACGTCCCCGTCCTTCTTGCCGTCCCCGTCCAGGTCGACCCCGATGGAATAGTAGCCCTCCCCGTACGTGCCAGGCTCATCCAGCAGCCTTATGCTGGTGAACTTGAGCACCAGGTCAGTTGACTCCTCCTTCGGCTCGAATGACTCCACGTCGAAGTCGAAGATGCCCTCGACGCTCTTCTTCATGTCCAGGTCAAGCTTGGACTGGCACAGGGCCCCGGCCTCTGTCTCGTCGAAGCCGAAGCCTGTCCTCTCGCTTGCCTTGACCTGGCCCTTGCCGCTCACCTCCAGCGTGGCCACGCAGTCGCATACCGTCCCCTCCTGGGTTCCCTTGTCCTTCTCTATGGTGCTTTCACCTGCTTTGGTCAGCCTGAGGGACTTGTCCTTCTCGGCCTCCTTCTCGCAGAGGTTCTCGGGTACCCTCCCTGTGTAGAGGTCCTGCCACTCTCCCATGTACTGCCATCCCCTCAGGACGTCCTTCGGGAACTTCCTGGTCAGGTCAAGAGTGACGTATTTGCAGCTTATCTTCTCTTCGTCTATGCAGGGAAGCTTCTTGCCTGCCATGATGGAGTTTATGCCGCACCCGAGGGCCTGGAACGAGCTGTTGGCTATGAAGTAGTCCACTGTCCTGTCAGAGCCTCCGAACGTGGTGTTCTCCAGGCTGAAGTTGCCGTACTCTGCGAATATGAACTTGTAGGCGCCCGTCGTGAACAGGGCTATGGTGGCGACCAGCACCATCGCGACTATCGCCAGCACGACCTGCTCCATCGCGATTCCCTGGCCTTTCATCCTCATATGCTCCCCAGGACCGGAATACCCCTCCAGAGGTTCTCCAGGCCGCCCGAAATCATCTTGACCAGGTTGTCCGCCTGCGGGCCCAGGAAGCCCGAGAACCAGAGGGCAAGCATTATGAGAACTACAGCCATCAGTATCAGGAATCCCAGGAATATTATGCCTGTCGGAGCGTCTCCCTTCATCATATCAAACACCCAGGGCCGGGGTATTCAGGACCCTTATCACAATCATGGCGGCTATCACGATGACAAGTATGGTAAGCAGGATGACAGTCATGTACTTGTTCAGCAGTAAGGTGCCCCTCATATTCATATTTGTCCGAGCGGGTTAAAAAGAGCCTAAGAACCCTTGTCAGCCTTCGCTGTTGCTCCACATAAGGTCGTGTCTCGTAGTTTATGCCATGACACGAGACATCTCTGCATATTCAGCATAGGAGAGATGCAGATTTCATCCAAAAACAGGAACCCTAATCGGGCCAGTACTCCTGCACGTCAGCCACATGGTATGCAAGGTAGGCCATACCAGCCCTGGTGGCGGTTATGCCTACAGTGGCCCAGAAGCCGCCGCTCATGCCTGTCAGGACAGTGTCCACGATTATCTCGGTACCGAACAGAACGTAAGTGAGGACTTCCTTGCTGGTGGAAATCTTGGAGTAGCAGAAGTTCCTCTTGTCGCCATAGTCGTCCGTGAAGTCGCCCAGGCTGACCTCTACCGCCATCGTCTTGCAGCCGTTGTATCCGGGCAGCGTGGTGCTGGTGACTATGTCCACCTCCCCGTCACTGTCGCTGTCATAGAAGTACGTGTTGACCGTCCTCTTGGGGGCCTGGCCGTACTGCGCCAGGAACATCCTGTCGGTCATGCCAGCGTAGTCCCAGAACGTGTTGTTGTCCATGTCGAAGAACATGGCGATGTTGTACAGGCCCACAGGGAACGCCAGAGCGACGCCGTCACCGGCAGCCTTCTCATGTATGCTTCCGTAGGGGGCTGTGGAGAACATCACGAGCGTCGCGTAATTCGGGACGTACTCATCGAAGCCGAACACCCGCCTGTCCTTGAAGAGGCCGCTCTCTATCACGCAGTTGGAGACTGAGAACTGGTCGTACGTCTCGTTGAACACCCTCCTGGCCTCCAGCAGCTCGCCTGCCCCGCCTGAAGGTGGGTAAGGGTTCCCGTTGTGGTCCAGGTTGGTGTTCCAGTAATCGAAGCAGGCGAAGTAGGAGGGGTAGCTCTTTTCATTGCCGCTTGGGTCCTCATAGGTTATGGTCACGTCAGGGGATATCTCCCCCACCTTCCTGGTCTGTGTGTTTCCTTTGCTGTCCTTGTAGGCCATCATTATGTCAGCCTCGTAGCAGGAGTAGCCGGTGTCCATGCCGTCATGGATGTACTTGTACTCGTACCCTTCCGTGTAGCCGTAGTTGTTTTTGTACTCCTCCCTGAGCTCCCACTCGTTCCTGAGGTCTACCCAGTCCCTGTTCGCCCCATAACCCACGCCCCAGCCCGGATACGGCGGGTAGAGGGAGGCAAAGGAGTAGGTGTAACCGTCGTATCTCTGTGACCTCTGTATGTATTGCAGGCACGTGCCGTACGGCTCGAGCGGCCTGATGTTGTCCAGGTAGTACGCAGGGCCCTCGTACCTGGTCTTTATCTCCGTGGAAGGTATCCATACCTTGTCGAGCTCCCCGCTGTCCGAGTATTCGAACATCTTCTTCTCCGTTATGTTGAACTTGGCTGCAAGGTCCTTCATCATCTGCTCCGGGTTGCCTGTCGTGCCGGACGCCATTGCCACCTCACCGCAGCGGACATAGTTAGCGTTCTTTCCCTCCGCCTCGTAAGTTTCGCTTATCATCTCAGGGTTGATGCAAATGACTGCCCCAGTGTCCTTGTCGTACGAGTATATCTCGCATGACGCGACTCCCCCCTTCACGTTCAGGTTGGCATGGCATGGGGAGGCCAGGTAGAAGGGCGAATCGTCTCCGAATATGCCCGACCCCACAGTCTTCTTCAGGACGACCGCCATGGTGTCGTTTATCGGGTCCCCGGGCCTTATGATTCCGGTCAGGTTGAAGGTGCCGAGGTCATGGGTGTCGCACATGAGGGCCTGCTTCAGCACCAGGGAGCTGTTCTGGACATCCCTGTTTATCTCCTCGCAGCTCGCCAGGTGGGCAATGTATGCGAACAGGCTGACTGCCCCTATCCTCTTCATGGCCTTCTTGGCGAAGTCTATGGACACTCCCTTGAGGACCTCCTTCTCTACCGCTTCCCTCGCGCTGGGCTTCAGGAGGACGTACAGGTCAACCGCCTTGTCGTCAATGTCCTTCCCGACCTTCTTGGAGAACGTGTCCCTGACAGCCTGCTCCAGCGCATCCTGGGGAGATACCCCTGTCTTGTCGAAGGTGTCCAGCCAGTAGTTGTCCAGCTTGCCCAGGGCATCCCAGCTCTCCTCCCTTATGCTTGTCATGACCCCCGGGTCAAGGTCCTTTATGAAGTCATCTACCTTGCCCCCGTACCTGGCTATTATCTTCTCGTTGACCTTGTTCTTGTAGAATATCCTCAGGACCTTCTGCCTGAACGTCAGGGACGCCCCCTTCTCTATGAGCAGCACCTCTGCCTTGTCAGCCACAGACTTCAGGACCGCCTTCTCTGCCAGGTTCTCCACGGTTTCTGCCGTGGCCTCAGTCACCCCCTTCTTGAGGAGCCTGCTCTTGGCGGCGCTGTAGGTCCCGGAGGCCATCGTCCTGGCGGTAGACTTGGCCACTGCCACGCCCTTCCCTGCCACGAAACCTACTGCCCTAAGGCCTGCGCCGAACAGGGCATCGAAGGGTATCAGGTATGTGAGGGCGGACGCGAACTTGGTCCACCAGGCGCTCTTGCTCTTCCAGGCTATGTCCTCCCCCTCAGGGAAGTTCTGGAAGTATACCAGGAAGCTCGGGTCGCCTATCGCCTTCAGGAACTCATGGGCCTTGTCCTCGTCTACCAGCTTGCTGTCCTCCAGGAACTCGGCGGCGGCATCCACGCCTGGTATGAAGTCTATGTCAGCGAAGTTCTCGGGAAGGAAGAAGTTCTCCACATGGTACCAGTCCCCTGAAACCTTGTATACCCTGGCCCCTGTCTTCTGCCCCAGGACGTCGGGCGTGGCTTCTGAAAGCCTGTTCACCTCTGCAACACATGGCAGCTCCTTCCCTGATGACACGCAGTTTATGGCGCAGGCGAGCGCCTGCGTCGACTGCTGGGCGACTATGAACTCGTTGGAATGGAGGGGCTCTATCTGCACGCCCTGCATAAGCTTCGTGAATGTTGAGATGTCGAGGCCTGGCACGACCCCGAAGACCATCAGGAACCCGAACACGATGAAGGCCAGCGCCACCACGCTCATCGTGACCTGCAGCAGCATCCTCATTGCTTTATTATTGCCCTGTATGGCTTAAATTATCCGGGCAGGCATGAAGTCTCCTGTGGCTGCCCACTTGCCTGTATGCTCATTCCTCCCTGAAATACTTGTTGCCGTTGTCTTTCGTGTATTCCATCAGCTCTTCCCTGGCTATCTCTATCCCTTCCCTGGCTATCTTCTCTGCCTTTGCCTCCAGCTCATCCAGGCCTATGTGCTGCTTGATATAGCTCTTGAACTTTTCCGTGTACTTGCTTCCCAGTATCGTCTTTCCTGTCCTCTTGCCTATCGAGACTACGGACTTGGCCGCCTTCCTGGTGACCAGGGCGGTGGCTATCTCGAAGGAGCCCTCCATCAGGTTCCATTTCACCTCCTCGTCAGCCCTCAGGGCGCACTCCATGTTGCCTTCCTGGTAGCAGACGTCGTGCTGCATCCTGTCCCCGACCGTCTTCAGGACTATCCCGGAAGACGCCATTATGCCGCCTGATATGATGGTGGCTGAAGCCGCCTCCTCTATCAGGGCTGCCGCAAGAGGGAAGGGTATGGAGGCTATCCCTGCCAGGCTCAGGCCGAAGCCCACGTTGTAGGCAACCTCGCCCATCTCCTTCAGGAACAGGCCGTTGCAGCTGAAGGCGGCTGCCTGCTTACCGGCTTTGGTGCCTGCTTCATCCTCGCCCATGAACACGGCCCTGTCCTCAATGCCCTCGAAGTATTCGTTGATTGAATCTCTTGCCCATTGCACCATTCCCCCGACCCCGTTGTAGTAGTCCGCATACATCATGTCCTCGAATGAGGCTGTCCCCTGGCTTATCGTAACCCCCAGGATAGTGGTCGATGGGTCCGGGTCCACGAATGTCATGTTTCCGGGAAGCACTATAGTCGCATTACTGAAGCCTGAAAGCCGCTGCACCCTCACCGATGCCTGCTTCGTCCTTTCGGTGGCTTCCCTCGCCTTCCACCATCTCCTGGTGTGTTCCTTGTGCTCTTCCAGCTCCCTCATGAGCTCCTCCTCTTCCCTCTTCCTCCTGAGGAAACGCTCCCTCATGCTGCCCACCCTCTCCCAGAACCCTGACAGGGGGCTGCTGCCTTCAGGAAGCTTCCTCTTCCTGGCAAGCCAGGACGCGCCGGCGGCCGATGCGGCAGCCAGGCCCATCGGGACAAGGGGCAGGGATGACAGGCCTTCGCCTGCGCTGCCGGCAGCTGCTGCGAGCCCTGCAGGCACCCCTGGGAGCATTGCCCAGGCCGAGCCGTTCTCCCCGCTTCCCCCTGCATAGCTGAAGGGCGAACCCGGAAGGGCTGCAGGAGCATAATGCGGCCCGTCAGAAGGCTCCAGAATCGTGACGTCGAACAGGTTGAAATGGCCGTTGCTTCCCACAGTGCAAAGGAGATGGTCAGCCCCTGCAAGGGACACGTTCGCCTGGAACACCCACCAGTCGTCGTCCACCAGTTCGAAATGCACCTGGTTGCCGTTGAGGGCGCAGTCAGGCTCCAGGAGGGAGGAGGCCGCGAGTATGCCCTCGGCCTCCCCTGTGAAGAACCACTTGCTGAAATGCGCCCTCCCGGAGGACCAGGGGGTGGGTCCCTGGTATATGGTGCCTGTGGAGTAGTATTCGGGCCTGTCCAGGAACACGGTGCCGTCTGTGACAGGCAGCCTGCTGTAGTGCCACCCGTCCCCGTTGGACCAGAGGATGTCGCCCGGCATGTGCTGGGCAACTTCAGCATCGAATGACGGGACTGCAGGCACGTAGCAGACCATCCCGCTGAACTTCCCTTCCCTGCAGAAGGTCCCGTCTGGGCAGGACTCAGGGTTGCCGTCCCTGAAGAAGCAATCGCAGTCATTGTAGCCGAAGTGCACGCCGCCGCATGTCTTCTCGTACCCGGCATTAACCCTGCAGGAAACCTCGTTCATCCCCGGCCCGAGGTACCGGGTTATGTCAATCCTCTCCCTTGACGTGATCCCCCTGGCGGCCTCCTGCCCGTTGACCCAGCAGTCGGCTGACTGGTACGCTGATATGACCAGGTCTGTCTGGCTGATTCCGTCCAGCTGGAATGATTTCACGTACGTTCCCGAGGAACTGTCCCAGTCCTTCCCCGGGCCGTTCCCCGAGACCGTGAACGAGGCGCTCTCTGTCCTGTCCCCTGCCCAGTCGACAGGCATGTCCCCGTGCTGTGTGCAATAGTAGCGGCCGTCAGCCACAAGCTCGTATTCCCCTGTAGGCCAGCTCCCGTTCACATGGAGGAACCCGCTGTAGCCGAAGGAAACCGAGCGGTATGTATGCTTGCCGCTGCCATGCAGCGTTTCGGTCCTGTTTATCTCAGGGTACAGCCTGACATAGCCGCCTGCAGGCTCCTTCAACATCACCCTCAGGTCTGCATTCCCGCTGGTGCAGTCAATCACGTGGATGGAGCCGGAGAATGAGAGCGTGTCCCCTGCCCCGACTTCTGTCTCTGACAGGGACAACCCTGCTGAGGCTGTGGGAGATAGCGACAGCAGTAACAATGCAGACAGTACCAGGCATCCCCGTGTGGCTGACATTCATATTTATGGTAACGTTAGGAGAGGATATATCTGACGTTTACGGAAAATAAACCGGAGGGTTTACTCATCAAGTTTCAGGATGTCATGCTCGTCCTTGTGCCTGGAGCCTGTGCCCCTGCAGCTTTCTGCCGCCTTGTCCACCAGGGCCTTCAGATTGTCGCTGTACCTGTTAAGGTCGTCGGCTGTCAGGCTTTCGTCTATGGGCTGCCCAGAGGCGTCCGTGCCCGTTACCCTGTAGAGCCCTTCATCTTCCCTGATATTGTAGCTCTTGCCCAGCAGGCTCAGGTTCACCCTTCCCACTCCATCAAGCTTTTCATTTGACATAATCACTCCATCTCGCAGACGTCATCGTCCAGGGGCTCCAGTGCTATGTAAGGCACTATGATAATGTATCCAGGCTCGCCTGACCCTTGGCCTTGCACCAAGTCATTCATCCTGTCGACCTGTTCTGCGCAGTCGTATGCCTTCCTC
Organism: uncultured archaeon; assembly: GCA_964555875.1. GTDB lineage: Archaea > Aenigmatarchaeota > Aenigmatarchaeia > QMZP01 > QMZP01 > DAOVIL01. The sequence continues at coordinate 116,114 of CAZKUD010000002.1, forward strand.
ATGAGCTCTGGCGCCATTTCGTCTGCCATATTATCACTGCTCAATAGTTAATGATAAGGTATTTAAAGTTATTGTAGGCCCCTGATACAGCCCATTTACGAGAATGGCCTATTTTCCGTGTATCGCCTTGGCGAAGGCCTTTATCCTCTCTGAAGGGTCGCTGGCCTCCTCTATCTTGGTCCCTATGTGTATGCCTGAGGCGCCCGCCTTGATGAGTTCGGCCGCCTGCTCGGGCGTCTTGACGCCGCCCGCCACTATTATCTTGAGGCTGGTGAACTTCTTGATGGCAGCCACTATCTCCTTCGGGACAGGCGAAGGCGCGCCTGAGCCTGACTCCAGTATCACGAACCTCATGCCCATGAGCTCTGCCGCAGTCGCGTATGCCACTGCCAGGTCAGGCTTGTTCCTCGGAAGGAGGTGGGCCTCGCCAACCCAGCCGACGGTCTGGCCAGGCTCGAAAACAAGATAGGCTGTCGGTATGGCCTCTATCCCGTACCTCTTCACGGTATGCGCGCCGAGGGCCTGGGCCCCCGATATCCAGTACGGGTTCTTGGAGTTGATGAGGCTCATGAAATAGATTGAATCCGCCTGCTCCGTTATGTTGGACACGTTTCCGGGGAATATGTGCAGGGGCTTTTCTGTCGCGTTCTTTATCATCCTGGCTGTCTCGTCGAGCACTGGCCCCTGGGCTCCTATAGAGCCGCCCAGCATTATTATGTCTGCGCCCCCTTCTGCCATCAGCTTGGCCAGCTTGGCGCCTTCCTCAGGGCTCTGCTTGTCCGGGTCTATAAGGCCCATGAACACGCCCTTGCCTTCTTCGCTCATCCTGTTGATGTATTCCTCGGTCTTGCCGATTTTCATGTTTTTAATACCGGAAGCATATTTAAATATATGATACTGGTGACTGGCGGTACCGGGTTTATTGGCAGGATGCTGGTTAATGGCCTCCTGAGGAAGGGCGAGAAGGTGGCTGTCCTCTGCAGGGACGCTGAGAAGTCCAGGGGGATGTTTCCCAAGGCCAGGATAATCCAGGGCGACGTGACAGACCCTGTAACCCTTGACCTAGGCAAGGCAGACAAAATAGTCCACCTGGCAGGGATGGTGTCCTACTCCAAGACCAGGGAAGAGCTCTTCAGGGTGAACGTGGAGGGCACCAGGAACGTGCTGGAGGCCTGCAGTGGCGCCAAGAGATTCGTGTTCGCCAGCTCTGTGGGGGCTATAGGGCCTGCCAAGGGAGTGACAACAGAGCTGACGCCATGCAAGCCTGCGACCCCTTACGGCGAGTCCAAGCTCGAGGCAGAGAGGCTGGTCAGGGGCTCCGGCCTTCCCAACGTAATACTCAGGTTCGCGCCTGTCTTCGGGGAGAAGTCCCCCTACTGGCTGAAGAACCTGAAGCTCCTGGAGAAGGGGTTCCCGATACCTAACGTGAAGACCATGACCCACGTCCTGCACGCATCGAATGCAGCAAGGGCGCTGGAGCTCGCGCTGGAGAAGGGGAGCGGGACCTATCTGATAGCCGACAGGACGCCCGTCAAGTTCGTGGATTTCGCCAGCAATATCATGAGGCTCCTGGGGAACGAGCCGAAGGTCATGCCTGCCCCCATGGTGAACATGATGGCGGCAATGGTGGGGAAGGGCGGCTACCTGAAGGTGCTCACCATGAACAGGCAGTACGACATATCGAAAGCCAGGGAGGAACTGGGGTACGAGCCGAAGGGCGACTTCCAGGAGGAGCTCGAGAGGATGATCGACTGGTATAAGAAGGAGAAGGACAAGAATACTGTAAAGGAAGGGGATTGATATGTTCGGTTCGCTCAAGAAGAGGCTGAAGGACTCTGTCAGCAAGCTGACAGACAAGGTCAAGTCGAAGGAAGAGGAGTTCGAGGAGCAGAAGGCAGAGGAAAGGCCTGAGAAGAAGGAAGAGAAACCGAAAGAGAAGAAATTTCCCGAGCCCAAGAAGGCCGCTCCAAGACCGAAACCTGAGAAGAAGGAAGAGCCCAGGAAACCTGGGAAGAAGCCCGCCCCGAAACCCGGGAAGCCTAAGAAGGCCGGGAAGAAGCCTGCTCCGAAAGCGGAGAAGGAGCCGGTCCCGGAGCCTGAGAAGCCACCTGAGCCACCCGACCTGGAGGAGAAGGTGGACGAAGAGGTGACGGACATAGTGGTGGACGGGGACCTGGCAGAAGAGGTCGAGAAGCCCCTCGAAGAGAAGGTGGAGGAGGCTGAAGAGGAGGTGCAGAAGCCTGTGCCGGAGCCCGTCCCTGACGAGCTCAGGAAGGAGAAAGGGGGGTTCCTGGGAAGGATAAAGAAGAGGGTGGTAGAGAAGACGCTCTCCCCGGATGACATTGACGATTTCTTCAAGGAGACTGAGGTGGAGATGCTCCAGGCCAACGTGGCACTGGAAGTGGTGGATGCGCTCAAGGAAGGCCTGAAGAGGAGGCTGGCAGGCCAGGACATCAAGAGGTCCCAGGCAGAGGGGGCAATCAGGAAGGCGTTCGAGGACAGCCTGCTTGAGATAGTGGACCAGGGAGAGAGCGACATAGAGAAGCTTATAGGCGGGAAGGTGCCCGCGACCATAGTGGTGCTGGGATTCAACGGGAGCGGCAAGACCACCTCAATAGCCAAGATGGCGCAGTACCTTATCGGAAGGGGCAGGAAGCCTGTCCTGGCCGCAGCTGACACCTTCAGGGCAGCCAGCATAGAGCAGCTCGAGCACCATGGGGAGAAGCTCGGGGTGAAGGTCATCAAGCACCAGTACGGGGCTGACGCAGCTGCAGTGGTGTTCGACGCCAGGAAGCATGCCGAGGGCGGGGTGTGCGACGTGGTGATAGCCGACACTGCGGGCAGGTCTCATGCAGACGCCAACCTGATGGACGAGTTGAAGAAGGTCATAAGGGTGAACAAGCCGGATTTGAAGGTGCTCGTGATAGACTCGCTCACAGGCAATGACGCAGTGGAGCAGGCCAAGAGGTTCCATGGGGCTGTGGGAGTCGACGGGATAATACTCACCAAGATAGACGTGAACAAGAAGGGCGGCTCCATACTCTCGGCCGCTTGGGCGATAAAGAAGCCCATCCTTTTCCTGGGGACAGGCCAGGAGTATGAAAAGCTGGAGCCTTTTGACCCGAAGATGTTCGTTAAGACGCTCCTGGAGTGATGCTTTATGAAGTGCGTGAAATGCGGCGCTGAAGGTACGGTGAAGATAATGCGGAAGGGACAGAGGCAGAACGAGGAGATAGAGTTCTGGCTGTGCTCCAAGTGCGCTTTGGACATGGGATACAAGGTCTAGCCTGCCAGGAAGCCTATCCCATTCAGGACCCCTAACGTGGCGACGCTTATTATAGTGCCTGCTATCAGGACGCCCAGGCATATGGCGAGAAAAGACTTCTTCCAGTCAAGCCCGAAGAGCCAGGCTATCAGGGTCCCTGTCCAGACGCCTGTGACCGGCAGGGGGACACCGACGTAAAGGGCCAGGCCGATTATGCCGTACTTCTCCACATAGGGCTTGCCCTTCCTGTGCGCCCTGTCCACTATCCTCCTGCACCAGGAGAACCTCTCGAAGAAGCGCTCGTAGAGCACGTTCAGGCAGAAGTAGATGGGGAAGAATATGAGGCAGTTGAGCACCATGGCGAAGGGTATGACGAACAGGGGGTCCAGCCCGACCGCCAGGGCTGCGGGTATTCCCAGCCGCAACTCAGTGAAGGGGGCTGCTGTAAGGAGAATAAACATGATTGTCTGCCAGTCCATAGAGTATAGTTGGTGGGGAAGGGTTTAAATTATCCGAGAATGCGGTCTACAGTGGCGTCTGCGAATATCTTCATGGTGTCGAATATTTTCAGTTTGGGGTGCTTGGGTATAAGGAGCTGAAGGTCTGTGCAGGCCAGGACCACGCAGTCCACATCCTTCTCCCCGAACTCGCCTATTATCCCTATCAGCTCGTCCCTGTCCCTGTTGTTCTGCTGCCCCATCACAAGGTTGTGTATGAACTTGCCCATCTTGGCCTGCTGCAGCTCATTGGGTGACTCGAAGCCTATCCCGTTCTCCTTGAACGCTGTCTCGTACAGCCTGTTCTGTATGGTGGCTGAAGTCGAGACTATCCCTACCTTCTTCATGCCGTTCTCCTTCAGGAACTTGACAGTCTCCTCCACTATGCTGAGGACGGGAACCTTCACTGATTCCCTTATCTCCTTGATGAAGACGTGGAGGGAGTTGCAGGGCATGACTATGAAGTCGGCGCCTGCCTTCTCCAGCCTCCGGGCCTCAGCGGTCAGCAGCGGTATGAACCTCTCTATCCCCGTGTTCCTGGATATGGCGTCTTCCTCATAATCGTAGGGCACAGGCACGTTTGATATTACGGCAGGTGGTCTGGTGGTCCTGGACCTCTTCTGGCAGGAGAAAACTATGTCTAGGTAGAACTCCGAGTGGTTTCAGGGCCAAGCCCGCCTATTATTCCCACTTTCTTCATAATAGTAGTTTAAGCAAGCGGTTTTAAACGTTTGCCTACGGCATCCCAAGCTGCCTGAAACCTTTAAAAACCCTGTGGCCCTTGTATAATTAACCAATTAAACAATGGAGGACTGATACAATGGTGGAATTCAAGACGATGAAGGCAGAGGAAGTCAAGTTCGGAAAGAACAACTTCCTTGAGATAGCCAGGAAGAAGGCAATAGCAGAAGAAGGCGAGAACGAGTTCATTGCCATCTCCAGGGGTTTCTACCTGCCTGACGGCACAAAGCGATTCAAGAAGTCAATCGCCCTTCCGGACGACGCTTCAGTGAAGGACTTTGTCGCAGCCAAGATAAAGGACGTTTAAATCGAATTAGACTCAAACAGACAATGACCGCTTTTTCTTTGTTTTTGACCTGCCAGCGTCAGCTGTATCAGTGCTTACCCTTATGCTGTTCCTTGACCTGTACAGCTGGAAAGCGGCCAGGCCTGCAATCATGACGAACAGCACTATGGAGTAGGACTGGGTTATGGTGCCTGACTGGGTCACGTAGCCCACAACAGGGAAGAGGATGAATATTCCCAGGTTGTCCAGCATGTTGCGTATCGAGAGCATGGTAGCCCTGTGTGTCGGGACTACATGGCAGTTCATGTAGTGGTTGACCAGGACCTCCATGAAGCCTGCTGCAAGCGGTATCAGAAGGTAGACCAGGGCCCCGACATATGGGACCATCAGGGCCATCAGGAAAGTGCCCGCTATGACTAGCGCCTGCATGAGGTAGAGTGCGCCTCCCTCCCCTATCCTGTCCTCCAGGGTGTCAGCCCTCCTGGAGCCGAACACCTTGAAGAATGAGCCGACGAAAGCCACCACTCCTATAAGGGAGACAGGTATGAGTACTGCCTCCAGGTAGAAGGAGGACATCGACATGGCTATGTGTATGGCCACTGCCGGCGGGACCGAGTAGATGGCTATGGCTTTCAGGGCTCTGTTCCTCCTGAAGTGGCCCAGTCCCTCTGACAGGTGCCTGAAGGCATTCCTGAATGAGGCCCCCTTCGGCTTGTACGGCTCCTCCAGGAAGAAGGTCAGGACGAAACCGAACAAGACGAATGGAAGCGAGGCGAGGGCGGGGAGCTTGGGGTCCAGGGAGAAGAGGAAAGCGCCTATTATCAGGACGAAGGCCATGGAGATGCTGGTCACTATGTTTATGTTCCCGGACACTCTCTTGTGCTCCCTCTCCCTTCCGAGCTTCTTGAGCGTCTCGTAAAGGAGGGCTGACCTGGTGCCTGAGAACAGGCTGACACCAATCCCGCTCAGTACCTTGGCCATCAGGAATGGCCAGAAGCCGTTGAAGAACGCAAGGATGAATATCTCCATTATGTACATGGCACGGGATAGCAGCAGAGTTCTCTTCCTGCCTATCATGTCCGCCACCACTCCGGACGGTATCTCCAGCACCAGGATGGTAAGGGCGAAGACTGACATTATGATGCTGAACTCGGCTATCGGCACCTGGCTGGCGATATAGAAGAGGGCGAGCACAGGTATGAAGAACCTGGCCCACATCAGGCTGTCGGTGGCATAGATAAGCGGGATGTTCCGCTTGAGCGACATGTATTATATTTGTTTGGCCTGTTTATACCTGTATGAGGAGCACAATAGGCCACGGCTAAGCTTTATTTACCACTGAAACAATTCTACAACATGGCTGTTTCCAAGGGCGAGAAGGAGCTCATAGTCAGGTACTGCCTGCAGAACGCGATTTTCTACAAGGGAAAGGCCAACCCCGGGGCAGTAATCGGGAAGGTGATGGCAGAGCGGCCTGAATTAAGGAAGAGGGCCGGAGAGATAAGGAAGGAGGTCATGTCAGTCACCAGGATAGTCAACGGGATGGGGCTGGAGAAGCAGAAGAAGAAGCTGAATGAGCTGGCCCCAAAGATGATGCAGAAGCTGCCCAAGAAGGACAGCAGGGGCCTGCCGGATCTGAAGGGCGCGGTGAAGGGGAAAGTGGTGACCAGGTTCGCGCCCTCGCCCACAGGTCCCCTCAGCCTCCCTCACCTGCTGAGGCCTGTCTTCATAAACTACCTGTATGCCAGGAAGTACAAGGGCAAGTTCGTGCTCAGGCTGGAGGACACGGACCCGGTAAAGACGGTAAAGGAGGCTTACGAATGGATACAGGAGGACCTGAAGATGGCCGGGGTCAAGCCTGACAAGGTGGTGACGGAGTCTGACCACATGGACATGTATTACAGGAAGGCAGAGGAGCTGATAAGGAAGGGCAAGGCGTATGTCTGCAGGTGCTCGGCGGAGAAGTTCAGGGGAATCAAGCTCAGGAAGGAGCACTGCCCTGAAAGGGACAGGCCGGCAGAGGAGAACATGAAGGACTGGAAGGGAATGCTGAAGGGCAAGTTCTATGAGGGGGAGGCAGTGGTCAGGTTCAAGGCAGACATGGCTGACCCGAACCCGGTGCTGAGGGACCCTCCGCTGTTCAGGATAGCGTACGGCAAGCACCCCAAGGTGGGGACGAAGTACAAGGCCTGGCCCCTGTACAATTTCGCATGCGCGATAGAGGACCACAAACAGGGCGTCACGCACGTGTTCAGGGCGAAGGAGCACGAGCACAACACGGCTGTCCAGGGCCTGATATACAGGGAGTTCGGCTGGAAGCCTCCCATATCAGTCAACTTCGGGATGATATACCTTCCGGAAGCTAAGGTGCACACCAGGGACATGAAGAGGTGGATAGAGGAAGGGAAGGTGTCAGGATGGGACGACCCGAGCCTTCCCACGGCAAGGGCCCTATTCAGGAGGGGATTCCAGCCCGAGACCTTCAGGGAGCTCGCGATAACGTGCGGGCTCTCCAAGTCGGACATCAGGGTGAGCTGGGAGAACCTGGAGGGCATAAACAGGAAGATAGTCGACCCGAAGGCCAACAGGGCCATGGCTGTGCTCGACCCTGTGGAGATAACGGTCCATGGGGCCAAGGCCAGGACAGTCCAGCTCAAGCTGCACCCCGACTTCCCTAAGAGGGGCATGAGGAAACTGAAGGCAGTGCCGCATGAGATGTTCATGTCCAGGCAGGACTGGAGGCAACTCAGGAAGAGCGAGTTCAGGCTGATAGGGTTCGGGAACGTCATGCTTAAGGAGTTCCAGGCAGAGTACGACGGGGACAGGATAGTGAAGGGCATGCAGAAGGTCCAGTGGGTCAGCAGGCCGCATGTCAAAATCAGGCTCATCACCCAGGAGGAGACCAAGGAAGGGATAGCCGAGCCCTCCCTCTCCAAGGCCAAGGTGGGGAACATAGTCCAGCTGGAAAGGATAGGCTTTGCCAGGGTAGACAGGAAGGCGAAGGGCCAGGTGACTCTGGTGTTCAGCCACAAGTGATTATGGGATTCAAGACAGAGTTGAACTGGGTGCTGAAGCTCAACGATTTCAGCGGGACCCTGGAACCAGACAAGACATATGATTTCAGGAAGAGGGAAGCAAGGGTTTACCCGATTGGAATGCCCGTATTCCTTGCCAGCAAGGACTGGGAGATACTTGCCGCTGTCATGATAACAGAATCGACAGTAAAGGGAGGGGAAACTTCCGGAAAGTTCAGGGTAATGAGAATATGCAGACCTGAAGAAAAGGAAGTCCTTACCAGGATGTACAGGGAACTCTACGGCTAGCCGAAGATGGCGCCGAAGCCTTCCTCTGCCTTGGATTCCTGTGACCCTATCGCGTCCTCTACCTTCTTGAGCTCGTCGCCTTCCAGCTCCTTTGCCTCCGACTCCTTCAGGAGTTCCCTTGCCTTTGCTATGAGCTCCTCGGGGCCGTCAAGCTCCAGGTAGTAGCCCTCCTTCTCGAGCCCTAGGGACTTGTTGTCCCTGAAGGCTATGGAGAGCCTTGACGCCTGCTCGTCGCCTTCCAGGCTGTTCTTGGCTGCCAGGTACTTGTCCTTCCCTATGAAGAATACCGCTTTCATATCATTCCTTTTGTAGTGAATCGTTTAAAAGTTTATATCCCCAGGCCGCTGAGGGCTCCCCTTATCAGTCCGCCGAAAAGGCTGCCGGATATTATCGCTATGAGGACGTAGAACACCAGGCCCACCATCAGCATCTTGCTGGCAGTGTACCACTGCTGTGCCTTGTTCTCCCCATGGTTCACCTTGGTCAGGAACACGGCCAGTATGATTATTATCTCCAGGAGGTAGACGCCTATTATCATCTGGAATATGGCTGGGGAGAGGGAAGACTCTCCGAAGCCGAACGACATGGCGAAGTCCCCAACGCCGAGGGCGTCGCCTGTGCCCATCGCCTCCAGGTATGAGCCGAGCTGGCTCAGGACAGCTGTTATGACGTCAGCCATCGAGACTATCAGGCCGAGTATCAGGGGCGTCAGCATGTAGGCCTGGAACTTCATGCTCGAGCTGGTCTCCTCCAGGAGATCCCTTATGTACTCCTGGGTTTCCCTTATGTTCTTCAGGTACCTGGCTATCCTGAGCATGGACTCGGAGGCGAACCTGACACCCCTCTTGGCGGTGTCCACCACAGTCGTCATGATGTTCCTGATGAGCTTGGAGGGGTAGAAGAGGAGGGCCCCGTACCTTTCGTCGAACAGGGCCTGGTCGAAGGTGAAGCCCAGGTTCCTGATGTTGTTCAGGGTGCGCTTGAACAGGTTGGATATCTCCAGGTCCTTCAGGTCGTCTATGGAAGACTCTATCGCCACCTCAGTGGGCATCCCCCCTGCTATCCTGTTGCCGAGCTGGAAAAGGGCGAGCTCGAACTCACCCTCTGTCTTGGATATGGCGTTGAACACCCTGAGCTTCTGGAAGTTGGCCAGGTAGAAGTAGGACGCCAGGAAGAACCCGATGCCCAGTATGAACATGCTCGACATCAGGAGGGGCGTTATCCCCATCTCCTCCTGCATGCCGCCGGCGAGCAGGTCCGGGTTGGTAAAGAAGAACACCGCGGCAGGTATGATGAAAGCCGCAAGTATGGCCAGGGATATGGGAAGGACAGGCACATGCTTCTTGCCCATCAGGAAGTGCCCCTTCCTGGGTATGTCAGGGTGCTTCTCCACCCCTATGGCAGAGAAGGTGACCGGCCTCTTCCTGAGGGTGCTCGTTATGAACCAGGTTATCATGGCCGGTATGGCTATGTTGTAGCCTATGATGAAGTATTCGGGCCTGGCTATGTCGGCCATGAAGACCGCGGCAAGGGGCGCCATTATCGTGCCCAGGACCGGCATTATTATGCCCATCATGTGTATCATCATCACAGGCATCTTCAGCTCCTGGGCATAATGCTTCATCCTGGTCTTGGTGCCCTCCAGCACCACGTCCAGGGCCTCGTCAAGTATCTTGGCTGCCCTCTCCGGCACCTGGGTGGTGCTGTCCCTTATGAGCCTTATCGCCTCCGAGAACTCCTCGTTCTCGGGCTTCCATTTGGTTATGTAGGCGTCCAGGGCCTCCCAGGCCCCCGGGTACTTCCTCATCTGTATGTCCCACAGCAGCCTCCTCATGTCCCAGGCCAGGGCGCCGGTCACGTTGACCGCAGCGAACCTGAAGGCGCGCTCCAGGTTGGGGGACATCCTCATCGAGACTACCATGTACAGGACGGCCAGCACCACCTGGGAGCTGGCCTTTATCCTGAGCTCCTTTATCAGGTTGACTGGATACTTGAACAGGTAGTAGCCTATGACTGTCCCTATGGCGATTATCATGACGCCGCCCATCACGGGTATGCCCGGGAACAGCATAAGGAACACGGCGATTATGGAGAATATGAGGACGGAGTTTATGAACATGCCCATCACGGCGTCAGGGGTTATCTTGAGCTCCGCGAACGCGATGGCCTGCTCCAGCTGCTTCCTGGAGTCCTCGGGCGGGTCTATCTTCATCAGCCTGGAGGACCTCTTGCACAGCTTCTCGTACCAGTTGAGGGGCCTGTCCTGCTTCTCCATGAAGGCCCTGTATTCCCTGCTCGTTATGACAGGCACCTTCCTGGGCTCCTCCCTGTAGGCCACCAGCCTCTTCCTGTAGTAGGGGACCGCCTCCGGAAGCGCCTTCTTCTTTTCCTTCTTCTTGCTGTCCTCTTTGTCCTTATTGCCCCCGAAAAGACCCATATTTAATTATTGTCGCCATCGGGTAAAAAGCGTATTTAACCGCATGCGGACAACAATAAAGCATGATGGACTGGCTCCTCCTGCTGATAGGCGCCGCCGGTTTCGGGCTTGCAGGGTACTGGGACCTGAAGACGACCGAGTTCCCTGACTGGCTCCCCTACGCCATGATAGGGCTGGCCCTGGCTGTCAGGGGCATATACTCCTGGATGCTGGGGGACTGGTGGATAATCCTGAACTCGGCTGCTGTAGGCATGGTGTTCCTGGGGTTCGGCCTCGGGCTATACTACATCAAGCAGTGGGGGGACGGGGACGCCTGGCTGCTGGGGACCCTCGGTTTCCTTTTCCCTTCAGCGCCGGGAAGCTTCACGCCATTGGTGTCGTCCGCCTTCATGTTCCCTATGGCCCTGCTCTTCAACTTCTTCGTGCTGGCGTTCGCCTACCTGGTGGTCTACGCCATAGGGCTGGGGGTAAGGAACAGGGAGCTGTTCAGGGAGTTCTCGCATTCATTCAAGGGGCAGGCGCCCATGGTGGGCACCATGACCATAATGTTCTCTGCTGCATGCATGATGATAGTGGCGTTCCTTTATTTCGGGTTCGGGATGCCGTTCCATTCGGTGTCCCACATACTGCTGCTTCCTGCCGCAGTGCTCGGGCTGCTGGTGTTCCTGCAGTACGGCCAGTACATAGAAAGGCACATGTTCAAGAGGCAGATAAGCGTCAGGGACCTTAGGGTCGGGGACGTGCCTGTCGGGGAGAAGTTCAGGGTGCTTGACCGGAAGGAGGTCATCAGGCTGAAGAAAAGGGGCGGGAAGATATGGATAAAGGAAGGCGTCCGGCTATCCCCAGTTTTCCTGATAACACTGCTTGTGAGCTTCTTCTACGGTTCGCTTCTTCTTGTGTGAACGGCATAGGTAGGCCAGGCCGGGTGAAATAAAAAGAAAAAGTGAAAGGAGAGTAAGCAAGCTTACCTGAGCTTCCTTACCCTCTCAACACCAACCTTCCTGACAACAGGCTTCTTTACCCTGGCTGGAAGCCAAGACGGCCTGTCTGCCGGAGCGCTGATTGTCTTGACAGAACCCTTGAAGACATGTATGCTGTATGTCCTGTCCTTGTTCCTTCTTCCACGCTCCCTCAGTCGGATGTCGGTGAAACCTCGTGTTGCAGCCTTCAGCGCTGCCTGCCTCGGTGACCTACCAGTGAAGATTGCAGTCTTCCTGCCCTTCTTCAGAATGTAGTACTTCTTGGCAGCAGCCCTTCGGGCCCTTTTCCTTCGCGCCATTTTTTTCTCCCGTTTTCAAAAACAAACGCATTTCTCTTCAACCGGTTTTGCGTTTAATTATTCTATGGTATAAGGGTTTATAAATGTTATCCACATGCATCCTGTTTCAGTCTGGGCGTCCCCGCAGTATCGGCCTTTATATTCGGGAAGGCCCATATTATAAATAAATGCAGCTGAAGGCCAGGGTGATGGAGTTCGAGGCCAGGAAGGCCATAGTGATACTCAACAAGGATGATGCGGCCGAGCTTGACGTGAAGCCGCTGGACAGGGTGGAGCTGGTTCTGGGGAAGCGGAAGGACACAGCCATAGTCAACATAGCCGAGAAGCTGATAAAAGAGGGCGAGATAGGGCTGTACGAGTCCGTTGTCCATGAGCTGAAGGCCAAGGAAGGCAGCAGGCTGAAGATAGCCAGGGCGCCCCACCCGGCATCCATAGAGTTCATAAGGAAGAAGCTGGAGGGCAGGATGCTGGACAAGGCCGAGCTGGACGCCATCATAGGCGACGTGGTGGGGGACAGGCTGTCGGACATAGAGATATCCTCGTTCCTGACCGCACTGCACGAGAAGGGGATGGTGATGGACGAGGTGGCTGCGCTTTCCAGGAGCATGGCGGAGAACGGGAAGAGGATGAAATGGAAGAAGGTCGTATTCGACAAGCATTCCATCGGAGGGGTGCCCGGGGACAAGACATCCATCCTGCTGGTCCCGACCATAGCTGCGGCAGGCTTCACCATACCCAAGACGTCCAGCAGGGCCATAACCAGCCCGGCGGGTACAGCAGACAGGTTCGAGTGCATAGCGCCTGTAGACCTGAGCTGGGAGGAGATAAAGAAGGTCGTGAACAAGACCAAAGGCTGCCTGGCCTGGGGAGGCGCAGTGGACCTGGCGCCGGCTGACGACATATTCATAAAGGTCGAGTACCCCCTGTCGATAGACCCCATGCTTCTGCCCTCTGTCATGTCCAAGAAGGTGGCGGTTGGAGCGAAACACCTGGTGATAGACATACCCACGGGAAGGGGCACCAAGATAAAGTCTATCAGCAGCGCCAGCGACCTGGCGGGCCAGTTCATAGAGCTCGGCAGCAGGCTGGGCATAGATGTCAGGTGCCTGTCCACCTTCGGGGAGCAGCCCCTGGGGCATACGATAGGGCCCGCCCTGGAGGCCAGGGAGGCGCTCCATACGGCCCTTACAGGTAAGGGGCCGACCGACTACATAGACAAGGTGACGGCCTTGGCAGGGACCCTCATGGGCATGGGAGGGATGAAGAATGCGGAGGCCAAGGCCAGGCACATAATAACGTCAGGGAAGGCAGGCAGGAAGCTGAAGCAGATAATAGCGGCCCAGGGAGGAGACCCTGACATCAAGCCCAAGGACATAGAGGTGGGCGGGGAGTGCTGCAAGGTCAGCTCCAACTTCTCGGGAAGGGTCTGGTGGATAAGCAACAAGGCCCTGGTGCACATAGCCAAGTCGGCAGGCGCCCCGAAGGACAAGGGGGCGGGCATATTCCTGAACAAGAAGATAGGCGACAGGGTCAGGAAGGGGGAGACCATCTTCGAGATATTCTCAGACAAGCCATACAAGCTGAAGGCCGCGGTCAAGGCTGCGGAGGGGCACGAGATAATGGGGATAGGAAGGCACTATAACATGGTCCTGAAGAGGATGCCAGAAGAGAAGCACGAAAAGACCTTCATCCTGGAGAGGTAAACCCCTAAAAAGTTTAGCTGCCATTTTAAAGCATGTTCTGGAGAGGATACAGGGCAGCAATAATACTGAAGGGAAGGCACGATGCAGAGCAGACCATCGACATGCACAAGTTCATAAACGCCTTCAGGTGCCTGAACATAGAGCCTTACGGGTCGGCTTCCCTGGAAGGCCTGGAAAAGGACCTGCAAGAGGACGGGGCCACCCTTGATGACCTGGACCTGCTTTTCGTGCACGCCGAGATGGGGGACCTTCCGGAGCTGTACGGGAAAGCGGCCGGCAAGGTCGGCCTGTTAGTGCACATGCCGTCAGGGACTGACGAGGAGCTTGCCCGCTGGGAGGGCATGATGGGCAGGCCCTATGGAGAATTCTTGGACGGCACGCCGATGTTCATCAAGAAAGAGGGCTACCTCTCATACCTGCCCCGTGCCGTAAACTATTTCATGGCGATGAGGCTGGCCAGGCTGGAAGGGGAGAGCGGCAGCGCTGGCGCTGAACCTGGTCCTGAATGAGACTCCGGCTTCAGTCAACGACTATGTTGGTCTGGGTCCTGATGACGCCTTCCTGGAACTGTATCTGTGACACCACCATCGCTCCCAGGCTGTTTATGTCGCCGGCCTCGACGAAGGCTATCGCGTCGTAAGGCCCTGTCACGACATGGGCCCTTGTGACGCCCTCTATGCCCGATATCTTGTCGATGACTTCCTTTGCCTTGCCCTGCGATATCTCGATAAAGACGTATGCAGATACTGCCATAATTTCACCTCGGATTTGATATTTGTAGAAACGGCTTTTATGCTTTCCGGTGTCGGGTTCCCGGAGGCTAGCCCACGAAGGTGGGCCTCCTGGAGAGCTGCATGGGAAGCGGCAGCGGCTGGAACGGGAAGCCCTTTGTCCTGTTCTTCACGTAATCCGCCATCTCCTCCGGCTTCATCTCCTTGACCTTCCCTGTATCCCTGAAGCGGACCGCCAGCTTGCCTGACTTCTTCTCCTTCTCGCCCACCACAACTATCAGCGGCACCCATTCCATCTCTGCGTCCCTTATCTTCCTGCCTATGGACTCGACCCTGTCGTCCACGTCGGCCCTTATTCCTTCAAGCTTCCCTGCCACCTCCATGGCGAACTTGTTGTAGGCGTCCGAGACTGGGCATACCCTGACCTGGGTCGGAGAGAGCCACATGGGGAACAGGGGATTCTTCTTGGCGCATATGTCCTTGTGGGCCTTCTCCAGGAGGGCGTACATTATCCTCTCTATCGCGCCCGGAGGGGAGCAGTGGAGTATGAGCGGGTGCTTCCTCTTGTTGTCCTTGTCCGTGTACAGGATATTGTACCTCTTCCCGTTCTCATGGTCTATCTGGACCGTGGTCAGGGCAGCGGCCTTGTCCAGGCAGTCCACGAAGTTGAACTCGAACTTGGGGTCGAAGTATGCGAACCTCCTGTCCCACATCTCTATCAGTATGGGCCTCCTGAACAGCTTTGCCAGGGAAGCCACCCAGTCCTTGTTGGCCTTCTCCTTCCAGAAGTCCTGTGTGAACCTGACAGCTGCCTCGTATTCTGCGGGCTCGAATCCCAGGTCCTTGAGGCAGTCCATCCCGTACTTGAACTGGCTGGAAAACTCGTCCTTCGCGCTCTTCATGTCCCTGCACAGGGTGTGCAGGTCAGGCATGGTGAAGGCCCTCAGCCTTCTCAAGCCTGCAAGCTCCCCTGACTTCTCGAGCCTGAAGGAGTACCTTGTCAGCTCGAACATCTTCATCGGCAGGTCCTTGTACGAGATGTTCATGCAGCTGTTCATCAGGAACTGGCCGAAGCATGCGGAGAACCTGAGGAAGAACCTCCTCTTGAGGGACTCCACCACGTACTGCCTGGCAGGGAACCTCTCCAGGTAGTCCTTCAGGGCAGGGTGCTCGTAATCGTACATTATGGGGGTCTCCACCTCCATTGCCCCGTACCTGGCTGTCTTGTCTGATATCCACCTCTCCAGCAGGCCTTTCATGAGCCTGCCCTTCGGGTAGAACCTCAGGTTGCCGGGGTCTGACCCGCACTCGAAGTCAACCAGCTCCATCTGCCTCATGAGCTTGATGTGGGGAGGGTCTATCTTGGATGACCTGGCCTTGGAGTGCTCGTACTGGTAGAACTTCTTCAGGTTCTCGTTCCCCTTGTAGTCAAACCTGTCAGCCGGATGGAGCTTCCCGTCAGGCGTCATTATGTGCCAGGTGGATTTGACCTTCTCCTCCTCTGCCAGCGCGCCTGATATCTCGTCCTCCTGCTTGGCAGAGCCCGGGACCTCCGCGAACTCCCTGCTGAGCTCTGAAAGGGGGTGGCCCTTGACCTTTATGTTGAACATCTTGTACCAGCCGAAGGGTGCATGGTAGGCCTTGTACTTCTTCCTGTTGAGGAGCTTCTCGGCCTCTGACATGACCTTCTGGGCCACGTCGGGCTTGGAGGGCGTACTGGTGAGGTGCACATATGGGTAGAGCACTATCTTGGCCGCCTTAACCTGGGCTGCCACCTTCTCTATCTCCCTGACCAGGTCTTCCGCCATCCTGGCTGGCCTGGCCTCGTCCCTCTTCTCGACTGAAAGGAACACCACCAGGCAGTCCTCCACCCTCTTCTTGCCCTCCTTCCATTCCTCTGCCGACTTGATGGCCTTCTTGGTGGGCTCGAACTCTATGAAGTCCGAATGCAGGAGCAATATCTTCATTCAAATCACTTTATTAATAGATTAGTTATTGATATAATAAAACATAGCCCCGTAGTCTAGTGGTCAAGGATGTCTGGCTCTGGACCAGGCGACCCCGGTTCGAATCCGGGCGGGGCTATTTCCCTTTATTTTAACGGTACAGGCCAATTATTAAGCAATGAAGATCATACTTGGCCTGGGTATGCTGGTTGTGTTCATCTGCATATTCTTCATATTCTACTCCTTCACCCAGATGGTCCAGGGAGAGATAGGGTGCCTCTTCTCCGAGAACATAGCGACCGACTGCGACGTGGTGGCTGTCAGCTACCAGTTCGTCATAAGCATGAGCATCATAGTGATACTCTCTCTCGTCATACTAGGGATCCTTTACGTAATATTCTCGCACGTTTTCAGGATAGAGAAGCCGCCGACCTACATTGCAGGCCTTTTCAGGAAGGGTGTAAGAAGGGTGTACAGGTTCATTTCCTTCTCTTGATTTCCTCTGCGACAGCCTTCATGACCTTGTCACCGGGGAACTTGCCCCTGACTTCCTTCATGACCAGGCCCATGTAGACCTTCTCGGGCCTCCCGGACTTCAGGAGCCCTGGCTTGGCGTCGATGACCTTCCTCACTATCCCCTTCAGGTCCGCCTCTGACACAGCGCCTCCGGCCGCCGCCTGCAGGACGTCCTGGAACTTCGCACCGGGCCTGCTGGCCATCTCCTTCAGGAGTTCGGGTATGGCCTCCTTGGCTATCTCGCCCCTCTTGAGGGCCCGGAACACGTCCCTGAGGTGCTCCTTGGTAATCTTGCTGACGTCTGCGCCTTCCCTCCTGACCTGGGTAAGGGTTGATGTAAGCGTGGTCGCCAGGGCCTTTGGTTCTGCCCATTCCACCAGGTACTCAAACAGCTCCATCCTGCCCGAGGAGGCCAGCTGGTTTGCGATGTCCGGGTTGAGCCTGTACTCCCCTATGTACCTCTTGACCCTGTCGTCGAGCAGTTCGGGCAGCCCAAGCCTCAGCTCCTCCAGCCAGGCCCTGTCCACCCTTATCGGCGGTATGTCTGTCTCGGGGTACAGCCTTGCACCGCCTGACATGGGCCTCATGAACTCCGACCTGCCGTCAGGCAGGCACTTCCTGACCTCCGAGGGGACCTTCTGCCTCTTGTTGACGTAGAGCTGCTGCCTCATTATCTCCCTGTCCACCGCCTCGGGTATTACGGAGAGGGACTGCACGCCCTTCAACTCTATCCTGCTGCCGCCCTTTATGGAGACATTCACGTCCTGCCTGATTTTTCCCAGGCCTGTCTTGACTTTCCCGGTGGACTTGAGCACCATGCCTATCTTCTCCGCCATCTCCTTAACCTGCTCAGGGTGCCTGGCGTCCGGCGCCGTGCCTATCTCCACCAGGGGTATGCCCAGCCGGTCCAGGCTGTAATGGACGTCTGTCTTGTTCCTCTTGATTATCTTGGCGGCGTCCTCCTCGACTGAGACATTGGTTATGCCGACCTTGCCGAACTTGGTGTCCACCCAGCCGTCCACCCCGACCAGGGCCGTCCTCTGGAAGCCTGTGGTGTTGGAGCCGTCTATGACAGTCTTCCTCATGACCTGCACCTCGTCAGGTATGGTGCAGTTTAGCATTAGGGCTATCTTGAGGCATATCTCCAGTGCCTCCGTGTTCATGGGATGGGGAGGCTCCTCGTCCGTCTCCACCCCACAAGACTCCCTGGGGTAGATGGAATAATGGAAAGTCTTGCCCTTCAGCACCTCCTGGGCCGCGGCAGCGTCAATGTCCCCCATCTCCCCTGCGACCGCCCTGAGCTTCCTGTCAATCTGCCTGGTGGGGGCGTCAAGGGAGAGCCTGGAGTCGCACTGGCAGAACAGCTTCCTGGCCGTGTCCAGCTGCTGGTGTATCTCTATCCCGCTCTTCAGCCCCAGCTTCTCGTAGTCAAGTTTCATCTCTCTCCCCACAATATCTTGAATGCCTCGTACTTCTCCTTCACGAGGTCCGCTGACCCTGGAAGGGAGCCAAACCTTCCTTCCCAGTCCTTCTTCAGCTTCCTGGACACCCATTCCAAAGAATTGTCCAGGCCAATGCCTCTGTTTCCCCTGAGCCACATGAAGTAGGGCACCATATCGAAATGCGAGAGCGCGTCAGCGACTGATATTATCTTGGCCTCCACGGTTTTCGGTTTGCCGCCGGTGTTATGCTCCTCTATGCAGTGCTGGACCTGTTTTATCTTGTCCTCAGGGCAACCAAGCTCCTTCAGTATCCTTCCGGCTTCCTGTGCGCCTGTTATGTTGTGCTCGTTCCATTCCTTCTCGCTCCTTCCCTTGATTCTCGTGATGTCATGGAGCCAGACAGCGAGCTCTATTATCTCCTTGTCGCCGCCGTGCTTCTCCATCAGCTTCATGGCATAGTCGTAGACAATCTTGAAGTGCCAGTCGAACTGCTCCTCTACGCCGTTCTCCTTGAGCTCCTCTTTCAGTATCTCCTTGGCTTTCTCTGTTATCATATCAGTACAGGAACGTCTCAGGAAGGGTCCGCTCGGTAATCTCTCCGGCCATGTTCGTCAGCATAAGTTTCTTTACTTCTTCCATCTTTTTAGTCTTCCCTAATACATAACCCAGCTTCACGTAAGCCACTTCAGGCAGCATGTCCTGGCCGCATATTGCGCCAGCGTCATGGTAGAGCACCCTGAGAGGGGCATACACGTTCGGGTTTATCCTTCCGTAGAGGGTCTGCGGGGCAGCCACTATTGGCACCCCGCTGCTTACTGCGGACTTTACGGCCTTTATCCAGGGCCTGCCGAAGAAAGTGGGCACATGGCCCAGGCCTGTGGCCTCGACGACAATGCCCTTTATGCCCCTCTTGATGTGGTAGTCTATTATGTGCGGGTCTGCGCCCGGGTAGGCCTTGACCATCGCTATCTTTTCCTCGAACTTGGCGTCAAGCCCGGTCTTCCCCGGCTTGCGCCTCCTGAAGTCCTTCTTGAGCGTCTCCACCTTACCGTCTGCCCATACCCTGGCCAGGGGAAAATCGTTTATGGGGCGGAACGCGTCCCTTCTCTGGGTGTCCATCTTCCTGGCCTTCGTGCCCCTTATGAAGAGGCAGTACGTGTCCTCCATTGAGCCGTGCATGCAGATGCCGACCTCGGCCATGTCCGATATGGCCGCGCGGGACGAGCAAAGTATGTTGAAGCCTGCGTCGCTGCTTCCCCTGTCGGACGACCTCTGGGAGCCTGTCAGGACGACCGGCTTGGCCAGGTCCTTGAGGAAGAAGGAGAGAGCCGCAGAGGTGTAGTGCATGGTGTCTGTCCCGTGGGTTATCATCACGCCCTTAACGTCGGTGTTGAGCTCCCTGTGGACTATCTTGGCCAGGTCTATCCAGTTCTGGGGCACCATGTCCTCGGACAGTATGGTGAAGGGGGAGTGCATCTTGCTGATGTTTACTATGTCTGCCACCTCAGGCACGTTGTGCAGTATCTCCTCCGGCTTCATGGCGCTCCTGACGCCGCCAGTCCTGTAGTCGACCCTGGAGGCTATGGTGCCGCCTGTGGCCACCATGGAGATGGCGGGCTTCTTCCTGTCGAACTTCAGCTTGAGCAGGCTCTTCCTGACCTTTCCCAGCTCGAACTCTTCCTCCTCCTTTATGGCCTTGGGCTCCTTGTGCCTGCTCTTCTCCACCTTTACGCCCTTCTCCACCTTTATCCCGATGTTGTATCCGCTATCCAGCTTGATGACGAGGGAGTCTGGGTCGCCTATCTCAGGCCTGGGCATGAGGAGGCCCTCGAACGTCTTGCCTGCCTTGGTGACTGCTATCCTGTCGGCTACCTTTATCTTTCCCCTCTCAAGAACTGTGTTCACGTGCCTGGAATAGGCCATATTAAATATTGGAGAGGTTTTATTAAAGAGATTCCTTCACTCTTCCCTTTCGAAAGGTATGCCTGAATCCTTCTCTATCCTTTCTATGAGGTCAGGCTTCTCTATGTTCCTGTAGATGCGCTGCATGAGCTTATTACCAGGGAAACCGCCGATTTCATTTATGTACACTCCCAGGAAGCAGACATACTGTCTTTCGGTGTCTGGATGGAGTTCATCTATGACATGTTCTTCCAGATAATTATCAATGCCTGTTTCCAGTCTTAGGCGCTGATAGTTGCCAATACGTCTCTCTGTTTCATTCTTGATTATCGCAAGTTTCCATCCCTCTCCTGAAGTGAGTCCCATATCAATCACCTCTTTCGGGTTTGGTTTTCTCCATCTCTATTCTTGAAAGCTCGTTCACGGAGTCCACATAAGGCCTCTGCCTGTCAATCTCCATCCTGAACTCATGGAAGGTTTCCGGGTCTATCCCGTAGTTCTCCAGAGTGGTCCCGTCCTCCCAGTCGAATGGCACTGGAACAAACTGCTCCCCAAAGAAGGACCTTGCCTCCAATATGGCACTGAAGCCCGTTGTGCACCACTCTTCAAACATGGAACTATAACCGAAAGAGTCAATATTCATTATTCTGAGGTATTCCCTGAAGATGTCTTCCTTGTTGTCCTTTGTCACCCTCTTGTGGCCTGTGGCCTCCGATATCATCATTATTTCTGGCCACTTCATATCATACCATCGGTTGGCGAAAGCTGACTCGAAAGGAGCTATCATTCCCTGTGTGCTTGTGGGGCAATCCATGGTGACACCGAAAAGGTGCGCCCTTGCCACATGTTCCATGGCATCCCTTCTTGTTTTCGGGTCCTTGGTTCCCAGTGTCTTGAGCATCTCAGGGTGGAGTCCCCCAACGACCTCCAGGACAGCGAACTCCAAATCTGGGGGGCCTCCGCACCCTGTGTAGCAGACCCTTTCCAGCACATTGTCCTCATTTAAATCGACGCATACGCCGTATTTCTGGAATTCCTGAAACATGCCGTTAGCGTCCGGCCTCATTGATATCATTCTTGCGCCCCTTTCATGAGGCATCAGGCTGATTGACCTGTTTCCGTCTATGTAACACTGCAATATGTCAACGAGATAAGCGCTTTTGTTGCCATTCCATTTGACTTTTCCGTTTGACGCGGCATTGACTGCTGAATGCATGGCATGCCTGAAAAACTCGCCCCTGTTATCTATGGCCTGGCCCACGTTCCGTCCTTTCCAGACATAATCCCTGACCTTCACAGCATGACCGGGTTCCCATGCGCAATCCTTATCGAACTCTGCCCTGTAGACCTTTCCTTCCATTCCGCTGCCTATGGGCTCTGTGCCATCGATTGCTTTCTTGACTTCCTGTAGTATGTATTTCATACCATCGCTCCTATCTCAGCTCCACTGCCACAAGCAGCTCTGTGGGGCCGCCTTCGGCCTTCTGGACGTAGACGTCGAAGCATCCGTGCCTGTAGCCTATCCTTCCGACAAGCCTCCTGTCAGGCCCTGCGCCAATGCCCTTCACTCCTGCGCCTACCCAGATGCCGTCTGCCGGGGTTTCCTCTATGTCTGCTCCCAGCTTCCTGGCTGCCCTTACAGGGTAGAGCACGGCTTCTGCCGCCCCCCTGGTCTTGCCGCCTGCGTGGCTTACTGCCCCTGTGACTCCGAAAGAGCCGGAGTAGGCCTCCAGCCCGGGCGGCCATGACTTGTAGTCCATGACTCCCCTGATTATCTGGCGGTCAGCCATTCCTCCGTCCCATATGTCAGCTGGACCTGTGAAGGTCGGCCTGATGTAGCCCTTGTCACCTATCATCAGCTTTCCGAACCAGTCTCCCTTCAGGCCCGATGTTGCTATCAGCCTGTATCCGAAGTCGCCTCCGTGCCTTCCCGCCACCAGGAAGACGTCCCTCTGGCCGGTGTCCTGGAGGTCTACGCTTCCTCCCAGGCACACTATGTGGTCCCCCAGTTCGGGCAGCTCGAAGTCCAGGAACCCAACCCCGTGGAGTATATCCTGATCAATCCCTGCCTTGTCGAACACGTGGCCGTATCCCAGCTTTATGGTGACAGGCCCTACCTCTGCGCCTGCGTAAATGTCAGCAAGGTCCCTTTCCGTTCCGTGCCGGTCCCTTTCCAGGGCTGCTCCTATCTCAAGCTCCCTCAGGTCTATCATCTCCTTGAGGCTCGGGATCCTTATCCTGCCGTCTGTCCCGACGCCTGCGCCCCAGCCCCCTTCAGTGTCGCTGTCCCCGAAGACCGTGACTTCGCCGGTGTAGAAGGGGAACTCAACAGGCACCCTGGCGCCGTATGCGTCCTGGCCTTCCCCGTCAGCGCCTTCTGTGTGCTCAAGCCTTACCAGGTCTCCGTATTGCCTCTTGCCGTCCTTGGTGCCGAAGGCCTCAAGCCTGCCCATAAAATGCTGGGCCTCCTTCCAGCCTCCGTCAAGGCCCACTCCGTAGCCTTTCTTGGGGGCGGTCTCAGGCTTGGGCTCGTCTGCCAGGGCTGTACCTGCCCCAAGGTATGATATGAGGGCGAAAGCGCCCGCTGCCAGGGGCAGGCCCCCGCAGATGGGGATTGCCTCCATGTCCATCTCATCGAAAGTGGGCAGTTCCCTGACTATGTATACGCCTTTCTTCCCTGTTACCGGGCCCAGGAGCTTCCCTATGAGCCCCCGGCTGTCCTGGATGTAATGGGGCTTCCCGCCCATTATGTCCTGCACCGCCCTTTCCTCGGTTTTTCTTTCGTCCATGTTATCACCTGTCCCAGATGGGACTTTTCACTACTAACAAGTGAATTAGTATATTTATAGATTTGTTGTACCTAAAACGTACAAAAGCATTTAAATTTGCGAAGTGAAATCTAAAGCATGGTGGAGAAATCCCTGCTCAGGAAGATAGGCCTCACCGACAATGAGGCCGAGGTGTACCTGATACTGCTGAAGCTTGAGGAAGCCCTGGCGTCAGAGATAGCATCGCATACAAGAGTATCAAGGCCCCATGTGTATGACTCCCTGAACAAGCTGATAGACAAGGGGCTTGCCAGCTATGTCATCAAGAACAACAGGAAGTACTTCAGGGGCGCCAGCCCCCACAAGCTGCTGGACTACCTGAAGGACAAGGAGGCGCTTCTTAAGAGGGAGGAGAAGGAGGTGACAGCAGCCCTTCCTGCCCTGCTGACCATGCACAAGCCCAGGGAGGCCAAGCCTGTAGTCGAGGTGTTCGAGGGGAAGGAGGGCATGAAGACCATACTGGACGACATAATCAAGACCTGCAAGGACGACCCGAAGGCCGCAAGGTTCGTGGGCTTCGGGGAATCGGCCAAGAGGGGGGAGGCGATAGCGCCATACGCCTTCAAGAAGTACATGGCGCAGAGGAAGAAGCACAAGATACCCGCCAGGTTCCTGTACAGGGAGGGGATAGAGACCCTGGGCGCGCCCTTTTCAGAGTACAGGCCCATACCAAAGGAATACTCCAGCAAGTCCATGACCATAATGTACGGGAACAAGACTGCTGTCTGGATATGGCTTGAGAAGAAGCCGCTCATCATAAGGATAGAGAGCCGGGACGTGGCAGAGACCTACAGGGGGCATTTCGAGGTGATGTGGGAGCAGGAGACCAGGGTGCTCCACGGCCTGGACGGAGCCAGGGAGGTGCTCAAGGACATACTCAGGACAAACAAGGAGCCCTTCTTCATGACCGTCTCAGGGAGCTATGACCAGCGGCTCCCCAAGGAGCTGAAAGAATACCTTGACGAGCTGAACAGGAGGGGCATGAAGGAGTACATAATAGTGCCCAACAAGGACCTGGTGACCTACCATGAGGCAAGCATGATGAAGTTCGTGCCCAAGGAGTACTTCTCCCCCGTGCAGACGATAGTCTACGGCAACAGGGTCGCGATAGTCAACTGGAAGGGGCCCATAACCGTCCTCATGATGGAGAACGAGGCGATGGCCGACTCTTTCAGGAAGTACTTCAGGATGATATGGGACCAGGAGGCCATGGTCTACAAGGGCATAGAGGGCATCAGCATGGCCTTCGACACCATGCTGAGGGACGCCAAGAGGGGGGACTGCATGTACGTGGCGGCAGTGGCTCCCCCGACCAAAAGGATCAACAAATTCTTCGTGGACTTCAACAACAGGAGGGTGAAGAGGGGCATACACTCCAAGAAGATATTCACCCAGGAGGGAAGGAAGTTCGGGGAGGAGAGGGCCAAGCTGCCCATCACGGAGGTCAGGTACGCGCCAAAGGGCTTCGTTTCAATGGCGGCGATAAACATGTTCAAGGACAGGGTGGCAATCGTCCTGCCTTCCAAGAAGGTCCCGATGGTCCTGCTGATAGAGAACGAGGAGATAGCCAAGTCGCTGAAGTCTTACTTCGATTTCCTTTGGGAGAGGAAGACAGGCACGTATGAGGGCGTTGAAGAGGTCTTCGGTTTCCTGCACGGCATGCTGGACGAGGTAGGGAAAGGCGGCCGATACTATGCAACCGGCTCCAGGTGGGGCAGCTACATGAAGCCATACATGACCAAGGAGTTCAGGAGGTTCCATGCGGCCAGGATAAGGAAAGGGGTAAAGGCCAACATAATATTCGACTCAGGTGCAAGGGACTACTGCAGAAAGATGAAGGGCAACTGGAAGCTCGCAGACGTCAGCTTCATGCCCAGGAAAGGCTCAAGCCTGAGATCGCCAGTATCCACTTTCATATTCAAGGACAAGACCTTCATGATAGTCTGGAAGAAGGAGCCTACAGGCTTCCTGATAGAGGACAGGGAAGTGGTGATGCACTACAGGGACTATTACGACGCCATGAGGGCCGTGTCCAAGCCTTAGGAGAATTGATGCGATATGATACCTGCTGGTTACAAGAGGAAAGTTGCTGAAGGGAAGACCCACTGGTCTTCCAGGGACTCTATGGTGGCTTATGCAATTGGAGCCATAAGGAAGAGCCTTGGGAAAGCCAGGGGGCTAAAGGTTCTTGACGCAGGATGCGCCGAGGGCAGGGACACATACATGTTTTCTGGCCACGGCATGGAGCCGGAAGGCATGGACGTTGACAAGAAGTTCATAGCACAGGCCAAGAAATCTTACCCTGGCATAAACTTCAGGCCCGGGAGCATAGAGAAGCTGCCGTACAAAACAGGCTCGTTTGACGTGGTGTACTGCGTGAACACGATATTTTACACTGATTACAGGAAGAGCGTGCCAGAGCTGGAGAGGGTGCTGAAGAAAGGGGGTCTGGGCATCATCACCATAGACAGGAAGATAATAGATCTGGACAGGGGGAAGGTGATACATTCCTCTGACGTGGATAATGTCCTCAGGTGCCTCAGGAATTCAGAGGTGCTAAGCAAAAAATCCAGGACAAGGCTCGACAAGGCCCCTTTCAAACACAGGCATTATTTCTACATCGTAGTGTTCAGGAAGGACTAGTTCCTCTTGCTTCTCCAGAGGCCCATGGAGTGCCTCAGGTAGTTCCAGAATTCGCCCTTCTTGAGCTTGGAGTCCCCGTGCTTCCTGTCACGGAAGCTTATTGGCACCTCTTCCACCTTCTTTATCTTTCCCTTTGCCAGTATCTCCAGGAGTATCTTGTAGCCCCTTGGGTTGAGCTCCACCCCTTCAAGGGCATCCCTTCTGAGCATGAAGAAGCCTGAGAGGGGGTCCTTCACGTCCGTGATGGGGCGTGCCAGGACCTTGGCTCCCCTGGATATGAGCTTCCTGTGGAAGGGCCAGCCTGTTATCGAGCCTCCGGGCACGTGCCGGCTGCCTATCACGACATCAGCGCCCTGGCGCATCAGGACCTTGAACATCCTGGGTATGGCCTCAGGGTTGTGGGAATGGTCAGCATCCATCACGCAGAGGAAGGGGCTGTTTGACTTCCTGAAGCCCTCCAGCACGGCTGTGCTCAGGCCCATCTTCCCGGGGCGCCTGAGTACCCTCACGTTGAACCTGTTCCTGAAGGCCTCTGCAGCGTCTGCAGTCCCGTCAGGAGAGTTGTCGTCGACTATTATGACCTCTCCCTCCATGCCGGTGGCCAGGAACTGGCCGAATATGCCGGGGATGAGCTTCTCTATGTTCTCCTTCTCGTTGAAGGTGGGTATTATCACTGAAATCATGCTATCTTTTGAGAATTGGAGGAAGGGTTTTTAAGCTCGTCGGCATTTAATAGTTTGGGATACAATTTCTAAACATGCCCAGGAAAGAGGGGATGAGCGCGCTGGATGTCAGATTTATCGTCCATGAGCTTAAGGACGCGCTGATTGACGGCAGGGTACAGAAGGTCTACCAGTACGGGCCGAAGGCCAAGAGGTTCCTCTTCGAGGTCCACAAGCCGGGGAAGGGGGAGAGCAAGCTGTATGTGGACGGTAGCAAGATATTCCTGACAAGGGAGAAGCAGCCAGCTCCGCAGGAGCCCCCCTCGTTCTGCATGTTCCTGAGAAAGCACCTGATGAACAAGAGGGTAAGGAACGTCAAGCAGCACGGTTTCGACAGGATAGTGGAGATAGAGACAGACGAGGCCACCCTGATATTCGAGCTGCTCTCTCCCGGGAACGTGATTCTCATAGACTCCATGAGGAACATCATCATGCCGCTGGAGATACAGAAGTGGAAGGACAGGGAAGTGAAGCCCAAGGTGCCTTACAAGTACCCGCCTGCGCTTACGGACCCGTTCGGCCTCTCGATGGACGGCCTGACAAGGATGCTGCAGAGGACGGACAAGACAGTCGGCCAGCTGCTTGCCAGCAGCCTGGGGTTCGGGCCAGTCTACTCTGACGAGGTGTGCGCAAGGGCAGGCGTCGGGAAGGAGACCCCAGGGAAGGACATGAGGATGGAAGGCACAGCCAAGCTGCATAATGCCATGGTGGAGATGAGCAGGCAGAGGATACAGCCCACAATATACGAGGGTCTGGTGACCCCCTTCCCACTGAAGGTTCTTGAAGGCAAGCCCAAGGAGCATGCAACATCTTTCTCAGAGGCTGTGGACCGTTTCTTCTCAGAGCGGTTCATAGAGGCCAGGGTCGACGAGGAGAAGGAACTCATAGAGGAGAGGAGGCTGAGGATAGAGCGGATAGAGGAGGAGCAGAGGAAGGCCAGGGAGAAGTGGCAGAAAGTGAGCTCAGAGTCCAGGGAGGAGGCTGACCTGATATACAAGAACTACCAGACAGTCCAGTCCGTGCTGGAGTCCATAAAGAGGATGAAAGACGAGGGGAAGGAATGGGACGGGATAAGGGAAGCCCTGAAGGAAGGCATCAAGGAGGTGAAGGAGATAAGGGAGAACGAGGGCATAGTGGTGCTTTCCCTGGAGGGGAAGGATGTGGAGATAGACATCAGGAAGGACATAGAGGATAACGCTGCAAGGCATTATGAGGAGTCGAAGCACGCCAAGAAGAAGCTGGCCAGGATAGAGGAGGCAAAGGAAACGGTGCAGAGAAAGGTGGAGCAGATAGAGGAAGAGGAGCCTGAAGAGAAAGAGGAGAAGCCGAAGAAGAAGAGGAGAAGGAAGAGATGGTACGAGAAGTTCAAGTGGTTCCTTTCCTCTGACGGGATACTTGTGATAGCGGGCAGGAACGCCGTCCAGAACGAGAACATAATGGCCAAGCATGCTGATTCGACAGACATAGTCTTCCATGCCGACATAAAGGGCGCGGCCTTCACTGTCATAAAGGCCGAGGGTAAGGAGGTGCCTAACGAGACCGTCAAGGAGGCATCAGAGTTCTCGGCAGCCAACTCCAAGGCCTGGGCAAAGGGGCTGGGAAAGGTCTCTGTATTCTGCCTGCCCAGGGAGAAATACGCCAAGGAGGCTGGCATGCCCAAGGGCACGTTCTCCGCCAGGGGCGAAAGGATGTGGTTCAGGGACCTGGAGCTGAAGGTGGCCATAGGGGTGAAGGTGGAAGAGGAAGCCATAGTGGTTTACGGTCCGGTCATGTCTGTCAGGAAGAACTCGGACTACTTCGTGACCATAAAACCCGGCTTCAAGAAGTCGCTGGAGCTTGCCAGGGACATCAAGAACAAGATAATGATAAAGGCCAGGCCAGAGGACAAGTACAAGATAGACGCCATACCGATGGAGGATTTTGAGAAGGCGATACCGGGCGGGATGGGCGACGTGGTGGAGTTCAGCTAGATTCCCGCCTTCAGCAGGGCGTTGGCCTCCTTCAGGAAGGTGTCGAACTGTTTCTTGGGTATCCTGGCGCCCGCTGCCTCGGGTATGCCGCCCCCCGAGCCGCCCGATTTCATGGCGGCTTTCTCTGCCAGCTTGTGGAGGGGGTATATCGACTCCCTACACCTTATAGTAAGGTCTATGTGTCCCCTCCTGGTGTGGGCTGATATCCCTATGGGCTTCTTGGTGACCGTGGCGGCGAACAGGGCGGAAGGGCCCCTGAACCCGAAATAGGGCAGGTCCAGCACGTATCCCAGCTTTCCCGAGGATTCTGCCCTCTTCTTTATCATCTTGTAGATGTCGAACTCCTTGCTCACTGCGGCTTTCGCTGCGTTCACCAGGCCGAAAATGTCCGAGGGGTTGCCTCCCTTGGCCATCAGCTTGACTATCTCCCTCTTGGCGTCATAGTTGTTGAAGGACTCCATCTTTATGCCCAGCACCAGTGTGCTCACCTCGAAATACAGGGCCCTTATGTCCCAGTTCCTCAGCCTCTCCTTCACGAACGGGGTCTCGCCTGCGTAGTCTGCTATGGCGCCGTAGAGCGCCACCCAGACCCTCTCCCTGGGTATCCTGTTCTGGAAGTACTGGTATGCTATCTCGCTGGAGCTCACGCCCTCCTGGTGGAGGTAGACGTCGCAGAGCCTCTTCAGGTCGTCCGGCCTGATGTTGTCGGGGTGGGGGTGCTCGTCGCAGTAGAATGCTATCCTCTTGTTCTTCATCTCCTCCAGTATCTCTGGGGCGTCCCTCTTGTTGAGTGCCATGTCCGATATCAGTATCTGGTCCGCCCTGGTGTGCCTCAGGTCGTCCAGAAGGGAGACGGGCTTGGTGAAGAAAACATGGGCCTTCGGGAAGGCAGACTTCAGTATGGCGCCTGAGCACATGCCGTCTGCGTCAGAATGGGTTAGGATGACAGTCTTCATCAATTAAATATTGGCTTGGGACATAATTAAATATGGCTGAAAGATCCGGGGTCTGCTTCATATGCGGCGGGGTCGCCGAGCCTGCTTACAGCTGCAGGATGTGCGGGGCCGTAGTCTGCTCCAGATGCTATGACAAGAAGACCGGACTCTGCATAAAGTGCGCCTCAAAGGCCAACATCTGAAACACAGGCAAAGGTTAAAAGCCACCCTGTTTAATATAGTATATAAGCCGGGATGGCAGAATGGCTAATGCGCACGCCTGGAAAGCCCGCTTTTCCAAAAAGCGGGCGGGCAAAAGGGAGTTCGACTCGATTCGCTCGTGCGAACTTCCGGCAGACAGCGTGTGTCCTCTGGACTTCTGGGTTCGAGTCCCAGTCCCGGCGCTTCTTGTTTTTTTCTGCCAGCGAAGAAAGCTAGCTGGCGAAGTACCAGGCAGGCAGCTCCTTGGGTTCACAGTCGTTCAGGTCGCAGGAGCAGTGGGCCTGCCTGTCCTCGTCAAAGACTATACTGTATGACCTGACCATGTGCTCGTCCCAGCAGCCCACCAGGCACGTCTCTTCCCTCAGCTGGGGGGTCTGCTCGCTTATCGGCGTATACATCCCTCCAAGGAGGCGGAGCTCTGCGTACTCAGGCACGCACTCCGAAGGCCCCGGGGACTGGATGGCGACCTGCGTGCCCACTGACGGGTTCCATATGGATTCCAGCTGGCCTGTCGTGTAGAGCCTGAATCCTGTCCAGAAGGCCAGCATGAGGATTATAAGAACGGCTACCAGAAGTCTCCTCCTGCTCTCGTTGATGGGCCTGCGCCTGGGCATTGGTTAATTATTGTCAGGGACGGCGTATTAAGGCGATAGAAAGCAATTTAAACCCCATATCCAATTCTTAAAATGGGAAGTATGGCCAGGATTTCTGAAGTGATGAAGAAGGAAGTCGCGACTGCAAAGCACAGCGCGAGCATACTCGAGGTTTCCAGGATAATGTGGAACAACAAGTTCGGGTCGGTCGTCCTCTGCGACGGCAAGGACAAGGGAAGGCCCCTGGGGATGGCGACCTGGAGCACTGTGGTGGAGGCGGTCGCCAAGAAGCTCAACCTGTCCAAGACGAAGGCCAAGGACCTCATACCCAAGAACATCATCACCGCAAAGGCCGATGAGCCGCTCGTAGAGGTCAGCAGGAAGATGGTTAAGAACGGCGTGGACAGGATGCCTGTGGTGGACGGAAAGGGGAGGCTTGTCGGGATAGTGTCCTACAAGGACATACTGGCAGCCACCCCTGAGATGATGAACGTCCTGTCAGAGAAGATGAAGGCCACCATCATGAGGCCGCCCCAGTTCGACCAGAGCATATCTGGCCTGTGCGAGGACTGCGAGGGGTATTCCTCCAGGCTCAGGAACGTGAACGGCAGGTGGATCTGCCCTGACTGCAAGAACAAGGACGTCTGACCATTTCTGATGCTGAGACAGAGCGAAGGCTGGCAAGGCATTCATTGGATGAAATCTGCATCTCTTCTATGCCAAATGATGCAGAGATGTCTCGTGCCACAGCATGGCCCACGGGGCACGACCTTATGCGGAGCAGGTCCGAAGGACGCAAGGTTTCAGTAGAGTATCCCCACAACCAGGCCGTTGATGTCACTGAACCTTACCATGGCGGGCAGGTCTTTCGAGTTGTCCCCCTTCACCAGGCAGTACCATCCAAGGTCATCTTCCCCTGTTTCAGCCACCCTGTGAATTAAGACGTCACTACCATGCCTGTACGAGATTATGTCCCCCGGGTTTACGCTCTCCGGGCCCGCAGGCTTGATTTCCAGGGTGTTTGCCCCCTCGTCCAGCACAGGGTCCATCGAGTTGGTGTCGGTGAAGGTGGCCCAGGAGACGTTCTCTATGTTTATCATGACCCTGCTCCCGAAGACAGATATCTGCTCCTCCCCCAGGTGGTCTGATGGGGAAGGCAGGTCAGCAGGCAGGGCAGTGATTGCGCCTGTAACGCTATAGCTGTCCCCTCCCCCCAGGCTTGCCTGGCATGCGAGCCAACCCACCAGGAAGGCCGCAACAGCCACGGAAGCCAGCTTCCAGAAAAGCATCCTATAGATTATATTGGAGGGAAACAATTTATAGGACTGCCCGCCGGGACAAAGGCATGGACGGAGGTTGGTCTGCAGGGATAAAACAAAAGAAAAAGTCCGTATTGGAAGCTCACTTCTTGGCGGCTACCTTCTTGCCCTTTATGCCGGATATGGTGTTCTTGAAGTCGCCTATCTCCTTCCTGAGCTCCCTGAGCTCCCTGCTCAGTTCAAGCTCCTCCTCGTCGAACCTCTTCACTATCCTCCTGAGCTGCCTGAATTCCACCTCGAGTATTATGAGGTAGATAACAACCACTATCGAAAGGATGGATAAAAGTTCAAGAAGGGGAATGTCCACACCGAAGATGTACATGTTATCTTGTTCCTGCTATCCCAGTGACCCCGGCTGTCCTCTTGACTGACCTGACCCTCCTGTAGACCAGGTAGATGATTGCCAGGATCACTATGATTCCCACTGCGTTGAACAGGTTGCTCTCCGGGCCGGCTCCCACCACATAGAAGTTTCCTGTGTATGATGCGAGCGTGGCGAAGTCTTCCCTGAACTTGGCGTTCGTGATGTAGGTCCCTGTCGGGGCTGCCGCAGGTATGATGAACTTCTCGAAGAGCTCTGTCTTCTCCAGGGGCTCCAGGTCTTCCAGCTTCTGGATGTTGGAGTGTATGGAAGCCATGTGGGGCGTGTAGACGTCAAGCTCCACATACGGGTACTCGACCCTGTCACCGCCGTTTACGACCAGGACCTCCAGGTTGACAGGCGCGTTGAGGTTGTACCTGTCCCTGTCAGGGGTCACTATTATGGTCGGGTAGCTCTCGCTGTAGATGACTGTTATGGACATCATCTCCTCGGGGCCTATCTCGGGTATCGTTATCGAAGTGCTGCCTGCGCCTCCGGTGTATGCGAGCTTGTTGCCGAATGCGTCCCTCACCTCCAGCACGTTCTCGTACGGGGTAGGCATGTTGAGCACCACGTTCTTGTAGGCCTCTGCCGCGAAGCTCTTGAGGAAGATGTCAGCCTTCAGCTTCACCATCTTGTCGGGAAGCTCTCCCAAGACCTCTATGTCCCTGTCCACCTCCATCACCGGGGGCGTGAGTATGTTGATGTTGTATGACCTGCTCTCCAGGGCACCCATCGAGGTTGTCCAGGTTATGTAGTTCTTCCCGCTCTTCTTTATGTACATGACCTCCTCTTCCACCTGCTGGCCGAACTCATTGGTGTATGTCACCACAACATCCGTCGTGTCATCGAACACCTCGGTCTCGAAGGTGGTCGGGACCGGCCTGGGGTTGGGGTTGTAGATGTCGAACTGCTTGGTCCAGACCGCTGACTTGCCTACGACTATGCTCTTGGCCAGCTGCAGGTCACCCTCTGTTATCTGCAGGGGCACATTGGGCTCAGGGAAGTACACTGCTATGACGCCTGTCGCTGATGCGCTGTGGTATTCTCCTGTCAGCGGGTCGAAGGCCGCTATTATTACAGGCAGGGTGTACAGGCCCTCATGGGTTATGTTCATGTCGTAGCGGACCCAGATGGTCTCGTCGTTCATCAGGTGGAACTGGTTCAGGCTGTCAGTCACGTTCTGGAACTCGAATGCCCTGACCACCATTCCATCAGGCAGGGTCACATTGCCCCTGTCTGTTATGTTGTAGTCTGATCCCTCGTGCCAGAGCGTGCAGCTCGAGGTCGTGCACTTGTACACCTTTGCGCTGGAGTTGTAGTCGGCCAGAGTGCTGAGGTTGACTGCAGTCTCCAGAGGTATGTAATCTGAGAACATTATGCCGCCTATGCCTGCCCCTGACCCGTCCTGGACTGTGATGTTGATGTCTGCCGTTATTATAGAGGGTGTCGCAGGCACGAATCCCTTGAGGTCCTTGGAGCCCAGAAGCCTCTTGGCTGACACGTTGACTGTCTCTGTGGGTATGAACTCCATCAAGGGAGTCCCGCTGTCAGTTATCATCGTGCTGTTGCCTATGAAGTCATACTGGTCTCCTGTGGTCATGCTGACATGAGTGGTCACGTTGTAGACAAGCTTTATCAGCTCTGTCGGCTGCAGGCTCCTGCCAACCTCTATCCCGTTGTTGTGCGTGGTGTAGTTGGTGGCTGTCAGGTTGAATATTGTCAGGTTTACCCAGCCCGCTGCGCTGCAGTCGCTCGCGGGGTCCTGGTGGTTCACTTCAGCAACTCCGCTCTCGTTCAGCAGCTCGTATGAGGTGCCGTTCAGGTAGAAGTGTATGTCGTTTATGTCGAAGTCGCCGTCGCAGGCGCCGCTCGTGGCGTTCGCAGGCACCTCAGAGTATATGTTTATATAGTAGGCGTCGGCGTTGGTGTGGCCCTGCCTCTGCGAATCGACTGTGATTGTGATGTTCTCCCCTCCTGTGTCAGGGGATATGAACCCGAAGCTCGACTGGGTGTTGACCATGTCTATCTTGTACAGTATGGGCATGTCTATGGTAGTGTTGACATATCCCTCATGGTTGTCGGGGTATGTGCTGTTCCAGAGCACGTGCCAGTCGAACCTGGCAGCCACGTAAGGCTTGCTGGTGCTGGCCGTGTCGAGCCAGGTCGGGTTGTTGGACCTGCTGGAGTCTGTCGTGTATATCCTTCCTGTTGATGAGTCTATCTCTCCGGGCGCGAATATGCCCGAAACGTTTGCAGTCGAGAGGGGCGCTCCTGTGGAGGCGTTCACTGTGTATATGGCCCAGTTCGTCACGTTGTATGTCAGGACTTTACCTGCAGTGGAGCCTATGTCGGTTATGAAGCCCCTGACCCTCCAGACACCCGTGCCGGGGTTAGCCGCAAGGTCAACCCCCTCCCTTATCGGACCCCTGGTGAACTTGGCAGCTATGGTCCTGGCTGTCAGGGTGTGGGTGCCGTTGGAATAGTTCGCGCCTGCGCCTGCGTCAGAGAGGGCGGAGTCGAAGTTGGCATTTGTGGTGCCATCAGCATAATTGACCAACTCCTCCCATGTGAAGTTGAAATGAAGGACGACTGACGCTGATGTGGAGAGGTCACCTGTCCAGTTCACCAAGTCGTTGTATCCGTCAGCGTCAGTGTCCACAATCGTGGCAGAGCCTGACGCCGCATACACTTCTGTCAGGTTGACAGAGTCAGTGCCACCGTTCGTGTCCAGGTCGAACTGGGCGCCGAAGTAGACATCGGGAAGGTTTGATGTCGAGCTGGGGTTCGAGATGGTGGCGTTCATCATTATCTTGTTCTCTGAAATCGTGGAGGCCCCCCCTCCCCAGAAGTGGAGGTTGTCCTCGTCATAGAGGTCATCGCCGCCTGCCGGGTTTGCCCACTCCATCTTGAGCGTTATGGGAGGTGCGGCATCTGTTGTTATATTGTAATATACACCAGGATCTCCCCACACGCCTGAAGGCGTGCAGTTCGAGTAGACCGTTTCCCTGTCATCAGCGTTCGGGTAAGAAGCAAGCGCTCCCCTGTATGCAGTTGCTGAAGCAAGGTTCGTGTTGGTGGTGGAAGAAAGGTTGACATGAAGGTACTGGAGGACGTCCACATTGTTCGGGACTGAAGCCTCGACATATCCGTACCTGCAGGGGTTGGTGTTGCAGGGCGCGTAGGTTGCGGAAGAAACGCTTCCGTCAGTGTCGTAGTCTGCCCTGACCTGTTCGGTCAGGAAGGCCCTCGGGCCCTCATAAGCAGAAACTGCAGGAACTATGAGAAGTGCTACCGCAAGTATCAGAAGAACTGCTACACTCCCTCCTGCGAATCTCATACTATGTTATTGAACATTTACCTATAAATACTTTTTGGGAAAGAATTGGGAAAAACTTATAAATGAATTAGGTAAAGCTTATAAATCTTCACTGGTCTCATGCCCCCATGTTGTCGGTTTTGTTCCGGAGATTCTTGTGATGAAGAATGCTGGAACAGCTAGAGTTTTTCTATCTCCTTCCTCAGCTTGCCGACCTCTTCCTTGTAGGTCTTGCCCCTGTATATTCGCACGACAAGATAGGCAACCGCAGCAAGCGCAATCCCCACCAGCACCAGCGGGTTGATGGGTATGACCTCCAGCTCAGGGGGCTCTATCTCGAACTCTTCCTCTGCAAACAGGATTGTTGCGAACTCCTTCCTGTATTTCGCGTATGCGGTGTATTTCCCTGAGTACTTGTTCCAGGTCACCATCTTCCTTATGACCCTGGTCTCATTGCCAGCTGAAAGGCCCGGGGTGGATATTATGTCCAGGTATACTGCCTCAGGCTTCCGGTCCGGTCCGCTGACCTCGTACTCCAGGTATCCGCCCCCGGAGCTCTCCCCGGGCACGAATATCATCGTCCCCTCGACGTCCTGGCCCCTCTGGTATTTTGCCTTGTCGAGCAGGAGTATCAGGATGGGCGGTATTTCCTTATATACTATAATAATGGACCTCTTTTCGCCCGCCCGGATGGAGGGGAACGTAACCTCGAGGGAATCATTGTGCAGGAGATATTCCCCGCCTTCCACGCTTATGACCTCCAGGTTCCTGCCCTCGAAGAAGAAGGACAGGTCGGTATAGTTCTCTGCCGCGAAGTTCTCCAGGGTGGAGTTTATCATTATCCTGGCAAGCGTCTTGTTGGAGTCCAGGATGTCCGCAACCCTGTCCGTTTCCAGCACGGGCGGGGTGACGACATTGAGGAAATATGTCCTGGTCCCGTTGGCCGGAAGGCTGGCGCGCCAGCTGACGTATGTCTCCTTGTTGGATTCCAGCTCCAGCGTCTCCTTGCTGCCGTCGTCAGTCACCATGTATGCGCTTATGGTGTCAGGGAATATGCCGGACTCTATTATGTCATCGGTCTCCAAGCTGTTGGGGTTGGATACCATTATCCTCTTGACCCATGTCACCGGCCTGTCGATCACCGCCTTCTCCTGCCGGAACTCCCCCTCTGAAACCTCCAGCCTCTTCAGCTCCAGCTCCCTCCTGAACATCATGTACGCGTCCTCCACCACTGTCATGTCCCTGTAATAGTCGTACCCGCTGACCCTCGTGAGCATGTAATGGGTGCCGAAAGGCACCTTCGCCCTGTAGCCGAGCATTATCCTGTCCCCTGACGCCAGGCTCCAGCCGCCCGCATATATCTCACCTTCGGCAGGCATCCTGGTTATCAGGTATTCCCTGTACTGCTCATCCCCTGTCCCGACCAGGCCCTTGTCCGTCACCATGTAGTCGCTGCCCATCACCAGGCCCTCTGTCTCCCCTGTCGCCTTCCTGTATATGGAGAGGCCCATCCTGTCGGTTTCCAGGTTGCCGTCATACGGGACGAGCACTGAAAGGCTGACATCCTTCACCCCCTTCGTCCCCGTGTCCATTATCACGAAGCTCGTGTCTGCCTCCACCAGGAATGGGGTCACGAAGACCAGGTCAGCGAACTCCTTAACTATGTCGATGAAGTAGGCGGGAGGCAGCTCTGCGGGGGGCCCTGCGCCAGCGCCAGCGCCCTCTTCCGCAGGCGGCACTACCGGGGTGGGTGCGGTTCCGGGGACGGTGTAGGGCGAAGGCATATAGCTCTTGGTGATGGGGGTGCCGGATTCCGTCACCATGGTGGAGGCCGTGCCGAAGCTGTAGTAATAGCTGCTTCCGAAAGCGCTTGATGACAGGGTGTATGTGACGTAGATTTTCTCGTTCTGCCCCAGGCCCCTCCCCACAAGGGCTGTCACGTTGCCTATGTCGACATTGACATACCCGTCAGAGCCTGGGCTTGAGCCGGCAAAGGTTATGGAAGCCCCGGAAGTGACATCATGCCATCCCGTGTTGTTGGCATAATAGACCGTTATGTTGGAGACTGACCAGCTCCTCTGCGTGCTGTCCGATGACGCACTGGGTATGGTGGACCTTACCGAGACGTTGTTCACGCCTATCGAGGAGTGCCCCAGGTGCTGCACCATGTCCCTCACATACAGGGACGTCCCGCTGCCGGAGTTGGACTGGACGGTCACGGACTTGTCAATCGATGTGTTTATCTCGTACAGGGTAGGCATGACTATGGAGCCTATGGTCTCCCCATTGTAGGAAGACGAACCCCACACGACCTCCCAATCGAAGGATGCCGCGAAGTATGTCTTGTTGCTGTTGTATATGCTGGTGTAGAGGATTTCACTGGAGTTGAGCAGGCTGCCAGATGAAGATGATGCCAGGGGCGTGGAGTTCCCTATCTCGTATATCTCCCATCCGTGGACCACGTACTCGAGGCCGCTCGCTATGTTCCTTATGATGCCCCTCACGTCCCATCCTCCGCCTATGCCCTCGCTCATTTCCATCCCCTCCCTCACGGGCCCCCTGGAGAACCTGTCGGAGAACGTTATCCCGGTGAAGGTGTTTGGCTGAGACCGGTTAGCAATGCACTGGCCGCCCATCGGCACGTAGAGGTAGAACTCGTCGAAGTTGTAGCCGGGTATGGTGGATGATTCTATGTGTATGTTGTACATGGTGTCCTTCACTATGTTGCCTGTCCAGTTGACATGGTCCCTGAACACGTCCCCGTCAGCGCTGGATATCTGCACAGAGCCCGCAGTGGCATTGGCGAAGTAGATGTCCATGGAATCGTAATTGGCTGGGTTGGTGTCCGTTGCTGCCTGGAAAACGAGCTCAAGGCCATTGAGGTCTGCGGTGGAGTTGAAGTTTATGTCTATCGTCAGGTTGTTCATGCCTCCGCTGTAGAGGTCCCGGCCCCCAGCCACGTTGCGGTAGTCCATCTCCATGTAGATTATGGGTACAATGCTGGCGTTGACATCATATTCTATGTCATCCGGCCTGTCGGTGGTGTTGAGGAAAAGCCTGGTCCTGTCCACAGGGCTGTTGGGGGATGCAGCGGCCCCCCTGAGGGCGGCCCTGGACTGGAGGCTGGTGTCGTCTGTCTTGGAGAGGTTGAGGATGAGGTACTGCATCACGTCCTGGGTGTTGCCCACTGAAACCTCCACGTACCCCTTGGAAGAGAGGGCATGCTGGCTCCCGTTGGGGTAGTAGGATGCCTGGACGCTCTCCGTCACGTAGCTCATGGGCAGGGCTGACGCCACAGCCGGAAGCAGCACCAATGCCAGGGCAAAGGATGCCAGGACAGCCCCCCTCATGACAGCCATATTATATACTTGTCACTGGCTGGTATAAGTTTCTATAGTAAGGCTCAAACAGGAAAGGGACAGCCCATAAAGGCGAAGCCCGGCAAGGTTCCGGTGATACCAATTTTAAGGGCCTACTCTATT
>CAZKUD010000002.1:154675-176087 GCA_964555875.1 uncultured archaeon
AAAGGCGAAGCCCGGCAAGGTTCCGGTGATACCAATTTTAAGGGCCTACTCTATTAATTAACTATGAGGAGTACGCTGGCAGGAGGGATATTAGTATTGCTAGTTTTATCGATTTTCCTCCTGCCAGGAGGGCCTTTCACAGGCATGCTCGTCCAGAAGACGACCGTCTATGACCTGGACATGCCCCTCTTCACGTTCGAGGAGGACGCCTTCAACGATTCCTCAACGAGCAAGGTGTACGACTACCCGTCATCAGGGGACGTAACCTACTGGGTGGACGTGCCGAAGAACTCCAACATGACAGGCTTCACCGTAAACCTGACAGGAAGCATAATCTACATATATTCCGAGAACATCAACACTGGTGGCCTCCAGGGCATAAGCGTGGGCGACGTGATGGGCGACGGCGCGAACGAGATAGTCACGGGGACAGCGGGCACTGACGGCGTGTTCAGGGTGATATACGCCTTCAACGGCTCAGAGGCCTGGAGCCACACCGCAGAGTCCGGGTACTACATACACTCCACTGCCATAGGCGACCTGACATCTGACTCCGGGAACGAGATAGCCATAGGAACCAGCAACAACATGGTGAGGGTCTTTGACGTGTCTGATTCCGGGGCATCAGAGAACTGGAACTACCATACATCAGGCGGCGAGGTCAAGGCCGTGTCCATAGGAGACGTGGCAGCGGACTCCGGGAACGAGACTGCGGCAGGCGCGGGCTCGTATGTCTACCTGCTCAATTCCACCGGAGAGGAAGTCTGGAACTACAGCATAGGCAACGTGATATACAGCGTGTTCATCAAGAACGTAACGTCTGACCAGGGGGACGAGGTGATAGTGGGGGCCGACAAGTTATATGTGCTCAACGCGAGCGGAAACCTGACCTGGAGCAAGGACCTTGGGTCGACCGTCTATTCTGTCCATGCCGGGAACGTGAGCGTATACCCGGGAAATGACATAGTTGCAGGCTGCGGGAACAACAACGTCTATCTCCTCAACACGACCGACACTGCCGGGGAGGTCGTGTGGCAGTACGCGACCAGCAACAGGGTGAACAGCGTGGTGATAGGCGACGCGACGATAGACGCCGGGAACGAGGTGGTGGCAGGCTCCAACGACGGGAACATATACAACCTGAACGGGACAGGATACCTCATCTGGAGCTTCAGCACAGGGAAGGCTGTCAGGTCAGTGGGCGTGGCCAACGTGACCGCAGACACGGGCAATGAGGTGATAGCAGGGGACGTCCCGACAGGCGCCGGCTCAGGGACGCTCTACTCCTTCAACTTCGACTACTTCCCGACGAACATGACCGTGGCCGT
The DNA here is from genome assembly GCA_964555875.1 of uncultured archaeon. Taxonomy (GTDB): domain Archaea; phylum Aenigmatarchaeota; class Aenigmatarchaeia; order QMZP01; family QMZP01; genus DAOVIL01. Next base: position 156,004 of record CAZKUD010000002.1, read on the forward strand.
CGGCAGCCAGCAGTGGAACAGCAGCTACGAGAAGCTCAGGAACAGCGAGACTGCGACGGGAAGCCCCCTTCCCGAGGGGTTCAATGAGGCCCTGCAGTCCTGTACCCCGGTTTCCGGGAGGTGCGACATACCAGTCACTTTCCATTCAGACCACCCCGGAAGGCTCACCATCCACGACATGAACTTCACCTATGACTACAATGCCAGCGGCCTCCTGACCTACCAGGTGGTGGATGCCTGGTCCAGGGTGAGCGGCATAAAGGTTAACGAGTCGATAGGCAACCAGAGCAAGAACATAACCTTTTCCAACCCGGACAACACGATAAGCATAACCCATGTCAACATAAGCCAGTCAGCGGGCGCCTGCGACTTCAACCTCAGCAGGGGGAGCGTCACGACCTCAGGTGCTGACACTGTCTGCGACGTGACAGATTTCAGTGTCCCCAGCTCCGGGTCGGTGCCTGACCCGGTCCTCCTGTGGGACGACACCATGGATTCGGGCGTGCCCGTGACCATGAACGAGTCCCAGCCCTACATGACCAAGCAGGTGGGCAGCTATGTTATGAAGAAGAACATCACGATATGGAACAGCGTCGGCCAGACGTTCTACAGCATAGAGGCAAATACCAGCCTCAACTATTCCCAGGTACAGGGCTCCACCTACCTGAAGGTGTACTGGGGAGGGGGCTGGTGCGACATAACGCCATCTTCAGAGGACAGCGGCTGCGACGGGGGCTCGCCATCATATTCCCCCACGGCCTGCGGCTCTGACACCTTCTATTCCTGCAAGAGGGACACTGGAGGCAACGGCGTGCCTGACTTCTTCAGGTGGCTGCAGCCCTATGCGTCTTCCGGGGCGGAATACGAGGGCGGAGGGGTGACCAATCTGCAGGCCAACCTGTCCCTGAACAACGTGACCCCGGAACAGGCCATATGGGGCAGCACATTCAACTACACGATAAACGTGTCCGACAGCGATGGCGACAATGTCAGCGTGACCCTCTGGGTGTACGAGAACCAGACGGGGAGGTGGCTACAGAACGACACCGTCAACGTGACGGGCAACGGGACAGTCTCCTTCAACGTCACTTCAGGCATAAACTGGACAGGCACGGGCGCCTACCTTTTCGAGTATTTCGACTACAACTTGTCTGACAGCAGCCAGCAGTTCCATTACGCACAGAACACGTCCGCCTTCGCCGGGCCCTCAGTGCTGGGCAGGAACTCGTCCTCCTTCCATGCGGCAGGCAACAACAGCCAGGTGAACAGGACAGAGACCGTCCTGCTGTCCGTAAGGATAAACGACACCATCTCCGACAACTGGGTCGGCGCAGGGGTAAGCTGCGCCGTATGGGTCACCACAGGCTCTGTTGCATACGGGCCCCCGCTTGCCAACTACACGAACTCGAGCGGGTTCTGCAACTATTATTTCTCCCCTGACAGCTCCTACTCAGTCGGTAACCAGACCTGGAGGGGAGGGGCCTACCAGGACACGTATTACGAGGACAGCAACTCGTCAGACCAGAACGTTTTCATAAGGGGCAAACTGACAATCAATTTCACGTCCCCTTACAGCGGACAGAGGGTCTACAGGAACGAGTCCCTGACCCTGCAGGCCAGGATGTTTGACGAGTTCGGGAAGGCGATAAACGAATCCACAATCAACACGTCCGCCTATAACTGCAGCTTCTATCTGGGGGAGGCATTCGCAGGCAACGGCACGTTCGACTCCCCGGGTTACTGCAGCGTTTCCTACAGGCCCAACTGCTCCTGGAGCCTCGGCCCCGAGGACTTCAATGTCACGCTCATAGACGGGACATCCGAGAACTACACGATAGTCTCTTACATGGACCAGTCGCCTGTCCTGATGTTCGACAACCTGACAGTGAACGTATCCAGCCCGGTGCCGGGAACGGTCTACCACAGGGGAGACCCCGTCGAGCTGAACTCCAGCACCAACGACACATGCAAGGCCTGCCTGCCAGGCGACCACAGCACGGCATGGAGCATCATCCTGAAATACAGGCTTGGTGTCAACGTGACTGACCTGTCCTCCCTGGTGAACATGACCAACGAGCCTGTTGTCATGAACGGCAGCGAGCTGCAGGCCCTTGGGGTGAACATATCGGAGTGGAAGGTCAACCATACCAGGGTGCTGGTGGGCGGCCAGGAGGTCCCCTCTGAGGTGTACGCCTGGGCAGACGGGAGCAAGTCATCCGTGGACACATCCAAGGCATTCCTAGACCAGTATTCAGACCTGATGTTCCTGGCGAACCTGACGGCAGGGGAGACAGGGAACTTCACCGTCTACTATGGCCAGGAGAACCCCCTGGACCACAACATAACCTACATGAGGAACTCCGGCTTCGAGAGCGGGAACGAGTCGCCCTGGTCGTGCACGGTGTCGAGCTGCACTGTGTCAGACTGCACATGCAACGTCACGGACGAGGGCTCTGAGCCATCGGGCAACTATTCAGCATTCATAGAGGGGCAGTACAGCGGAACCACCCAGGCCAACAGGGTCTGGGTCCACCTGGATTTCGACACCCCCCTGACTACGCCCTACCTCACTGTCATGTACAAGGCATGGGGTGAGTTCGACACAGGCGCTTACCTGAGGGTCGAGGCAGGGGGAGGCACATGCGACCTGAGCGTCTCGAGCGACGTGGCAGAGGGCTCAGCGGCCTGGGCAAACCAGACCTGCTATGACACAGGGTTCCTGAACGCCAGGTCAGCCAACATATCGGTGCATGACGTGGGGGACGGGGGGACCGGCATAGACGCGTCACATGCGTACATAGACTACATCTGCCCGTCTGACTCTTCAGGCAGCTGCCTGTCATTCAGCTCAGGGGCGACCCTCTCCAGGTCATTCGAGTACACGTCCCATGTCGCAGGCACTGGCAACCACACCTGGCAGATGCCGGTGACGGAGGAGCTGGGCCCGAGGACCCTGGTGGCAAACGCGACAGGGACGTATTACGTCCCGGATGACGACAATACCACAATCACGGTATTCGGCTGGAGCAACGTTTCCAGGGCCAACATATCGTCCTCGGACTGCATGTATGACGGCACATTCCAGTGCAGGATAAACGCCACTATTGTCCTGTTCTGCGACGTGTCTGACGCCAACACCTCCTCGGGCATATCGGGCTACAACGTCAGCTTCTACGGGGACGGAGCCTACCTGGGCTCCAACCTGACCAACTCGAGCGGGACATCAGTCTATTACTGGCACAACTCCACGGATACAGGCGACCTGCACAACATAAGCTGCAACATATCCGACGAGCCCGGCCTGTACTACAACATCACCGTCAACAACAGCGCACTGGTACCCTTCAACATAACCACAGGCAGCACAACGGGGAAGATACTGCTGGCGCCTCTTTACGAGTATGCGGACAACATAACCAAGGCTGCCAGCTACGTCTACAGCCTGAACACGACCCTCTTGAACACCGGCTTCTTCCCGATGTATTCGCCGTATGTTTCCCTGTCAGTGCCGGCGGGCGTGTTCACGGGCACGATGTCGTGCGGAGTGATAGCATCAGGCTCCAACTGCAGCGGCCAGATACAGGTGACGGATTCCTACCTGACAGCAGTGGGCAACGGGACCGTGGAGGTGAACGGCAGCTGGTACAACGCTGACGCGACCCTCGGCTATGCCACCAACCAGAGCATCCTGGAAACCGCAAGCAACACCGTCCTTAACATATCAGAGACCGAGGTCAACGGCAGCATACCCAAGGGCTCCTCCAGGACTGTAGCCAACTTCACTGTGGACGCATTCGGCAACACTGCACTGTCCAATGTAATCTTCACGGAGACAGGCCAGAACGCCAGCTATATCAGCAGCTGGGTGACCTACACCCCCTCAAGCGGAATGAGCGTTTCCAAGGCAGGGACACAGGTGGTGCTTGTGAACCTGACGGTGCCTGACACCGCAGAAGAGGGCCTTTACACCGCGACCATATACGCGAACGCCACCGGCTCCTCCTGCTCGCCTCCGGCAGAGTGCTGGGACAGCCTGGTGCTCAGCGTCAACGTGACCAAGTTCGACTGGGAGATATCCCCCACCAGCCTGTACAAGAAGCTGGGGACTGGCAGCGGCAACAACACCATAGGCACGATAACGCTGCAGGACAATGAGAACGCCAACCAGAGCGTTTACGTTTATGTGACAGGGAACGGCACCAGCTATATAACCGCCTCGGCAAGCGAGGTGAACATCACCAACAGGAGCACGAACACCCTTACAGTGTTCCACAATGACACCTCGGCCAGCTATTACGAGGGCACCTGGGCAGTTAACGTGAGCCTGGTGAACAGCGACACATCATCAAGCCTCCCGGTCTACAACGTCACCGTGACCGTGGATATCATCAACTTCACTGTGAACATAACGTCCCCGCTCTCCACCAGCCCGGCATCTTCGGTCAACGTTTCCCATGTCCTGAACATCACCGCGAACGCGACGCTGAACGGCAGCGAGCTCGCATCCGGGCTAAGCTGGGAGGCCGAGGTTGGCGGCGTCGACTGCCCGATAAACTCCTCATCTTACAGTGCCGGGGACGGGCTCTGGCACCTGAACTGCACCCTTCCCGAGATACCCGGGAACCCGGTCAACAACACCCTCTATGTCTGGGCCAACCTGACGTCACAGGACGTGGTGGTGAAGGACCGGGAGGAGGACTCGGTCAGGTATGCGGACTACACTCCGCCAGTGATAGGGGAGCCGGCAGGCGACTCGGTCAACGAGTCTGACAGCGTGGCCACCATCTACATAAAGGCCAACGTGACGGACAACACCGAAGTGGACGACGTATGGGTGGTAGTGACCACCCCGTCCGGGGCAAACTCTACCCTAACCAGCTACAGCCTGTCAGGTGATGAATACACCTTCAGCTATTCCAACCCCAACACGGTCGGTGACTACGAATTCACGGTATATTCCAATGACAGCTACGGCCTGTCAGTCGGGAACAGCGGGTGGTTCGAGGTCTTCGAGCCTGTGGTGATGACCCAGAACACCACCACCCCTGGGAACGTGAACCTGGGGATAACGTACAAGTTCTACAGGCCGGGGACGATCGACGTGGTGCACACCTACACTGCCCCGGCTTCCAGCGGCAGCCACCAGTGGACGATACACAAGAGGACCTATGACCTGCTGGCAGAGATAGAAGGCCAGGGGACCCAGGGCGTGCTCTTCAGCGGCGTGGACGCCAACCTGAGCTCTGTGGACAACCCCCTGCTGTGGGACTACTTCCCCAACCAAACGTCTGACGACATAACCAGGATAGACCTGCCCGGCACCGCAGAGAACATCATAATGGGCCTGGTGATAGAGCCTAACATAACCTTCTCGTCCGCCACCATAGAGCTGAACTATTCCGGGGCGCTCTATTCGGGCGTGGAGGAGGGAGACATAAGGGCGTTCTACTGCGCCAACTGGGACTACGACAACAGGCAGTGCGATGACGGGGAGTTCAGCCATTTCGATGACACGATAACCGCCAACCAGAGCAGGAGGACCCTGTCAATCACGACGACCCCCAGCTCGGCATACGCCCTGGCCGAATGGTGCGGAGGCAACATATGCGGGGCATCCGAGCCCGCCCCTGAGATACCCTCGCCAGGAGGCGGCAGCACCGGAGGCGGAGGGGGAAGGGTGGAGATACCCACCTACACCTGCGGCAACGGGATATGCGAGTCAGGTGAGAACATATACAACTGCCCAGAGGACTGCGGGGAGGTGTTCCCGTTCTCTGTCAAGACCGGGCTGACAGACATCGTCATAAACCCGGGCGAGGATAAGAGCTACACCTTCGCCATCACCAACGAGGTGGAGAGGCCCATATCGGCTGCGATAACTGTCACAGGGGAGGTCTCAGACTACGTGTCATTCACGAGGAACTCCCTGACCCTTGACGCAAACAGGACCGATTCCCAGAACGTGACCGTCATAGCGCCCCCCGGAATGGAGCCCGGGACGTACACGGGAGTGGTTTCCGTCACTTCCGAGGGCAAGACCCAGAACATACCCATAACCATGAAGGTGACGCTCTCGGGCCTTGCCGACCTGTCGCTGATAGTGGACCTGATAACCAAGTCCGTCTCACCTGGAGGCACCCTCAGCTATGCGATAAAGCTCAGGAACCTGGGGCTAACGCCCACCCTCAACATCACCATGGTGTACCAGGTGAAGGATGCGGAGACCGGAAGCATCTACAAGGAGACCAACGAGACGGTCATGCTGCAGAAGAGCCTGACCCTCAACAAGGCCATGTCACTGGCTGGCACAGACACGCCGCTGGGCAACTATTACCTGGACGTCTGGGCCTTCTTCGACGGCAAGTCTGTGGAGGACATAGACACGTTCGACGTTGTCCTACCCTTCTTCGCCACCACCATAGGACAGCTCATAATGGCCGCCGGGATAGTCACTGGAGTAATAATAGCAGGTTATTTCGGGCGGCGGCGGTACCTCAAATGGAAGCTCTCCAAGGCCAGGTACGTGTTCCCTGTGGACGACAAGAAGCTGCCCCAGAAGACGGACAAGACATTCTGGATAGGCAGGATAGCCGAGACCAACAAGCTGGCCTACTATGACCCGAACGACCTGACCACCCACATGATAACAGCAGGGGCAACGGGATCGGGCAAGTCGGTCAGCGCTTCGGTCATAGTGGAGGAAGCGCTCGCCCAGAGCATACCGGTCATAGTCTTCGACCCGACCGCACAGTGGTCAGGTTTCGTCAAGCCCTGCAGGGACGAGAACCTCCTGAGGTTCTTCCCCCAGTTCAACATGGACAGGAGGGCAATCCACTCCTACAAGGGCATGATATACGAGGTGAAGGACCCCAACCTCAAGATAAACTTCAAGAAGTACATGGTGCCCGGGGAGGTGACGGTCTTCACGCTGAACAAGCTCAAGCCAGGGGAGTACGACATAGCGGTGGCCAACATAATAGATTCCATGTTCAAGGTGGGATGGGAAGAGTCCACAGAACTGAGGATGATAGTGGTGTTCGACGAGGTGCACAGGCTCCTGGAGAAGTACGGAGGAAAGGGCGGATACGTCTGGCTGGAGAAGGCCGCCAGGGAGTTCCGTAAGTGGGGCATAGGGCTGGTGATGTCCTCGCAGGTGCTTGCGGACTTCAAGGAGGCCATAGCAGGCAACGTGCTGACAGAGATCCAGCTGAACACCAAGTCAATAACGGACATAAAGAAGGTGGAGGAGAAGTACGGGGCATCCTACTCCCAGAAGATATCCAGGCAGGCAGTCGGCGTGGGGATGATACAGAACCCCAAGTACAATGACGGCAAGCCCTACTTCGTGCAGTTCAGGCCCACCTGGCACAACCCGCACAAGATAACCTTCGATGAGATGGAGATATACAAGGGGTTCGCCTCAAGGCTGAAGGCAATAGAGGAGAAGATAGGGGCCATGAAGAAGTCGGGCAAGGACACCTTCGATGTGGAGCTGGAACTGAAGCTTGCAAGCGACAAGCTCAAGCTGGGCAAGTTCAGGATGGCAGAAATCTATATATCATCGCTTGAGAAACATTTAAACATAAAGTTCGTTCCGCCCAAGCCGGCGGCAAAGCCCGCTGAGGGAAAAGAATCCGAGGAGAAGGAGGCCCCCAAGGAGGGGGAGAAGAAATAGATGCCTGAAGAGGAGACGGAGAACAGGGAAGAAAAGCCCAAGAAGAAGAGGAAGCTTTTAGGCTTCCTGAAGAGGGAGAAGAAAGAGGAGGAGCCCCAGGAGGGCGTTCAGGTGCTTCATGAAGCCCCGCCCGAGAGGCTGCCTCCCAAGGAGGAAGAGCCTGCCCCTCCCGAAAAGAAGGAGGGGGAGGAATACGACCTGCTGAAGAAGGTCGAGGGCATGCTTTCAGGGGAGCCCGGAGAAGAGCCGGAACCCGAGCCTACGCAACAGCCGAAAGCTGCAGAACCCAAGGAGGCTGAAGGCGGGACTCCGGAAAGGGAGACCGGAGCACCGAAGGGGGGGAAGGAAGAGCCCAAGCCCGACGGGAAGCCTGAAGAGGCTCCCAAGGAAACGGGCAAGCCCCCAGAGCCCAATGCCCCGAAGGAAGGGGGGGAAAAGGGGAAGCCGGCCGAAGGGGGAAAGAAGAAGGGCAAGAAGGAAGTCAGCTACGAGGAGAACGTGATATCGGCCGAAGAGTTCAAGACCCTGGAATCCAAGGAAGAGAAGAAGAGGGGGCTTCTGAGCAGGCTGAAGGGCGGCAAGAAGGAAGAGGAGAAATACGAGGCCCAGGAAGAGGCAAGGCCAGGGGCACCCACAACAACGGACCTGATGCTGAGGATAGAGAAGTCAGAGGGCAAGTTCGAGGCTGTGAACAACTCGATATCCAATGTGGCGGAGAGGGTGAGCCACCTGTCAGAGGAGATAGGGGAGCTCAGGTCATCCCTCATGGAAAGGGAAAGGGCATTCAGGAACGTTGAGAAGGAGTTCGACAGGGTGAAGGACACGGTGGAGAACATAGAGCCGGCCAAGTTCACGAAGTCGCTCGAGGGGATGAAAACCGAATTCACCAAGTCAGAGGCCAAGCTGGAGGGGCTGGACACCAGGCTGGCCTCGCTGAAGAAGAGGATGGACGAGCTCAAGGAAGTGATGGACAAGGTCCAGGGCATAAAGAACCTGATGTCTGTCGCCGACACTGTCAGGAAGATACTCGAGAAGATGGAGGAGAAGAAGGCCTACATAACCAAGACAGCCAGCAAGACCGAGAGCATGTTCGTGGAGGTCGGGGAGAAGCTTAAGGAGTTCGAGGAATACAGGAACAAGATAGACTCCAATGCCGAGATGCTGTACGAGCTCATGAGGTCCGTGGATGCCGTGGAGGCCAAGATGGAGAAGGTCGCCACTAAAGAGACCCTGGAAAAGGTGGAGGAGAGGTCAGAGTGGCTCAAGACGGAATACGAGGACAAGGTAAATGACCTCAAGGACATAATATCCGAGCTGGTGAGCGCCATAAGGGAAGGCGACATAATACTGAAGGGCGGCAAGAAGGTGTTCGCCCCCAAGAACGACGTGGAGAAGCTGAAGGAGAAGCTTGACGAGCTGAGGAAGTCCGGGAAGACCGGGGTTGCCCCGAGCGAGCTGGAGAGCGTCCACGCCGAGCTGGTCGACCACATAGCGGAGAGCATGAGGAAGAGCAGGGACATAAACAAGAGGCTTGACGATTTCGAGTCCAGGGTGCACCAGGACCTGGTAACGTCCAGGCTTGAGCTGTCAAAGGCAGTAAAGAAGGCGCACACGGAGTTCGGTCACGACAAGGCTCCCAGGATGCCTGCCAAGAAGGCTAAGGTTGCCAGGAAGAGGAAGGTCGGCCTGGACGAGGCCCGGAAGAAGCTGGCTGCAGAGGTCGAGAAGGAGAAGAGGGCCAGGGCCATCAAGAGGGAGAAGCAGGAGATAGCGGCAGAAAGGAAGAGGCTTGCCGAGGAGGCCAGGAAGCTCAAGGCCAAGATGAAGGGCGGCAGGAAGGCCTCCAGGAAGAAGCCAAGAAGCAGAAAGGCCAAAAAGAAGGCTTCCAGGAAGAGGAAGTAATCTTATCCGGTTCGTGCCTTTTTCTAGGAGAAACATCCCGTTCTAATGGTGCATCACCGTGAAGAGCTTTATCGCCACCACCACTGATACCGCGACCACGGCTATCATTATGTACTGGGTGTTCCAGGACGGTGCAGGCATCTCTATCTCCGGGGATATGACCTTGAACGTTTCGGTCGCCATGGCCTCCCTTCCAGTGTATGATATGTGGCCCTCAAGGTTGTAGGTGTCAGGCTCCAGGTCCTCCGGCAGCACGAAGAATATGTCCTTTATGTCGTGCGAGCCCACCGCGAATGTCTCTGACTTCTCCATCACCACCTTGCCTTCGAACGACTTGATGGAGTAGGTGGCCAGCACGTCCACGTTCGCCTTGGGTCCTCCCACGTTCACCATCACCAGCATGGCCTTCAGCAGGTCTCCCGGCTTGAGCACCTTGTTGAGTATCCTTACCACGATGTCGAACATGGGCACTTCCAGGGGCACGAAGGTTTCGGTTGATATGTGCTTGTCGTATGTCGGGTCGAATCCCGCTATTATGGTCGGGAGCGTCCAGCTGCCTCCGCCCAGGACTGTGGCATTGTAGCTGAGGGTTATGGTGTCGTTCGAGTACAGGTAGCCGTCCCAGCTGGTGTAGTTGTAGGTGAAGTTGTACATGTACCTGTCGACATAGGTGCCGTCAGGCAGGTAGCCTGTCTGTGTCGGGCCGAGGGAGTAGTCAGAGCCGTTGAAGAGCTCTGCCGTGGTGCCAGTGGTGTGGTTGAAGTATGTTATGTTCTTGCCCGCTATGGTGGTGCCGGCGGGCAGGTAGTCCGCCATCTCGAGCTCGGTGACCGGGCCGCCGAGGGACCACATTATGACCTCCACGGTGACGTTCTGGGGGTTGGAGGCAAGCGCCGTTATCCTCTTGAGGCCCCTGAGAACCACGGCTGCTGCCCTGACAGACTCGTTTATCTCCGCGTAGCCGCTGTTGGAGCCCGTGTCTACTGCCGTGGCGTTGGTCATGACCGTCCTGTTGTCTCCCGGACTCATCTGCGAGGATGTCATGAAGTAATAGAACCTTATGGTGTCGTTCTCCTCGAAGGCATTGGGCAGGTCCTCGCTGGAGTTGACATAAACCCTTATCTCCGTGTCTTCCTGGGCCGCCAGGTCGACCACTGACACCGTGGCATTGTCCGTTATGTTCACCACGCTGGACGGGGTGTCGTCAACGTAATAGACCTCCACCGAACCTGCTGCCGGGGCCGAGAAGTCATATGGCACCCTGTCGGTTATGTTCAGGTCTGTTATGTTGTACTGTGTGCTGTTCACCTTAACCTCGACCGTCACGTTGATGGTCTCGTTCGTCCAGGCCACTATGAAATCCGGGTAGATGGTCTTGGTTATCTGCATCTCCACGGCTGACAGGTAGAACTCCCAGACATCCGACCAGCCTCCCCATTCCTCCTCGTCCCAGGCCCTGACCTTCCAGTAGTAAGTGTAGCTGTCCTCCAGGTTGGTCCCGGGAGCGTATGTCAGCGCCTCGATGCCCGAGACGTTTACCTCAGGGCTGGTGAAGCCGGAGTCGTTGTCAACAATTATCTGGTAGGACACATTGTCCGGGTCCGCATCGAAGGATGCCAGCCAGGTGAAGTCGGGCGTCCTGTCGCTGGTGGTGCTGTCGTTGACGGGGGACACGAGCGAGGGTGCGTCAGGCGCATAGTTCAGTATGATTACGCTGTTGGTCTCCGATGTCTCCCCGTCACAGTTGGAGTCCCCGTCATTGGGGGTGACCTCTGCGTGCCATGTGTCATGCTTGACCGTCTCGTTCTTGGCTATCTTCTGCGTCCCGTTCCTGTACAGCGTGAGCACCTGCTCCGGCGACAGGCTCCTGTTGTATATCTGCACATCGTCCAGCGAGCCCTTGAAGTAGTAGCTGTCAAACCCGTATTCTCCTATTGTCAGCGGATAGGAGTTGCTCATCGCCATCGGAGGCACATTATCATTCCTTGATACCTCATTCCCGTCCTGGTACAACATAATGGATGTTGTGTTGTAAGTGAATGCCATATGGTACCATGTGTTGTAGCTCAATACAGATGTGTTCAGTGATATCTTGTCTGAGCCGTTCATCAGGTTGAAATAAAGGGCAGGGTGGGCGGAATATTTCACTATTCCCCAGCCTGGGGTTCCTGCTCCGTTCGCGTTCCCTGACTTGTCCATCACGCCTCCCCACTGGTTGCCATTGTTGTCTGGGATGCTTATCCAGAAGCTTATGCTTCCGCCGTCATTTATGTCCAGCATGGAATCGTGCGCAACAACAATCTCATTGTCCACGCCGTCGAACTCGTATGCTCCTCCGCTGTGGCCGTCAACATGAGACGGCACCCTGGATACGTTTCCGCCACCCAGGGTGCCGTTGTTCTCGAAGGGGGTATAATCCCTAACCGCGCCACTAGCGTTTGAAGTTACGTTCGTGTCGAACGGCAGGTTAAGGACCGTGATGGATGTGTCATTGACGTACCAGTTGTGTATGTACGTCATGCTGTCCTGGTCCGCATCGTATGTGCTGTTGGATGCCGCGCCCAGGTCCATGTGGGAGTAGACATAGTGGGTGTTGTTGTGGAGCTTGCTCACCTCTGTGGCAGACAGGACCCTGTCGTATATGTGCACCTCGTCTATGGTGCCGTTGAAGTAGCCGCCGCTTCTTCCTATATACAGGGGTTGTGAACTGCTTATGTTCCCGAGTGGGGACATGTCGTAAGTGCTGCCCGCCTGGGCCCCGTCCACGTACCCCTTGAACTCGTCATTCTCCCAGTCTACTGTGACAGAAATATGATGCCATTCATCGTCGAACACGTCCCCAAGGCTTACGCTCGCGATGGTCGAGCCGTCATACAGCCTGAACTGGTAGTTGTTGGTGTACATCCAGCAGTAATAGTTGTACCCCTTGGATATGGGGCAATAGCTGCCGGACGGGTTGTTGCCGGTCTTCATCCAGAAGGATATCGAGAAGTCCGTGGCATTGTCGAACGTAAGGCCCGGCTGGTTGCCTATGTCGATGTAGTCATCCGACCCGTCGAACTCGTATGCGCCTCCCACGTAGCCCTCAGGCGTGTATGACGGGCAGTTCGTGCATGTGCCGTTGTTCTGGTCAGTCTCGTCCAGCATGTTCTTCTCGAACTGCCAGTAGCCCGCAGTGTTGCTGTCAATCCAGGGGTGGCCCGCAACCAGGGGCACTTCATGTATGGGCTCGCTGTTGCCTATCGTCACGTTCCCGGTCTTGAGGGCCTGGCTGTCTTCCGACCCGTCGTTGGTTGTGACCTCGGCGTACCAGACGTCTCCCTTGGCTGTCTCGCTGGATGCCATCCTGTTGTACTCCAGGTTGTACTGGGCCTCTATCTGCTCCCCTGAAAGCGGGTAGCCGTAGACCCTCACCTCGTCTATGCTGCCGTTCATGTATGTGCCGCTCAGGACCCTGCCAACCTCAAAGTCGAAATTGCCCGGTTCCAGGCCCTGGTTTGTGGTGTCGTTCGCAACCAGCTCGCCATTGACGTAAAGGAAGCCGTCAGTCGAGTTGTGCACCGCAGCGATATGGTGCCATGTGTCTGGCTGCAGCAAGGGGCTCTTGATTGATGTGACCCATTGCCCGGTCGTGTTCTGCCACCTGTGCCATACCTGGGCGTTATCGAACGTGTTGTCGTAGAAGGCCAGGTATCCGCCGTCAAGCTTGGCTATCCCCTTGTAGTTGGGACCAAGGTCAACACCGTCGAACCTGGTCCAGAGGGATACGGTGTATCCCGTGTTCTGCACCGAAGGTATGATTGCTCCCACATCGATGTAATCATCCTGGCCGTCGAACTCGTAAGCCCCTGTGGTCCCGTTCCTCCCGGAGCCCGTCCAGGCCGGCGCCTGTGAAGCAGCGCCGCCGCCAAGTGTCCCGTTGTTGCCGCTTCCTGAATAGTCCCTGATTGCATTGCTGGTTGCGCTGGTTATCTGGCTGTCGAACGGCATGTTCAGCACTGCCAGCGGGGCGTCGTCCTTGTACCAGCTGTAGATGCTGGTGAGGCCGTCGCTGTCATCATCGTATGTGGAGTTGTCAGAGGCCCCCAGGTCCTGGTCTGTCGTGACCGTGATACTGTCGTTGAAGGCGTCCAGGTACATCTCGTATATCTCGCCAGCCGAGAGGGAGCGGTTGAACACCATCACCTCGTCTATGGAGCCGTTGGCGTAGTATGAGCTATAGCTTCCTATGCCAGTGGAACCGCCAGTGGCCAAAGCTCCCGATGTCTTTGCCGTGCCGGTCTGGGAACCGTCTATGTAAGCTGTTACCGTGCTTCCGTTGTATGTCATTGACACCATGTGCCAGTTGCCATCAGTCAGGCCTGAGCCTGAATTGAACACGGTCCTGGTGGTGCTGTTTCTGACTCCGACCCTTATCTCACCCGTGGACTGTGGTATGCTTATCTCCACCTGGTCGGCCTGCATGAATATTATGTGGTAGCTGTTGCCAGGCTGGCCCTTCCATTTGAACCATGCCGATACCGTAACCTCGTTTGGCGGGTTCGTCGGGCTTACTGATATCTTGTCACCAACACCGTCGAACACGTAGGCGCTTCCCACCCTGCCTTCCTCTGTCCACATTGGATTGCCTGAATATGTTCCGTTGTTCACGTCCATCGCATCTATTGCCTTCCCTGTCTTGTTGTCCTGGTGCTCGAACTGCCAGTAGCTGACCAGGCCGTCTTCGACGGTGGGCTCGATTGTCGGCTGGTGGGCCCCTATGTACGGGTAGTCGTGGGTGGGGCCTGTGTTGTTGATGGTCACGGCGTCAGAGGCTGCAGTGCCGTTGGCCTCCCCGTCATACGGTATGACAGTGCAGTTCCAGGTCTGGCCCTTAGAGGTGTTGCCCGCCCCAAGCACATTGTACAGGGAGCTGCTGAGGTAGGTCTGGCTCCAGGCACCGTTCACGTACCAGATGTAGAAGTATTGCATGGCATCGGTGTCGTTGTCCGGGCTGGCTGACGTGACGTTGCACCAGAGGTCCTCCGTTATGAGGGGCTCGTCAGGCGTCACGTTGACTGAGGGCTGGCCTGGCGGGGTGTTCAGGACGGTGACGGTGTTGGAGCATTTCTCCTCGCCGTCCGGGTCCAGGTCATTGGGTGTTATGCACACCTGCCAGCTCTCGCCCTTGTGGGTGTCGTTGGACACCACCATGTCCGTCCTGTTGGCATACAGGGATGCGACTTGCTCGGGCGAGAGCGAGTAGTTGTATATCACCACCTCGTCTATCGTGCCGTTGTAGTAATCATTGCCCCTCACAGCGTGCCCTATCCAGAGGTCCTGGGAGGTGTCGCCCACGGCTCCAGTGTGCGGTGTGCTGTTCGAGTAGGCGCCGTCGAAATAAAGGGTTATGTTGTAGCCGTCATATGTGCCCACCAGATGGTGCCACTGGTTGTAGCCCGACTTGAGGTCCCTCACATAGTTTCCGGCCACGCCGAAGAATATGTCCATGCCCCATCCGTATCCGAAGGCGAAGCCGTTGGCCGGGTTCCAGGTGCTGCCCGGGTTCTTGGACGCTATCGGGTTGTCCTGTGTGGTGGCGCCGTGCCTGTACACCCAGGCGGATATGGACATGTTGCCTATGCCGTTCAGGCTGGACGGGTTGCCTATGTTCAGGTACTGGTTGGTGCCGTCTAACTCGTATGCCCCCCAGCCGTCGTAACCTGATGCACTGCTCCAGGTCGCGCCTGACACCGTCCCGTTGTTCCCGTAGGGGCTGTAGTCCCTTGCAGTCGTGGACTCGCTGTCGGTCCCGTTGTCGAAGGCCTCGAAAGGCATGTTGAGGAGGGCAGTTGAAGTCCCGTCCCTATACCAGGTGTAGATGTTCTTGACCGGTTCCCCGTCGTCATCCGAAGTGGAGATGTTCCAGGCAGTCAGGTTGGCCATTGTCCTGTTGAGCGGGTCATCAGTGGCATTGAGTATCGGAGCATCGTGCTCCGGCGGGGTGTTGAGTATGGTCACGTTGTTGGAGGTCTCCACCGGCCCGTCCACAGAACCGTCATTCGGAGTCACCTCTGCGTACCAGGTCTCGCCCTTCTTGGTATCGTTGGAGACGATTGTGCGGGTCTGGTTGGCGTAGAGGGCTGCAACCTGCTCCGGGGAGAGGGCGACATCGTACACCTGCACCTCGTCCAGTGTCCCGTTGAAGTAGTTGCCCCAGCTGCTTCCCCCGTGCCATCCTATGTGGGCCCAGCTCTGGAACGTTATGGAGCCTGAATAGCTTCCCTGATTGACAAGAGAGCCGTCCTTGTAGAATTTCCAGGCGCCGTTGTCATATGTCACCACGAAATGCTGCCAGGTGTTGGCCAGAAGGTTTGTGGTGACGTTAATGACACCTGTGCCACCCAGGCCTATGTAGAGCTCGGGCGCCGCGTTGGTCCCTATGTACAGCCTATTGTTCCCATTCTGGTGGGCAAACAGCATGGTAGTGCTTGTGACAAGGGCAGGGTTCGCCCAGATTGAAAGGGTGCCTTCATTGGCCCCGAAGCCTGAAGTGCCCACTTTGATGTAATCTCCGCTGCCGTCGAACTGGTATGCCCCCCAGCCGTCGTATCCTCCAGTGCTACTCCAGGCGGCGTTGACAACCGTCCCGTTGTTGTCATTCGGGCTGTAGTCCCTTGTGGTGCCGTTCGCGGAAGGCGTGCCGCTTGTGGATCCGCCCTCGAACGGCATGTTGAGGGCCATTATGGAGGAGCCGTCCCTGTACCAGTTGGTTATCTCCTTGACGTCATCGGCGTCAGGGTCGCTTGATGTGGTGTGGAGCGTCAGGTTGGCCGAAGTCCTGTTGAGCGGGCCGTCCGTGGCGTTCAGCGTGAACTCTGACATGAGCGGGGGCACGTTCTCCTGGACTATGTCGAAGGCGGTGACCTCGAAGCCGTTGAGGCTCTCGTCAAGCTGGGTGACCGACTCACCTGAAGGCACTTCCAGCCAGAGGTTGAAGGTGTATGTGCTGCCCGGGTTCAGGTTGGTGCATATGGTGTATATGAAGGCGTTTCCTATGTCGCTGTTGTCGCTCAGGTACCTCTCCTTCTTGGAGTAGCAGGTAGATTCGGGGGCTTCCGATGAGTTGATGTAATAGGCAGGCGTCTGGGCCCCGCTGGTCGAGCTGAAGGAAGAGGACATGGCCAGGAAGTACCCGGTGCCGTTCGTGAGGGATATGGTCCTGTTGACCACGTTGTGGAGCCCAGCGCCATAGCTCTTGGATGATGTCAGGTTGGTGTGATCGCTGCTAACATGGAAGTTCTTTATCTTGTATGAGCTGTTGTCCATCAGGTCGAAGTCCATCGTAGTGTGGTTGACCGTCACCGTGCCGGCGCTCGTCTTGGACTGTATGCTGAAGTTATGCGTCCCCTCGTCGTCCTCTTCTATCCATATCCCTGACATGGAGCCCGTATCTGAGGCTCCTGACAGGTACCTGGACCAGTAAGGTGACGTGTGGCCGTCTTGTATGTTCTCGAAGTAATATCCCAGGGTGGCTGACGACGTGCCCTCCGCTGTCTGCTTGGTCACGACGAATGACGGGGAAACCACAGTCTTCTCCACCGTCCAGTTGAAGGCCGGCTCGAATCCTGTGGAGGAATGGGTGTAGCTGCCGTTCTCAAGCTGGCCCCTGACCGAATTGCCGTGGGCAGTCAGGAGCTGTCCCATCGCCATGTCGATGTCGTTCACCTCTATGGCCCCCAGGCCTATCCTCTTGAATTCCATAGAGATGTTGTGCTCACCGCTTGGCAGGCTGAAGCTTACGGGCTTGGTGCCTGTGGAGCCCTCGTCCATTCCCTGGACTGTCCTAAGCTTCTCCTCCAGCACTTCAGAGCCATCCACCTTTATCCTGGTCCACACCTGGTCTGTCGAGCCTCCGCCCGAAAGCTTCCTGACGTTCATGGACGTCATGAGTATCAGGTCAGTGGACGGGCCCGTCGTGTTGAAGTCGACCAGGGCGCCCTGCACGTAGGACGACTGCTTGAAGGAGAAGTCTGACACATTGAACCTGACCCCCATGAGGGACGTGTATGACAGGACTGTCAGGTTGTTGCTCCTCCTGGTCTCCCCGTCGTCCTCCCTGTCGTTGGGTGTGACCTCGCACTGCCAGACGTCCTGCTCGCTCGTCTCCTGCGACACCATCAGGTCTGTCCTGTTGGAGTATATGGCGGCTATCTGCTCCTGGGACAGCTCCCTCCCGAACACCATCAGGTCGTCTATGGTGCCGTTGAACGCCTGCGTGTCGTCCCTGGACACCTTCTTTATCCTGTTGGCGTCTCCCCACAGGGCGTTCCCTGAGACAGTCGGGGCTACCGCTATGCCGCTGTCGCTGAAGAGCGTGCCGTTAATATAGTATTTGACAGAATTCACGTCGTTGCCTCCGTTCCAGGTCATGGCCACATGATACCACTTGTTGGCCTCCCAGTCGAAGTTCTCGTTGGCCCATAAGTTGCCGTCGGAGTCCGTTCCGTTGGCTATGTACCCGTTGAAGCTGCCCTGGTTGTTGTAGCCGTCCACATAGAAGGCGAAGTTCCTGTGGGTCACTCCCCCGCCGAATGCGCTGAATATGTAATGGTCCGTTGCGTCCAGGTTGAAGTCGTACGAGGGCTTAACCCATGCCATTATGGTGAACGTGCTGTTCAGCTCAGGCGCGCCTGATATGTTCATATGGTCGTTGTCGCCATCGAAGGTGTATGCTCCCCTTCCATCATATCCTCCTGTGCTGACCCAGACCGCGTCTGACACGCTGCCGTTGCTTTCGTGTGTGCTGTAGTCCCTGGTCATGTTGTTCTCGTCGTAGGTTGAGTTGCCTCCCCAGTCCTCGAAAGGCAGGTTAAGGATGGTCACAGGCTCGTCGTCCCTGTACCAGTTGATTATGTTCTTGACCCCGTCGTAGTCCAGGTCGAACGTGCTCGCGTTCCAGCAGGTCAGGTTCTCGTCAGTGTAGTTGGTGCCTGAGGTGGAGTTGAGCACGGGGGTCTCGTGCCTGGGGGCGGTGTTGGCTATGGTCAGGTTCCTGGTCTTGAGGGTCTGGGTGTCAGTGCCCAGGTCGTTGGCCGTGACCTCCGCGTGCCAGACCTCTCCCTTTCTGGTCTCGTTGGAGGCTATCCTGTTGTACTCCAGCCTGTAGTGGGCCTCTATCTGCTCCGGTGAGAGGGAAACATTATATATGCGGACGTTGTCTATGGTTCCGTGGAAGTAGTCGGACGGGCTTCCTCCGTCCCATTCCTGGCCTATCGCCCAGGGGTTGCTGTTGACCGAGAAATCCTGGGCAGTGGTCTTGTTCGTGTCAAGCTCGCCGTCAAGGTATATCCTCATGTCCCTGTAGGAGCCCATGTCCTTTATTGTCGCAGCATAATGGTACCATTGCCCGGTCGATACAGAGGCGCCATTAAGGGTGTCAGTGCCCAGCCTCAGGTGGGTCGCTCCGCTCCAGAAGCCAGTGACTATCATGTTCTCGTGCCTGGACACGAGGGCCTCTGCACTCGTTGAGTTCAGGTATACCCATGCGGATATCGTGACCTCGTCCGTTACGTCCATGCTGGTGTCATGGCTTACGTTGATGTAGCCGCTGCTTCCGTCGAAATCATATGCTCCCCTGCCGTCACGGCCTGCATCACTTCTCCATGACACCCCGCCCACCAGGGTTCCGTTGTTCTCGTATGGGCTGTAGTCCCTCACTGCTCCTGCTGCCGTGCTTGTGACCTGGCTCTCGAAAGGCATGTTCAGGACCGACAGGGAAACGTCGTCCCTGTACCAGTTGTAGATGCTGGTGAGGGAGTCCCCGTCGATGTCGTAGGTGGAGTTGTCAGAAGCCCCCAAATCCTGGTCTGTCGTGACTGTGACCGTGTCGTTGAAGCTGTCCAGGTACATGCCGTATATCTCCGGGGCTGACAGGGAGCGGTTGTATATCTGGACATCGTCTATTGTGCCGTTGAAGTAGCCCAGACCGTTCCAGTAGCCTATGAGCAGGTCATATGTGCTCATCTCAGGCGTAAGTGTCACCGAGGAGTCTGTGTATCCCAGGACGCCATCGACATATATCTTCAGCTCATCAGCAGCTGTATCGAACGTGCCCACCACATGGTGCCAGGTGTCCAGCGTTATTGCAACATTGGCGCCCACAGCGCTTCCATCATAGTCTGTCCCGTTGGAGATTATGAAGCCTATCTTGGAGTCCCTTATGAACAGTTGCAGCCTTGCGTCATCCCAATCGCCTCCAGAGCCCCTTCCCATGATGGTTGCATACCCGCTCGCATGTGACGGATTGGGCCTAATCCAGACAGATACAGAGCCTTCTGCCTCTATATCCAGGCTGGAATCGCTTCCTGCATTGATGTAATCGCTTCCTCCGAAGTAGAACGCGCTCCCTATCCTTCCCTCTTCTGTCCATCTCGGTGATGACGAGCCTGAATAGGTTCCGTTGTTCATGTCCATCGCGTCTATGGCTATGCCTGTCTTGTTGTCCCAGTGCTCGAACTGCCAGTAG
>CAZKUD010000003.1:0-111974 GCA_964555875.1 uncultured archaeon
CCTTTCGTATTCTGCTCAACCAACAAGGTGTATGGCGAGGTGCCGAATTTCTTCGCTTACAAGAAGGCGGGCAAGAGGTTCGAGCCCATGGACGATTCGCTAAGGGACGGGTTCGATGAGAGCCTCCAGATAGACAGGTGCATGCACACGCCATTCGGCGTCTCCAAGGTGGCCGCAGACATGTACACGCAGGAATATGCAAGGCTGTACGGCCTCAAGACAGGCGTGTTCAGGATGGGGTGCATAACAGGAGGGGCGGCCAAGGCCGTGGAGATGCACAATTGGGAGCCGTTCTTCATAAAGAAGGCCCTCACAGGAGAGAAGCTGACCGTCTTCGGTTACGGCGGGTACCAGGTGAGGGACGTGATAAACGCAAGGGACCTGGCAATGCTTTTCCTTGAATTCATGCAGAAACCGAGGCCAGGGGAAGTGTACAATGTGGGGGGCGGAAGGGAGAACTCCATCTCCATACTGGAGGCAATAGACCTCATAGAGAAGGTGACGGGAAAGAAGCTGAACTACGAGATGGGCCCCGAGAGGGAGGCAGACCATATCTGGTGGATATCCAACTGCAGGAAGGTCATGTCCCATTACCCCAACTGGTCTCAGAATCACACGATAGAGCAGACATTCAGGGAGATTTCAGAAGCCCTCTCCAAGGGCTAGAACAGGCTCTTCAGCAGCATCTTGAACATCTCTGAGCCGTGCGAGAACGTCTTCATCTTGCTCCTGCCGGCTTTCCTGGCCTTGTAATGTATGGGAACCTCAACTATCCTCATGCCGGCCCTCTTGGCCTCTATTATAAGCTCAAAATCGGGCCAGGA
Organism: uncultured archaeon; assembly: GCA_964555875.1. Classification (GTDB taxonomy): domain Archaea; phylum Aenigmatarchaeota; class Aenigmatarchaeia; order QMZP01; family QMZP01; genus DAOVIL01. The sequence continues at coordinate 825 of CAZKUD010000003.1, forward strand.
CTCCTCCTTTAGCCTCTCCTTCATCTCCGCCCTCTTGAATGCCTTGAATCCGCAGAGGGTGTCAGTGAGCCTCTTCCTTATCATCACAGAAACCAGCAGCGCGAACACCCTGTTCCCGAAAACATGTATGCCCTTCATGGCCCCTGCCTCCATGGGATATATCAGCCTGGACCCGTTGACGAAGTCGGCCTTGCCTCCCATTATGGGCGCAAGCATGTCCGGGAGCTCTTCCGGCGGGGTGGCCATGTCAGCATCCTGTATTATTACCACGTCTCCTGTGGCGTTCTTTACGCCGGCTTTCACCGCATGCCCCTTGCCGCCGTTGGGACTGTAGCTGACCACTTTCAGTCCTTTCCTGCGGATTGCCCTGGCCCTCTTGGATGTGCCGTCGGTGCTCCCGTCGTCCACCACTATAATCTCCGTTTTCCATGGCATCCTGGGCACGCGCTCGACGCATTCCTTGACGTTGTCCTCTTCGTTGTAGCAAGGTATAATAACGGAGACTGTTTTTGGTTCCTCTCTCATTCTTTGTTTTTGAGGTTCAGACATAAAAAGCTAAAGTTTTTTTCCTATGGACATCAGTGTCACACCCATGTGAAGCTTCTCCATGGGCCTTTCTATTATTCTATATAGTCCCATTCCCCTTCCTATAATGTTGCTGATTCCCGGGCTTCTGAAAAGTATCTCCTTCTGAGAGACGGCGAGTATGCCATTTTCCTTCATCAGCCTGTCCATCTCGAAGCGTGATATGGCGTCCTCTTTCTGAATCAGTTGGAAGAGAGAAGTCATCGGGTTTAGCCTGTTGGGCTCACAAAACGCTATGTAACCGCCTGTCTTCAGGACCCGTGCAATCTCCCTGAAGGCCTTGCGCCTGTCGGATATGTGGTGGAGTATACTGACGCCAAACACGAGGTCCACTGAATTATCCCTTATCGGTATCTCAGTGGAATCCGAGACCATGAACCTAACTTTCCTCAGTTTGTTTTTTCCCTTTCCTATGTTAACCATCTCAGGGTCTATATCGAATGCCGTTATGTCACTGAAGTTGTCTGACAAAAATTCTGTGTAGACCCCGGTGCCGCAGCCCACCTCAAGGACCTTCCATCCCCTGTTCGCTTTCAGGGCCCCGAATACCCTGTCGTATTTGTCCCTGTGGAACCTGCTCTTTGGGTTCCTGAACTTGTCATATGTTTTTGGGGTCTTGGAATCAATCATGCTTCACCTTCATCGTTAATTTTATATGCCCAGTTCCTTTCTAAATACTATGAAGAATATCAAGACAATATATATATTAGTTCCTATTCTGCTGTTCGGCGTGATCCTTGCAGCCACTTCGGTGAACAGGGACATAATGATAGGTGACGAGGGAAACCATGCTGCAGCGGGCATGCTCATCTATGATGTTTCCGGGGCCTGGCTGGCCAATCCATTTATGTCACTCTCGGAATTAAAAGAGTTGGCGATAAGCCATCATGCGCACTACAAGTCTTTCGCTTCCTTCATGACTTATACGCCATTGCACCACTTGTTCCTTGGATTGATATATGTTCTCCTGGGAACCAGCAGGACGACTACAATGCTGCCTACCATCATAGAATCCATGGTTTTGATATTCTTTGTGTACAGGCTCTCGCTGCTTTCATACAGGAATGAGAAGATGGCTTTCCTGGCGGCCTTCTTCCTGGCATTCACGCCCATGTATTTTTTCAGCTCCACAAGGGTGATGCTCGAGATAGGGGCCATGATGTTCATGGTCATGTCGGTGTACTATTTCTCGCTGTACCTCATGAAAAAGAACGGCAAGTATATGTATATCGCTGCAATGACAGTCGCATTATCTCTTCTGATAAAACCGAGCATGATCTTGGTTGTGCCAATACTTGTTCTTGCATACCTTTGGAATCGCTGGCCATCGGTGCTCCCGGCACTGCGCAAGGATGCCAAAACCGTCATAATAGCCGTCATAATATTCTTTGTGGTGATGGCTCCCTGGATATTAGGCTTCCTCTTCATGCACGGCCAGGGGCTGTCAGGGTCTTTCATAAACAAATGGTTCATGCATGCGGGCGGATATGAGATTAAAGATGTGGATGGGTTCCCCTTAACGGACGGATCCCTCTTCTATCACGCGGGATTGCCCTTCTACAAGACCATCGTATTTCACATATCGTCTGTTTTCTATCACTGGTACCTTGCTCCATTCTATCTGCTGGCCATCTGGCATGTTATAAAGAACATCAGGAGGCTTAATGACGTTGAGAGGCTTTCCGTCCTCTCGATACTGGTCGTGGCAGGCTACCTGACCTGGATAAGCCTGGCAGGGATAAGATACATACTTCCCATATTCCCTTTCGTCAGCATCCTGGCCGCCAAACCCCTTTACGAAGTTGTCAGGAAAGCCGGGGCCTTCAGATGCTATCTCATGGCGGCCATCATGGTATTGGCTGTCGCTCAGTGCTCGTTCTTTTTGACAAACATAACAGATGTGTACGGGATGAGCGACTTTGACAGGGCGTCCATATTTGTCATAGACGATGCGTCTGTGCCCACAACCGTGGTCAGCACATTATACAGGTCACAAACATTCAGTTTTTCACTGTTGGACAAAAACAGGGAAACATACAGCTTCTATCTGCCAGGAAACAGGGATACACTTAATGAGATGTTAAGCGGGAATTATTCTGAACCGGAGTGGGAATCATTTGGCATAAGCTATCCCCCAATAGGCTATGTCATAGTCCACGAGGGCTATGACAAGAAGGTGAACACGGACTACAGCCTAATGGAATTAATGGAATGCAGGGAGGACTTCGAACTGGCAGAAATCATACAGGGAAAATTCCCTAACACTAGGGCATTCATTTATAAGCGAAAATAATCATGTTTGCTTATGGCTGAAAAACTCTCGGTAATCATACCGGCATACAACGAGGAGAAGGGCATAACAGATGTCCTGGAAGGCATAAAGTCCGAGCTTAAGAAGCTGAGCAGGAAGAGCGAGATAATAGTGGTCGACGACGGCTCAGGGGACAGGACCACCGAAGCCGTCAAGAAGGCCGATGGCGTCAGGCTGATAAAACATGGCCGCAACATGGGATACGGGTCTTCCCTCAAGACGGGCATAAAGAGCTCGGATGGCGAGTGGATACTAATAACCGACGCTGACGGGACATATCCCCCAAAGCACATACCAGACCTGGTGAAGAAGATGGAGGAGGGGGGCTATGACATGGTTGTCGGCGCAAGGACAGGGAAGCATGTGCATGTTCCATTGGCCAGAAGGCCAGCAAAATGGATGCTGGGCAAGATGGCAAACTATGTTGCAAAGGGAAAGGTCAGGGACATCAATTCCGGCATGAGGATATTCAGGAAGGAACTTGCCATGAAGTATTTCAACCTGTTCCCGCCCGGGTTCTCATTTACCAGCACAATAACACTGGCGGCATTCTGCAACGGATATTCTGTCGTTTACATACCAATAGATTACATGAAAAGGGTGGGAAAATCCACGATGAGATTCTCCAATTTCATCGGCTTCGTGAACCTTATGATAAAACTGGCGCTTTACTTCAGGCCGATCAGGGTTTTCGGGCCAATTGGCACGCTGCTTATCCTGGGGGGGATGCTCTGGGGGCTCTACCAGTTCCTGCTTTCGGCCAACATAGCCCAGATGCCCGTAATAATGTTCCTGTCTGGGCTGCAGATATTTTTACTGGGGCTCATAGCTGATGCTATAAGCGCCACCAGGAGCAATTAAGCGAGTATTATGGACAAGAAGGTTCAGATATTCAGGCATGACACAATAGCAGAGGGGTATGCTGAAAAATACAGGGCCAATGTCAGGAACCACATGAGGAAGATAGAGCTACTTCTGGAAAGGGGCAGAGTAAAGGGGGGCGACAGGATACTGGAAGTCGGCATAGGCACAGGCGACCACATGAAGCATACAATCTTGAAACACAAGGATACGATAGGCATCGACATATCAAAGAAGATGGTCAAGGAGGCAAAGAGGCTCCTCCCCGGAGGCATGATGGTCATAGGGGACGCGGAGAACCTGCCATTCAGGGGGGGATCCTTTGACAATGTCTCAACCGTGGCCACCCTGCACCACACTAACTACAGGCAGGCGGTAAGGGAGTTCTCAAGGGTTTGCAAAACGGGGGGAGTGGTTGGCGCGGTGGAGCCAAACCCATTGAACCCCCAGCAGTTCATACACGGGATAAGGGATTATTGGGCCGAGAAGGGGCTCTTCAAGATGTTCCTGTCAAACCTGCGTCGGGCATTCAGGAACAGCGGGCTTCAGGTAATGGACAGTGGCTCTGTCATATTCGTACCCACTGCACTGAAAGACCCCTCAAGAAGGGTGAAGAGAATGGAGCATGGGCTTGAAAGGGTCCCTATAATAAGGAAATTTGCCGGAGTCAATTACATCATAGGGAAGAAGGCATGATATGGACAGATTCAGGATCATAACGGTTTCCAGGCTAGAGAAATACAAGGGCGTAGAGTGCCTCATAAGGGCGGTCCCTATAATCAGAAAGAGATATAGGGGAAAACTGGAAGTGACGATAATCGGGGACGGAAAGGATAGGGAGAGGCTCGAGAAGATAAGAGACGGGTTGGGGCTGGACTGCGTGAGGTTTTTAGGCAAGGTGGCCCACGGAAAGCTTAGGCAGCATCACAGAAATTCCGATCTCTTCGTCCACACTTCTGAGATAGAATCATTCGGAATAGTCATAGCAGAGGCCATGATGGCGGGCCTTCCAGTGGTGGCGACCAGGGTGGGGGGTGTTCCGGAGATTGTCAAAGATGGGACCGGCCTCCTTGTGCCTCCCAGGAACATCAATTCCCTGGCAGAGGCAATCCTGAGGATGATTAAGGATGGCAGACTTAGAAAATCCCTGGCCGCTAAAGGAAGGGCCTGGGCAAAGAATGGATTGAAGTGGGACATGACCACGAAAAAGCACGAAAATATCATGAAGGATATATGCAAAAAGGATAGGATGAGGGTTCTTCTCCTCTCCCATGAGTACCCCCCTGTCGGCGGGGGAGGAGGCATGGCCGCAGGCATGATGGGCAAGAGGCTGGCAAAAAATCATAATGTGGAAGTCGTGACAGGAAACATTCCCGGAAAGGGAAGCGATAGCATGGAAGACAAGGCAAAGGTGCACAGGGTGTTCACTGACAGGAAGCTGACCGGAAACGTGAAAGAGTTCAGGCGTTATGTGACAGAAGGATATAAAAAGGCAGAGGAATTGCACAGAGAGAGGCCGTTTGACATTGCCCTGGCAGTTTTCACTCTCCCCGCAGGCCAGGTGGCCAATAGGCTGTACAGGGCATACGGCCTGCCATATGTAATCAACGAGCAGGGTGCAGGGGTTCCCTGGTACAATAAGAAAAAAATAATGCCAGTGAAGCTTTTCTATTTCCTTTTATCATGGAGGATAAAGAAGATATTAAGGGACGCTAAGAAGGTGACTGCCTGCTCAGATTTCATGGCAGATGTCATAAACAGGCATGTGAAAGGCATGAATGCCGTGGGGGTCCACAATGGCTGTGATTTATAAACTAGTTGTTAAATATTGGTATGGAATCTAAAAACGTCCTTGTCACAGGGGGAGCAGGCTTCATCGGCAGTTCCCTCTGTGAGGAACTGGTTAAAAGGGGACACAATGTTGTGTGCTTTGACAGCCTTAGTACAGGAAAGGAAAGCAACCTGGAGCCATTCAGGGACAAGCTGACAATGGTCAGGGGAGACTCGAACACAAAGGATTTGGACGATGTTTTCAAGGAGCGTTCCTTTGACTGGGTGTTCCATTATGCGGCCGTGGTCGGGGTGGAGAGGACCCTTGAAAGGCCCCTGGAGGTGCTTAAAGACATAGAGGGCATAAAGAGGCTGTTGGAGCTCTCCAGAAAGACGAATGTCAAGAAAGTCATATTTGCCTCTTCTTCAGAGGTTTATGGGGAGCCTGCAGAAATACCGGAGAATGAAGACGGCCACCTTAACGCGAAGATACCTTATGCTGTGACAAAACTCATGGGAGAAAAATATATGGAAGCTTACCTGCAGACATACGGCCTGAAGACCACTTCGCTGAGGTTTTTCAACGTTTACGGCCCCAGGCAGGATTCAACGCCGTACGGTTTTGTAGTGGGAATATTCATAAGGCAGGTCCTGGGGGGCAAGCAGCCCACGATATTCGGGGACGGGAGCCAGACAAGGGATTTTGTTTTCATAGAGGATAATGTCAAGGCTGCAATAGCGGCAGCCGAAACCGCCAAGTCGGAGGGCGAGGCCATAAACATAGGGACAGGCAAGCCCACCACGATACTGGACCTGGCAGAAACCATAATAAGGCTCAGCGGAAAAACGGGGCTCAGTCCCAAGTTCCTGCCCCCGAGGGAACATGAGATAATGCACAGGTTCCCCTCTGTCAAAAAGATGCACGGGCTGCTGGACCACAAGGCAGAGCACAGCCTGGAAAGCGGCCTGAAAAGGACCATAGAATGGTACAAAAATCGCATGTAATCCCTGTTATTTTTAAATACAGAAGGGACAAAGGCAATTATGACGCGGGTTTTGGTCACGATAGACACGGAATGCGACTCCAGCAGATGGGACTCCGGAAATTCCGGCAGTTTCAGTAATATGGATGCTGTTCCCATGTTCCAGGAGGTTTTCAACCGGCACGGCGTCAAACCGACTTATCTTGTCACGTATCAGGCCGCCAAGAATGGGAGGTGCCTGGACACACTCGGGCCCATCAAGAAGAAGGGAAAATGTGAAGTCGGTGCCCACCTCCATCCTTGGACGACGCCTCCCGCCATGATGAAGGAGGTGACCATGTCCAACAGGCTGGGTTCGGGGGACAAGAGGAGGAAGCTGGATGCGCTTACAGAAGCGGTTGAAAGCTCCTTCGGAAAGCCGAGGGCATTCAGGGCGGGGAGGTACGGAATGGACGGTGAAATGCTCAGGCTTCTGGAAGAAATGGGGTATCTTGTTGACACGAGCGTCACGCCAAACGTATCATGGAGAATCATCGGGGGCCCGTCTTTCGTGGGGGCCCCCCTGGAGCCGTATTATCCTGACACAAAAGACATCAGAAGGGAGGGCGGCTCGTCTGTGCTGGAGATACCCATAACGATACGCCTTACAAGGAACGTCCCGGGGCTTGCGGGAAGGATGTATTCAGAGGCCCTTGGCATGCCTGGGGGGAGCATAGGAGGCCTGAAAGGGAGGGTCCTCAGGAAAGTCAAGTTTGCCGGGCCCGTCTGGCTCAGGCCGACCTATTATGGAACAGAAGACATGATTTCGCTTTGTGACAGGGTCATTGACGAGGACAGTCCCGTATTGAACATGATGTTCCACTCCAATGAGATGGCCCCCGGGACCAGCCCATTCAACAAAACTGAGAGGGATGTGGAAGAGTTTTTGGGAAAAGTAGATAAAGTCTTGCATTACCTAATTAACAACAAAAAACTGGAGAGCAGAACATGTTCCGGATTCATGAAGGAAATGAAAGGTGTTTGAGATGGAAGTGCTTCTGATAAACCCCGCAACAATGCCCAAGAAGGATGCGCACATTAAATCCTCAAAATCTACGGGAAGCGTGTCGCCCCCTCTTGGGCTGGCTTACATAGCTGCGGTCCTGGAGAGGGAAAAGATAGGCGTCGGCATAATGGACTGCGAGGCAGAGAGCGTCAGCATAGAGGGTTTCATAAGGGCCATCAAGAAGCACAAGCCCAAGATAGTGGGAATAACAGGGACAACCCCGTCATTCGTCCATGGCGTGGAAGCAGGAAAGGCAGTGAAGGAGGCTGACAGCAGCATAAAGGTAATATTGGGGGGCTCCCATGCCAGCGCCATGCCAAAGGACGTCCTTGAAAGGCACGAGTGCTTTGATTACGCTATCGCAGGAGAAGGAGAACATGCCTTCCTTGAGCTTTCCAGGCACATCCTCAGGGGCGGAAGATTCCCGCCCATGTCCGGTATATACAGGCGCTCCGGAAGAAAGGTCCTAGGGAAGGGGCTGACCCCGATAATAGAGAATCTGGATGATCTTCCGTTCCCTGCCAGGCACCTGCTTCCCAACAGTCTGTACAGGCCTCCCGCTGACCTGGCCATATGCCTGGGGGGAAAGGCCCCTATGTTCCCCTATACAACACTGATAACTACCAGGGGCTGCCCGTTCAGCTGCGTGTTCTGCAGCCAGCCGGTGTTCGGAAGGAAGTTCAGGGCCAGGAGCGCCAAGAGCGTGGTGGATGAGCTTGAGCACCTAAACAGGGATTATGGTGTAAGGTTCGTCAATATTTATGACGACACATTCACTGTGGACAGAAAGAGGGTCATAGACATATGCGACGAAATCAAGAAGCGTAAACTGGACATAACTTTCTACTGCAGGTCCAGGGTGGACACCATAGACGAGGAGCTGCTTAGGCACCTGAAAAGCGCAGGCTGCGAGATAATTTCATATGGCGTGGAGGCCGGGACGGACGAGATTATGAGGAAGATAAAGAAGAACGTCACTGTCAAGAGGGTGAAAAGGATATTCAAGGCAACCCACAGGCTGGGAATAGCAACCAAGGGCTATTTCATGATAGGCAACCCGGGGGAGAGGCCGGAGGATGTCATAAAGACCCTGAAGCTCTCAAAGGAGATTGGACCCATGTTTGCGTTCTTTTCCGTGGCATGCATTCTGCCGGCATCAGAGCTGTATGACATGGCCCTGGAAAAGGGAATAATAAAGGGGCGTTATGACTGGACCCAGTACCCTCCCATATACGAGGAGGGCTTCACAAAGGGCCAGATGCAGGCGTTCCAGAACTATGCGTACAGGAGCTTCTATTTAAGACCCAAACAGATATTAAAGATAATGTCAAAAATAAGGTCACCAAAACAACTGAAATACATAGTAGGCGGCGTCAAACTGGTGGTAACTGGTGAGTGAATGAGGATACTTGGAATACACACATCGCATGACAGCGGGGCGGCAGTGATAGAGGACGGAAGGGTGCTTGCGGCCATAAACGAGGAGCGCCTTGTCAGGACAAAGCTGTTCTGGGGCCTGCCCCTAAAGTCTGTGGAGAAGGTCCTTGAGATATCAAAGACGAAGCCCTGGGAAATAGATTATGTTGCTATCGCGGGCATAACCTCAGGGGGCGGGCCGCACACCGACTTCAAGGTGGCACCCCTCAGAAAGAGGGTCATGGAGAAGGTGTCCAAGACGGGCATACCTTCAACACACGCCTTCAAGTCCACTTACAGGGGCCTTTTCTCAAGATTCAGGGATGAGAAGTCGCTCATACAGTTCCTGAGAGGGATAGGCATAAGGGCGCCGGTAACCTTCATTGACCACCACATGTGCCATGCAGCCAGCGCCTACTACACGTCCCCGTTCGACAAGGACACCCTGGTCATGACTACGGACTCTTCGGGGGACGGGATATGCTCCATAGTCTGCACAGTGGAAGGGAATGAAATCAGAAAGAGGCACGAATCAACCTTTATCCATTCCCCCGGAGCCATATACACATACGTCACATACAACCTTGGGTTCATGCCCGGCAGGCACGAGGGGAAGATAACAGGCCTTGCCGCATACGGCAACCCCAAGAAGACGTATCCCATATACAAGAAACTTATGGGCGTCAACAGGAAGAATGTTGAATACAGGAGCGGAATGAAAACCTGGGGCAGGCCGGCTGCACTCAAGCTTCACAGGATGCTGCAGGGCCACAAGAGGGAAGACATTGCTGCAGGCGTACAGAAGAGGATGGAAGACGTGTGCGCTGAGCTTGCGGGGGCTGCCGTGGAGAGGTACGGACACAAGAACATAGCCCTGGCAGGGGGCGTTTTTGCAAATGTCAAGGTGAATCAGAGGATAGCAGAGCTGCCCGGCGTGGAGAAGGTGTACATACACCCACACATGGGGGACGGCGGCCTTGGGGTGGGCGCTGCCCTGGCCCTTTGGGCAGAGAAGATGCTCAACAAAGGGCTCAAGCCCAAGCCCATACACGCAGAGAACGTCTATTTCGGGCCAGGGTTTACTGACGAGAGGATAGAGAAAGCCCTGACTGATGCGAAGCTGAATTTCAAGAGATATGAGGATGTCGAAGACAAGATAGCGCACCTCCTCAAGGAAAAGAAGATAGTGGGGAGGTTCAACGGCCGGATGGAATACGGGCCCAGGGCGCTCGGAAACAGGAGCATACTGGCTGACCCGACAGACAAGACCATAAACGACTGGCTGAACAAGAGGCTCAAGAGGACGGAGTTCATGCCCTTTGCCCCGTCACTCATGAAGGAACATGCAGAGAATTTCTACAAGAGGTTCGGTCCGGGGGAGGTTGCGGCCCAGTTCATGACCATAACGTTCGACGTGACGGAGGAGGGGCAGGAGAAGGCCCCGGCAGTCAACCATATAGACAACACGGCAAGGCCCCAGACGGTTACGAAGGAGCAGAACAAGAGCTATTACGGGATACTCAAGGCATACAATGAATTGACAGGGCTCCCCATATTTGTCAACACGTCTTTCAATATGCATGAGGAGCCCATAGTTTGCTCCCCGGAGGATGCCGCCCGGGCATTCAAGCTGGGCTCCGTCGACTGCCTCGCGATAGGAAACTACATTGCCCTGCCTTAGGCCCTTTTTATAATCAGGTATGATGCCGCGGCCGTAGCCGTATGGGTCACGTATGCCCCAAGGGTAATCGCTATCGCAACCGCTCCGGCAAGCGGGACCGTTATGCCCAGTATGGAACTCAAAAGTATGGTGTAGCTCAGTTCACTGAGGCCCAGCCCGCCGGGAAGGCCTGATGCGAGGCCCACCATCATGCTTATGGCCGTTATGAAGGAGAAGAGAAGGAAGCCGGAAGCGACACCAACCGATAGCATCAGGAAGTATGCCGCCAGGAACAATGTGAGCCAAACCAGAACTGTGAGGGCCCCGAAAAGCAATATCTTCCTGCTCCTGATTGCCCTAATGACCATGTCTTTGAACCATTTTTCGCCCAGGTCTGCCTTGAACACGAGGTTCAGTAGCTTGTCTATTTTGAGCAGCGCAACAGCCGAGACGGCCACTCCCAGGGCTATAAGATAGAAGAACCATGCTGGCAACTGCACGTAATCCCCCAGCAGAAAGGCGCCAATTATTCCCACTGCTATGAGAACAGAAAAGTCGAATATCTTCTCCAGTATGAAACAGAAGCCCAGAACCTTCCTGTCCCCCTTAAGGAGGAACACCTTGCCGCCCTCACCCAGCCTTGCGGGTGTGACCATTCCTATGAGCGAAGATATGAAATGGACGAGCACATTCCTGCGGAAAGGCGGCCTGGATCCGAATTCCCTTGTTATGACGTCGAACCTTATGGCCCTGAAGACCTGCACTGCAGCATTCAATATGCATCCCAGCAGGAACATGTAAAGGCTTATCTCAGACAGGTAGACCAGCGTGTCCATTATGCCTATCCAGCTGAGGAATACGAGAAATATGACCACTGCTATTGCCAGTTTTGCTATGTGCTTGTTCATAAGATTATATTGAACCGGCGATTAAATAGGCAAATTGGGAATACGTTTAAAAACAGCCGTTAGAAAAAGGATACATGATAGAGGTGAAAGATGGACATTCTGCTGGTTAACCCGCCATGGAAATTCAAGTCGTCCCGGCCGCCCCTTGGCCTGCCTTACATAGCCGCTGTGCTGGAAGATGCGGGATACCAGCCCAGGATACTGGACATGGGCATAGAAAACTCCCCATGGGGCAAGCTGGAAGAAGCACTTGGAGAGTCCCCCAAGTTCATTGGCGTAACCATGAACACCTCCACGTTCTCCGAGGGCCTGGAGGTACTGAGGTTTGTCAAAAAGGCGTGCCCAAAGGCAATGACCATAGTGGGGGGGCCTCATCCAACGGCCCTCCCGGAAGAAACTGCAAGCATGAAGGAAGTGGATGCGGTAGTCAGGGGCGAGGGGGAATACACCTTCCTGGAAATCCTGGAAACGGTCAAGAAGAGGGAGGACCTCAAGAAGGTCAGGGGCATCACCATAAAGGTCAAGGGAAAGGCCCATTCTACGCCGGAAAGGCCCCTGATAATGGAGCTTGACAAGCTGCCCTTCCCTTCAAGGCACCTGATAAAATTCGAGAGGTACGAATACAGGCTCAAAGGCAGGAAGGCTGCCTCAATGGTATGCAGCAGGGGGTGTCCCTATAACTGCCTGTATTGCCTTAAAGCGCTCTTCGGGAGAAAGTACAGGATAAGGAGCGTGGAGAACGTCATCAAAGAGATTGAAAAAATCAAGAGGGAGTATGGCGTTACTGCCATAATGTTCAATGACGACATATTCACCCTGGACAAGGAATGGATAAAGGAATTCTGCGAGGAGGTCATAAGAAGGGACCTCGGCATAATATGGAGGTGTGAAACGAGGGTGGACAATGTCAGCCCGGAAATACTTAAGCTAATGAAGGTGGCAGGATGTTATGACATCTCGTATGGGATAGAATCAGGCAACCAGAGGATATTGGACATAATAAGGAAGGGCATAAAGCTGGACCAGGTAAGGAAGGCCATGAAATGGACCAAGGAGGCCGGCATACACACGACCGCATACTTCATGATAGGGCTCCCTGAAGAAACCAGGAAAAGCGCAATGGATACCATAAGGTTTGCTTCTGAGATAGACCCGGACGAAGTGAGGTTCTCCATGACTACGCCGTACCCGGGCACCGACCTTTATAGGCTGGCCCTTGAAAAGGGGCTCATAGAGAGCAGGGACTGGAGCAGATATTATGCGGTCGGGCCGATGGCCAGCACAGATCCCGTCATGCAAAACGAAAACTTGAGCAAAGATGAGTTGAAGAAGCTCTTCAGAAGGGCTTACATGACCTTCACCATAAGCAAGATGCTGAAATTCAACATGTCAAGCCTGGGCTGGATGAAGTTTGTGCTCAGGGGAATAATATTGGGGCTCTGATGTTATTGAAGAATGCTTTCTCAGATGACAGAATAACCATTGCCACAATAATGATCATCTGCACTGTAATGATATTTCTGCTGATGGACCTCAATTCCATTAACCCCGACGAAACGAATTCCCTTATGATAGGGAGGAACATGACAGAGGGGGGATACGGGATGGACTTCTCCCACAGGCTGCCCCTTATACCGGCATTCATATCGGGGTCCATAGCCCTCACAGGGAATGTCGCCCTGGGAAGGTACGTCATACCCATACTCTTCATGAACCTTCTGCTTCTGGGAACGTTCCTTCTGGGAAAGGAGCTGTACGGGAGGCAAACAGGCGCGGTTTCTGCGGTTGTCGTGCTTTCCTTCTTCCTGTTCTGGAGGTGGGGGCTCTCCATACTCACTGACGTGCCAATAGCGGTTTCCGGCACGCTGTTCCTTCTCTTCTTCTATATCGGGTTCGAGAAGGACACCAGATTTTTCTATCCTGCCGCGCTTGCGCTGGCAGCTGGGCTGCTTCTGAAGCAGTCTGTACTGCTGTTTGCCGTTTCTGCCCTCCTGTACATTGCCTATAGGAGGGACCTGAAGCCCCTGAGAACCCGGGAGTTCCTCATTGGTATGGCGGCAGTTCCGGTGATTTTCCTGGCGGCTTACCTTGTCTTCAATGCGTTGTTCTCCGCCAGCATGATGACAAGCTACCAGATGACGTTCTTCACTGTATCCTGGGACATATCAGAGATATTGAAATTGGCCCTGGCTCCTGTAGTCATGTTTTCTGCCGCAGGCGTGCTTTTTGGCATTAAGAGGGGCCGGAAGGAAGACGTCTTCGCAATGCTTGGGGGCCTTGCTGTTTTCCTATTCTTCATATTGTCCGGTCACCTCAGGCTGAGATATTTCGTTTCACTGGTACCTTTCATGGGAATAACGGCTTCTGTGGCGCTTCTGGAATTGAGGAAAAAGGAAAGGCTCAGGGCGGCGGCAACTGCCCTGTTCACCATCATGCTCGCTTACACTTTCATTAACGCGGTATACATGGCACAGCTGGAGGAAACTACCCTCTGGGGGGCAGAGGAGCTTAGGTCTTATGTTGATTCCATAGAGGGCGATGTGACGGTGGCGACGGCATATCTGCCGTATTACCTGGAGGCGACTTCCAGCAAAGACATCAGGGACGTGGTCGTGTATTATGATTTCGGGGACATGAAACTGGAATTCAGGGAGCTTTACGATATACTTGGGGATATGTCCCACCCAGACCATGGTTCAATCTTCAGGCGGTATTCCAACGGGGATTTCGAGAGTTACAGGAATTTCGACCATGGCTGGTTCAAGGAAAACGGCGTGGACTATGTCATATTATCAGCCTACAAGGATTATGAGAGGTCTGGAAGGACCGATTATTTCAGTCCTCCTGTGTTCCTGGGGCTGTTCAAGAGGGCCTACACCAACGGGAGGATTCCCCCGGATTTTGAGTTCGAGTCAGATGTTTACAAATCAATAGACGGGGACCCCAGGTTCGAAAGGGAAGGGGACGTAAGAAAGGGCAGCCAGACCGTATTCATTTCATATAGAGTTCTTTGACGCCCTTGAACCAATCCACATGTTTTCTGACGCCTTCCTCTATGGAGTATTCCGGGGCGTATCCCAGGATTTCCTTGGCCCTTGTTATGTCGGCACCGGTGTGGGACACGTCTCCCTGCTGGCTCTCTATGTGCCTGATGTCGGGCTCCTTTCCTATGACCTCACCCAGAACCTTGACGAGGTCATTGACGCTTATCCTGTTTCCGCTAGCTATGTTGAATGTGCCATTGCCTTTCCTCATTGCAAGCATGTTGGCCTTCACGACGTCCAGCACGCATGTGAAGTCCCGTGTCTGCTTGCCGTCGCCATATATCTCTATGGTTTCGCCCCTGAATATCTTGTTTATGAACTTCTGTATGGCCTCGTCTGGCCTCTGCCTGGGCCCGTAGACAGTGAAATACCTGAGCATGACAGTCTTCATGCCGTATGATTCAGAGAACATGCTGCACCAGTTTTCGGCGTTAAGTTTGGAGAGGGCATAAGGTGATATGGGGCTTGGCGGGCGCCTCTCGCTGACCGGAAGGTCCCCTTCATTGACTTCGCCATAGACGGAAGAGGATGACGCCAAAACTAATTTTTCGGCGTCCCTGAAAGTATCGAGGAGCTTGACTGTGCCCAACACATTGACATTGCAGTATTTCTGGGGGTTCTTCATGGATGCCCTGACGCCTGCCATGGCTGCCTGGTGGCTGACAATCTCTATGCCTTTGGCCCTTATCTTCTGCAGGGCGGAGTCGTCCAGTATGGAGCCTAATATGAAATCGAAATTCCTGGACTTCTTCAGGATTTCGAGGTTGGCCTTCTTTATCTCAACAGAATAGTAGGGGTCAAGGTTATCTATTCCCGTGACGCTGTGGCCCTCTTTTAGCAGAGCCTCGGCTATGTTTGACCCTATGAACCCGGCACACCCCGTAACTAAAATATTTGCCATATTCAATCATTAGCATGGTTGTGATATATTTAAATAATTGCCCAATTCGCTACCATTTTACTTGGTGTTATGTCCTGAGCCGTACGGGATCCTTAAGCCAAAAGAAGAGTCCCATGGCCGCATTTATCCAATATCCTAATACAAGGTATACAATCGAGAGGGCTATGGCCAGCTCAGGGGAAACCCCAATCAGGCCCAGGGAGAAAACGAGGAAGGCGTCCCGGGTGCCTATGCCGGATACTGATACCGGGATGAGCTCTATTATCACGACTATGCTCAGGACAGCCAGCATGTAAAGGTAATCTATTTGTATCCCGAGGGCAAGGGCGAATATCTGGACCTCAAGTATCTGGATGAGCCAGATGCCCACACTGAATATGGAAACCGCAGCCAAACTGCCCCTCCTTTTCCTGATATCCCCCATGGAGCCGTAGAATTCGTGGAAGCTTGCCCTCATCCTGTCCTCGTGGCGGGCGGGCACGAAAACCCTGAATATTGGTCTGAGGGCCCTCCTCATGAAACTTTTCCTGAACATGAGACCCAGAAGCGCGAAGCCTATGACGACAAAAGTTATTACCACATAAAGCAGAGCAGACTCTCCAAACCAGGCCGAGAATAGAACTATACCGAAGGAGGCGAACACCAGGGCCACTGCAAGCTCTATGGCCCTGTCAATAACCACGGTGGATATGCATCTTCCAAGGCCTTTGCAGTGTTTGTTAAGGTACAGGGCCCTTATCAGGTCCCCTGCCCTTCCCGGGGTGATTATACCTGTAAGTGCGCCTATGAGCCACACCCTCACGCTCTGGCTGAAGCGGTAGTCGCATCCGTGCATCCCTATGACCATCTTCCATTTGAAGCCTTTCAAGACAGTTACCAAGGCCACCATCCCTATGCTCAGCAAAAGGTAGTAAAGGTCCACGTCGGATAGAACCTGGACTATTTTCAGCGGCCCTGCCCTGGCTATTATGAACACGAACAGGGCCAACCCTATCACGGGCAGTATCTTTGACAGCCTCATGCGGTCACCTAATTATTTATGTAACAGAGCTGATATATAATCCATGAAAATGGTCCTCCCCGGGAAAACGCTGTCCTTGGTGCTGGTTACAATACTAATTATCAGCGCCACGGGAATTTGGTGGGGGCTGCCGAACCATGTTTCTTGGTCATCTGATGATTTGGGAGGGCCCCTGACTCTGGGGCACATCTATCACGTGTTTTCCAACGGCTACAGGAATCCCCCGTTCCATTTCTTCGTGAATGCCGTATTTTATGCGCCTTACTTGGGATTCCTTTATCTTACTGGCGGCATCCAGTCCCCTGCAGCGTCATTCCCATACGGCTTCTTGGACCCGGTTGCATCGATGACTGTCCTTCACATGATAACAAGGGCGATAAACCTGGGGATGGCTGTTGGCATTGCATTTTTTGTGTATCTTATATCCAAGGAGATGTTCAATGAGAGGAAGGCCGCCCTCCTCTCGGCCCTGATGTTGGGGCTCAGCCCCCTGTTTGTTGTGCTGTCCAAAATAGGGAGGCTTGACGTTCCCATGGTATTCCATACCACCATCTCCCTGTACCTCCTCATAAGAGTGATAAAGGGAGGCAGGAAATGGGATTACGTCCTCTTCGGGCTGTCCATGGCGCTTGCCCTGGCGACAAAGCTGCAGTCCGTGTCATTTTACGTCATCATTGTTCCTGTTCTGCTTTATTTCCATTTCGGGGAGGGGAGAGGAAGCTACATAAGCAGGCTGCTGGACAGGAGGCTCCTCCTGATGATAATTGTATTCCTGGCCGCTTCCTTTTTGGCCCACAACCTAATTGATGTGGAAGAGAATATCTTCAGGCTCAATTATTGGCTGGGGGGGCATGGGGTGTCCAATTGGGCGGAGTTTTCCAACACACTTGAAGGGCATTCAATGCTTTTCATTAAGACCTCGGAAACCCTTGCGGCATCCATCGGCATATCGTCCCTCTTGGCCGCAATCAGCGGGGCGCTCTGCATGCTGCTGGGCAGGGTGGTGCCGAGGTCGGACGGCCGCTCCCGGCGTTTCATGCTCCTGCTCCTGGCCATAATAGTGTCACAGTATCTTTTCGTGATTGCTCCGGTAAGGTTCATTCTGCCGAGATATCTCCTGCAGATGATTGTCCCGCTTGCCGTTTTTGGGGGGTGGTTCCTTTCTTCGTTGTGGCAGGGCGGGAGAACCAAGAAGGCTGCAGTCATAATCATACTGACCCTGTCTCTGTCCCAGGCGCTTGCGATGGACCACATCATGCTGAACGATTCCAGATACCATGCTGAACAGTGGATGCTGTCCAACGTGGACAAGCATGACCAGATAGAGCTTTATGTGGGCCTGGAGGGGATGCCACGGCTAGACATCATGGGCTACACCAACATAAACAGGATGGACATGGACATGGAAACCCTGGACACGCTGCAGGAAAGGGGTCCAGACTACGTGCTTATGAGGCCGCTGACCTACAGGACGCCTGGCCAAGAAGAGGTTTTCTATAATTCAATCGTTGGTGGGGAACTGGGATACTTGGTAGAGAAGAGATTCAAGAGCCCCTCATTCCTGTTTCCGGATGTATACCCTGATTATGTGAACCCTGAAATAATCATCCTCAAGAAGGCCTGAAATCACAGCATTTTGTAGCAGGACTCCAGCATATCTATAACGTTCTTCCAGGAATATTTCCTGGCTGCCTTCAGGCAGTTCCTGGACATTTTTTTCCTCAGCTTCTCGTCCTTCAGCAGCCTTCCGAGCCTGTCAGCCAGTTCGTCAGGATTCTTGTCCCTTACCAGGAATCCAGTCTTTCCCTCTTCTATTATCTCAGGCACGCCCGCTATCCTGGTGGCCACCACAGGGAGGCCCACTGACATTGCTTCAAGTATCACGTTTGGGAAGCCTTCTCCCTTGCCTGACACAGAAGAGGAGACGAAGATGTTGCCCCTGGCCAGGTGTTTTTTTACGTCCTCTGGTCGCACCTTACCAACGAACTCCACGTCCATGCCCTTGGCCATCTCCTTCGCTTCTGGCATCTCCGGGCCGTCTCCCACCATTATGAGTTTAGCTCCCTTCAGTTTTTTCATTGCCTCCATCAGGTAGGGAATGCCCTTCCTGCTTATGAAATTGCCCACAAAGACTATGCCTTTTCCGCTGGAAATCCTGTTGCCAGGATCTATGCCGTTGGGTATGGCCCTCACATTCTTGTCAGGGAAGTCCTCCAGGACCTGTTTCCTGACAATTTCAGTCTGTGTCAGCACCAAATCAGCGTTTCTTATGGCAAAGTTTCCCAGCCATCTGCTCAGCCCGCTCTTCCTAAGGGAGTCAGTGTAGCTGCTTCTCAACCAGACTATTGTCTTCATGCCCGTTTTCCTTTTGGCCAGTGCGCCCACCACGCCGTTGGGCCTCAGCATCATGCACTGCAGCACATCCGGATTCCCCGCTTTCCTTATCTCCTTCAGGGAGTTTCTGATGTGAGATAAGAGCCTCAGAACAGGGAAATTGATGACTTCAAATCTCCGTATCTCGAACCCGTCCATCTTTTCGTTTCTCTTGGCGCCTGGAGCCATTCTGGTGATTACCGTGACCTTGTGGCCCCTCTTTGCCAGCTGTCTGGCAATGCTGTAGCTCTGCGTTTCTGCGCCGCCCACGTAATGAGGCAAAAAGCCTGAAACCAGTATGGTTATTTTCATCATTTCACCCTCTTGCACACCAGTATGTTCACCCTGCAAAGGGATTTCAGGACAGCCGGCACGAGCATGCTCTCCATGGGGGGCATGAGGTTTATGCCATATCTCTTCTCTACCTTGAGGGCTGGCTCCAGCATCCGTTTCACCCTCCCGTAGCTCATCGGCCTGACGGGCCCCTCGTTGCTGGTTACTTCGTCCCTTCCCCTGGCCCCGGTCTTTATGGAATAGTTTATCCCGTATATGCTCCTGGAGTTCCAGAAAGATAATATCAAGGTTCCCCCTACCTTAAGTACCCTCACCATCTCGCCCATGAGCCTTTCCGGATCCGGGACTGTTTCCAGCTTGTTTATGCAGGTGACGCAGTCAAATGCCCTGTCCCCGTAGGGTATCCTGTATATCCCCCCTTTTTTCAGCACCAGTTCCTTTCCTATGCCTGATGCCTTCTTCCTTCTCCTTATGAAATCCAGCATCTCCTCGGATACCTCATACGCATGGAACCTGCTGTCGGAGTTCTTCATCATCTCCATCAGGTGGGCCCCGGCAAAGGGGAGGACGTCCAAAGTATTTCCCTCCTTGGGTATGAAGGAAGATACCTTTTTCATCGCCGCCAGGAATTCTTTCCTCTGTCCCGGGATGAATGCCTCGGGCGTCGGAGAAGTTGCCCTTATCCCCCTTGACCTGTAATCGGAAAGCGTATCCTCGTCCCATTCTTCCGGGAATACCCTGGCTTTTTTTCCTCCGGAAAAGGAATCGGCATGCATTATATCTTTCATGTCCCGCCTTTTCGGGGCAGGGGGGACAGCTGCCGGGTATCCAATAAAGACTGCAGCGACCACAAGTAAGCTGTCGGGTATGCCCAATATATCCCTCACCCGTTCCCTGTTGCCGCAATCGGCAACCCATACTGCCCCCAAACCAATGTCATGTGCTGCAAGGAGCATGTTCTGTATGGCAGCGGACGCGCTCTGCACGTTAGCCTGGAACTCGCTGTTCACGTCCTTCCTGTAAAGGACGTATATGGCAACTGGGGCGTTCTTGATGAATGCGGAGGCCTTTGCACTGTCGGCAAGCTTCCTTTTCACGTCTTCCTTTCTTACCACCACAAACTCCCACATCTGCTTGTTGCAAGCGGAAGGTGCCCACTGCGCAGCGTCTATTATGTCCCTTACCTTTTTATCCTCGACTTCCTTTTCCAGGAATCTCCTGACACTTCTTCTCTCCCGTATGGCTTTTCTTACTTCCATTACCTGTCCCTCATCAAAAGCTTTAGAGTCATTTTATCGATTTTTTCCTTTCCTTTTAAAGCAGTGTATGCTGACATGATGCCCTTCAGGGCGCCTCCCAGGAACTTTATCCTGTTCTCCTTTATTATAGGGTTTCCTGTGTCAGAATCAACCGTATTGAACATGGTATCGCCCGTAATGAAGCCTCCCATGGCCTCCATGCCCGAGCCTATGGGATCAGTGTATTTCCTCCTATTTGTCAGCATTCTGAGCCTTGACATCACCACTATTATGTCGGCATGTGAATCGATGTCACAGTGGTTTCTTTTTCTGCCCATCCTTGGAAAGAAGCCCATCGGGGACTGTGTCCCCATCCATTTCTCTGCCCAATGCTCGGCCGCTTCCAGGAATGCCCTGTCCTTGAATGCTTCATATGCGTCCAGCATGGCACCCGTGGCCATGTGATTCTCTATCACAGTGGATTCCCTGTCACATATTGTGCCCTTTCTGAGGTCGAACCCCCTCATGTACGTCCCGTCGTCCTTCCTATATCTGCCTATTCCCCCAAGGCTCTTGAGTGCCATCGACTTAATCTCGCTGCTCTTTGAAACTTCATACAGTCTTATCAGGCCGTACAGCATATTCGTGTTCATCTTTGATATTGTGGCCGTGCCTCCTTCCCTGTTAAAGATGGGCAGTATCTTGTCGGGGAAGAGCGAATGTTTTCTGAAAGATTTCGTCGAACACCATCCCCTGGCAATTCTCATGGCCCCGTCCAGATGTTTCTCTTCCCTGGAGATGTCATAAAGGTTGGCAAGCTCCTCCATCAGTATGCCCGAAACCTGTGGCCTGAAGAACATGAATCCCCTCTTTGGCCAGGGAACATGCAATGCTGGAATCGCGGCGGAGTGCACAAACCCCCTGCCCGTTATGAAGCCCAGTATTCCGTCGCAAAGGCTTCCGTTCTCTTCAAGGAACCCCTTCTTCCCTGTCATCCTGTGTATCATGTTCACGCCCAGCACAGCATCCATGTGGCCTTGTGGATAAGCCGGAAAAAGGCGGCTCTGGCTGACGCGTCTGCTGCCGTCGGAAAGGGGGTAGTAGAGCCCGCACGGCTGCTTCAGCCTTTCCTTTATCAGACCCAGCTGATGGGCAGACCATTCGGTGTTTTTCCTGCCCCCTGACGCCATGTCATGCCAAACCATAAAAGGGGCAAAATCCCCGAAGTCGTCCGGCTCGCATATGTTGTCCGCCCAGACGTCCCTTACAGGGTCGTGGAAACCCGTCCTGAAAAGGCCCCATGGGTTGGGGGATTCATTCCTGATGAACCTGCACAGCCTGTCCGCAATGTTGAGCATGTCATTGGGATTCATGCAAGAGCCTCCCATATCTTATGCCTTATGTACACGCTCCCAGCAAGGAATGACGCCAAGGTAGACATTATTGCGCCATATATGCCGAACTGTGGTATCAGAATGTAGGCCATCACCATGCCCGCTGTTGCGGCTATGGCCGTGGCATAACCTGTGTTTTTTACCCCACTGATGCCCATTGACGATGAGAACCAGGTATGTGCGAAGAAATTTATGTCCACTATGGCCACGAGGGAGAACAGGAGGATGAGAGGCAAAGATATGGCGTATTCTCTTCCGTAAAGGAACAGTATGATGAAGGCCAGCGACAGGACCGCCACAAAAACCAGAGGGTATAGCTTGAACATCCTGTTCATCTTCCTGAATATCATCTTCTTGTCCTTCTCCCTTGATGCGGCCGGGAAAAAGACTATTATGAAAGTCGTTATGAAGAAGCTTGCCACGTTAAGGGTGGAGAATGAATATGCCTGGTAAAGCCCGACTTCGCTGAAAGTGAGGAACACGTTTATGAGAATCTTGTTTATGTTGGTGTTTATGGTATAGGCCACTGTGCTGAGTATGACTATGGACCCGTACTTCAGCAGAGTCTTGCCCCATTTCCGGTCTATCTTGGGCCTGAAATACCTCCTAAGCTCGGGCAAGGCAAACGAGGATGCCAAGGCATATCCAACGGCCATTGCGGCTATGGGGACGAACGCGGTGTTGGAGAATACAAAAAGAACCAATGCGGTTCCCAAGAATAGCACGTTCATGACTATGTTCGCCAGGCTTATCTTCTTCATCTTGTTCATGCCGCGCCATACCCTCTCGCTCATGGTCCACATGGAAAGCAGTATCGCAAGCAGGATGGCACCGAAGACGCAGTTCTGAGTGACGTTGGAAAATGCCGCTATATGACTGGAGAACAAAGTGAGTAATAGCGTGGATGCCAGGGCCAGGAGAAGCACCATGCTGATTGAGGTCGATATTATCTTTTTCTTCTCATCATCGCTCCTGTCCTCGGCCAGGTATTTCACAAGGGCAACGGCCAGCCCCAACACCATAGGTATCCAGAAGAAGTTTGAAAGCGAAACTACCATCGTGAATTTCCCGTATTCCCCGGGACCCAGCACCCGCCCCGTATATATCTGGAAGAGCACGCTGAAGACCTTTGATATGGCTATTCCGAAGAACACGAGACTGAGGTTTCTCATGAACCCCATCGCCCCCTTTCCCGGAACCTCCCCAAAGACCTTGGGGTAAAAATACATTATGACCTTCCTTGTGAAACTTTCTATGAACCTCTTCATTCTCTCCCCCTGAACATGCTTACAAGTATACCAAGCGACTGTGAAATCTGCTTGATGGTATGGATGAAAGGGAAAACCAGCATGGCCCTCGTCCTGCAGGCTTTGGTCCCTATGTAGAGGTAAACTAGGAAGAGGGACAGCAGTTGCAGCCCCGCCAGGGCCAGTAGCGGCAGCCAGAATACAGAGAGCAGGAGAAGTGCCAGGAACACCGGCATGTAGAGTATCCTGAGCCAGTATCCCCCTCCCCTCATCTCCCTGTGCTTGGAGCAGAGCAGCATGTAGTTCTTTCCATAGTTGTACCATTTTTTCAGCAGGCCCCTGATGCTTGTCGGATGGTAGTGCTTTACGGAGAGGGACCGGTCAAAAAGGAGCCTGTGCCCCCTCTTCCTTATCCTGAAATTGAACTCCGGATCCTCTCCTGCTGCCGCCCTGAATGTCTGGTCGAATTCCAATCCATTTATGGCGGACCTCCTGTAGACCACATCCATTGTCGCAAGGGAATCCACGAATTTCCTTTTTGTTGACATGTCTATGCCATACAGCAGGGAGTCCAGGGACTCTGATACCATGCTCCTGTCAGTGCTTATGCCGGGCCCCCCCACTCCCGCGACCCTCCTGTCCCCAAGAAGTTTCAAGGCCTTGGCAGACCAATCCCTTGGCAGGACGACATCGGAGTCCACGAACGCGATGTAATCGAATCTGGCTGACCTGAGGCCCCTGTTCCTGGCCGATGCCGGCCCGCTGTTCTTCTGGGTGAACATCCTTATTCCTTTCATCTTTCTGAGTATGCTGGCCGTCCCGTCATTTGAGCCGTCGTCTACCACTATCACCTCTCCCGTGTTCCCCTGGGCCAGGACTGACTTCACGCAGTCCTTTATTGTATTCTCCGCATTGTATGCGGGAACAATGAACGATATCTTCCCTTTCATTTCGCACCTAATAATTTCAGCTCCTTTTCGAGCTCCATTTCAAGATTATGATTCATTCCTATATTTTTCTTTGCGTTTGCCCCCATTCTGGACGCCATTTTCGGGTTTTTGAGGAGGCAGGAAATCCCTTCAGAGAATTCCTTTTGGTTTCCGGGTTTCACCAGTATGCCTGATTTTTTGTCAAGATATTCCGGGATTCCTCCCACTCTGGTGGCCACAGTGGGCAGGCCTGCTGCCATGGCTTCCATAAGGGCCCTTGGGGAAGCATCATACCTGGATGTTATGGCAAATATGTCAGCTCCCTTCAGAAGCTCTGGCACTTTATCGGAGAATCCCAGGAAGTGCACGTTATTGCCTGCCTCCTCCCTGCACCGTTCCATCAGGGGACCGTCTCCGCACACCACCAGATGGAGGTCTGGATGGGTTTCCAGGCAGAGCTTGTGGGCCCTTATCATGGTAATCGGGTCCTTTATGTCAATCAGCCTCCCGACGAATATGATTTTTTTCCCTCCGAGCTTCTTCATGAAGGGGCTTGGCTTGGCTCCGGTTATCCTGGACATTATTATGCCCTCGTTTATCGGCACCACCTTGTTTCCCACGAAATCCCGTACCTCATTATTGCCTGCTATAACATGGTCCACGAACCTTACCAGCATCCTCTCCACGGGCCTTACCATGCCCCGCTTGAAGCCTTTGGTGGAGTTCCACCAAAGGTAATAATACTTTATGATGACCCTCGTGCTGGCCAGCCTGTTGACCATGAACGCCAGCGGGAGGCTGGCCGCGCCGACAAGCCTCAACACCCTCAGACCATGCCTCTTCGTGTAGAACAACACCACCATCCAGCCAAAAAGGATGTAGAAGAACCTGCTGTAAAGCCTTATGTGCCTGCAGTTCCTGGGCAGGTCCTTCTCATAATTCTTGGAATCATGGCTGAACACCAGGACATTATCGAAGGCTGAGCTGTACTTCCTGATGAGGAGCATCTCAGAGACTTGACTAACGTTGCCTGAACATTTCCTGAAAATTCCTTCGAATGAGCCATGGAAGCTCAGCAATATGCCAGCATTCATCAGACCACAATTCCTCCTTGGTTCAGCCAATATAAAGTTTTCTCCCAAATGCGTCCCATAACGCCCTTTTAAGTATGTTGATGGAATCTATAATTAATCATTTTATGGTCATGAGAAAGGCAAAGCTGTCGCTTATAATACCGGCATACAACGAAGAGAAGAGGATAAAAGATACATTGGAGCAGTATGCCAAGTTTTTTTCCGGGAAAATGGATTACGAGATCATCGTCATCACGGACGGCTGCACGGACAGGACGGTCGAAGTAATAAAGGAAGTGACCAGGAAACATCCGAATGTAAGGAATCGGGATTACCCCAAGAAGCTCGGGAAGGGCGGCGCTGTCCTTAAGGGATTTGAGCTGGCCAGGGGGGAGCTTGTCGCATATGCTGACGCTGACGGTGCGACCCCACCCAAAGAGCTCATGAAGCTCATTAAAAAAATGGGCCGCTATGATGGGGCGATAGGCTCCAGGTGGATGGAGGGGTCATCCATGATGCAAAAACAGCCCCTATCCAGGCGAATAGCGAGCAGGATACTAAACGCTCTTGTCAGGGCACTGCTTGGCATGCCTTACAAGGATACGCAGTGCGGCGCAAAGGTGTTCAAACGGAACGCTATAAAGGGCATCTTGGAGGGCGTCAAAACCACTAATTTTGCGTTCGACATAACGCTCCTGTTCCACATGAACAGGAAGGGGTTCAGAATAAAGGAAGTCCCCATAAAATGGTCGGACAGGGACTTCTCCACACTTAAGATAAGCAGGGCCGCCCCCAGGATGTTCCTTGTTATCATAAAACTGTTGTTCAAGAGATAGCAAATTAAAGTATCGGATTCAAAAGAAGTATATGCTATCCAAAGCCAAGAAGCTCGTGCCTATCATAGGGATAGCCATACTCCTGTATCTTGTGCTTGAGGTGGGAGCATCGAACATAATCAATGCCATGTTGGGCGCGAATGTAACATACCTTATGTTGGCCATTGTCTTGGTGGTGCCCTATCTTCTCCTACAGACGCATAAATGGTGGTACATAATAAGGAAACTGGAGGGGCCCCTCGGGTTCTCTTATCTCCTGAAGATATACATCATAGGGACGTTCTGGAGCGTAATAACCCCCGGAAAGATCGGGACGTTCTCCAGAATAGCTTACATAAAAAGGAAGACAGGAAAGGATCTTGGGGAGAGCAGCCTGAGCGTGGTTCTGGACAAGATGCTTGATATGTTCGCGCTTTTCATGCTTGCTATAATCGGGGGCGTGCTTCTTACTGGGTATGTATCAGGAATGATGCTTGTCATGATGGCCGTGCTGTTCGCGGCCTTTATTGTCATGTCTGCTCTTCTTATGAAGAAGAGCACAAGCAGGGCATTGATGAGGCTTGTCCATAGGTTCATACTGCCGCAAAGGTTCAGGTCCGGCGCCCACAAGTCATTCAATTCCTTCTACAAGAGCGTACCGTCCATCAGGCGCCTCGTTGTCCCGTTCGTATCAACTGCACTGAGCTGGATTGTCATATACTCAGCCAATCATTTCGTGGCGCTGTCTCTTGGCATACATGTCCCATGGCACATCTTCGTGACGCTTTTTCCCATAGCCACGATAATAGGGCTGATACCCATAACTGTTTCAGGATGGGGGACCCGTGAAGCAGTGCTAATAGGCCTTCTCGCCCCCTTCGCAGCGACCGCAGAGAGCGTGATAGCCATGAGCATATTAATATTTTTCATGACCGGTGTGCCGCCCGCTGCGCTGGGCGCCATCCTTTCATTCTCTGAGAAATAGTCAGATGAAGCCGTACTTTAGCATTAGCTCTGGATTGGCTGCGGACGCAAGCGCATCCACGTCATCCCTTATCTTCCTCAACCTGTCCATCGCCATGTGCATGGATTCGACAAAAACCTTCTTCTCGCCGTGCCTGCTGAATATGTCCTCCATCCTCTCCTCAAAAGTCATGATTCTCTTGCCGTCCGAATGGAGGTCCCCGTATGCAACCAGTATCTCGTTCCATGTCTTGGGGAAGAATTCCTCCGGGTTAAAGTCCCTGTAAGGAGTCCCGTCCCTCCTCTCTATCTCCAGGGTTTCGCCGATTGTGAAGTGCGTCCTGACTGCCCTGGCTATCCTGGGCATACCCTCCCGCTCAAGATATTCCCCTGTCAGGATGGTTTCATGGAGGAAGTCCTCCGTGAAGCACTTGCCGAGGTCGTGTAATATGCCGGCCGCTTCGATTTCCTCGGGGCCCACATTAAATTCCGTGTTATACACCCTTATTGCAACTGCCCGGCCCCTGGCTATCTTGCCAGTGTCATAGGAGTGTTTCCGGTAGTTTGCCGGGTTCTGTATGAGCCCGCTTTCTGATATATGCCTCTCCAGGTAAGCCCCGGCATCTGCCGCTGTTTTTATCACCATATTCATCACCAATGGGGTATAAAATGGGAAAAAGGCTTAAATAGGCTCATTTTATAGTTAATTAAGAAACTTGAGGTAGGAACCATGACGCTCAAGAACAAAATCATGCCTGATGCAAGGGTAGGGTCCCTGAAGAAGCTCCTTGACCAGGGAAGGCTCGTGAGGGTGATAGAGGCCCACAACGGGCTGAGCGCTATCATAGGCAACGATATATCAGTCGAAGACGGTGAGGGCAAGGGCAGGGGGTTTGATGCCCTGTGGGTGAGCAGCCTGACAGAGACCGCTGCAAAAGGCCACCCTGACGTCGAGATACTGGGGTTCACATCCAGGCTCAATACCATACACGAGGTGGCGGAGGTGTCCAACAAGCCTATAATAGTTGACGGCGATACAGGGATGGATTCCAACCATTTCGAATACATGGTAAAGAAGATGGAGAGGGCAGGGGTTTCCGCGGTCATAATAGAGGACAAGGTCTTCCCGAAAAGGAACAGCCTGGACGGGGAGGCAAAGCAGACACTAGAAGACCCCAAGACGTTTGCCGCAAAGATAAGGCGCGGGAGGGAGATCAGAATAAACGATTCCTTCCTGATAATAGCAAGGATAGAGAGCCTTATAGCGGGGGCAGGCCTTGAAGACGCCCTGATGAGGGCCAGGGCATATCTCGATGCCGGGGCAGATGGCATAATGATACACTCCAAGTCCAAGGACCCGGCAGAGATACTCAGGTTCGCGGAAGAATACAAGAAGATATGCCAAGAGCTCGGAGTGAAGAAGCCGCTCATTTCCGTTCCCACTGCATACAACACGATCACTGACGAGGAACTGCATAAGAGGGGCTTCAACATAGTCATTCATGCCAATCATATGCTGAGGTCATCCTGCAAGGCGATGGAGGATGTGTGCAGGCTGATACTGGCGAGTGGGAGGTCCATGGAGACGGACCCCTTCTGTGCGCCCGTCAAGCATGTCTTCAGGCTCGTGGGTTTTGAGGACGTAAAGCAAAAGGATGCGGAGAACGAGGACATGCTAATGAACAAGATGAGGGTAATAATACCGGCGGCCGGGGAGCACCCTGACCTTGAGGGCGTTCTGGGGGGCAGGCCGTGCTGCATGCTGGACATCAACGGCAAGACCATACTTGAGAGGCAGATAGAGGCCACCGGAAAGTTTGGGCTGAAGAATGTCGTGGTCATAAGGGGGCACCAGAAGGGACAGATAAGGGCCGAAGGCGTCAAGTTCTTTGACAACGACGACTACGCAAATACGTCTGTCATGGCTTCCCTCATGAAGGCAAAGGAGGAGTTCGGGGAGGGATTCATATATGTGAATTCTGACATCATTTTCGAAGAGGAAATGATTAAAGGGCTCATGGCAGAAGATTCTGATATCGTAATCATAGTTGACGGCAGCTACAGGAACCACAAACACGATGTCGACAAGAGGCTTGACCTGGTGACATTGAAGCACTCTTCTGGGGGCCACAGGAACCTCAAGAGGAAGGGGAATTTTGCGCTTAGGATAGGCAAGAACATACCCAAAGAAATGGCTGACGGCGAGTTCATAGGCATGGCCAAGTTCTCCAGGGAAGGGGCAGCTAACCTGAGGAAGGTATACGAGGACTGCATGGAAAAGCACAAGGGCAGGTTCCACGAAGCGGATTCTGTGGAAAGGTCCGGAATTACCGACATGTTGCAGGAGCTTATTGACAGGGGGTTCAAGGTTTCTGTCATCGAAGTGTACCAGGGATGGACCGAAATACACAACAAGGATGACATTGAAAGGGCAAGGGGTGAGGTTGCATGAACTCCGGTGAATTCTGCTCAAGGCTGAAGGGCCTTGGATACAGCTTCTTTGCTGGCGTTCCCTGCTCCTTCTTCAAGGACACGATAAACTACGTGATAAGCGACAAGGACACGTTCTATGTTTCGGCTGTGAATGAGGGTGCAGCAGTAGGGATAGCGTCCGGCGCCCAGCTTGCCGGCAAGAAGGCCGCCGTGGTAATGCAGAACGCTGGCGTCGGCAACACCATAAACCCGCTGACATCTCTCAACATGATATACAACATCCCAATCCTTATCTTCATAAGCGGAAGGGGTTATGGCGTGAAGGACGAGCCCCAGCACGCAATAATGGGCAGGGCCACACATAAGCTCATGGAAGAGATAGGCGTTGAGGTGAAGGACCTGCCTGAAGATGATGATGAGGCCTTCAGGGAGATGGAGAGCTTTGATAAGAAGATGTCGGACGGAAAGCCCAGGGCTTTTGTCATCAGGAAGGGCACGATAGGGGCATGCGAGACTGAAAGGGGGGACATGAAGGAGAGGGTAATAGAGCCCCATTATTCCTCTGAAGAGAGGCCAAAGGGACTCATCAGCAGGTATGACGCCATAGAAACCGTAAGCAGGCTGATGGATGACAGAACCGCTGTTGTGGCCACCACAGGAAAGATATCAAGGGAGCTTTTCACCATAAATGACCGGCCGCTCAACTTCTACATGCAGGGATCCATGGGCCATGCCGCCGCGATAGGCCTGGGTGTAGCCATATGCAAGCCGGACAGGAAGGTCGTGGTGATGGACGGGGACGGGGCGGCCCTCATGCACATGGGCACGCTTTCGACCATAGGCCATTATGCTCCCGAGAACCTCACGCATATAGTGTTCGACAACGAGTGCCATGAAACAACCGGGGGGCAGGGCACCACATCAGTGACGGCCAGGCTTGACGATGTCGCCAGGTCATGCAGGTACAGCAGGGTGTACAGGGTGTACACGATAGAGGGCTTGGAGAATGCGGTCAGGGAGTCCTTGGAGGGGGATGGACCAGGGTTTATACTGGTGAAGGTCAGCAGGGAGAAGAAGGAAGGCATACCAAGGATAACCACTAAATACACAACGGAGGAAACCGCAAGGATATTCAGGGAGGCGCTTTCGTAATGAGCCAGGAGATTGTTTTTGGGCCAGGCAAACTCCGTGAGCTTGGCAGCATAATAGAAAGGCTGGGGCCCAAATCCATCTTTCTCGTTACAGGCAAAAGGTCTTATGATTCCTGCGGAGCCAGGGAGATCGTAGAAGAGGCATGCAAAGGTAGGGAAGTCCACAGGTTCAGCGATTTCGAGGTCAACCCAAAGATTGAGGACGTCAAGAGGGGCATAAAGATTTGCCTGGAGAATGGCTGTGACCTTGTTGTGGCCGTCGGTGGGGGAAGCGTGATGGATGTCGGGAAGTCAGTTGCCATACTGTCCCGGCAAGAAGACAAGGAACATCCGGAGAGATACATAACCAAGGAAGAGGCCCCTTTGCCTAAGACCCTCCCCATGGTTGCGGCTCCGACCACGTTCGGGACAGGGAGCGAATCCACGCATTTTGCGGTGGTATACATAGGCAAGGACAAGTACTCACTTGCCGATGGGATGATGGTCCCCAAGGTCGCCATAATAGACCCCAGGATGTCTAAAACCCTGACAAGGAAGATAAAGGGAAGCACCGCATTCGATGCCATATGCCAGGCCCTGGAGGCCTACTGGTCAAACAGGTCCACGGAAGAGTCAAAAGAATACAGCACCAAGGCGCTGAAGCTCATGGTCCCATCAATTGAAAGGTTTGTCAATGAAGGGTATGACGAGAGGGCAGCATCTGACATGGCGCTTGGAAGCAACCTGGCGGGAAGGGCCATAAACATAGCCAAAACAACCGCTGTGCATTCGACTTCATATCCCATGACATCATATTTCGGTGTCCCCCATGGCCAGGCATGCGCCATAACCCTGCCCGAATTTTTCAGGTTCAACTGCGGAGTGGGTGAGGGCAACATACAAGACAGCAGAGGCATTGGTTATGTCAAGGACATTATGAAGAGCATACCTGGACTGTTTGGGATGGAAAGCGAGGAGGAATGCTACAACAAGATTAAGACCCTTATGGTCAATTGCGGGCTTGCAACCAGATTGGGGGACCTGAACATAAATGACATAAAGCTCATACTGGACAACGGCTTCAATCCGGAGAGGGTCAAGAACAACCCCGTGAAGGTCACAAGGTCTGATTTGAGGAGGCTGCTGGAGGGGATAGGATGAAGGCTGTCATACTGGCCTCCGGCGCGGCCACCAGGCTCAGGCCGCTTACGGACAATGTGCCCAAGTGCCTCATAGAAGTCAATGGGGACACAATACTGGGAAGAATGCTGAGGGGGCTGGAAAGGAACGGGGTAAAGGATATCCTGATAACCACCGGCCACATGGGAGATGCTGTCAGAGAGTACGTGAAAAGCAATTTTCCGGGCCTTAACGTAGAGTATGTTCATAATCCCATGTTTGGGGACACAAATTACATATATTCCATGTGGCTTGCCAAAGACAAGGTGACCGATGATGACATCCTGCTCCTTCACGGGGACCTGGTTTTTGACGAGACGCTCCTCGAAAGGGCGGTGAATGTAACCGGCAGCATGGTACTGGTCAACAAAAGCGTGCCTCCACCAGAGAAGGACTTCAAGGGCCTTGTTGTGGATGGGCACGTGAAGAACGTGGGAGTGAACGTGTTTGGGGATGGGGCATTCTTCCTGGCCCCGATGTACAGGCTTTCCAAGGAAGCTTTCAAGGTATGGATGTCTGAGATAAACCGCTTTGTGGGCAATGGGAAGGTCAAATGCTATGCAGAGGATGCTTTCAACAACGTATCACATATAATAAAGGTTGCCCCCCTGTACTACACAGAATTCTGTATGGAAATAGATACCCCGGAAGACCTGGAAAAGGCAAAAAAGGCGCCCGAGATGGCCTGACAATTAATAGGCTAAGGTGGCACAATAAGCTTGGTAAAGGCATGCTTGGGGTGAGATGTCATTATTTCAGTATCCCGAACGTCAGCCTCTTGTGGCCGTTGAAGTTCCAGAAGACCACTATCAATATGGACAGCATCTTGGCCAGCATGTACCAGAGCCCGAAGAACTCGACGAACACAAAGAGGAACATTTGGTTTAGGGCAAGCCCAACCATGGCAACGGCCACAAAAAGGCCGAACTGCTTTGCTATTTTTTTGCTCTTGTTCTTGAAATTGAGGTACTTGTTAAGGGAGTAATCTGTCGCCATGCCCGCTATATAGGACAGTCCCGCAGAGAACAAGTACCATATGCCTAGGAATTCTGTCAGGGAGAATAGCAGCCCCAAGTCAACAAGCGCAGCTATGCCACCGAAGAACATGTAGTTTATGAAGAGCCTCATGTCCTGCTTCCCGAATATCGGTTTTATCACATCCATGTTTCAACTGACCCTGAATTTCTCGACTTCCCTTATTCCCCTGACGTGTAGCATGTAGACCATCAGCGCCTTGAGTATATTGGCGCTGTAGCCCACGAGTTCGGAGAATGACGGGTGCCGGGATTCCTTCCCGTAATGGGTAGGTATGGGCCTTTCCGTTATTTTCAGGCCCTTTATCTTGAACTGTATGAGGATGTCTGTATCGAACTCGTATGCGTCAGAACATTTCTTGAAAGGGACCTGATTCAGGGCGGCGCACCTGTAGACCCTGAACCCGGAGTGGTACTCCGAGAGCTTCAGCTTCAGCACGAAGTTTTCGATTCCGGTGAGGAACTTGTTGCCAATCAGCTTGAAGACTGGCATGCCCCCCCTCCTTGGGTTGCCCTCCATCCTTGAACCGAAGACCATATCTGATTTGTCGCTCTTTATGGCGTCCAGAAGTGTGGGTATCTTCTCTGGAGCGTACTGGGCATCGCCGTGGAGCATCACAACGTAATCATATCCCCTGTCTATGGCATACTGGTAGGCCACCTTCTGCGTGCCGCCGTATCCCAGGTTTCTCTTGTTCTTCAGGACGGTCAGGTTTGACATCCCCTTCCTTTTCTTGTACTGTACCCCAACGAGGTATGTGCTGTCCTGGCTGTCGTTGTCTATTATGAATATTTCCTTCACGACGTCCTTTATCTCCTTGGGTATCCTGTCTATGACCAGCGGGAGGGTATGGGCCACGTTATAGGCAGGTATGAATATGGCCACCTTCTCCTTCCTTTTCATCGTCCTCCCCTCCTCGATTTCAGGAAGCTGCCTATTCTTTCTGCCATGTAATCCAGCATCTCTTCTGTGATGCCCGGGTATACCCCGACCCAGAAGGTATTGTTCATTATTTTGTCCGTTTTCTCCAGGCCGCCGACTGTCCTGTGCTCCACTCCATTGAAACATGGCTGCCTGGTTATATTGCCTGAGAAGAGCAGCCTTGTGGCAATCTTGTTATCCTCGAGGTAGCTGACGATATCGGTCCTTGAGAACGGCGCCCCATCCTTCACGGTTATTGGGAATCCGAACCAGCTGGGGTCCGAGTTCTCAGTTGGCTTTGCGAAGGACAGGAGATTTTCGTGCTCATTGAGCCTTGCGTGAAGGCCCTTCCAGTTCCTTTTTCTGGCATCCACGAACCCCGGGAGCTTCCGGAGCTGCTCGACCCCTATGGCAGCCTGCATGTCTGTCAGCTTTAGGTTGTATCCCCTGTGGGAGTATATGTATTTATGGTCATAACCGTATGGCAGGGTGCCGAGCTTCCATTTGAACCTCTTCTTGCAGGTATCGTCGTGGCCCGGCTCGCACCAGCAATCCCTGCCCCAGTCTCTGAAGGACTCTATCAGCCTCTTCAACTGTGTGTCGTTGGTCACCAGTGCGCCCCCCTCTCCCATGGTCATGTGGTGCGGGGGATAGAAGCTGCACGTGGATATGTGCCCGAAGGTGCCTGTGTGTTTTCCCTTGTATTTGGAACCCAGGGCATCGCAGTTGTCCTCTATCAGCCACAGGCCGTGCTTCTTGCATACCCTGCCTACTGTATCAAGGTCGAAGGGGTTGCCAAGGGTGTGGGCCAGGAATATGGCCTTTGTCTTGTCAGTCACTGCCTCTTCAATCCTGCTGCAGTCGATGTTAAGTGTGTCCTGGTTCACATCAAGGAATACCGGCACCAGGCCGTTCTGGATGATGGGATTAACGGTTGTGGGGAAAGCGCATGCCACTGTTATGACCTCATCTCCCGGCTTGAGATGCCTCTCCCCCAGCTTGGGGGACGTGAGGGCAGACACCGCAAGCAGGTTGGCGGATGAGCCTGAGTTGGTAAGGGAGCAGTACTTGGCTCCCAGGAATTCTGAGAACTCTTTCTCGAATCGCCTGGCGAATCTTCCGGATGTCAGCCAGAAATCGAGGGACGCCTCCATGAGCGATTTTATCTCCTCGGCATCATACACCCTACCAGAGTACTTTATGTATGTCTTCCCTGGCTTGAAGCTTTCCCTTCTCTTGTGGACTGCCTCAAAGTGCCTTTCAGCTATCTTACGTGCCTCCTTTCTCAGGGACTCGTCTTCTGCTTTATTTTCCATCATTATCTAAAGTCTCCATGTAATTATCTATCTCCTTCTCCGTGGCCTCCCTCAGGCCGTCTCCCTTCTGGCTCCCATAATACCTCTTGTACCAGTCCACCGTTCTCTTAACAGTGTCATTTATACCGTACACTGGCTTCCAGCCAAGGGCGGAACACGCCTTCTCTATGTTGAGTTTGAGCAGTTTGGCCTCATGGGGCTTTCTGGAACCATCTACCGTATATTCCCCCCTGCCCCAATGCTTTATCAAGAGCTTGACCAGTTCCTCCACTGGTATTATGTTGCTGTCGTTTGGCCCGAAATTCCATGCCCCGCAGTATTTCGCCCCCCCTTTTCTCATCAGGGCGCCAAGCAGGAGGTAACCACAGAGCGGGTCAAGGATATATTGCCATGGCCTCACTGCACCAGGGGACCGGATGCTTATGGGCTCGCCCTTTGATATGGCCCTTATGCAGTCAGGAACTATTCTGTCAATTCCCCAGTCGCCCCCTCCTATGACATTGCCGGCCCTGACAGAAGAAAGGGCGACCTTGTTGGAGCTGTCCCCGTCACGCTGGCTGAAAAAGGACCTCCTGTATGCGCTTGTAACCAGCTCTGCACAGCCCTTGCTGCAGCTGTACGGGTCGTATCCGCCCATAGGGTCGGTCTCCCTGTAGCCTCTGTCACATTCCATGTTCTCGTAGCACTTGTCGCTGGTAACATTCACACAAACCTTGGTGCTGCCAGACTTTCTGACACATTCCAGCACATTGATGGTTCCCATCACGTTCGTCTCGAATGTTAGCTTGGGCTCCTGGTAGGACGGCCTCACGAGTGATTGGGCAGCCATGTGGAAGACGAATTCAGGACAGTGTTCACTGAAAACGGACGCTAGCCTGCCCTCGTCCCTCACATCCCCCTTTATGTGGGTGACCAGATCATCAAGCCCTATGGAATCGAAGAGGTTGGGGATGCTAGGCGGCTCTAGGGAATATCCTATTACCTCAGCTCCCATGCGGTTGAGCCAGAGGGAGAGCCAGCTGCCCTTGAACCCCGTATGCCCAGTAACGAGCACCTTCTTTCCGCCGTAAGCTTCCCGCAGGGCTTCAGCCGTGCTTGATCTTCCAGTCATATGGTATCTTATCCGTGTTCGGATCCATCCTCTTTATTTCATCAGGGTCGTGTGGTATGGTGGCGCAGTTGGCCACTATCGAGGTTTCGTCGCCGACTCCCCTGAAGCCGTTCCAGACCATCGGGGGCACCTTCACCAGGCAATAGTTGTCCTGGCCCATGACAATCTCCATTATGTTTCCCTTGGTAGGCGAACCTTCCCTGGCATCATACAACACGAGTTTTATGTTGCCCTTGATTACCGCATAGTTGAGGGTCATCTTCTCATGTATGTGCCATCCCTTCACGACGCCGGGATGGACAGAAGAGAAGTATATCTCCCCGAATTTCTCAAAGATGGGGTCATCGCTCCTGAGCATATGGTATATGCATCCCCGCTCGTCCTGTATCTTCTTCAGGGGCTTCACGACCACTCCTTCTATTGTGCTTTTCATTTCCCTCCCCCTTTCTTGTACCAGTCTATGGTCAGCTTCAGGCCTGTTTCCAGGACCATGTTCTTGGGATGCCACCCCAGCATCCTCTCCGCCTTGCTTATGTCGGCGCAGCAGAGCCATACCTCGTTGCTCCTGTGCTCCAGAGCATCCCACTGGGGATTGCCAGAACCCACTATCTCCCTTATCTTGTTGACCACGTCCTTCACGCTCACGGCCTTTCCTGTTCCTATGTTGAAAACCTCATGCCTGCTTGGGAATTTCCGGGACGATAGCAGCTTCATGTAAGCATCAACTATGTCCTCCACGTACACGAAATCCCATTTTTGCTTTCCTGTTGTCATTTTTTGGGTTTCCCCATCCATCATGCTCCTTATGGAGTGGGGTATTAGCTTCCTTTTGTGGTCGGCTGGCCCGTAAGGGGGGAACAGCCTGAGGGTGACAGCACGCAGGCTTCCGTTCTTGGTATAGAAGTCACAGGCCTGCTCAGCGTATATCTTTGTGAGCGCATAAAGGTTCACCGGTTCCAGCTCTGATTCCTCTGTGAGCTTCCCGTCGCTTGCCTTGTATACGAAAGCCGTGCTGGTGTTGACAAAGAGCCTGGTTCCATGCTCCCTGGATGCTTCCAGGAGGTTTATGGCGCCTGTTGTGTTGGCGCCCATCATGGACTTTATTTCATCTGACCTATGATTGACAGCATAGTAGGTTGCAAGATGGAAGACTGCGTCCGGCCTGAAATCAGAGAATGCGGAAGAAACGCCGCCAGTGTCGCTCAGGTTTGCGTCATATGCCTTTATCTTGCTGATGCTGTCCTCTATGCGCCAGGTATCTGATTCAGTCCTCTTTATTATGCCAACCTCAAAACCGTCTTTCAGCAACCTCTTCACCAGATGGGAGCCTATGAAGCCGGTGGCTCCCGTTATCATCACTCTTTTCATCTCAGTCATCCCCATGTCTTCCAGAAAGCCTTTTTATTGTTCCATAGGGTGTTGAGGAAAACCATGTCCCTATAGGTATCCATGCAGCCCCACTGCCCCCTGTGGACATGCACCATGAGCTGGCCCTCTTTTGCTAGCTTTTCAAGGGGGCCCATCTCGAAATCACAGTTCTTTTCCAGGGACAGATAATCGAATATCTTCCTGTTGAACACGAAGAACCCACCGTTTATCAGGCCCTCCGAAAGCTGGGGTTTTTCTGTGAAGGACACCACCTTGTCCCCGCTTATCACCATCTCTCCGAACCTGGAGGGCGGCCTGACACCCGTGACTGTCCCTATCTTGCCGTGCTTTTTGTGGAATTCTAGAAGCTCCTTTATGTTTACGTTGGCCACCCCGTCCCCGTATGTCAGCATGAACGTGTCCCCGTCTATGTATTTTTCTATCTGCTTTATCCTGGAGCCCTTCAGGTTGGCTTCTCCAGTGTCGGCAAGCGTGACTTTCCAGTCCCCCTCGCCATGGTTCCTGTGTATTTCTATCTTGTTGTGGTCTCCCAGCTCTATTGTGAAGTCGTTCTTCAGGACGCCGTAATTGTAGAAATATTCCTTTATCTTCTCGCCCTTGAATCCCAGGCAGAGGACGAAATCTTTGAATCCGTAGTTGGAATACGTCTTCATTATGTGCCAGAGCATGGGCTTTCCCCCTATCTCTACCATGGGTTTTGGCTTGGATTCTGTCTCTTCCTTTAGCCTGGTGCCTGTTCCGCCGCATAGGATAACGACTTTCATAATTTACTCCGAACCTCAGGCTTTTTATAAGTTTGCCTAATTTGCTTCTTGGCCTTTATTAATAAACCGACGCTTGTCCCGGAATTCTTGAAGAGGGCGTTATCAAGCTTTATGATTCCTGCAACCGCCCTTTGGAGTGTCCCCGGGGCGGCCTTTCTTCCCGATATCATGGGCTTGCCTGGCCTCGATCTGTTAGTGGGATCGGGCTTGACTGACCTGGATAGGATAAAAGAAAGGTAGTTCTCTAAGAGGCCCGCAAGATAATGGTTCAGGTATTCCATCTTTTCTATACTGAATCCTGCCCCCTCTATGATGCATGTGAGCAGCTCCCTGCTGTACAGCCTTAGGTGACCGAATCCCCACATGCCAATGGGCAGGTGCGCCCCAAGGGGCCTCAAGAAGCCGTTGACGGGGTCGTATGTCCAGGGGTATCTTGAATGGGGCACGGAAAGGACAAGATTCCCCCCATCCTTCAGGACCCTGAATATCTCAGATACCACTTTCTTGTCGTCCCTTATGTGTTCCAAGACATCCATACAGATTACGGCATCAAAGGAGTTGTCCCTGAAGGGAAGTTCCTCTCCCCCTGAAATTGCATAGTGGTTGTTGCCGCCACTGCCCAGTTTTGCAGACATGATATCGCTCCTGTTTATGTCCACCCCCACAGTACGGCTGAACATGGCAGACAGTGTCCTGTCGTATTCCCCGTCGCCGCAGCCCACGTTTAGCACAGTCCTTCCTTTGCCTATGTTTTCCATGGCTGTTTTCATCCTGTTGAAATAGCTGGGAGCTAAGGTCTTGATGGACATGGCAATCTTAAATGTTATTCCGTATGTTTTTCCAGGTGCTGGTTTCTTCCTTTACTTTTCTGTCTTTCTTGCCCTGGCGTTTCCTTATCATCCAGAAGATCCAGAAGAGAGGTATGTATACGCCGTAAAAATACATGAAGTATTGAAGAAGGTCCAGAACGCCGAGCACATAAAGCACAGGGAGAAACATGTTCGCAAGGGTTATGTCATAGGCAAATTTGGCCACACGCCCCGATTTCTTTTCCCTTCTAAGGGCCATGTGCTCTGCCCTGAGCTCGTGGAGCCTTAGCATCATCATGAATACCGAGGCAGATATGCCCA
This sequence comes from uncultured archaeon, assembly GCA_964555875.1. Classification (GTDB taxonomy): domain Archaea; phylum Aenigmatarchaeota; class Aenigmatarchaeia; order QMZP01; family QMZP01; genus DAOVIL01. The sequence continues at coordinate 40,064 of CAZKUD010000003.1, forward strand.
GGAGCAGAAGTATCAAGCTGCCGCCCCTGAGGAACAGGCCAAGGCCTATGAAGATGTGGACGAAGTAGTACATGTCGTGACCCGCTATGTCAAGCAGCCTGCCATAGTAGGTTGGTCCGTGGTACCTGGCCAGCTCTCCGTCAACATGGTCGAAGACGTAGGCCACATTGAGCAGGATGGCACTCACGACTATGTTCCACCAACTGCCGCTCACAAGGAACGGGAAGAAGGAAGAGGCCATGAATATCAGCTGTATCACTGTGGCGGTGTTCGGGGCTATCCCCATAATGAGGAAGAGCTTTGTAACGTATATGGACACTTTCCTCATTACCCGCGTGTACAGGAATTCCTTCCCCAGTTCAGGGGGCTGGCATATTTTTCTGAGTTCCTTTATAGACTCCATTCAATCACCTTCCAGGCAATCGGTCCTGAATATCATTGACACCGGGACACCCCCTGCCGCGACAGAGTAAAGAGGCTCGCATCCTTCCATGTAGCTAGCCATCTCAACGGCATTGTAGGGCTCTGATGTGGAGGAGGAATCTACTATGCTTCTCCTGTTCAGGATGACGTAATAGTCTGCCCCCTCTTTCTCTGTTGAAATTATTATATCATTCCTTAAAATTCCTTCTTGGTCGAATATGGCAAGGTTGAGCCCTCTCGAGTCCAGGTCCGAAGAGGGCACCCTCTCCCCTATCTGCCCTATGTCTCCATGTTTGTATGCATTGAATATGTTCCAGGCCATTGGCACATGGACAACTGCTTTCTCTTCCAGGTTGCTGTTCATCCAGGGAACAAGATGCAGATACGATTCTCCCCAATAGTCGAGTTCAAATCCGGCCGCATATGCCCCCCCTGTGCCGCCCACAATTTCACTGTAATAGCTCACCATGTTGGGCATGCCACCAGCAAGGGGAATGACGGCAGAAGCCGCTATTATGGCTGCGAGGATGGCTGCTATATGTATCTTGTGCCCATATTTGTCTGACAATAGGCTGATGATTCTGTCTGCACCGATGCCGGATATCATTGCCACAAAGGGGAATATCGGCACGAACAATCTAACGACATCGTGGGGATCACCGAATGGAGTAGAAAAGAACGCCAATAAGAGGAATGCGCACAGGAAAGGCAACATGAATGCCCTGTCTTTTAGGGACACCGTATTCTTCAGCCCGAAGTATGTGCCCGCGAGCGCCAGTATCAGTATCGCTGCAGGCATGGTGACAGAAGACATGACCCATGGATAGTGCCAGGGGGGGCTCTGGAATATCTGCCCCAGGTAATAGACCGGAACATGTATGTTGGCTGACTGGTTGGAGTAAAACCCGAAGTAATCTAGTAGCCTGGGAACAGTGTCCTTCCAGAGCCATGGCCAGGCAGCTATGAGCACCAGCGGCGTAAGCATTATGGAGGAATACGCAACAAGCGGTACTCTCCTTAGGGCCGCCACCATATTAGAGTGTTTTATCTTCCTGGCGGCGGGAACCAGCCTGTCCCTGTAGCTTATCAGCAGCCAGAGGGGTATGGCAACGAACAGTATGTATGCCTGTATCTTGCTTGCGAGTGCAAGTCCCATCATGACTCCCGTAAGGAGACCGAACCTCCAGTCACGGAGCCCCTTCCAGAAGAAATAAGATGCTATCAGCATCATTATGGCGGCTGTCACGTCAAGCGTCATGTAATGGGAGTGTGAAAAGAACCTCGGCATGAATATCAGGGACAAAGACGCGAAGGTGCCTGCCCTAATGCTGTATGCCTCTGATGTGAAGAGGAACAGCACAAAAACGCCTATTGCCACCAGCAGCATGATGGCAATCCGGTGAGCCGCCACGGAGGACCAGAAATCAAGCTGTTGCCCGTTGAGGAAGAAAGTAATTGCCCAGGTGAAACCTGAGATGGTCTGGGCCAGTCTGGGTCTGTTATGCCAGCATCTTCCCCATCCGTCTCCCTCGGGCACATGATCTATGGTGCACATCTCCATTGGGGGGTTACCTGTGGCCCAGGAATATATCGAATGCATCCTGACCTTTGATGCCGCAAGGTATCTGGTCTCATCCCATACCAGACCAGTCGTGTCTATCGTGGACACTGAAAGCGCCAAGTACAGAAGTACCAGTAATATGCCTAAAAGGTAAATGTTCTTGTTCATTTTTCACCGAAAACTCTCCAGCTCCTGCCGTCTATGTCTGTTATCCAAATGTTTTTAAGCCCGGCCTCCTTTAGCCAGCCTTCCATGTCTTCCCTCCTGTAATAGTTGTCCTTCGGAGTTGCCAGGAAGTCGAATGTGTCGGCATGCTTCACCCTGAAGGGGAACTTTGCATAGCCTTTGAAGGGGGTCATCTCTGCCAGGCCGTTGAGCCTGAGCGCCCGGAGGGCGTGATACATGCCGTTTGATGAATGGTATAACATTGCCGGAAGGTAGCAGAGATAGTACAGCATCCCATGTGGCAGCCTCCTTGTCACCTTCCTTAGCCTTCCCAACACAGCCACCTTGAACCACCTGCCCTCCCTCCCGTAGACCCAGATGAATACCGAGCTGCCCCTCTTCGCGAACTTTGCCAGGCTGAGGTATGCGCCCTTCGGGTCCGGCAGGTGGTGTATCACGCCGATAGAGAATATGAAGTCGAACTTGCTCCTGAAGGGAAGGTTGTATGCGTCCCCCTGCACGATGTGCGCCTTTGGGAACTTCCTGACGTTGTGGTATGCGGCCTCAACTGCATGGCTCAGGTCAAGGCCGACCACTTCTGCCCCGAACTCGGCGCTGTAGTATGTGTGCCGCCCGAAGCCGCAGCCGACATCAAGGACCAGCTTGTTCCTAAAAAAGGAAGGCTTTATGGGCTTTATGTAATTGAGGAAATTGGCCCTGAACTCTGGGAACATCTCATGGAACCTGTTCCACTGGAAACCGAATGACTCCAGCGTGTCCCTCTTCATCCTGGTGTCCTTCCCCTGCTTCTTTCCTTCCATCTCTTTTGGGAGCTTGCTGCTGTATTTTTCCAGGAAGGCCGAGTATCTCTTTTCCACCTGGGAATCCCGAAGGGAGTCGGGCAGCATCCTGGGTATGCCGCCTATTATAGGGTACCATCTCCTGCACTTGCAGGTGAGGACGCCATCTGTCACTTCCTTTATGCCTGACTCCCCCTTCTCCTCCCCGAAGGGGTGGAGTTTAAGGCTCCCCTTGCATTCGGGGCAAATCAGGATGTCCATCAGGCTCAGTTTCATAGTATCCTACAAGGTCTTGTATCTTATGCCCAGCTCCTTTGCTCTTGATGCATCGAAGAATCTCCTGACATCCACCAGTATCGGGTTCTGGGAAGATGCGCTTTTCACCGAGGACATGTCCATCGCCCTGAATGCGTCATGGTCGGTTACCAGCACCACACAGTCCATTTCCTTGGCCTCATCCATGCTCTCTATGCGCCTTATCCCGAACTGCTTTTCTATGTCTTCTTTCTTTAGGTGTGGCTCATATGCGAATACGTTCACGCCCTTGGATAGCAGCTCCTTGGTTATTGCCTCTGCCGGGGTATTCCTGTAATCCTTCACGTTCTTCTTGAATGTGAGGCCGAGGAGCAGGACGTTTGAGCCGTTCATGCTTTTTTTCACCTCGTTGAGGGAGGCGGATATGATGCTGACGACGTGCATGGGCATGTAATTGTTGATGTCCCTCCCTGCGAGTATGACCTTGGAGTCGTATCCCATGTCCTTTGCCTTGTGCACCAGGTAGTACGGGTCCACAGGTATGCAGTGTCCTCCCACAAGCCCCGGCCTGTAGGGATGGAAGTTCCATTTGGTGCCTGCTGCCTCAAGCACCTTGTTGACATCTATGCCCATCTTCCCGAATATCAGGGCAAGTTCGTTGACAAGGGCTATGTTCAGGTCCCTCTGTATGTTCTCTATGACCTTCGCCGCTTCCGCTGTCTCTATGCTATCGGTTTTGTGGGTGCCCGCCTCTGTCACCTTCCCGTACAGCTCGGCAAGCACGTCCGTCGTCTCCTTGTCCTGACCCCCCACCACCTTGACTATCTTCTTCAGCGTATGCTCCCTGTCGCCCGGGTTTATCCTCTCTGGGGAATACCCCAGAAAGAAGTCCGTTCCTGCCTTCATGCCTGACGCCTTCTCCACTGCGGGCCCCAGTATGTTCCTTGTGACTCCCGGGTACACTGTGGATTCTAGCACTATGACCGCTCCCTTCTCTGCCGCCCTTCCTGCCACCGAACCAGCTGACTCGACGTACGCGAGGTCCGGCTCGTTTCCTTTCCTCAGGGGGGTCGGCACGCTTATGATGAAGAAGTCCGAGCCCTTTATGTCTTTCTCGTCGGAGGTGAACGTTATGTTCCCTGTGCTTATGGCACCCTCCAGCTCTTCCCTGCTTATGTCATTGTTGGTGTCCATCCCCTTGGAAAGGGTCTCCACCTTCTCCTTATTGATGTCGAACCCCCTCACCTTCAGGCCAGAGTTAGCAAATCCCAGTGCCAGGGGCAGGCCCACGTAGCCCAGGCCTAATATGCAGACTGTAGCGCTGCCGTCCCTAAGACTTTCCCTTGCTTTCATAGAACTTCACTGTCTCCTCCAGGCCTTCCTTCAGGGTGAACTTTGGCTCATATGACAGGAGCTTCCTGGCAAGGGATATGCCCGCCAGGGAATGTTTTATGTCGCCTTTCCTCTCTTCTGTATGCTCTGCCTTGATGCATGTTCCCATTATCTCGTTCAGTATGTCTACAAGCATGTTTATCGTGACCCTTTCTCCCCTGGATATGTTGATTGCCCTACCTGCGGCCCTGGCGCTGTTCTCCATGGCCAGGATGTTGGCTGCCACCACATCCTTCACATAAGTGAAGTCCCTTGTCTGCTCTCCGTCGCCGTATATGGTCGGGCTCTTGCCGACCATTATGCTGTTTATGAACTTGGGTATGACCGCGGAATATTGTGACGTCGGGTCCTGGTTCTCCCCGAAGACATTGAAGTACCTGAGCGAGACCGTCTCCATGCCGTGTATCTTATGGAAGACCTGGCAGTAATATTCCCCTGTGAGCTTGGAAACGGCATAAGGGGACATGGGCGCAGGCGCCATGGTCTCCACCTTGGGCAAGGTTTCCGATTCCCCATAGGCCGAGGATGACGCAGCATAAACGAATTTCTTGACCCCGGCATCCGCTGCAGCCACAAGCATGTTGAGCGTTCCCCCTATGTTGATGTCATTGGAGAGCACGGGCTCCTTCACTGACCTGGGGACAGAAGGGAGCGCAGCTTGGTGGAAGACGCAGTGGACGCCGTCGACTGCCTTCCTGACCGTTTCCATGTCTCTGATGTCGCCTTCCAGTATCTCTGCCCTCTCCAGGCCGTCCAGGTTCTCCTTCTTTCCTGTAATCAGGCTGTCAAGTATCCTTACATTGAACCCTCTCTCGAGAAGCGCCTTGGCCAGGTTGGAACCTATAAAACCTGCGCCGCCTGTTACCAGAACTGTTTTCATATTCCACCATTATTATGAATCATTTAAATAGGTTTACCCACTTCGCCCCCTGATGCTTCCGGAGAGGAGACCGAGCCCGAAAACCGCGCTTCTGAACATCAACATTATCGGGGACACCAAGGCGACTCCGGCTCCCATCCTGCGGGAACTGGCGGAAAAGGGCAGCGTGGTGATGAACAAGAGCAGGAGCAGGGCCGCGGCGGGCACGGGACCGATAAAAGGCAACGTAGCTATGGAAGCCAGGAAAAGGCAGACTAGGCCTATCTGGACCTTCAGGGACTGGGGAGTGTAGGAATCCTTCACTGCCTTCTTGGGGTGCTTCTTGTAGAGCAACACCCGCCAGTAGGCCCTCCAATATTTCTGCTTCAGGTACCTCGTCAGGCTGTCCGGATGGGTGTGGTAGACTATTGCCTTCCGGTTGAAGACCAGTTTGTGGCCCCTGGCCGCCATCCTGAATGAGAGTTCCGGGTCCTCCCCGGATGCCTTCGGGAAGCTCTTGTCAAACCCCCCGAACTTGCTGAACACGGACTTTCTGTAGGCGGCTGCGTACGTGCCTATGAAGTCTATGCAGTCCCCTTGGGACATCCTCCTGTACCTGTCCTCTATCTCTGCCTGGCAAAACCTGGCGACAAGGGATTTCTGCCTCGTCCTGTAGGCACCCTGGACCCCGGACACGCCCCTGTCGCTGAACGGCCTGAGCATCTCCCCGACCCAGTTTTTATCAGGCACGCAGTCAGCGTCGGTGAAAAGCAGTATGTCGCCCCTGGCGGCCTTCGACCCCATGTTCCTGGCCGCAGCAGGCCCCCTGTTCCTCTGGCTGATGACTTTTGCCCCAAGCTTCCTGGAGACCTCGGCCGTCCTGTCAGCGGAGCCGTCGTCCACCACTATCACTTCCAACGGCTTCTTGGTCTGGCGTTTCAGGGCACTGAGGCAATCACTTATAGCCTTCTCGGCATTGTAAGCAGGTATTATCACTGACGCCTTCATACTATATATACCGCTCCCGGACTTTTGTGTTTTTGCTGAAAGGACTTGGGAAAAGCTTTATAAGCTGTTTTCTCAAACTAAAGATAAGCCCCTAGTAGTGATTTTATGAAAATCTTCATCGCCAACCCCCCGTTCATAAAGAACTTCAACCGACAGGTGAGGTGGTCAGCAAAGACGTCGGGCGGTCTCCACCCACCCATCTATCTTGCATACGCCGCGGCTGTACTGGCCAAGAAGCATGAGGTCAAGCTCGAGGACGCGGTCGCGGAGGGAAAGACTGTGGAGGGGTTCCTGAAGGACGTCAAGTCGTTCGGTCCTGACATGGTCGTGATGGAGACGTCAACGCCGTCCATAGTCAACGATTCCAGGATAGCCGAGGAGATACGGAAGTTCTCGAAGGCCAAGATTGTGCTCACCGGTCCGCATACATCGGCCATGCCGGAGAGGACGCTCAAGGAGTCCATAGCGGATGCTGTAACAATAGGGGAATACGATTACACCCTGCCCGAAATCGCCGAAGCGTTCGAGAGGGGCGACACCCTGAAAGGCATAAAGGGGTGCGCATACAGGGAAGGCGGGAAGGCCGTCGTAAACCCCAGGAGGGAGCTGATAAGGGACCTGGACAAGCTGCCATGGCCGCTCAGGGACCAGCTGCCGAACGAGAAGTATTCCGACACGCTCATGACGTCTCCCCTGACCTTCATAGTGACCGCAAGGGGCTGCCCCTTCCTATGCAACTACTGCAACTGGCCCTCCACCATGTTCGGGCATATGATAAGGAAGCGAGACCCCATGGATGTGGTGGACGAGGTGGAGCACTGCGTGAAGAAATACAAGCTGAAGAGCTACAAGTTCTTTGACGACACATTCACCTGCGACAAGAACCACGTCAAGATAATCTGCAATGAACTGATAAAGAGGAAGATAAAGGCCAAGTGGATATGCAATGCCAGGGTGGACACGCTTGACGAGGAGACCATGAGGCTTATGAAGAAGGCCGGATGCAGCCTTTTCAAGATAGGTGTGGAGTCGGGCGACCAGGACATACTGGACTGGATAAAGAAGGGCACCAAGATAGAGCAGATAAGGAGCTTCTTCAAGCTGACAAAGAAGGTGGGGATACAGACATTCGCCTCCTTCATGATAGGCTATCCCCAGGAGACGGAGGAGACCATAAGGAAGACGTTCGACCTGGCTAAGGAGATAGGGCCGGACATGGCCCAGTTCGTCATACTTCAGCCCCTTCCCGGGACCGAACTCTGGGACTGGATGCAGAAAAAGGGGATGATACCCAAGGACATAAAGTGGGACGGCTACATAACAGAAGAGGGTTATGTGGACCTTGTTTTCAAGCACCCCAAGTTCTCGCAGGACGAGCTCAGGGAGATATGCTCCAGGCTCTGGAAAGGCTACTACATGAGGCCGGGATACATAGCCAAGAGGGTCAAGAGGGGCATCACTTCTTCAAGGGAGATAAAGAGGAATGCTGCAGGCGTCAAGAAGATATTCAGGTACAGGAAGGCCTGATTCCCGGTGATCTCTCATGTGCGGCATATGGGGCTTCAATTTTGAGGACAAGGAACTGCTCGCCAGGATGGGGAAGTCCCTGGAGCACAGGGGCCCTGACGGCAAAGGCAGCTTCTCTGACAAGCGCGTATCTCTGGGCCACAGGAGGCTTGCCATAATAGACCTGTCAGAAAGGGCCAGGCAGCCCATGGAGAGCGAGGACGGCAGCGTCGTGATGGTGTGCAATGGGGAGATATACAACTTCAGGGAGCTCAGGAAGGAGCTCGAGAAGGAGGGGCACAGGTTCTCCTCGGGCAGCGACTCAGAGGCTATCGTGCACGCATACGAGGAATGGGGGCCGAAATTCATAGACAGGTTGAGGGGCATATTCAGCCTGGCCATCTACGACAGGGACCGGGGGCTCCTGATACTGGCCAGGGACAGGCTTGGCGTGAAACCCCTCTACTACCACTTCGATGACAGGAAGTTCATCTTCGCGTCGGAAATAAAGGCAATCCTGGAATACAGGAAATTTCCCCTTGACAAGGTGAGCCTGGATGAATTCTTCACGTTCCAGTATGTGCTGGCTCCCAGGACTCTGTTCGGGGGCATCAGAAAGCTCAGGCCCGCAGAAGCCATCGTGCTGGACCTGAAGAGCGGGAAGCTTTCGAGCAGCATATACTGGAAGCCCAACACGTCCAAAATGGAGGTTGGGGAAAGGCAGCTTGCCGGGGAGCTCGAGAAGCTGATAAGGGAATCAGTGGAGATGAGAATGGTAAGTGATGTGCCCATCGGCATATACCTGTCAGGGGGGCTGGACTCCAGTTACATAACCGCGCTTGCGTCAGAAGGCAGGAAGGACCTGAAGACATTCACCGTGGGCTTCGGGCACCACACGGACGAAACCGGGTATGCCAGGATGGTGGCCGAGGCATTCGGGACGGACCACAGGGAGGTCATAGTGGATGACGTGAAGATGGACATACTGCCGACTGTCACCTGGCACATGGATGTGCCCGCCGTGGACATAGCAGCCATCCCGCTGTACGTGATGGCAAAAGAGTCCGGAAAGCATCTCACTGTAGCCCTGGCCGGGGACGGCGGGGACGAGATATTCGGGGGCTATGACAAGTACAAGGCCATGTCTGCCAGGGGGCGCTATTCCAGGGTGCCGGGACCCATCAGAATGCCCGTGAACATCCTGGCCAAAAGAAAGATGGGAAAGGAAAATTACGGGAGGTTCAGGGAGCTCATGGGAAAGGACTGGCTGAGCTCCTACCTGGCCTACATATCCACCTTCTCAGAAGAGGAGAAAAGGAGGCTCTACTCCACTGAATTCGTGAGGGCTGCGGACCTGGACGAAAGGGCGAAGCTTGCCACCCTGGTGAAGGGCAAAGGGAGCATGGACAACATAATATGCCTTGACTTCAGGACCCAGTTGCCTGAGGACTACCTGATGAAGGTCGACAAGATGACGATGGCCAATGCCATAGAGGCCAGGGTGCCCCTCCTGGACCAGAAGGTAGTAGAGCTGTCCCTGAGGATACCAGCAGGCATGAAGGTGAGCGGGCTCAAGACCAAGTGCATGTTCAGGAAGATGGCCGCCAGGAAGCTGCCGAAGGAGATAGTCCAGAGGAAGAAGAGCGGGTTCACCCTTCCTACAGAGAAGTGGATGGAGGAGGGCATGCGGGGGCTTGCCCTACAGATGTTCGATTCTGCCCCCAGGGAGATACTGGACAGGAAGGAAGCAGTGAAGATAATAGAGAACTATTCCAGGAGCAGGAGGTATTACACCAGGCAGCTGTGGACGGTTTTCTCGTTCATATTGTGGCACAAGATGTATTTCAGCCCCGGCAAACATTCACTTAAGATGGGGGATTACCTATGAAGATAGCGATACTCGGCGCCAGGAGGTTCCCTCCCAGGATGAGCGGGATAGACAAGCAGGTATACAACCTGTCGCTCAGGCTGGAGAGGATGGGCCATGAGGTGTTCGTCTTTGTCTCCGAGAGTGCCGGGAAGGCCCCCAGGAAGGGCATACACATAATCAGGATACCAAGCATAAACATTGAGCTGTCTGACATGAGCATGTCGTACCTCTCCTATAACGTGCTCTCGGTGCCCAAGGTAGTGTCTGCCATAAGGAAGCACAAGATAGACGTGCTTCATGCGAACAATCCCCCGTCAGGGGCCATAGCATACCTGGTGAAGAAGGCCACGGGCATACCCGTAGTCTACACGCTTAGGGGGACCATACCTGACAACAGGAAGGCCAGGGGCAGGATGGTGTCTAAGCCGCTCTCCTTGATGGAGAAGATGGCGCTCAGGGTGGCTGACAAGTCCACCGCGCTCACCCAGCACATCAAGAGAACGACCGAAAGGTACCACAGGAGGAAGCTGGACATGGTCGTGATACCCAACGGCATAGACACCGGCAGGAAAGGCGTGCCGGGAAGGATAAGGAAGGAGTTCGGGCTGAAGAGGAGTCATAAGGTGCTGGTCTTTGTGGGCAGGCTGGTGGGAGTGAAGGGACTGGCCTACCTGATGGACGCGATGAAGGGCGTGTGCAGGAAGCACCCGGACGCCAGGCTCCTTGTGGTAGGCGGAGGGCCCATAAAGCATTCCCTGGAGGAGCAGGCAAGGGTGAATGGCATAGGGAAGGCCGTGATATTCACTGGGCCCAGGGCAGACGTCCCTGACATACTCGCGGACTCCGACCTGATGGTCCTCCCGTCATTGCACGAAGGTTTCCCGAACGTCGTGCTGGAGGCCATGGTCGAGGGCAAGCCGGTGGTTGCCACAAGGGTCACCAGCAACCCTGAGATAGTCAGGCCGGCCTTCGGCACGCTTGCAGAGCCAAGGAACCCTGAGAGCCTGGAAAGGGCGATATGCTCCATGCTGTCCGGAGGAAAGCTGGAAAGCATGGGGAAGGCAGCCCTAAAGGAATCCAGGAAATATTCATGGGACAACGTGTCAAGGATGTTCGAGAGGGTCTTCAAAGAGGTTGCTCGCCGCTGATGCTCATGAAGCTGCTTATGTCATCAGTTCCCTCTTCAGGCTGTTTTGCAGGCTCGTCCCCATAGAGAACCTGGTATATCTTGACCGCGCCGTTGTCGAATGTTTTTTCCACCGGAAGGCCGAAGCCGTCCATGAACATGAGGCTGGAGAACACGTTCCTGTAGGCCTCTTCCGGCACGTAGAATACGCCGAAGTTGGTTATGGCAACGCAGCCCCCTATGTTGGGGGTCTCCGTCCCCAAGGTTATTATGCCTGATGTGGTGCAGACGTCATTGACATATGCCCTGGAAACGTACTGGTCGCCTTCTGATATGAGGAACATGGGAGTCCCGGAAAGGCCTGCGCCCTCGAAAGGCAGCCATATACTGTACTGGCCTGCCTTGAACTCATATATGGTCTTGTTGCCCTGGGGGTAAGTGCCTGTCTGCTGGAACTGGAGCATGCCTGTTATCTCGCTTCCCTTGCTGCCTATCTTGGATATGGCCCCGTACTTCCCTGGAAGAGTGTAATCCATAAGTATGTAGTCCACATGGTACCTCTCCTTCAGCCAGCTCTCGCAGGTGTAGTTCTCAACCTCGAATTCGCATGTGTCATCGCTCCAGTTCCTTGCGTCATTCATGAACCATACTGCTATGTCATACCTCGGGCCGGCGCCCCCGCCGTCGCTGACAGAGGGCCTCTGACCCCTTGTCTGGAACCAGTATCCGAAATCCCACCAGGACAGTATGTTGGAATCTTCGGGGGTCTCGGTGGCCAGGAATTCCATGGACTCCTTCCAGTAGTCGTTGAACGAGGGGCCTATGGAATTTGAGTAGACATATGCGCTGCCGAAGTTCGTTATCAGGAGGAGGGACATATAAACAGCGCCCAAGACCAGTACGGCGTTCCTCATATGTCTTATCCTTGACACTGCCTCTTTCCTGGTCACTTGCCGGGCCTTGTCAATCAGCCAGGATATTGCAATGGCACCCGAAACAGCAGCCGCAGGTCCCAGGACGAACAGGAGACGTATCATGCCGAAGACCAGGGCTATGCTGGAGATTACCCAGAGAATCACGAACACCATGGACCAGTCGTATTTTTTGGTGTAGAATATGTATGCCATTATTGCGACGCTGGCAAACATGAATATGTAAAGGGAAACGTACTGGGACATGAACCCCAGCTGCGGGATTATTGACGATATGTACCCCGTGCCAGTCGCCGAGTATATGTCGGCCCAGGAGCCCCCTATCTGCTCAGCTACAGTGCTGGCTGCAGTCGCCTTTTCCATTGATACCATGATTATTATGCCCTGCAGCGTGCTGTAAGCGACGTCAGAGAACATGGTGGATATGAAGAACCCTACGGCCCCGATGAGGGCCATGGCAGGCACGAAATATGGCAGATGCTCCTTCTTTACCAGGCCGTACCTCTCCACCCCGTGCCTCAGGCCCATGATTATCGCGGTGGCGATGAGCAGAAGATAGGACATCTCGGTCAGGCTGGTGTATTTGTAGGGGAACACGAAGTATCCGACTATTATGGTTATGAACATCGGCATAAAGGTCGCAGTCAGTTTCTTTGAATGCTGGTTCAGCAGCAGGAGTATGAGGGCGAACCCTGCGATGAGCATGAAGAATATCCTGGCGCCTCCCCAGGTCTGTGCCACGAAAAGCAGGGCCAGTCCGGATACTATGCCCGAGATTGCGCTCGACTTCCAGGACTTGTCCTTGTAGCCCTTCAGGAAGAAGTAAATGCCCAGCATGAAGAAGGGGGCAGACATGCTCTCCTTCTCGAAGAAGCCCGCAGAGGTCCTGGTTATGAAGGCAGGGACAGTGGCCATGAAGAACGCTGCCAGCAGGCCCGCCTTCCTGTCGTACAAAAGCTTGCCCACGAAGTAGGTGATTGCTACAGCAAGCGCTCCCATCATGGCAGGGAACAATATGGCGAACTGCAGATATGTCATGCTAAGGCCGCCCATGACTACGTAGAGTATGGCAGGGAGGTAGTACAGGGTCGGGGGGTCGTAAAGGCCGGGCTTTGCCCCGAACGGGTGGTGCCTCATCAGGTCTATTTCTGGCATCTGCCAGCTGTTCTCCAGCACGTACTCGCTGATCCTGAAGAGATAGAAGGGGTCTATTGCCTGGAGCTCCCCGAACCTGGCCGGGAGGGCCCTGAGCCAGAACGCGGACACGACTATCAGGGCAAGCAACACCATGTAGATGACGGTCTTTTTGTCTGCCTTTGGCATGCTGAAACTGGGAGCGATTTTGGATAATGCTTTTATGTCCATAAGTATGTTGAATATATTGTCAAGGTTTTTAAATATTCGTCTGAGGCCATATGGAATCCGCAATAATAGTAACCGTCATATCCTTCCTTGCCACGCTGCTGATAGCCCCGAAGCTGATGGCTTTCTTGAGGGGTTGCGGGATAACAGGGATAGACCAGCAGAAGAAGGGCAGGCCCCTGCTGCCGAGCTCCGGCGGGCTTGCGGTCGCGCTGGGTCTGCTGGGAGGCATAATGGCCTACATAGCCCTCAGCACCTTCATACTAAAAAACGTCATAGACCTGAGCCTGATGCTGGCCGCGTCAAGCACCATACTAATAGTGGTGCTCGTGGGGGCGCTGGATGACATAAACATCAAGAGCACCAAGAGGCGCGATTCATCCGGGACGGAGGAGTTCAGGGTGGGCCTTCCCCAGTGGCTCAAGCCCCTGCTGACGCTTCCGGCTGCCATACCGCTGATGGCAGTCTCTGCAGGGGAGAGCCTGATAACGCCCCCCCTCATAGGCACCCTGGAGCTCGGGCTCGCCTATCCCCTGATTGTGGTTCCCGTTGCCGTCCTATGCGTCTCCAACGCCACCAACATGCTGGCGGGCATGAACGGGCTGGAGGCCGGCATGGGGTTCCTGGCGTCGCTGTCCGTTGGCATATATGCCCTCCTTCTGGGAAGGGTCGAGGGAGCCATAATAGCGCTTGCCCTTTCGGCCGCCCTGCTGGCCTTCCTGAGATACAACTGGTACCCCGCAAAAATGCTCCCAGGTGATTCGCTGACTTATCTGATAGGCGCAACATTCGTTGCCGCTATAATAATAGCCAACGTGGAGATGTTCGCCCTCATAGTATTCGTCCCCTGGGTGGCCGAGGCGTTCCTGAAGCTCAGGGGCAGGTTCGCCGTCGCCAGCCTGGGAGACCTCCAGCCCGACGGCACGCTCAAGTCAAAGTACAGGAATATATACTCCCTCACCCACCTGATAATGAGACCGGGGAAGTTCGGGGAGAAGCAGATAACCCTGGTTCTGATGGGAATCGAGCTTGTGTTCATCTTGCTGGCGTTCGCTGTCTACTGGTACAATATAATATAGGATGCTTATCCGTATTCTCTCCAGCTGAACCTGCATTTGGTGCAGCGCAGGAAAAGCGTCGGGGCCTCGTCCCCTGACCTGGTCTGCCTTAGCCACCATATGGCTTCCTTGTGGCCGCACTTGGGGCAGACCGTCTTTGTCTTGGGGAGGACCTCCTCGTTCTTCTCTATGACGATTACCTCGTCCGAGGGCTTCTTCTTGACGTCCTCCTCTATCTCGAGGGGCTTGTAGTGCTTGACCTTATGGCCGCACTTCCTGCACACGAGAACCGTCTTCTTCTTCTCTTCCTTCGCCACGAGGACGGTCCCGCATTTCTTGCAAAAGTCCATTGTAATCTACCATTTCTTATCTTGCGAACTTAAAACCTTTTCGGCCCCTCTTTTTCCGCCCGTATTCGTAAACGGCATACGCCGCTATTGCCCCACCCGCGACCCAAAGGATGTTGGGCAACAATATTTCCATCACCCCTATCTTGACCCACCCGAGCCAGGGTATTATGGCTATCTTCTTGCCGTGTATCTGCTCGCTGCTTATCCTTTTCTCGAAGGGCAGCTGGTTGGCGTTCGCGTCTCCCTTTGTCTGGAACGTGCCGTCAGGGTTTACCTCTATTATCCTGTGCACTATCGCCCTGCCGCTCCCCTCAGGGAAGAACACTATCACGTCACCCTCCCCCAGCTGCTCGGGGAGCGTGCCCTGCAGTATCAGCAGGTCTCCCTTGTAGAACGTGGGGACCATCGAGTTGGATTCCACTGCCACCACCGGCATGTCAGTGGCCAGGGCTATTCCCAGACCCTGGTTTATCAGGAAAGCCAGCGCTATCCCTCCCAGTATGTACAGTATCGTGGACACGTTTTCGGGTATCTTTTTCATAATCTAAACCGGCCGCGCTGCCGGAAGGCATCCTTCTCGGGGCCCCTGCTTCCCAGCCTGAACTGCCTGGACTTCTCGAACTTCTTTGAAACCTCGGCCTCGAACTTCTGCAGGACTCCCCTGACTGCCTTGGTGACGTCCCAGGCATGGTCGCCGGCAAAGAAATCGCCTTTCTGGGTTATGAGCCTCCCCTTGACGGAGTATTTTATCCTCTTTCCGTCCTCCTCGTACTTGTCCACATGAAGGACCATGTACTCTATGGGCACGCTCTTGCCCAGCTTCCTGACCTCGTTCCTGAGCTGCTCGTCCACAACGGTCTTTATGAAGGCGTCTTCGTCCTGCATCCCGGAAACCGTCACGCGCACGCCGCTGACCCCCCTTGAGAGCAGCTTGAGCACCTGGACAGGTGTCACTATGCCCTGGAACTTGCCCTTCTCTATTATGGCAGTGTCCGCCCCCCTGTCCATCATGGACTTGACAAGCCTGTCTATGGGCGTGTCCGGGCCGGCCCTGACAAGGCCTCCCTGCATGATGCTCCTGGAAGAGGCGAGGACCTTTCCAGGCCTTCCTTTGTCGCCCCCGAGCTCGCCGACCTGCACCCTGGACTTCTTGTCCATCGTGGCCTTCAGAAGGTCCAGGGTGTCTATGATGCCCTCTGCCCTGTCGTCCTTGTCCAGTATCACCAGCCTGTTCGCCCCGGTCTGCCTCATTATGGAACGGGCCACGTCCAGGCCTTCGTCAGTGCCTATGCAGTAGGGGAACACCATCACCTCAGAGGCTGGCTTCCCTTTCATGTCCTGCTTCGGGACGAGGGACATGAGGCCCAGCTTGGTGACCATGTGGTATTTGCCGCCCTTGTACATGGGCACAGACTTGTAGCTGTTTATCAGCACCGAGTTTATCGTTTCCCTTGCGTCAGCGTCCGGGGAGAACGGGCTTATCGGGTTTATTGCCGCCTTCAGGCTGGATATCTCGGTCTTGTCGGGGTTCGGTATGCTCCTTTTCACGAGGTCCCTGGACGTTATGGTGCCCAAATACTCATTGCCGTCCGCTATCACCGCTTCGTTCTTCCTCTTCCTGTACATTTCAGAGGCTACCTTTGAGACAGTGTCGTCCGGCCTGAACACTAGGGCCGGCTCCGCAACGTCAGCCAGATTCATGCTTTATATTATACCCCGCTCTGCTTTATCTTTTTCATCTCATTGACTATTTCGCCGGCAAGTATGTTCCTTATCCTCTTTGATTCTATGGGCTTGACTTCTGACAGCACCTTCTTGTTCTTGGCGAAATCAGTCCCAAACTTGCCTCCGTGCTCCTTTATGAGATCCTTTGCCATTGTCTTTACGGCGGTTGGTTTTACCCTTCCCATATGGGGTAGGTGGGAATCGAACCCACAACACCACGATCTTCAGTCGTGTGCTCTCCCATTGAGCTACTACCCCGAGCGCCTTGGGAAGGAATTCCCGGCAGGCGGCCCAGGCCGCTTGCCCTTCGAACCTTCGACCCCACGGTTTCCGCCTGTTTCTTGTTTGGATGAAGCCTTTATGGCGCAAGCCAAAGGCTCCCTTAACAGCCGTGTGCTCTAACCGCTGAGCTACCAAGGCAGATATCTAATATTCGTTGCTGATTATTTAAATAGTGTCCGGGGGGCGGTCAGACGAGTTCCCATCTCATAGTGCCTATCCTGGCCCTCAGCATGGAGACGTTGCCGAACATCTCTATCCTGTCGGGCTTGAATTCCATCCTTCCGAGGAAGTTGCCCATCTCCAGCGTCCCGTTGTCGGTGGTCATGTTGGGGACTATCTCGAACCTCATGCCTGCCAGGGAAAGGGACGTTATCCTCATGCCATCAAGCACTATGCTCTCCATCGGCAGGGTCACCTTCAGTGATGAGCCCTCCTCTGAGAGGGTCATGGTGTGGTTCAGGAAGTCGGCGCCCATTGTCCCGGAGAACCCTGTCACTTCCGTGCCGCCGGCAGACAGGTCCACGCTCGACTCGGGCTTCAGGGAGAACTCATCCGGGTAGAGGATTACCTGCACCGTGCTGGAGCGCGCCTCAGGCTGTTCCAGGAACCCCCCGAAGGGGGAGCCGCTGAACCAGCTGCTTATCTTCTCTATTATGCCTGACAGCAGGCCCCCGATGCCGCCTTCGCTTGTGCTGGTTTCCCCTCCAGCGGGGCCGCCCAGGAAGACAGCTGATATGACTATCAGCGCAGCGAATGACGCGCCCAGTATCCTCCAATCTAACATGATATCACTACCTTTATATTGGAGAAATTTCAATATAAACTATGTTTGACCTCATGCAAATAGGTAACGAGAGCTGGTTCTCCTGGATTCTCTGGCTGGTGTTCTTCATGGTGTTCTTCCTGTTCTATCCCAGGATAATGACCTCCCAGATAATGTGGAAGATAGAGAGGTCTGCCAAGATGCTTGAGGGCATGTCAAGGAACTCCAAGAAGTTCATACTCAAGGAGATGGGAGGGGGCAAGTCCGCCGCGACCCGGGAGGCAGTGGACAGGTTCTTCGAGTTCTTCATGATAGAGCCTGTAAGCGCCGACCCCTTCGGCATCATGCAGAAGCTGGAGCATCTGGTGGTCGAGCAGAAGGACAGGTTCAGTTATTTTGTCAAACACAATACTTCCCACATGGACGAGGAGAAGATGGCCTGCCTGGAGATGGGGCTGGCAGGCGGCATATCTGTGCACATGATAGCCAAGGTGGTCAGGCACTACGTGGAGCTCGTCAGGAAGACCAAGAGCGTCCAGATAGCCATGATACTGCAGATGCAGCTTCCCATGATAGAGAGGATGGCCAAGGCCATGTACAAGGGGACGCAAGCCATGGCGAAGGGCCACCCAATAGGCGACGGGATAGGGCCGATGGTGGCAGCCGACCTTATGGAGAAGAAGCCTAAGGAGATGGGCGAAGATATAATGGTGTCCAGGAGGAAGGTCAGCGGAAGGAACGTCTTCATACTGAAGGCCAGGGGGCCCGGCGGCAGGCTGGGGAGGCCCGGGAAGGCGGTCGACTCCCTTGTGAAGAAGCATAAGATATCAAGGATAATATGCGTGGATGCCGCAGCCAAGCTGGAGGGCGAGAAGACCGGCAGCATAGCCGAAGGCGTGGGCGTGGCCATGGGAGGACCGGGAGTGGAGCGCTCATACATAGAGAACATAGCGGTCAAGAAGAACATCCCCCTCGACTCCGTGATAGTTAAGATGAGCCAGGAGCAGGCCATCATGCCCATGGCAAAGCCCATAAAGGACGCCCTGCCCCACGCAAAGGAAGGCATAAAGAGGAGCCTGGCCAGGGTCAAGAAGGGTGCCTCTGTCATAATAGTGGGCGTGGGCAACACCAGCGGCGTTGGAAACGGGCCAAGCGAAGTCAAGGCGGCAGCTGCCTGGGTCGACAAGTACGACAGGGTACAGAAGCTCAAGAAGAAAAAGAAAGAGAAACACGACTAAACTTGTTAAAGCTGGGGTTCCATTATTTCTCTATGAAGTTCATAGCCGACCTGCACATACACGGAAGGTACAGCCAGGCCACCAGCAAGGACATTAGCATACTGAACCTGGAGAAGTGGGCCAGGGTGAAGGGAGTGGGGCTGCTCGGCACAGGGGACTTCACGCACCCGAAGTGGATAGAGGAGCTGAAGGCCCACCTGAAGGAGGACGGGACAGGCATACTGAGGACTGCCTCGGGATTCCCCTTCATGCTTCAGACCGAGATATCCAACATCTATTCCCAGGACGGTAAGGGCAGGAGGGTGCACAACGTGGTACTGGCGCCGGACTTTGATGCAGTGTCCAAGATAACGGAATGGCTGCTCACCAGGGGAAGGGTGGATTATGACGGCAGGCCAATATTCGGGATACCCTGCCCGGAGTTCGTCGAGTCACTGAAGGGGCTGGACGAGAGGATAGAGGTCATACCCGCGCATGTCTGGACCCCCTGGTTCTCCGTGTTCGGGTCCAAGTCAGGATTCGACTCCGTGGAGGAGTGCTACAAGGACCAGGCGAAGCACATATTCGCCCTCGAGACGGGCCTGTCCTCGGACCCTCCCATGAACTGGAGGCTGTCGCAGCTGGACCGGTACACGCTCGTCAGCAACTCTGACTGCCATTCCTACTGGCCCTGGAGGCTGGGAAGGGAGGCCAACATGTTCGAGCTGCCCGAGGTGACCTACGGTTCCATAATCGGGGCACTCAAGGGCAGGAAGGGATTCCTCGGAACCATAGAGGTCGACCCCTCATACGGCAAGTACCACCTGGACGGCCACAGGAACTGCGGGGTCTGCCAGGAGCCCAGGAAAAGCGCTGAAAGCAGGGGCATGTGCCCTGTCTGTGGAAAGGCATTGACCATAGGTGTCCTCAACAGGGTGGAGGAGCTCGCGGACAGGCCGGAGGGCTATACGCCGAAGGACCCGGCCTCCTACAGGTCGCTCATACCCCTCTCCGACATACTCACCAAAGTGATGAAGATAGCCAGCCCGGCCTCCAAGAAGGTGTGGGAGGCTTACTACAGGCTCATCGAGGGCTTCGGCTCGGAGTTCTCTGTAATGCTGGATGCGCCCCGGGAAAGCATAAGCGATATGTCCAGCCAGAAGGTGGCTGATGCAATCATGATGGTGAGGGAAGGCAGGCTTAAGGTGCAGCCAGGGTACGACGGGGTGTACGGGGTACCGCTGTTCGACGGCAGGAAGCCTGCAGCGCCCAGGCCTGTTGAAAGGGCGCGCGAAACCAAGAAACAGAAGAACCTGTCAGACTTCTAGATTCCCGTCACCGTGACCTTCGTGCTCTTCTCGATGAAGTAGTAGTATCCGTCCGCGCTGGCGGTCACTTGGACCTGCTTGGGGACGGACGGTATGCTGGCCTTCACCGTGCAAGTTATGGTGTTGGACTTGCCCTTGAAGAGGGTGAGTGTCCTGTTGGTGTCAACCGGGCAGTCGACGTTCTCAAGGTCATCCGGAAGGCTGACCCGGAAATTGACCTTGTTCCAATCATTGCTGTCCTTTGACGTGGCGACCACCCCTCCCCCCACATTGGTTATCGTGAACTCTATCGGGAATTCGAGGCCGTCCTTGAAGACCTTTATCGGGCCCTTTGTCACTATGCCCACCGAGACTGGTCCGCTTGACGTGCTCAGGGTCTCGCCTGGAAGCTCTCCCCCGAGCTGCTCTATCCGCCTGGCCTCTGTGGAGGACAGGAGCGTTATGGACTTTATGGTGTTGGTGCTGTACCTGTAGCTCACCCTGACTGTCGGGGTGTACGACATGCTGAGGCCCTTTGATATGTCCGGAGACTTGTAGGCGTATATGCATGACTTGGAGCCTCCGGCAGTGCCCCTAGCCTCGTCAGGCGCGATTAGGCCCCATGTGTCAGTGAGGTCGCATGTGCTTCCCCCGCCCTTACCGAGGAGGCTCCATTTTTCCATGCCGAATATCTCTGCCTTCACGTCGCTGGCGTCGACGCTGCCCTTGTTCCTCACCATAAGCTGCAGCTGGATGGTCTCCCCCTCGGACGCAGCGCTGAAGTCGGGCTCGAATGCCTCTATGGTGACCCCTCTCCCGCTGGCCGAGGCGGTGAAGCCTGGGGCAGTGCATCCGGAAACCATCACCACCAGAAGCACAGGCAGCAACATCAGGAGAAGCCTTCTCATGTATATAGATTGTGCAGGCAAACTTAAATAAATAAAAAATAGCGAAGTTTCTCAGAAGAAACTGCCCGATTCTCCGGTGCCTGTCACCTTTACGGATGTGCTGTCCTCTGTCTGGAACCTGTAGTTCAGGTCGACCTTTATCAGCCCCTCCTGCTGGTATGCCGGGGGGTTGGTCACCTCGAACTCGCAGGTGATTTCCGCTTCCTTTCCTTGCCAGAGGTCCAGGTCCACGAGGGAGCTGCAGTCAGAAGAGCCTGCCAGGCCGGTGTACCTGAAGTTGGTCCCTGAAGGCGGCGTTATCTCCATCTGAACCGGATAGTCTCCTTCGCCGAAGTAGGTTCCGAAGCCGCTGCCATGCGTGACCGTTCCGCTCTGCTCCCACTGGGTGTTCGTCACCTTTATGTAGACCGGGAATATGTCATACTCTGTCCCGAAGTCGTCTGATGTCTTGACATAGTTCCCTGTCTTTATCTCCACCGCAAGGGGGCCTGCCGAGTATGTCGTGGTCTTTCCGCTCAAGGACTTGCCCTGCTGCTTTATCTTCCTCAGCTCGTCCACGTCCACAAGGGTCAATGGCTTCTGTGCCGATGTCTTGTAGTCGTAGCTGACCTTTACTATGGGCGTGTAGGTGAAACTGGTTCCCTTTGCAAGCGACGGTGCTTCTAGCCTCCAATCGACTGTCCTTACATCCCCTGGCGTCTGTGATGCCCCGTCATAAGGCAGCATGCTGGAGGCCACGTCCACATAGTCAGTGAAGCCCCCGAATGTGCCCCATTCGGTGGTGTCTATGCCCGCCAGTTCTGCAACGACATTTTCTGCCGGTAACTCGCCCTGGTTCTGGATCCTGAGCTGGAGCCTTACTGCGTCGCCTGAATAGACGTCCGCCAGGTCGGGCTTCCAGTCCGTTATGGCAAGCCCATTTCCCATTCCTGCGCCTGTAGGGCCTGTCACGCATCCAGAGATAAGCATCACTGCAAAAACTGGTATGAGCAATAGGGCGGTTGATTTTGCTGGCATGCTTTATATTAAGGTCGGCATTAATTTATAAAACTTATACGGGGCTCACTGTCACTTTTGCGGTCTTCCTGAACTCATATAGGTAGGATACCCGGGCATTAAGCTGGAAAGTGGCCTCCTTGTTGATGTCCGCCGGTATCTTCAGGCTGCAGGGAAGGCTCCTCTTGTCCTTTATCAGCTTGACGTCTTCGTTCGGTACATAGTGGCCGTCCTTTTCTGTGAGCTCACAGTTACCGGCATCAATCGGCGTGTCGCCGGGTATGGTCAGGTTGAAGGACTCCTTTATTATCCTGGGCCCTTTCGTGCCGGTCTTCCCGGACGTCGGGTCTGCCAGGAAGCCATATCCCATGTTGTGGATATCCAGTGACACGCTCGTGTAGGAATCCGTCCCGGGGGAGGCCGCTGGTATGGGCTCCTGGTCATTAACAGTGAAATACGCCTTCACCGGCCCCTGGCCCTTGGTGGTGTAATGGGACTTGGTCTTGAAGGTGCCTGCCTCGAGCTGTCTCTTGTATTCGTTCTGGCTTATGAAGGAGAGGGTGGTCAGGCCGTCGGTCGTGTAGGGATACCTGACATAGACCTTGAACTCGCATGGCGTCTCAAGCTTGACGTCCTTGGCTGCCTTGAGGGTCCAGTCGACCACCATGGTCTCGCCCGCAAGTATCTTGCTGAACGTGCAGTTCGTATTGTCAGCGCCCGGAACCCCGCTGGGGCAGCTGACACTGATGCCGCTTTTCTGGAAGAGGCCTTCGCAGTGGTCATAGAGCTGCACTACCACGTCCTCGTCCTTTAGCTTTTCGTCCAGCCCTATGCTCTTCTGCGGAACCGCATCGTCCCCCATGTTCTCTATGTAGGCGACGAGCCTGACGTTCTCCCCTGCCCTGACAGAGCTGGGGATTGCGGAGAGGTCCTTGACTATGATGATGTCGCTCTCGTAGGTTGCGCCTGTGCTGAAGAAGGGCAGCTGGATGCCTCCAGGAAGCTCAGGCATGGTGCACCCGGAGGTGAGAACCACGAGAAGTACAGGAAGCAGCAGTAACAGCCTCTTCATGATAATAATTAATCCCGGAAGATATATATTAATTGGATGGGCAGGAAAAAGGGCCAGATGATTTTCGAGTTCATGGTTGCCGCAGTCCTTTTCTTCGGCATAGTACTCTACATAATGAGCTACCTGAGCGCCAGCATGGCGTCTTTCAGCGACGATTTCCATGTCAACACCCTGCACAGCAAGGCCTTCGCAGCGTCAGAGCTGCTGGTGCACACGAAGGGTGCCTGGTCAGGCAGCGTGCCTGTTTCCATGGGCCTGATGAAGGAGTACCCTATGCTGGACGGCACCAAGATGGGCTACATGGGGTCTTACTGCCAGGGGAACTACAGGGACGTGCAGGAGGCGCTGGGCCTGGTGGACACCCCCCTCTTCATGTCAGGGGCCGAAAGGCGGTACAACGTCAGGATAGAGATAAACGAGACCGACGGCACGCCGAGGATGCAGTGCGGCTCTTATGGAGGGGAAGAGGTGTTCGCCTCCGTGGACAGGGTCGCGCTCTCCGATGACCCTGTCCCGAAGAAGCTGCTGGTCAGGGTCGTCGTCTGGTAGAACTAGAATACCCTGTTGACAAGCTTGCCTAGCACGTCGCTAAGTGTCGGTTTTCCCACTTCCTTGAGGTTGTACCTTATCCTGACTATGGGCTTCCTGCTCTTGACGAGCCGCCTGAGGTCTATGGGGGTGCCGGCTATCACGGCGTCTATCTTCGAGTTGGCGTTGCTTATGGTCTTCTGCAGGTCCTTCACCTGGCCGGGGCTGTACCCCATCGCCGGGAGGACGTTCTTGAGGTGGGGATAGTCCTCATACACCTTCTTCATAGTGCCCGCAGCAAACTGCTTTGCCGGCACTATCCTGCATCTCATCTTCCTGGCCGCCACCGTCCCTGCCCCTATGGTCATGCCCCCGTGGGTCAGGGTTGGGCCGTCCTCGACGACAAGAACCCTCTTCCTCTGGACCAGTTCCGGCTTGGCCACGGTAACCTCTGAGTCAGCATCTATCACTATGGCGGAGGGGTTGTACTTCTTTATGTTCTCCTTCACTGTCCCTATGTTCCTCTTGCTGGCGCTGCCCTCCTTGTTCACTATTATGACGTCAGCCAGCCTGAGGTTGGTCTCCCCGGGATAGAAGTCTTTTTCATGTCCCGGCCTTAGGGGGTCCACCAGGGTTATCTGCATGTCAGGCCTGAAGAAGGGGGTGTCATTGTTGCCCCCGTCCCATATTATTACTCCGTCCTTCCTTCCTATGACCTTCTCTGCGCTGCGGAGTATCCTCTCGTAATCGACGCCCGCAAAGAGCGTCACGCCCATCTCTATCAGGGGCTCGTACTCCTCCCTCTCCTCTATGGTGCACCTGTGCCTGTCAAGGTCATCATATGTCGTGTATTTTTGGCACGCCTGCTTGGCCAGGTCGCCGTAAGGCATGGGGTGCCTGACAACGACCACCTTCTTGCCCTGTTCCTTCAGCACCGAGGCGACCTTCCTGGTCGTCTGTGACTTGCCGCACCCTGTCCTGACGGCTGTCACGGCTATGACGGGCTTGGTGGACCTGAGCATGGTGTACTTGGCGCCCAACATCACGAAGTCAGCTCCCAGGGAATTGACCAGGGCGGCCTTGTGCATGACTGTCGTATGGTGGAGGTCGGAGTATGACATTATGACCTCGTCGACGTTGTAGGTGGCTATCAGCTCTGGCAGCTTCTCCTCCGGGTATATGGGTATGCCCTTCGGGTAGAGCCTGCCTGCAAGCTTTGCCGGGTACTTCCTGCCCGAGATGTTGGGTATCTGTGCCGCGGTGAAAGCCACCACATCGTACCTGGCCCTGTTCCTGTAGACGACGTTGAAGTTGTGGAAGTCCCTGCCGGCCGCCCCCATTATTATGACCTTAACTTTCTTTGCCATGGTATCACTTGATTATTGTCCCAGCCGGCTTATTTTCTTTTTGCGAGCCTGTCCAGCTTCTTCTCTATCCTGTCCAGCCTCTTGCCCATGTCGTCCCACATGTCCTGCACTATCTCATGTGGGGGCTTAGGCCTCATGTGCGCAGGCAGCGGCTTCTTTTCCCTCAGGAAACGGAGTATCTCCCTGTTCTTCAGGAAGTAGTACTTCTTGCCTCCCTTCCACTCGCTGTCCACCAGGCCAATCTCCGCCAGGAGCGTCAGGTGGAAATCGACTGTCTGGGGCTTCTTGTCTATCTCGTTCGCAATCTCCGTCAGGTACTTCTCCTTCTGGCTTATGCTGAGCAGTATCTTCCTGCGTATCTCGCTGGCCAGAGCCTTGTGGACGATGTCCTCGAAGAGGGGCATGCTTTATTTTCGGGTTTCTTATTAAAATCCTTTATTTCGGCTTTTCTAGTATGACCGAAACATTTAAGTACCTGTTTGTTTAATAATATCATAGAAAACTCGAAATTGGAGGTGATGAATATGCCACCGCACCATAAGAAGGGCAATTGGGCCCTGGCAGGGGGCCTCCTGGCTTCCTCGGTGATAACTCTAGCGTTGGCAGCATCAATGCACCTGGGAGGGATACACATAACGACCATCCTCCCGACATCAGCGCCCATATGGATGGGTTTCTCCACGATGCTGTTCATGCTGCTTAAGGAATAAGGAGGTGAAGAAATGGTAGAGCCAAGAAAGACACATGAGCTGTATGCCAGACGCTACATGGATACGCTGCCCGAGCCCTGCTGGGACTGCAGCCCGCTTTACAGGGCAGGCTACAGGGCCCTGGAGGGGTTCACAGAAAGGGGCGAATTCTGGGAAGCGTACGTGCTCGGCATGGAGCTTGAGCGGGGATGCTCGGGTGGGATTCCCGGGTTCCCTGTGACAGAAGACCACCCGTAAACAGGCGCTAGGATAAGGGGCCCCTATCTTATCGCCCTGTGTATATTGTCGGCGACGTCGATTGCCATCAGGCCCTCGCCTGCCTCTTTGGCTGCGATGTCGCCTGCCCTTCCGTTTATCCAGGCAGCTGCGCATGCCGCGTCGAACGGGCCGGTTCCCCTGGCGAGCAGCCCGCCGAGTATGCCGGCCAGCGTGTCCCCTGTGCCGCCCTTTGTCATGCAAGGGTTGCCTGTCCTGTTGGCTGCCACATTCCTTCCGTCTGATATCACGTCGATGTGGCCCTTCAATAACACTGTCGCACCGAGCTTCTTGGCTGCCGCCTTCACCTGCTCTGCCCGCTTCTTTGTCTTCTCGCTTGGTTTTACTCCTGTCAGCACCTGGAACTCGTATGAGTGCGGAGTGAACACGCATCCTGCCTTCAGCTTGATTGGCTTCTTGGCGAACGCGTATATCGCGTCTGCGTCAATCACGCACGGGACCTTCACGGCCTTCAGAAACCTGGGGACGAAACCGAACACGTGGGCGTTCCTTCCCATCCCCCCTCCAATTACCACGGCCTCCGACCTTTCCGAGAGCCTGAGCAGCTCCCTCAGGTGCCATGGGTTTATGTAGTCCCCTTTCAGGGGGTGCGTTATCATGTCAGGCCCGAAGCCTGCTATTATGTCTGCCGCCCTTTTCGGCGCAGCCACCAGCACCAGGTCTGCGCCGGCCTTTATCGCCCCCATTGCGGCAAGCGCAGGCGAGCCGGAATACAGCTTGCTTCCCCCTATTACCATCAGGTGCCCGAAGTCCCCCTTGTGGCACCAGGGCCGCCTCCTCTTGAAAATCCTCCTCACGAACTGCCTGTCTGTCGCCTTCATTCCACCACAGTCCCCTTGAACTTCTTCCCCTTTAGGGCTGCGTCCAGGTTCTCTATGTCAGTGCCCCTCATTATCAGGACCCTGAGGCCGAGCCCGTCCGCTTCCTTTGACGCTATCGGGTCGAATGGGAGGTTCGCTCCCGGTACCCACTTGTCGCCGACTATCTTCCTGAATGCCTTCCAGCCTATCCTGCCTATCGGCTTGGCGTCCTTGTGGTACTTTGGGTCCTTGTCGCACACCTGCGCGATGTTGCTGAGGTTTATGACCGTCTTGGCTCCGTAGCCTTTTGCCAGCAGAACCGCGTCATAGTCTGTGCTGAAGCCGGGCTTCCAGCCGGCGGCTATTATCACCTTCTCGTCGCACATTATCGGCCTGGTCGGGTCCTTTATTATCCTGGGATGCGCAACGTCCCTGAGTATGGTCCTCAGCAGGTGGGCGTTCAGCCTGGTGGCGTGTATGCCTATCCAGTCTAGGTCCTCGTTGTCCAGGGTGAAGACCTCCTTGGCGCCTCTCTGGTATTTTCTGGTCGTGCTGCCGCCTCCGCAGATTATGGTGAACCTCTTCCCAGATTTGACGTGGTCTAATATGAGCTTCCTGAACCTCTTGAGGAAGCTGACGTCCACGTCATCGGGGACTATTATGGAGCCCCCCAAGGACACCACTACCATCTCATCCGCGCCTTTTCCTGTACTCGGCATAATTATACATCACTCCCATGGCGTTGGCTGCCCTGGCGGGGTAGGAGAAGCAGGGCACCCCGCTGGACTCGAGGCATTTCTTCAGCACCTCAGTGTACCTGCCCCCGGATGCGACAACCACTATGGGCTTCCTGCTGTTCTTGCTGGCCTCTGCTATGACAGACGTCACCTCCGGCGTAAGGGCAGGCACCTGGAATAGGACGATGGCCATTATCATGTCCACGTTCGGGTCTTCCATTGCAGCATTGATTGCCTTCTCGTAATGCCAGCTCTCTGCGTTCCCGGTCAGGTCTATGGGGTTCTTTATTATGAAATATGGGGGCAGGGCCTTCTTCAGTTCCCTGAGGGTCTTCTTCTTCATCCCGGCCAGTTCCAGGCCGTTCCTTATTATGCTGTCCACTGCCATCACGCCAAACCCGCCTCCGTCGGTTATGACCTGCACCCTCTTTCCCTTGGGAAGGGGCTGGGTGCTGAGCAGCCTGGCGAAGTCGAACATCTCCTCCATGTCGTCTGCCTGTATTATGCCCGACTGCCTGAATGCAGCAGAGAACACCTCCTCGGAGCCGGCGAGGCTTCCTGTGTGGCTCTGGACAGCGGCGCTGCCCTCCTTGGTGATGCCCCCCTTCTGCACCATTATGGGCTTCCTGTGGCTTAACTTCCTGGCGACGTCGAAGAGCTTCCTGCCGTCCTTTATGCCCTCGAAATATGCGCATATCACCTTGGTGTCCCTGTCCCTGGACAGGTACCCTATAAGCTCGTCCGCCCCTATGTCCGTCTCGTTGCCGTAGGAAACGAAGCGGGATATCTTGTAGCCCTTCATCGCCATCCAGTCCAGCATGACCGTCCCTATCGCGCCGGACTGGCTTATGTACGCTATGTTGCCCTTGTCGGGCCTTTCGAGCTTGTACCTGGGGTTGAATATGGTGTCCACCCCGGAGTAGGGGTCGTATATGCCGATGCAGTTGGTGCCGATGAGGCGCATCCTGTGCTTCCTGGCGACGGCCTTCACTTTCTCCTCTAGTTCCGCATTGCCTATCTCCTTGAAGCCGGCGGATATCACCACTGCGTGCCTTATGCCCTTCCTGCCGCACTGCCCGAGGGCGGCCGGGACCAGGGAAGCGGGGACCACTATGATTGCGAGGTCCACCTTCCCAGGTATGTCCTCCACGCTCCTGTAGCACTTCTGACCGAACAGCTCCCTGGCCTTCGGGTTGACCGGGTACACCTTTCCTTTGAAGTTGCCCTCGAAGAAGTTCCTGAAGATGACGTGGCCCGGCTTGCCGGGGCTCCTTGAGGCGCCGACAACGGCGACGGATCTGGGCTCGAAGAACTTGTCCAGGCTCATGGTGTTTATTATTTGTCGGCCGCAATATTAATTATGCTGAGGAGCATACTCTCCGAGAGGGGGCAGGAGCTTCCCGGGATAGTGATAGGCAAGCTCCTGAAGATAGCGGTCGAGGACAGGTCGGTGGTTTCCCTCGGGCCGGGCGAGCCCGACTTCACGACGCCCAAGGAGATACTGGCGGCTGCAAGGAAGGCCCTGGGAGAGGGCCGCACCCACTACTCCCCGCCCCAGGGAAGGCTGGAACTGAGGCAGGCGATAGCAGAGAAGCTGAAGAAGGAGAACAGGATAACCGCTGACCCGGACGACATCATAGTGACCACGGGCTCGACAGAAGGCATACTGCTTTCCCTCATGGCCATGGTTGACCCCGGGGAGGGCGTGCTCCTGACAGACCCGGGCTTCCTAGCGTACAAGCCCACCATAGAGCTGCTGAGCGGGATGCCGCTCTCCGTGCCCCTGAAGGAGGAGCAGGGATGGCAGATAGACGTGGACGAGCTGGAGCGCGCCATCGTCCCGGAGAAGACAAACGCGATTATAATAAACACCCCCACCAACCCGACGGGCACGGTCTACACGAAGCAGACCCTGGAGGACATCGCGGACTTTGCGACAGAGCATGACATCATAATAATATCAGACGAGGCGTACGAGAAGCTGACCTACGACGATGCCAGGCACATTTCCATAGGCTCCCTGAACGGGATGGGGGAAAGGGTGCTGACCATGCAGTCTGTCTCAAAGACGTACGCGATGGCAGGGTTCAGGGTCGGCTGGCTCCACGGGCCCCAGAAGCTCGTCAAGGCGATGACAAAGCTCCATCTCTTCTCCACGCTTTCCGCGCCCACTGTTTCCCAGATTGCGGTGACGTCAGCGCTAAGGGGGAAGCAGGCAGCGACCGAAGAGATGAGGAAGGAGTATGACAGGAGGAGGAAGCTTATTGTCAGGAGGCTCAACAAGATGGGCCTGCACTGCGTGGAGCCCAAGGGCGCATTCTATGCCTTCCCGAAGATATCGCACCTCACCAAGAAGTCCTCGTTCAAGTTCGCTGAGTGGCTGCTGAAGGAGGGCAAGGTCGCCGTCGTGCCGGGAACAGAGTTCGGAAGGATGGGGGAAGGCTACATAAGGCTGAGCTACGCGACAGCGTACGAGAAGATAGTCACTGCGATGGGAAGGATGGAGAGGGCACTGAAGAAGCTCTAGACATCCACTGCGTTCAGGACATCATCCATCGAGAGCCACATGTCCTCGTCATAGTTGCCGTCCGCTATGTGGTTCAGGAGTATCATCTTCCACTTGTCCTGGGGCGGCTTCCAGGCAAGTATGCCGATGGCGCTCGCCTGCCTGCACCATTCCTGGAAGTCCCTTATCTTGTCCTTTGACAGGCGGGGCATTTTGTTCCAGGCCTTGCTTTCTATCGCTATCACAAGACCCTTCTTTATCGCGACTATGTCTGCCGGAGTTAGCCAGCCCCCTGAAGACGCAGCGCGTATGCAGGAGAAGCCCCTCTTGGTCAGGATGTGCAGGAGGTCCCTCTCGTGCCTGGCGCCCTTGGCGTACGTCTTGATGGGCATGAATACTAATTGTTCTCAAAGGATAAAAGGCAAGGCATAGCAGCGTTCCGCTATTCCGTTAGGCAGCGGAAGGCTTATATCTTTTTCTGGCGTGGGTTTTTATAACATTAAGACAAATATCGAACATGGATAACATGACTGACGAACTGGCCGTCAGCCGCAGGGGCCTGGCCAAGGACATAGTCGGCGAGATAGTGCTATCTGATTCTCCCGAGCGCGTGATAAAGAAGTGGAGGGAGATATTCAAGGTCTCCCAGAAGCGCCTCGCTCAGAGCCTGGGCATAACGTCGTCGGTGATAAGCGACTATGAGTCAGGGAGAAGGAGGTCCCCCGGCATAAAGGTGGTCAACAAGTATGTCAGCTCCCTTCTGGACATAGACCTGGAGCGGGGAGGCAACATCATAAAGAGCTTCTCCAAGGACGGCCCCCCGCCAGGCATGTCAGACGCCATACTGGACATGAGGGAACTCGAGGGCGGGGTGAGCGTGAACAGGTTTTGTAAGAGCATAAGCGCCTCTCTCCTCACAGACAGCCAGTCGAGCAAGCCCCTGTATGGCTACACCATCATAGACTCATTCAAGGCGATAACAGAGTTCTCGTTCAAGGAGCTTGTGCGGCTTTACGGCGCCACCACACAGAGGGCGCTGGTCTTCACCAAGGTGGAGACAGGAAGGACCCCAATGGTCGCAATCAAGCTCACAGGCCTGCAGCCGGCTCTGGTGGTGCTCCATGGGCTGGACACGGTCGACGACGTCGCAAAGAGGATAGCAGAGGTAGAGGGCATACCCCTCGCTGTCTGCAGGCTGGATAACGCAGACAATATAGTGGAGGCCCTGACATCCATTAAGTGATTACAGCTTGGTTTGTTTTGACTCGCAGGACGCCTTTCCCGCCTTTATCTCCACCATGCCATAATAGCCGTCATAGACCGGGCCAGGATAAAAGAGCGTGGTGCCCCCCAGCCGGTCCTCTCCCCTGTTCTCATGTATGTGGGCGGAGATGGCCAGAAGCGGCTTCTTGGATTCTATGAATGCGCGTATCGCCTGGGATCCCACGTGGCCTCCCTTCGTCTTGTCCAGCTTGGTGTCCTTCGGGGGGCTGTGCACGACGAGGACGAACCCCCTGGGCGCCTTGGAAGAGAGCCTGTCCAGCCAGGCCGCAGTCTCCTTCTCGCTCGGCTCTATTATCGTGTTGAAGGGCGTCGCTGCGCCGCCGAACCCCAGGAAAGTGGTGCCCCCCCGCTTCTCTGTGGTGCAGTGGAGGTTAACCCCGTAGTTCCTGAACAGTTCTATTATCTCATACGGGTCATGGTTGCCGGGGACACATAGCACGGGCTTGCCTATCGCAAGCAGCTGCTGAAGCACCATGTTGGCGACGTCCATCTGGGTGAAGTCCTGGGGGACACTGAACATGTCAGTGACGTCTCCGGGACAGACCACCAGGTCGAAGTCCTTTCCGGCAGCGTCTATCACCTTGGACAGCGCCCGCCTCTCACCATGTATATCAGCGAGTACCAGTATCCTCATACTACTAATTGAAGCCTAATATTAAAAAATGCCTGACACCACGGTTTCCTGTGGAACTTGCCTTTTTTCTTTATTTCAGTTCTTTCAAAGTATTACAGTGTAATATTTAGAAATAGTTTTATAATACCCGATTTCCATAAGAAATAAAGGTGTCTGGGGTCCACATGAAATGAGGTGATCGTGGGCGCAGAGTACCGATATTACAGTGTAATATAACAGGAGGGAAGAAACCCACAACAAGAATTTAAACCCCGGTTTCATATAGAGATTATGGTC
The DNA here is from genome assembly GCA_964555875.1 of uncultured archaeon. Taxonomy (GTDB): domain Archaea; phylum Aenigmatarchaeota; class Aenigmatarchaeia; order QMZP01; family QMZP01; genus DAOVIL01. Next base: position 72,119 of record CAZKUD010000003.1, read on the forward strand.
CAACAAACCCTGGGCGACATCTTCAGCGGCTATGTGCAGAAGGCAGGAGCGGTCTTCTCCAACAGGAACATCCTGTCACATGACCACATGCCTGAGCAGGCCATGCACAGGGACGAGCAGATGCAGCACCTTGCCACCATACTTGCCCCCTCCATACAGGGAGCCCGCCCCTCCAACGTGTTCCTCTACGGCAAGACCGGGACAGGCAAGACCCTGGTCGCCAGGCAGGTGACCAAGGAGCTGGAGAAGGCGTCTGACAGGGTGGTTGTGCTGTACATGAACTGCAAGATGAAGAGGGTGGCTGACACAGAGTACAGGCTTTTCGCAGAGCTCTCCCGGGAGCTCGGCAAGACCGTGCCCGCCACCGGCCTGCCGACAGACGAGGTGTACAGGATATTCTACGAGGCAATCGACTCCAGGCCCCAGAACGTCATACTCGTGCTAGACGAGATAGATGCCCTGGTCAGGAAGGTCGGCGACGAAATACTCTACAACCTCACCAGGGTCAATACAGAGCTGAAGCAGGCCAGGCTCTCGATGGTAGGCATCTCTAACAACATATCCTTCATAGAGTCCCTTGATTCCAGGGTGAAGTCCTCCCTCTCCGAGGAGGAGATAATATTCCCCCCATACAACGCCAACCAGCTGAAGGACATCCTGTCCACCAGGGCAGAGAAGGCCTTCCACTCAGGCGCGCTCGGCGGCGGGGTGATAGAGAAGTGTGCCGCCCTGGCAGCACAGGAGCACGGCGACGCAAGAAAGGCGCTGGACCTGCTTCGGGTTGCAGGAGAGATGGCGGAGAGGAAGAAGGAGCCGACAGTGACATCGGGCTTCGTCGATGCAGCGGAAGACAAGTTAGACCTGGACAGGACCACAGAGGTGGTGCAGGCACAGCCCAAGCAGTCCCTGGCCGTCCTTGCGGGCATCCTCAAGCTGACGGACAAGGGAGAGAAGGACATCCAGACAGGGGACATCTTCCTGGAATATGAAAAGATATCAGCCAAGTGCGGCCTCAAGCCCCTCACCCAGAGGAGGGTCTCCGACCTTATAGCCGAGCTGGACATGCTGGGCATAATAAACGCAAAGGTGATATCAAAGGGCCGCTACGGAAGGACAAGGGAGATAAGGATACTCCTTGCAAGGCCCGCTGTGGAGAAGATACGGAGGGTGCTGGAAAGGAACTACCTGGTTTGATTATGGACAAGAGGGAGATAGTGAGGAAGGCGCTGGAAAGGGGCGTGATGGTTTCCCCCGAGGCGCTTGAGGGCGCCGACTGGTCAGATATAGACTCGGTACTGGAGGAGGCCAAGCACATGCTAGTATACGGGTCCCCTGCGGGCGAAAAGAGGGGCCCAAACGTTTCTGTCAAGGAATCCGTCCCGAAGGCCAGGCTGAAGCCGAAGGACGTGGCGGACTTCTACAGCCAGAAATACAAGGCCATGAGGCAGCTGCTGCTGAAGAAAGTCAAGGCAGTATCCATCAACAAGGCCCAGGACCTCAAATCAGGCGTGTCGGTCATAGGCATAGTGAAGGAACTGACGCCCTCCGGCGCCGTCCTCGAGGACCAGACAGGCGAGATAGACGCCATAGGAAAGATTGATGCCGGAGAGGGCGATGTCCTGGGCGCCAAAGGCCAGGTAAGGGAGGGCAAGGTGATGGTTTCCGAAACCGTCTGGCCCGATGTCCCCCTTGTCAGGAAGCCCGGACGCATACATAACACGACCCTCCTCCTCACCTCAAAGGATGAGAAGGACGCGGACGTCATATTCTCCTCCTCAGGGGCAGAGGGCGCGACCCACGTTTCCCATTCCCCCACCTGGCTGACAGTCTCCAACAACGGCTCCTCCCTGACCGTGCTCGCCTACAAGACGGGCGAGAAGGACCTGAAGGCTGCTGCAGGCTGGCTCAAGAAGCGGTGCCTCCCGCACGAGGAGGTCCCTGGCCCGAAGAACCTTCACGTGATAGACCCTGTTCCTGACATCCTCTGGCTGATAGGGCCGCCTGCAGGGAAGGAGATTTACAAGGGAGTCTTAATAGTCTCCTGCGGAGAGGGCTCAGCCAAGGTCAACCTAGAGACGCTGGAAGCGGAGTTCAAGTAGAGTCCTTTTCTTCCCTTCTCCGCTCCTCAATGTTCCTGAAGTATTCGTCCCTTATCTGGTGCTCATTGTTCCTGCTCATATACTTCCAGCAGCCGTAGCCCGCAATCCCCATGAATGTAAGTGCCGGCAAGCCTATCATTATGATCTCGTCCAGATACCCGCCAATGCCATCGAGCATAACAATTCTTGTCGCAAACATTCTTAAGCCTTACATGAGGCCGAAGTAGAACAGCATGATGGGCAGCATCAGGACCCCCATACAGCTGGTCCTCTTCACGCCAAACAGGGGAGGGAGGAGGCCTATGGACGTTGAAGTCACCATATACAGCATGCCGATGGGCCCTGTCATCAGCGCCACCATGCCGACCAGCATGACTATTATGGCCACCGACACCCTCCTGTAATCAAGCCTCTGGAACAGCCTGGCGAACCCCCTTCCGGCCCTTATTGTAAGGAAGGCCCCTGCCCCGGCAGAGAACAGGGCAGTCGCCATCAGGAGCAGCATCTCCCCGTAGCCGAAGTTCACGAGCACCTCCTGGACAGCTACCGCAGCCCCTGACCTTGGCCTGGATATCAGGTACAGCGCCATGAGGGAGAACAGCGCTGCCACAGTGTTTATGCCTCCCAGGGAAACCATGAACTCCCTAATCGACTTCCTCATGGAGAGCTCATGCGCCAGCACCCCTGCCTGCGCGGCGCCTATCCCGGGCAGCACTCCCATGAGCATGCCTGAGAAGAACCCCTTCACGCTTCCCATCACAGTCTCCTTCACAGGAAGCCTCACAGGAGCCTGGCTCTGCCTGGGCACCGATATGCCGGAGCCTATGCTTATAATTAGTGTGCTTATCCCGAACAGTCCAGTGAAGATGGGAAACAGCATGCTCTGATCTGGCAATAATGGCGTCTCCATTGTCATGACACCCAATATACCGGAAAGCCCGAACACAATCAGGCCATAGACCCTCTTCATCCCCTCATCCAGAAGTATCATGACCCCGGCTATCGCCAGCAGGAGCCAGGCCATGTATGACTTGATTCCCATATATAGTATGGGCAGGACAACGGAGACCAGAGGGAACAGGACAACTGACAGCATGATAACGCCCAGCCCGCCCGCCACTGTCAGGCATACCGCCTCCTGCGCCTGGCCCTTCAGCAGGAACCTGTGCCCAGGCAGGACAGAGAGGGCGGTCTCCCCTTCCGGCGCGCCTATGAACACAGACGGTATGAAGTTAAGGAAAGTGTTGGAGATGGCCATCGATGTGACGAACACAGCTATAGCGTGAGGCGTGAAGAAGAGCAGGAGCGAGGAGGTGGATGCTAGCATGACTGCAGCCACAGTGTTCGGGTGTACCCCGGGTATCAGGCCTGTGAATGTGCCTCCCAACACCCCAATCATGGCCATTAGCGCGAACTCCATCATAGTCCCAGGCTGTCAGCCAGTATCTCCACGCTCCCCTTGTACATCCCCACCTTTCCCAGCGCGCATATGTTGTCCCCCTCCTTGAGGGAGTAGGGGTTGCCTGTCATTCCCCTGGCAGTGCCATTGAACACGACCACGCTGATGGTTCCTGTCTCGTCAGTCAGCCTGAAGAAGAGATGGTTGTTCTTCGAAACATGCTTGTATGTTATGTTCCCGCATACCTTTGCTGCCACGCCTGTCATGTCCCCTGTGACGCCGCCTATCTCCAGTGCGTTCTCAGACACCTGGCCTGAAACCAGGAATATCGAGAGCAGCCCAAGGAGCGAGCAGGCAAGGGAGAGCTTCAGGAGCCCTGATTCCTCCATAATGAATCCTTCTCCCGGCCTCAGATATGCCTGACGTTGAGGGAGAATCAACCTGAATGTTTACTTCACACCCCTTCATTTCACATGGAACATTACGTCACATGAACTTCACCCCCTCGTTTCAGGTGGAAAAGTCCGCATGATGTCGAAATGAAATTCACATGAAGACACCCTTGTTTCATGTGCAACACCCGTTAACTTCATGTCCAGCTTCAGAATCCTTCATTTCCAGGCGTGAACAAGAGATTACGCAGAATCAGCAGGAATGAAGGTAATGTTCAGTTCACGACAGCCTCAGCAGGCCCGTTGGCTGAGGCGAAATTGAGCTTGCCCCCGCAGCTGCAGGTTCCCATCAGGGGCATCCTCTGGTAATGCTTGCTGCATTTTGAGCACAGGAAGCCCGTCATCTCATCCTTCTTGATACTTTTCATCACCTTGGGCCCATCCTCCGCAGCATTCGCTGCCCTCCCCTTCCTGAGTATGTCCAGCAGGCCCACTTGCTTGCCCCCTCCCATCAGCTCGGACTTCGTGATGCCCATGGCACCGAATATCCTCTCCAGGGGAGGCATGAGCTGGTTGTCTATATAATAAGAGGCGTCTATCTGCAGCCCCTTCTCCTTTATGTATGATGGGTCCTCTGCCCTCTTGCTCAGCATCTCCTTGCCCTTCACTATGACGTACTCTATCCTGTCCCCCACGCCAGGGGCGTCTACAGCGTTCCTGGCTTTCATTTTGGTGACAAGCTCTATGTGCGGCTGCACCCCCTTGTAGTGCTTGGGCGCCTTGGTCATGGTCTTGGTGATTATCAGCTTGCTTATGTCTATCTTCCCTGCCAGCAGGTCGTCTATCACACCCTTGAAATACTTCATGGCCCCCTTCACGTCCTCCTGCTTCAGTATTATCTCTATGACCTCCTTGAGGGTCTCTCCCACCAGCTTGCACCAGTCCCTCCTAACGGTCTCTATGCCCTTCATCTCCAGGCCCTCGTCCCATCCCTCCTTCGTCCTCTCGAACTTCCAGGCAGCGTACCTCTTCTTGGTGAGGGGCAGGAACCTCTTGAATATCTTCTCGAACTCCAGCTCCTGGGTGCCCAGCAGGTTCGCCGTTATCTCCCCCGCTATCTTGTCTGCTATCCTCCCCATCTCATCCATGTCCTCTATGCCCTTGAGCTTGGCGAAGACGGAATCAGTGTCCCCGTACACTATCTGGTAGCCGTACTTCTTCTCGACGACGTCTTTGGTGTTGTGTATGGTCTCCCTGCCTATTGAGGTGATGGAATTTGCTATGTCCAGGTCGAACAGCTTTGACCTGGCGTACCCGAAGTATCCGTACATGGCATTGGCCATTATCTTCAGCGCCCATTGCTTGGCGTGCATCTCCCTGTGCTTGTTCTCGTCCTTCACGTCCTTCATGGCCTTCTTCACGGCCCCCCTCTCGTTCATGAGGGTCTCCAGGAGGTCCGGCACTATGCCCCTCTTCCTCTCCTTCTTGAGGAACCATGTCCCCGCAGGCGTGATGGTAAGGTCCTCCTTCTTCACGCCCGCCTCCTCTTCCTGCCCCTGGTTGACCTTGGTCGTCGGGCAGATGTTGAACGACCTTATGATGGAGGGGTACATGGACTTGAAGTCCAGCACAGCCACGGACGAATGCAGGCCCTTCACCGGCTCCAGCACCGCCCCTCCTCCCAGCTCCTCTTTCCTTCCCAGGCCTCTCTTCGCTGCCGTGGCATCGTCGGGCTTGCATGGGAATACATACCCCTTCTGGTTGAACACCCTCAGCATGTAGTTCTCTATCCTTGTGGTCTCCCCGGAATCCAGGGTGTCCTGCAGCAGCGTGCCCGACACCTTTGAAAGAGCGGTGTGCTTGTCTATCAGCTTCATCTTCTGCACAAGGTCCAGCGCCAGCTGCGAGTCCTTCCTGCAGTATTCTGCCAGCTTCCTGAACTCCTCGTCGCTTCCCTTCCAGAACTTCTCTATCTCCGAGTGCTTCACGTCCTCCTTCTGCTCCCCGATGAGGGCATTGGCCACGAAGTTCAGGCTGTACCTCTGGAGGGAGAAGTCCTTCTTCACTATGGCGAAGGAGTCCAGCGCTATCCTTCCGGTCAGGTTGACCTTTGTGCTTATGCCTATCTTCCTGTGCGACGTCCTCTTCTGCAGGCACCTCCCCAGGAACGGCTTAACGTCAAGCTTGTACATCCTGTCGAGTATGTAGGGGAAGTCGAAGTTGTTGCAGTTGTAGCCTGTCATGAAGTCAGGGTCATACCTCTTCACCATCTTCACGAACTCTTCCAGCATCCCGCTCTCAGAATCGAACGACATCACATTGTCCCCCTTCCTCGTGCTCAGAACCACGGACTTGTTGCCCTCGAACGGGTGGCTGAACACCAGGGAAACCATTATGATGGGGTCCTTCTTGGGGTCCGGAAGGGCTCCAGAGGAAGACACGCACTCCAGGTCGAATGCCAGGTACTTCAGGTCAGCATTCCCGCCCTTGTCTATGGGCACAAGCTTCTTCACGGTGAACTTCTTGTCAGCCTGGACGGTTTCCGTGTTCGCGAACTGGTCCCCCTCGGTCCTGCACCACCCCATGCCCGACAGGCCCATGTCAGCCATGACCCTGTACTTGAAGAGGACGTCCGCCTCGTATACCGTTATGCCCAGTGCCCTGAGCTTCTCCCTGAGGTCAGGCGTCTTGGCCGGGTTCCTGATCGTTATCTTGAAGACCTTCCGGGGCGTGTGGTGCCCGATCACATTCCTCTCGGCCTGCTCTATGTTCATGACCTCCGGCTCGCCTTCCAGGGCCTCCCTTAAGCCCTCGCCTGCCGCATAGAAGTACGGCTTGAATCCTTCATAGAAGACGCACACTGATTCCCCCTTCTCCGTCTTCCCGAAGAAACGGACCACCGGCTTGTCGTCCAGGTTCACGTAATCCACGTCAAGTATCTGGAATTCCATATCAATCGACCCTTTAGATTGGTTTCTAAACATTAAATAGACTGTACCGAATGAATTATATAGGATACAATACAACTGATTGGTATGAGGATAAACCCCAAGCAGATGGAGAAGATGGCCAAGAAGATGGGCATGAAGATGGACGAGATAGAGGCAGAGCAGGTGATAATAAAGACGCCTGACAAGGACCTCGTCATCAACAACCCCTCTGTCTCAAAGGTAAACATGATGGGCCAGGAGAACTTCCAGATATCGGGAGAGGTGACGGAGAAGCCGCGCAAGCCCTACACTGAGGACGACGTGAAGATGGTGATGGAGAAGGCGGGATGCACGAGGGAGTACGCGGAGGCAGCCCTTGACGACACCAACGGCGACATAGCAGAAGCCATCCTCAAGCTGAAGGAGTGACCTAATTCAGCGCCACGCCCAATTTGTTGAGATTCTCGCCCAGCATGAAGGCCATTATCGCCTCTGGCAGCTTGTCTATCTTGACCCTGACCTGGTCCATTGTGTCCCTGTCCCTTATTGTGACGTCCTTGTTCTTCTTGGAGTCGTAGTCTATAGTTATCCCGAGCGCCACCCCTATCTCGTCTATCCGCCTGTATCTCCTTCCGATGGAGCCCCCCTCGTCATAGAAGACTATGAATCCCGCGTCCCTGAGCTTCTTCTGCACGTCCCTTGCGAGCTCTGCGAGCCCGTCCTTCTTCACCAATGGGAATATGCCCGCGTCATAAGGCGAGACACGCCTCGGGAACTTCAGAACCGTCCTCTCTTTCTCCTCGGTGTACGCCAGTTCAAGAAGAGCGTACACGTTCCTGTCCACCCCGAAGCTCAGCTCCAGCACGTGAGGTATGAAGACCTTGCCCTCCACATTGACCGCCTGCTTCTGGCCCGAGACCTTCTCGTGTCCCTTCAGGTCATGGTCGGTCCTGTAGTGTATGCCAGCGACCTCCTTCCAGCCCCCCACAGACTCCAGGTTGAGCTCTATGTCCCAGTGGTACTTGTTGTAGAACGCCTTCTCCTCGTCAGACAGCTGCCTGAACCTGAAGGCCTTGGGAGGCAGCCTCATGGTCCCCAGGTAGAACTCCTGTATCTTGGCCATATGGTAGACGTAGAACCTGGGGAGCTTCATCTTGGTAACCGCATCCTTGCAGCTCACCTCCAATACTGTGTTCTTCTTCCTCTGCGATACAGGGAAGAGCCTGAGCTTCATGTTCTCCACCGACCTGAAGTCAGGGTGCTCCTTGATGGTGTCTGGGTCGAAGAATATCTGCAGCTCTGCCTGCGTGAACTCCCTCATCCTTATCAGCACGTTCCTTGGGGCTATCTCGTTCCTGAACGCCTTTCCTATGACAGCAAGGCCAAGGGGCAGCCTCCGCCTGAGCGCCTCGAACTCGAGCTTGAAGTTGACGTAAGCGCCCTGCGCGGTCTCGCCTGCCAGGTAACCGACCTGTGCGTCCTGCCCAGCCCCGACGCTCATGGGGAAAAGCAGGTTGAACGTGCCCACCTCCTCCAGCTTTCCGCCGCACTTGCCGCACTTGATGTTGTGCTTCTTGATGATTGCCATCATCTCCTCGGTGCTCTTGCCCTCGAAGCTCTCCTTCAGGACGTCCTCCATTATGTGGTCAGCCCTCTCCACAGCCTTGCACTTGGAGCACTTCACAACGGGGTCTGTGAAGTGCGCTATGTGGCCGGAGGCCCTGAACACCGCATCTGGCATTATCTGGCACGGCTGTATCTCATAGTAGTTGTCGTCCAGGCCTATGAAGAACTCCCTCCAGGTGTTCTGGAACTTCCTCTTCAGCATCGTGCCCACGTGGGCATAGTCATAGAACCCGGCCATCCCCCCGTGCAGCAATGCAGTCTGCCAGAAGAACCCCCTTCTCTTGGCCACGTCCAGTATGTCAGCCCTCATACTTCTTATTGTGGCTGTTTATTTAATTAGCTTCGGTCAGCCTCGACCGCAGAAAACTTATAAGTGCTTGCCCAATAATAAACTATTCCAAGGCAGGTTCAGCTATGTGGATAATAGCATCACTGGTCGCCCTGGCGCTGATGTTCTGGTATTTCGGATGGCGCTGGGAAAGCACGTTGAGAAGGCCCAACATGGCCAGCTTGAGCAACATACCGCTTGTTTCAATAATGATACCCGCTTACAGGTCAGAAGGCACGATAGGCGAGGCCATAAGCTCAGCCAAGGGCATCGACTACCCCAGGAAGGAGATAATAGTCGTCAACGACTCCAAGGACAGGACCCCCGACATATGCAGGCAGCTCGGGGTCAAATGCATACAGAACAGCGAGAGGAAGGGCAAGTGCCATGCCCTGAATGACGCCGTAAAGAAGGCAAGGGGCGAGATACTGTTCTTCCTGGACTCTGACACGAAGGCCGACAGGGACTGCCTCAGCAGGATGGTGCCCTGGTTCTCCATGCCCAACATAGGGGCGGTCTCCCCCAAGTTCAGCGTCCTGAACAAGGGCAACAGCTGGCTCACCAGAATGGCCTCCCTGGAGCACTACTTCCTCAACTCCTTCTTCAAGATACATATGTACTTCGGCTCACTCGTCTCCTTCTGGGGCTTCGGTATAGCCATAAGGAAGGACGTCTTCAGCGAGCTAGGTGGCTGGTCCAGTACCCTTCTGGAGGACGCGGACTTCGCGGCCAAGATGCTGGAGAAGGGTCATGACATACAGTACGAGCCCTCAGCAGGGGTGAGCACCATGCAGCCCGAGACAGTGGGCGAGCTCAGGAAGCAGAGGTTCAGGTGGGGGAAGGGCAGCATGTTCACCTTCTTCAACCACAGGTCGATATACAAGGGCAACGCACAGTTCACCCTCTACTTCATCCCCTACGTCCTGCTGGCCTTCGCTGTGATAAGCGTCTTCATGTTCCAGACCCTCAACGTGTTCATACCCTTCGTCTCGCTCTGGGTGCTGTACACATTCTCCATGAAGGAGTTCCTTCTACTGCTGGGCTTCATAGTCATCCCCATGTTCGCCACCACCGCCACCACAGTGGCCGCAGGCTCCCTTGCCCACGTGGCCATAATGTCATACCCTGAGAAGCAGAGCGAGGTCAAGGCAAGGGACATAGCCTGGCTGGTGCCCTACGTGTGCGCATACGTGCCCATGATAATGGCATTCTACATAAAGGGCATGGTGTCAGGAATCCGGGACCGTCGCCACTCCAGGGACGAGCTCTGCCTGAAGGACTGGTAATTCTCATTTAAATTCAAAGCAACCCAGACCTCTGCATAGGAGGTGAAAATGAATACCCTTTATTTCCTGGGAATGCTTCCAATGGCAGTGATTGTTCTCATCTTGATACTTCAGCACTTGTAATCACTTCTTCACTCCGACGGCGCCTATTATCCTGCCCCACCTGTTGGCGACCCTGTTGTTGTAGTTGAGCTTCAGCATCTTCTTGCCCGCTCCCTTGACTATTCCCTTCCTGACAGCGCTGCCGCCCACCCAGAGGAAGACGGGGGAGAACAGCCATAGAACGGAGAAGATGGTTTCCCCTCCCATTACCCTGTCCATCTCCAGGCCAGAATTCTCCATGCGGGCCTTCAGCTCCGTCTTGGTGTAAGGGTACTCATTCCCGTATATCCAGAGGCCGAGCCTGCTGGATATGGTCTTGCCCAGCCTGTAAGGCGGGCACTTTGCGTGCGGCACCAGTATGCACACCCTTCCGCCCTTCCTGCATGCCTGAGTGTGTATGTCTATGACCTGCTGCCTCTCGGGGGGCAGGAAGTGCTCCACTGTCCCGTTGGAGTGCACGATGTCCCACTTGGGCCTGAACTTGTATTTGAAGAAATCCTCCTCTATGAACTCCGCCTTCAGGCCGAACCTTTTCAGGTTGTCCTTCACCAGCCTGACCGCTTCAGGCGACTTGTCCAGGAAGGTGAGCTTTGCCCCCCTGAGTCCCATCAGAATGGAATCTATGCCCGTGCCGCACCCGATCTCCAGAACCCTCTTGCCCTTGAAATCGCCGTCAAGCAGCATCTCATAGAACTTGAACGTGAAGGGCTCCTTCTTGAACCTCACGTCCTTCATGCCCTTCCAGTACTCCGACCAGTTGTCTGCCATAACTATTCTTCGCGCCGCCACTTTATAAGAGTGGCAATCCGGATTTAATATAGATAATCCCAATTAAAGATATAGGGGCTGTTATGGGTTACAAGCTGACAAAAGAGGGAGAGAAGTACGCGAAAGAGGGCCTGCCAGAGGTGAGGCTCGCCAGGATGCTTGACAGGCCCGTCCACATGAAGACCGCGCAGGAGAAGATAGGGAACTTCGGCATAGCCCTCCAGTGGGCCAAGAAGAGGGGATGGGTGAAGATAGACAAGGGCATGCTGTTCAGGAAGTCGTCCCCGGGAAAGGTGCCGGAGGAGGAGGCCCTGAAGAAGGTCCTGAAAGGGGACAGTGTGCCGGAGAGGGACTTGGAGACCCTCATCAGGAGGAAGCTGGTCAAGATAGAGACCGAGACGGAAAGGAAGGCCGCTGCCCTGAAAGGGAAGGAAGTGACAGTCATAAGGCCGGAGCTGCTCAAGACCGGCAGGTGGAGGGAGGTCAGGATAAAGCCCTACAACGTGGAGGCCATGTCCAGCGTGATACATCCCGGGAAGCGCCAGCCTTACAACCAGTTCCTGGCGGATACGAGGAGGAAGCTGGTTGAACTGGGCTTCAAAGAGATGACGGGTCCCTACATCGAGACAGAGTTCTGGAACTTCGACGCCCTTTACCAGCCGCAGAACCACCCCTCAAGGGACTGGACGCAGACGTATTCCCTCATCAGCCCGAAGGAGGGCTCCCTTCCCAACGGGCACATAACAGGCAACGTGAGGGCGGCCCACGAGGACGGTTGGAAAACGGGCTCGGTGGGTTGGGGGTATAAGTGGGACCCCAAGAAAGCGATGAAGCTCATGCCCAGGGCGCACACGACGTCATGCTCTGCCAGGCAGCTCGCCGCCGGGGCACATGTTCCCAGCAAGTACTTCGCCATAGGAAGGTGCTTCAGGCCTGACGTCATAGACGCGACCCACGGCGTGGAGTTCAACCAGTGCGACGGCATAGTGATAGGGAAGGACCTGCAGTTCAGGCACCTTCTAGGCCTGCTCAAGATGTTCGCCACAGAGATAGCGGAGGCAGAGGAGGTGAAGTTCTTCCCCGACTACTACCCCTTCACCGAGTATTCTGTCCAGCTCTCTGCGAAGCACCCCAAGATGGGCTGGATAGAGTTCGCGGGAGCGGGCCTCTTCAGGCCTGAGCTCACCCAGCCCCTGGGCATAAAGGACACTGTGATAGCCTGGGGGATAGGGATAGACAGGCTGGCCATGTTCAAGCTTGGCATAAAGGACATACGCCACCTGTTCAGCAGGGACCTTAAATGGCTGAGGGGGCAGAAGGTGATATAATGCCTACAATAGACGTATCCCATTCAGACCTCTGCAAGCTGATGGGAGAGGCGGTGCCGAAGGAGAAGGTAAAGTCAGAAGGAGTGTTGTTCGCGAAGGGCGAGGTGGACGGCGAGAACGGGGACGCCCTGAAGCTCGACATGAAAGACACCAACAGGCCCGACCACTGGTCAGCCGAGGGGGTGGCCAGGGAGATGGCAGGCAGGTACAAAAGGGCCGGGCTTCCCCTGTACAAGGTGGAGAGGCCGAAGATACAGGTCAGGATAGACGGAAAGGTCCGCAGGGTCAGGCCCTACACGGTGTGCGCGGTGATAAGGGGGATAGATATCACAGAGCATGCCCTTGCGCAGATGATACAGCTGCAGGAGAAGATATCCACGTGCTTCGGAAAGAACAGGAAAGAGGTCGCGATAGGGGTTTACGACCTCAGGAAGATAACTTCCCCCATAAGGTACACGACCACCACGCCGACGGGGATAAAGTTCATACCACTGGACATGGACAGGCAGATGACGCCCAAGCAGATACTGGAGCAGCACCCCAAGGGGAAGGAATACGCTCACCTGCTCAAGGGGCAGAGGGAATACCCCATCTTCATCGACGCCAAGCAGGAGGTGCTCTCCATGCCACCCATCATAAACTCGGACTTCACCGGAAAGGTCACACAGAACACGAGGGACCTGTTCGTGGAGTGCTCCGGTTTCTCCCTCAAGTTCCTGATGCCGGCCCTGAACACGATGGTGGCAGCCCTGGCTGACAGGGGAGGCATGATAGAGGGTGTGGAAGTCGTGCTGCCGGGAGGCAAGAAGATGGTGACCCCTGACATGTCGCCCAAGGAAGCTGAGCTTGATGTTGATTACGCCAACCAGGTCTCCGGCCTGGGCCTGACAGCGGAAAGGATGGCCAGCCTCCTAAGGCAGGCCAGGTATGACGTAAAGGCGGCAGGAAGGAAGCTGAAACTGAAGTACCCGCCGTACAGGCAGGACATAATGCACCCAGTCGATGTAATAGAGGACATCATGATATCATACGGGTACAACAATGTCAAGCCAGAGCAGCCAGAGCTGGCGACAACCGGTTCCGTACTGCCCCTCGAGTCCTTCTCTGAAAAGGCGGCATCCCTCCTGGCAGGCCTGGGGTGCCAGGAGATACTGTCCTACATGCTGACCAACAAGGATGCGCTCTTCAGGAACATGAACCTCCCCGAGGGCAGGGTGGTTGAGGTCGAGAACCCCGTTTCATCCAACTGGTCCGTCTTCAGGGACAGCCTGCTTCCCGGCGTGCTGGAGTTCCTCTCCAAGAACAAGCATGTCGAATATCCCCAGAGCGTCTATGAGATGGGGGATGTCATACTCCTAGACAGTCCGGCAGAGACCAGGACAAGGAATGAGAGGAGGCTCTCCTTCGCGGTCATAGGCAACAGCTCCGGCTTCGAGGACGCAGTCAGCATCCTTAGCGCCATGCTGAAGAACCTGGGCGTCAGCCACTCCCTCAGGGCAGAGGAACACAGGAGCTACATAACGGGCAGGTGCGCCAGCTGCTATGCAGGCAGGAGGAAGCTGGGAACGGTGGGGGAAGTGCACCCGCTCGTCCTGGAGAAATGGGGGCTTGAGAAGCCTGTGGCTGCATTCGAGATAGACCTGGAAGCCCTCATGCAGTCAGTCGGTTGAATCCGCAAGGCAATCGAAGCAGACGAAGCGCCTGATCTTTGCCGACCCGTCAGGGAAGACCTCACCGCAGTCCACACAAACAGAAGGCATGCTGCACCTCACAGCCAGTTGAAAAGCCTGTGAAGGACCGAAGGCCTCGCATCATACCTTTCTCCGATGAGCTTTGCCGCCACCCCATTGAACTGCCTCGCGGCAATGGAATTGGGCTTGTGCATTACGACAGGCTCCTTTGAGGATATTGACTTGCTGACGTTCCTGTCCTCGTTGACTATCCCTATCAGGGGCAGGCCCAGGAACTCCTCCGCCTCTTCCTTCTTTATCTCATGGGGCTCGTGCCTCACCCTGTTGAGCACCATGCCCAGGTTCCTCGTGTGCAGGCCTTCGGCTATCTTGCCCAGCTTAAGCGCATCGACAAGCGCGGGAAGCTCCGGGTTGGTTATGGTTATCATCTCGTCGCTTGCCTCTATCGCTGTCTTGGTCTCCCTCCCCAGCCCGGCCGAGGAGTCTATGAGTATGAGGTCCGCCCCGCCGTTGTGCGCCAGGCTGTAGAACACGTCAAGCAGCTTGTCCGCAGTGGAGCTGTGAGATTTCATGAGCGACATGTCCGCAGGGACCACCCTGAAACCGCCGGAATGGTAGTATATGGCATCCTCCACGTTCACGTCCTTCTTCAGGACGTCCTGGAGCGTGACGGGGTAGAGCGGCACCCCCAGGTGCAGGCCGAGGTTGGACGTAGTCAGGTTGCAGTCGACCGCTATGACGGACCTGCCGAACCTCGCGAGCGCCGCCGCCAGGTTGGAGCAGAGGGTGGTCTTTCCGACTCCCCCCTTTCCTGACGCGACACAGACGATTCTTGCCATAATAGTAAACTTAGCACTCAATAATTTAAAAACATGTGAGAAAGCAGCGGACCCGGAGGGATTCGAACCCACGACCCCTCGCTTAGGAGGCGAGTGCTCTGTCCAAACTGAGCTACGGGCCCATATATTTTTAATACTGTTCGTCAATTTTAATCTATGAGTAAGCTTGTGTTTTTATTTTTAATAATGGCAATCCTGGCCGTTTCAGGCTGCGTCCACACCTACGCAGGCACGGACCAGGCGGAGAGCCTGGAAGAGGCGCATGTCGCCGCAGAGGAACCGGACCCCTGCGAGAACGTCACGTGCCCTCCCTCGACCAGGACCTGTCCCGACGGGGCCGAGGCATCATGCACCAACACCTGCTCCGATGGTAAGTGCACTTCCTGCACTCCCGACTGCGGCGGCCATGAATCCAGCGACCCCTGCGAGGGCGTAGTCTGCCCGCCCACCACAGAGACTTGCCCTGACGGAAGCACCAAGTCATGCGACAACGAATGCGTGGACGGCGAGTGCACCTACTGCGACCCCGGGTGCCCGGAAGAGGAATGCAACGAGAGCTGGTCATGCACAGACTGGTCGTCATGCTCCGGCGGCACCCAGACCAGGACGTGCACCGACTCCAACAGCTGCGGCACGACCGAAGACAAGCCAGTGGAATCACAATCATGCAGCACTGACCACGTCATATTCTCCGAGGTGTACTATGACGTGGATGGCGATGACTCCAGCGGGGAATGGATAGAGCTCTACAACCCCGGCAGCAACGTGAACATAACCGGATGGACCATAACCGACAATACCAAGACGTTCACCATACCTGACGCCGAGCTGATGCAGGCGGACGGCTATTTCATGCTGGCCAGGAATTCCAGCTACATGGAGAGCGAACTGGGATGCTCGGGCGCGATAGATATGAGCCTGGGCCTCAACAATGCTGGGGACTACCTGATACTGAAGGACAGCGAAGGGAACGAGGCGGACTTCGTGGCATGGGAGGGGGGAGACGGCTCCTACGAGGCCTGGGACATAACCGCCCATTCAGGGGAAGTCATAAGAAGGAAGGATCTTGATGACCCTGACACAGATTCTGTGAATGACTGGGAAGTAGAAGATGATCCGGACCCGGATTGTTAGGGCTCCCCTGACCTGCAGTCCTCGCACAGCCACTTGTCATTGACCAGCTTCAGGTCGTCAGAATATGCCTCGCAATCCTCGCAGATGCCCGATATGGTCGGGTGGTTCTTCCCGAACGGCACGGAGCACCTGGCCTTCAGCCTCTCGGAGAGGACCTCTATCATGTCAGGGGCGGCCACCAGGATTTCCTTGTCAGTCAGTATGCCCACGAGCTTCCCGTTGTCTATGACGGGCGCCCTCTTGACCCCCTTCTTGACCATCATCCTGACTGCCTGCATGAGGTCGTCCGAGGGGGAAACCGTTATGAGGCCCTTTTTCATCACGCCTGATACCTTGGTGCCGGCCAGGCTCTTCCCGTTCGCCGCCACTGAGACCACGTCAGAATCCGTCACTATGCCGACAGGCTTGCTGTTGTCGACCACGACCACTGAGCCTATCTTGTTGGCGGACATTATCTTGGCAGCCTCCTCCAGCGCCGCCCTGGGGCCCACAGTGACCACGTAGCTCTTCATCACTTCCTTGACCTTGACCATGAATAATTATTGTTCTTCCCCTTTAAATTGCTGGTTCTATAAGGCAGCATTTAAAACCGGACTCCACATTTTAAACCATGCCTGACATAAGGGACTTCCTGGCCGAGAAGGCCGGGACAATCGACGAGCGCATAATGAGATACCTGCCCAGGAAGCTTGACAGGAAGTACCTGGAGTGGGCATTTGGCAAGGCAAGGTACGCCTACGACGTGGAATCCCTCCAGGAATCGGTTTCCGGGCCCATATGGGACTTCCTGGACAGGGGAGGGAAAAGATGGAGGCCTGCCCTGTTCCTTCTGGTGGCGGAAGCGCTAGGAGGGGACATGGAAAGGATAGCGGACTTCGTGGTGGTCCCGGAGCTCGCTCACAACGGCTCCATAATGGTGGATGACATAGAGGACATGTCCGAGATGAGGAGAGGCAAGCCGTGCACCCACAAGATATACGGGGATGACATAGCCATAAACGCCGGCAACATGATGTACTTCCTGCCCTTCCTGGTTTTCATAAAGAACAGGGAGAGCTTCAAGGACGATGTCCTGGTCAGGGCATACGAGGCATTCTCCCAGGAGATGGTGAACATACACCTGGGCCAGGGGATGGACATCTGGTGGCACAAGGGAAACGACGGCACCTTGACAGAGGAGCACTACCTCCAGATGTGCGCCTACAAGACAGGTACCCTGGCCAGGCTGTCTGCAAGGCTGGCCGCCATACTCTCAGGAGGCACACCCGAACAGGTGGAGAAGATAGGGAAGATGGCAGAGGCCATAGGGGTCGGCTTCCAGATACAGGATGATATCCTGAGCGCAAGCGGCGAGGAATTCATGAAGAAGAAGGGCTTCGGTGACGATATAACCGAGGGCAAGAGAACCCTGATAGTCCTGCATGCCATGGAGAGCCTGGACCCTTCCGACGGCAGGAGGCTGAAGGAGATACTCAACATGCACACAAGGGACCCCAAGCTCATACGGGAGGCCCTGGGCCTTCTGGCCAAGAAAGGCTCTGTAGAGTACGCAAAGGACTTCGCCAAGAAGATGGTGGCCGGCGCCTGGAAGGAGGCAGAGCCAGTCATCCCGGATTCCCCGGCAAAGGAGAAACTGAGGTCCTTCGTAGACTACCTGATAACCAGGGAAATCTAAAGCTTATAGGCAAAAGCCATTTATAAATAATTAATGGTGGAGATATTATATGGTCGACATTAAGTCCAAAATCAGGGAATGGAGAAGGGTGCTGCAGATATCGAGGAAGCCCACTAAGGACGAGTTCCTCAACTCCAGCAAGATATGCGCCCTTGGCATGCTGCTGATAGGGATAATAGGGTTTGCGATATTCGCTGCCTTCCAGTTGGCCGGGATATAGGTATGGCTATATACACGCTGAGGACAACATCGGGAAGAGAGGGCATCGTCATAGACATGCTTTCATCCAAGATAAGGGCAGAGGGCCTGGCCATAAACACGGTATTCCACCCCGCCGAGATAAAGGGTTACATATTCGTAGAGGGCCCCCTGGGGGTCATACAGAAGGCAATAAAGGGCGTAATGCACATCAGGGGCCTGATAGAGAAGCCGGTGAAGCTGGAGGAGATACAGCACTTCCTGGAGTACAAGAAGGAAAGGATAAAGGTCGACATCGGGGACACTGTAGAGATAATAGGTGGTCCCTTCAAGGGCGAGAAGGGCAAGATAAACAGGATAGACGGCGTGAAGGACGAGGTCACGGTGGAGCTCCTGGAGGCCAGCATACCGATACCCGTCACGATTGCCACAGAGTTCGTTAAGGTAATAAAGGCAGCCAAGAAGGAAGACAGGCAGCCGCTTGATCTGAAGCCCAAGGAAGAGGCCCCGGCAGAAAAGGAGGAAGGCCCGAGCGAGCTTGAGAGGGCAGTGGAGGAGATAAGGTCAGAAGAACCCAAGCCCGCAGAGAAGCCAGAAGAGAAGGAAAAGCCCAAGCCGGAGAAGCCCGCATCAGAGGTCGAGGAGATAGCCAAGGAGGCAGCAGAAGAAGCCAAGGAGGCAGCAGAAGAAGCCAAGGAGGCAGCAGAAGAGGCCCCTGCCGAGAAGGAAGAGCCGGGCGAGCTGGAGAAAGCGATGAAAGAAGAACCAGAAGAATCCAAGCCCGAACCCCCATCGGCCGAGGAGGCCAGGCCCCCTGCAGAAGAGAAGAATGAAGAAGAGACAAAATCAGGCGGTGCGGCCCCTGTCCCAGAGGAGCTGGAGCCCCCAAAAGAGGAGCCAGCAGAGGAAGAGAAGCCCGAACCCCCAGCAGAGGAAGAGCCTGAAGATGATACCAGCATAGAGCCTGAAAAGTCCCCCGAGGAGGTCGCCGAGGAGGCGTTAAAGGAGGCAAGGGAAGGCGAGGAGAAGCCAAAGAAGAAGAAAGAAGACGGTGAATGATCATGGGAAAGCAGACGATAGAGGCCCTGGTGGAAGGCGGGAAAGCCAGCGCAGGCCCCCCGCTCGGGCCGGCCCTGGGACCCATGGGCGTGAACATAGGCCAAGTGATAGCAGAGATAAACAAGAAGACAGCAGAGCTGGCGGGCATGAAGGTCCCGGTAAAGGTCATAGTGGACACTGACACTAAGGAGTTCGAGATAGAGGTCGGCACTCCCCCTGTGGCAGCCCTGATAAAGAAGGAGCTCGGCCTGAAGAAGGGCTCTGGCGCTGCAGGAGGCGCAAGGGCGGGCGACATCACAGAGGAGCAGGCCAAGAGGGTCGCCAAGGCCAAGTTCGGCTCTGACGACAAGCCATTTGTGGAGCAGGTTAAGGGCACTTGCCGCTCGATGGGTATCACGTTCGGAGAGGGAGAGCTTTCGGCTGAAGAGAATAAGGCGGCCGAGGAGTCACGCAAGTCCGCCAAGATGGCTGCCCCTGCAGCCCCGGCAGAAGAAGGCGAGAAGAAGGAAGGGGAAGAAGGGAAGAAAGAGCCCGAGAAAGAGGAAAAGCCCAAGAAGGACGAAAAAACCGCCGAAAAGAAATAAGCCTTAAATTGTTTTTTTCCAATTCCATCTGTATGGAGGGACTTGACGAAGGATTCTTCAACGGCCTGTTCTGGGTACTGTTCGTTGTCATCGGGGCCCTGGTCATACTGGGGCTCGTCTACAGGGTGCTGTTCCTGGATGTGCTACTGGGAATCATGCTTGTGGCCCTTGGCCTCAACAAGCTTGAGATAGAGATGAAGCACACCAGGTCAGAAAGGGAACGGGCAGAGACTGAATCCAGGATAAGCGGTCTTGACAGCGCGGTTTCAGACGCCCGCTCCTTCCTGAAGGGCACAAGGAGCTCCCATGAGCTGAGGATACACAAGCTTGACACCAAGAGGGCGGACCAGGACAAGAGGATAGAGGACAACTACAGGGACCTTGTGAGGAAGATATTCGAGCTCGAGAACAAGATGAACGTCATCGCCAAGGCCATAAGGGACGCCCCTGAGCTTATGGAAGTCATGCCCAGGTCCGGAAGGGAGAGGAAGGCATCCAGGGCGGTCAAGGCAAAGGAAGTGAAGAAAGCCGGGAAGAGGAAGAAATAAGCTATTTAAAGCCTCTTCTGACAATAATTATATCGTATCCGTTCAAGACCGCTTCGGCGGGAGGATTACAATGCCGGAAGACAAATCAGCCCAGGAAACCAAGGAGAAAAAATTCACTTTAGCCGAGGCCATAGCCGAGGCGCAGAAGGCCTCCAAGAAGCGCAAGTTCCCCCAGACGTGGGACCTCACCATCAACGTGTCCGGCCTTGACCTCAAGAAGCCGGAGAACAGGTTCAGCGCAGAGCTCAACCTCCCGGAGGGGAGGGGCAAGGACATGAAGGTCGCCATATTCTCGGCAACGCTCGGCCCTGAGGCCAGGAAGCACGCCGATACAATCATAAGCAAGGCAGAGCTTGAAGCCATGATAAAGAACAAGAAGAAGCTCAAGAAACTGGTCAGGCATAACGACAAGTTCCTCGCCGAGGCATCCCTCATGCCACTTATAGGCAAGTCCCTTGGCCCCATACTTGCCCCTCGGGGCAAGATGCCCAAGCCCCTGCCCCCCAAGGTTCCGCCGCTGGCAATGGTCAACCTGGCCAAGAAGTCGGTTAGGGTCATGCTAAAGGACAGCCCGGTGATACACATCCCGATAGGGACAGATTCCATGAAGCCGGAGAGCATAGAGAAGAACGCCACGGCAGCGTACAAGCTGGTGACAGACAGGCTGCCAAAGGGAAAAATCAACGTCAAGTCGGTGATAATAAAGCTCACAATGGGCAAGCCGGTCAAGGTGGAGATGAAGTGATATGGTATCGGAAAAGAAGAAGCAGCAGGTGAAGGAAGTCACGGCAGAGCTGAAGAAGCACTCTGCAATAGGCATAATCAACATGCACTGCCTCCCTGGCAGGCAGCTGTTCCAGATAAGGAACAAGCTCAGGGGCAAGGCCACCATAAGGATGGTCAAGAAGAGGCTGATAATGCTGGCGCTCAAGAACTCCAAGCTCGATGGGATAGACGGCATAGTGCCCGCCATAAAGGGCGAGCCGGCCCTCCTGCTGAGCAACGAGAACCCGTTCAAGCTCGCCAGGGTAATACAGGAATCGAAGTCAAAGGCCGCAGCCAAGCCCGGGGACGTGGCGCCGAATGACATAGAGGTAAAGGCCGGCCCGACATCCCTGATGGCAGGGCCCGTAATAGGTGAGCTGCAGAGGCTCAAGATACCCGCCTCAGTGGAGGACGGGAAGATAGCCATCAAGCAGGACACCGTGATCGCCAAGGCAGGAGACGAGATAAGCCCGGAGCTGGCCAGCATGCTATCCAAGCTGGGGATAGAGCCGATGGAGATAGGCCTGAACCTGGTCAGCATCTGGGAGGACGGCTACATATACCAGAATGAGCTGCTCTTCACTCCGCCCGAGAAATACAAGGAAGACCTGCTGGCAGCGCACTCCAGGGCATTCGCCCTGTCAGTCAGCATGGGATACATGACAAGATACAACGCGGAGCACCTCCTGTCAAAGGCCCACAGGGAAGCGGTCGCGCTTGCCACTGAGGCCAACATAATCACAAGCGAGACCCTCAAGCCCCTCCTGGCCAAGGCAGATGCCCAGGCCAGCGCGATAAAGGGCATGATAAAGGAGGCGCCCCCTGAAGAGCCCAAGGCGGAGGGGAAGCCCGCAGAGAAGGAAGATGCACCCAAGGAAGAGGAAGCCCCTGCCGAGAAGCCCGCGGAAGAACAGCCAGACAAAGAGGCAGAAAAACAGGGGGATAATGCTACGAAGTAAAATCGGAGGTAAATATGGAATACGTCTACGGAGCACTTCTCTTGCATGCGGCCGGTCAGAAGATTGACGAGGCTGGCATGAAGAAGGTCCTTGACGCAGCCGGCGTGAAGGCTGACGCAGCCAGGATAAAGGCAGTGGTTAGCTCGCTTGATGGCGTCAACATAGAGGAAGCCATCAAGAACGCGGCAGTGGCTGCCGCACCAGCAGCAGCCGCTCCGGCAGCAGAGGGCGAGAAGAAGGAAGAGAAGAAAGAGGAAAAGAAGGAAGAGAAGAAGGCCGAGGAAGCAGCGGCCGGCCTGAGCAGCCTTTTCGGTTAGAACGGCATATCTCCGGCAAGGGACTCAGGCTTTAATTAGCCACAGGCTCGGGCTCTCCTGAGCCCGCGGGTTCCGGTCCGGAGTCTGCAGGGAAATACCCAGTCCCGTCCTCCCCGAACCCCTCTTCCTGCCTTGAGCCGTAGAGCTCTTCGTAATCGTCTTCTGCCTGTTGTATTTCTGCCTCTTTTTCCTCGAGTTCCTCTTTGGTTCTTTCGTACTCTCCGTAGGCCTCATGCGCCTCTGTCAGGGCATCGTATGCCTCGTATGCGTCCCAGGCAGTCTGTGCGGTCTGGGCCTCAGTCCCGCCCGACGCCGCGGCCGACAGGTAGGAGAGGGCGACCATGCTGGAGACAGCGAATATCACGCAGGTCACCGTGGCACCGACCACCTCTGCGGTGTATTCGTCCTGCATGTCCTTCATGTCATCCTGCACACCGCTCATGTCAGGGATGGTGGTGGAATCGCAAAGCGCCATCAGGTTGAACTCGGCTTCCTCGAGCTCTGACCTCACGTCAGCCAGGTCCCCCATAAGGTTGGGATGGAAAACCAGGCAGGCCAGGCCGGAGAACACGGCTGACAGGTACCAGAGGTATTCGCCTGCGCCGCCGCAGTCGAAAAGCACCGAGCAGGCCACCGCCGCAACGAAAAGCACCACCGCAATGCCGGTGACGGTCCAGAACAGCACC
This sequence comes from uncultured archaeon, assembly GCA_964555875.1. Taxonomy (GTDB): domain Archaea; phylum Aenigmatarchaeota; class Aenigmatarchaeia; order QMZP01; family QMZP01; genus DAOVIL01. Next base: position 94,832 of record CAZKUD010000003.1, read on the forward strand.
TGCAGCTCGGTCTCCTCTGATTCCAGGTCCTCCACCTCTTCCTCATAGTAGACCCTCTGCTCCATGCATGTCCTCAGGGCGTCAGAGTACCTGCTCGTGAAGGTGAGCTCCTTCGTTCCCATCACCTCAAACGTCTCGTACGCCCCGGCCACCTCATACTCCGCGGTGAAATAGAAGTCAAGGCTTGCCGGGACGTCCCCCTCATCAGTCTGGCTTATGGGGAAGATGAAAAGCGAGCAGTCATACGTTCCCTCTTCCTGCTCCATCTCCAGGCAGGGGAGTGTGCCCCGCTCGCCCCTGTCCACTGCACTCATGCTGTATTCGAAGCCGGTCACTGTCGCGCCTTCGGGCATGTTGTGCAGCCTGGCCTTGAACGGGTATTCCGAGAACATGCAGAACCTCTCGCCTATACCGGGCTGTATCAGGCATTCCAGGCTGTCCTCGGCGTCTATTATCTCCATGGTGACATCCGTCACCGGGATGCATTCCCCGTTCACGCATATGCCGTCATCGCACCCGCAGTCGTCGCAGCAACTGGAGCCTGTTTCCCCGAGCTCGCTCTCGCATATGCCGTTCCCGCATTCGGACAGCATCCTCACAGGAACAGTGAAATCCGACCCTATGGCCCTTTCCACCCTTCCCCTCGCTCCGTCAGAGAGCGAAACGTCAAAGCCGAGGGTCATGCCCAGGGACAGCGTCTGTGTGCTGCCGTCGAAGGATGGCATGCCGCTGTAATCCTCAATCCCAGCCAGGGTTATGGTGCAGTCATATCCGCCCTTCCCGTCAGACAGGCAGAGGGGGCTGCAGTACACCCCCTCCTCTGTGGAGCACCTGGAGCGGATGACATTCATGCTCTCAGGGGCATTCGGAAAGTCCAGGTGAATGCTGGCGGTGCTCTGCCGTCCGGGAATGGCATCCTGGGCCGATATGCTAGACGCCTGGGGCGCCAGGTCGCTGTAAGACACGCATTCATCGGTTTCCGGTGATGGGGAGTCCCCTGACCTGCAGAATCCACCCTCGCATTTGCAGTCCCAGCAGCAGCTTTCGGAATCCTCTGCCCCCTCATCACAGCTGCCGTCTCCGCAGAACACCTTGTTTATCCCCACCATCAGGGTGTTCACCTTGTTCAGCGTGTTGTAGGAGAACCCGTTCCTGTAGGTGTAAGACACCGGGGACTCCAGGAACAGGGTGTATCCCTTTGACTGGTCATACTCGGAGACCTTGAACCACAGCGTGTATTCGAACTCCCTGGTCCCGGGCGCGGCGCCCTCAAGCTCTGTGTAGGAGACAGAGCAGCTCGCTGAACATGACTCTTCGCCCCCCTGGCATGACGCAACTGAGCAGGAGGGCTTTCCGGGCTCCAGTGAATCTGTTGCTCCGGTCACCTTGACCTTGTACTTGAGCTCGTTCTCCCCAAGCACGAACTGGAAGGGCCCCTCATTGTATATCAGGGCATCAGGCGCCTCGACGCATTTCCAGTTCCCGGGCTCCTCCCCGACAGCATCGCATATCATCCCTGAGGGGCACCCGCAGTCAGCGCAGCAGGTCTCCCCCTCCTCGCAGCCGAACTCGCCGCAAACCGCAGGGGACACCGTTATGTCCGGTATGTCCTCGGTCAGGTATCTCGTTTCCATCCCAAGCCCGTCCGGGAAGCTTATCCTGAAACTGACCTCGTTGTCCGTTATAACATAGCTGCCCGTGCAGCCCTCTATCGGGGATATCGTTACCGAGCACCTGAACATGCCCCCTGCCTTCTGGCAGCCAACCGAGCAGCCTATGTTGCCCCCCTCAAGCCTGCAGGAGGCCTCCAGCAGGCTCGTGTCAGGAGGCTCGTTGCCTATGTCGAACAGGATGTCCTCTATCATGTTCTGTGCCTGGCAGTTGTCCACCTTCATCTGCGGGGCCACCTTGAGCTGCAGCTCGATGTCATCCAAGGGCATGCACGTCCCGTCTGCCGTGTCAGGGAGGTCCACTGCGCAGTATAGGTCATCCGAGCCGCACCCGCAGTCTGCGCAGCACGTTGATGTCGTCTCCCCCTCCTCGCACACAACATTCCCGCAGACAGTGGGCGGCTTGCTGTAGAATGAGACCGCATTGAATATCCCTGAAGACTCCCCGAACACGATGGAATAGTCCTCCCCTCCAGTGCCTGTCACCTCGTTGCCTTCGGTTTCAGTGCCGGCCGCCCGGGGCATCTCCCCCCTGAGCTCGTAAAGCTTGCCTGCGCCCTTCATGACAGCCTTGGTGAGAAGGTTGATGGGCACCATTCCCCTTGCGGCCACTGCCTGGACAACCTCCTGCACCCTGCTAAGCTCGCTGACGTGAAGCTCAACCTCCTCCAGGTCGTTGCTTGTCACAATGTAGTCCTCTCCGGACTTCTCTATCACGAGCCAGTTGCCGACCCAGTTTTCCCCCCTGGATACGGCTGTCTTTGAGATGAGCAGCACATTGGCCGTGTCATGGGACCTTATGTCATCCCAGGGTACGCTTATGGTCGCCTTCCCGTCCTCTGCGGAGAATGAGTACTCCTCCACCAGGGGGGAGGCCCTGCACCCCACGGGGTCGCCCATCTCCCTGCAGTTGTACATGTACACGCTCCTGAGCTCGGACATGTCGGTAGATTCCAACACTATGGTCGCCGTGCCCCCGTAAACAGAGGCGCTTATGTCCACATGCTCAGGGAGGGCAAAGGGCTGGTATGCCGGGTTGTTGTTGAACATGACGGATATGCTCGCTGCCTGGGCTATGGGTATCGCCATAATCAGGTAGACCACCGCGACTGCGAAAGCCTCAATCATGCTGTTACGCGACAAACTCAACCATCTCCTTATTGCAAGCCGCCAGGTCAGAGAGGAACCTGTCCCCCGCCTGCTGGAGCCACTGTATCACGTCTGCAGTCGCCAGGCCCCTGGCGCAGGACGAATCGCACCGGTCTCCCGTGCACACGCCCAGTATCTCGGTGCCCAGGCACTTCCCGTGGTGGTGCTCGTACCTGCTGCCGTACATGCTTATGGCCTGCTGGTACACCACATCCGTGTCGGGCACGTATATGTTCACCCTGGAATCCCCCTCAGGCAGCTCCTCTGTCGGGCCTTCGGTGATTATGGGCATCGTGACGAACATGTAATCCCCTGAGGACTGCTGCTCTGTCACCGAAGGGTTGGTCACAACGGTGCTGAACTCATAATCATGGCCCCCAGGGATGTAGCTTACGCTGACCTCTTTCAGGAGGGAGTCTTTCATGCACTTCCCGGTCCCCTCTGCGCACAGCCTCATGTCCTCCTCTGAGACGCTCTCCAGGCTCCCGAGGGTCTTCAGTGCCTCATTCCTCCTGTCGCACGCTTCTTTGTAGCCCCCCGCCCTCAGGCAGGCAGCCATGTCGAAATCCCTGTCCCTGTTGAAGAACGATGAGTTGTGCTCGTCCGAATTCAGTATTGTTATGACCGATTCTGTGTCTATCTCCTGTGTGATGCACGTCCCGCCCGAAAGCTGGTAGAAGCTGACGTTCACCTCCGGTATCTTGTGCAGCACGTAAGTGCCGTTTACGTCTGACTCTGACAGGTTCTCGTACACCATGGTATGGTCAGAGTCCTTCACTATGCTCAGCAGGTACTTCCCGCACTCCGCCTGTCCCGTGAAGGAGCCGTCAGGGTCGGTCTTTCCGTAGGAGCACCCCCCGAAGCTCACCGTGGCCCCTTCGATGGCTGCCCCGGAAGTGTCCTCGACCACCACCCTTATGGTGCACCCCGCGCTCTCGCACGCTCCGTCTGCGCCCAGCATCTCGCAGCTTCCCGGTTCCATCCTGTCGACATACACCAGGCTGGCGAAGTTGAAGCGGGAGCCCAGCAGCTCGTCCTTCACGCTGGTTATGACAGGGTATGCCACCGAGTACTGGTTCACATAGGGCTTCAGGCAGTAGGGAATGTCCATCACGGGAGATTCTATGTTGGTGGTGGGGTTCAGTATGACTATGGGCCTTTTGGCATCTGTCTTGAATCCGTCAGACAGCCAGAAGGTGATGTCCAGGTCCTCGTACCGCTTCCCACCGACGCTTTCTATGGAATAGTATTTCAACCCGTCGGTCTGGGCCATCGGCTCCCAGAGGACGGTTGAGGACACAGTGTACCTCACCAGGTCGTCTATTGCCCGGGATATCTCCTCCGGGGTTAGCACTATGGCGTCCCCGCATTCCGTCAGGGCCCCTATCTTGGGGAGGTCCTTCGAGAGCCATATGCTGGATATGGTGAAGACCTCGAATGCCCTGTTCTCTGCGGTCTCGTCCGAGAACGCCATGGCGAACCTGTATATCCTCCCGAAATTCGTCGGTATGGAGACTGTGTACTTCTCCCTGATGCTGTAGTTCTCTATCCTGGTCGGCAGGTCTATCTCGAAATCCACCCTCTGGTCGAGTATCCTGGAAGTGACGGCCATGGCCTTGATGGCCAGCTCGACCCTCTTCCCAGAGACCTTGCCCTCCTCCTTCAGGTTCCGGGTCAGGTACTCGCGCAGCCCCTCGGCCAGCTTCTCCTGCTCCTCCTCTATGGTAGGGTAATATGTTTTCCCGCACTTCCTCCAGTAGGCCACCCCGTTCTTCATGAACATCGCAAAGGGCCTTATGGTGTAGTCTTCCCTGAGGACCTGGGGGGTCATGTAGCCGCCGTGCCTCTCCGCAATCTCTATGACCCTCGTGCCGCCGTCCTTTGCCAGGAACTCTATGGAATCCTTGAGGAGCTTCTGCTCCTCCGCTATCGCCGCCGGAACCTGTGACGGCTGGGGGACAGTCACGCCTTGGTACGTCAGCGCTATCACGACAGCAGCGATGAAAATCACGCCTGCGATGGCAACGAACTCCAGCTGTGCCTTTCGCATATATAATTATTGTCTAGTATTATAATATTCAAGAGGAGGCAGCATGTTCACGAAGCCGGGACTCAAGAAGAGGTTCGCCAGGGACTGGAAAAAGCAGTACGAAGTGGAGCTTTTCAGGGAGAAGGGGTTCGTCAGGAAGACCTGCAAGTGCGGCAAGAGCTTCTGGACGCTCGACCCTGACAGGAAGCTCTGCGGGGATTCCAGCTGCGAGCCGTACAGCTTCATAGGCAGCCCAGTGGCCAAGGTCAGGTGGGACTACATCGAGACCTGGAAGCGGTTCGAGAAGTTCTTCGTCAAGAACGGGCATTCCTCGGTCAAGAGGTACCCTGTGGTGGACAGGTGGAGGCCCGACCTTTTCTTCACCCAGGCCTCCATACAGGACTTCCAGAGGATAGACAAAGGCAAGATGGTTTTCGAGTTCCCCTCCGACCCCCTAGTCGTGCCACAGATGTGCCTGAGGTTCAATGACATCCCCAACGTGGGCGTGACAGGAAGGCACCACACGTCCTTCATAATGCCCGGCCAGCACTCCTTCGGCAACTATTGGAAGGACAGGTGCATAGACCTGAACTTCAGGTTCCTCAACGGCGTGATGGGCATACCGGAGAAGGAGCTCACCTACATAGAGGACGTCTGGGCGATGGGTGACTTCTCCGCCTTCGGCCCCTGTATCGAGACATTCTCCCGGGGGGCAGAGCTGGTGAACTCGGTCTTCATGCAGTACACCAGATCAGGCAACCAGCAGAAGGAACTCGACCAGAGGGTTATAGACGTGGGCTGGGGCCACGAGAGGCTGGCCTGGTTCTCCAACGGCACCGCCACGACATACGACGTGGCATTCGGTCCGGTGATAAAATGGATGAAGAAGCAGACGGGCTTCAGGGACAGGGAGGTGTTCGACAAGTACTCGGTCCTTGCTGGCAACCTGAACCTGGACGAGGTGCAGGACATAACCGCCGAGAAGATGAGGATAGCCAAGGCGCTCGGGATAGACCCGGAGAAGCTGAGGGAGACAATAGAGCCCATGCAGGCCCTCTACGCGATAGCAGACCACACCAAGAGCCTGCTCTTCGCCCTGGCGGACGGCAGCATACCCTCCAACGTCGGGGGAGGTTACAACCTCAGGGTGCTGCTCAGGCGCGCCCTTTCGTTCATTAATGAGTTCAATTTCGGGCTGGACATGGCCAGGATAGCAGAGCTTCACGCCAAGCACCTCAGGCCCCTGTTCCCTGAGCTGAAGGACGGGCTGGAGTCGTTCCCGGACGTCCTCGAAACCGAGGGGTCCAGGTACGGCAAGAGCACGGAAAGGGGCAGGTCCCTGGTAGTCAAGGAGCTGAAGAAGGGGGGGATAAGCCCTGCCGCCCTCAAGACCCTGTACACGTCCCACGGGGTGAGCCCCGAGGCAGTGGAGAAGATAGCCAGGTCAGAGGGAGTGGAGTTCGAGGTCCCTGAGGACTTCTACGTCAAGCTGACAGGGGAGCACTCCAGCGGTGAAAAGGAGTACGATAAGGACGAGCTCAAGCTCGACGTCAGCGGCCTGCCTGAAACCAAGCGCCTGTATTACGAGAATCCCGAGGAGAAGGATTTCAGGGCAAGGATCATAAAGGTCTTCGGGGACTGGGCGGTGCTTGACCAGACCCTCTTCTACCCGGCAGGGGGCGGCCAGCCGAGCGACCAGGGGACCCTCTCGGCTGGGGGGAAGGAGCACACGGTCACGGAAGCCCAGAAGATAGGTGATGTCATACTCCACAAGGTGAGGGGCCTGAAGGAGGGCCAGGAGGTCAGCGGCAGGATAGACTGGGAAAGGAGGTTCAGGCTGATGCAGATGCACACCGCCACCCATATAGTGGCAGGCGCGGCCAGGAAGCTGATAGGCAAGCACATATGGCAGGCCGGCGCCAGCAAGGGCCTGGACAGCTCCAGGATAGACCTGACGCACTACAGGCCCTTCACCGAAGAGGAGCTAAAGAAGATAGAAGAGGAAGCCAACAGGATAGTTAAGAAGGGAATAAAGGTCGAAGCCAGTGTGATGGACAGGGGGGAAGCCGAAGGGAAGTACGGGTTCGTCCTCTACCAGGGAGGGGCCAGCCCGGGAAAGAAGGTGAGGGTCGTCAGCATAAAGGGGGTCGACGTCGAGGCATGCGGCGGCACGCACCTGCTCAACACCAAGCACGCAGAATGCATCAGGATAATACGGACAGAGAGGATACAGGACGGGGTCAACAGGCTGGAATACGCTGCAGGAGGCGCTGCCAGGGGGTTCGAGAAGTCCCAGGAGGAGCTTTTCACGCAGACTCTGGACGCAATGGAAGGCCTGAAGAGGCCGAAGCCCAGTTTCTCTCAGCAGGACCTGAGGAGGGCCGCATCAGGGCTTTCCGTCGACCCAGGCCACCTGCCCATGACAGTCGGCAAGTTCGTGAAGGAGATACTGTCCATAACAGAAGGCGCGAACAGGCTCAGGAGGGAGCAGGGGAAGGAAGAGGAGAGGCTGGGGGAGCACCCCCTCTGCATGAAGCTGGAAAAGGCAAAATCCATTCATGATGCATGCTCTGCGGTATTCGAGCTCTGGAAGCAGAAGAGGAAGGAACTGGAGAAGCTCCAGAGAAGCGGCGCTTCTGACAGGGCCCAGTCCCTGATAGACAAGGCAAAGGACAATGAGGTCTTCGACATAATACACACCACCAGGAAGGGCCTGATAGAGACCGCTGACCAGATACTGAAGGAGAGGCCCGAGCTGTCGGTCATCCTGGCCAACGAGGCAGGCGAGATAATAGGCATGTCCAGGACGAAGGACATGGGAAAGGCCATAAGGGACATATGTACGGCAGCGGGCGGCTCAGGTGGAGGAAGGCCCGAGCTCGCCCAGGGAAAGGCAGAGCTTTCCAAGCTGATAAAGATAATGGGAAAATAGGCGCCCGTACCATTAAGCCCCTTCTTTCTGGGCATTGAACTCAGGCCACAGTCTGTCTAATAATAGTCAGCAGGGGACTGCGGTACCGTTTCCTGCTCCCCGAACACGTCCCCGAGCAGGCACTCTCTGGGCATCTTGAAGGATATGCTGCAGAAAGTATCCAGCAGGCTCTCCTGAGTCATGTTGTAGTCCAGTTCCGTTATCCTGCCCCCGCTCCCTATTGCCTGGAAGAGCGTTTCGTTCTCCGGCACCTGTTCCATGGCGACCACCACGTATTCTGGGAACTTCCCGGAGAACGATTCCAGCATGCTGTTGATGCCCGGGCACTCCTGGCACGCCCCCGAATAGTAGTGCTCTATCAGCACCCTTCCCGTCCTGAGCACGTATATCTTGCTGTCCTTGTCTATCCTGCCCTTCAGAAGGGAAGGGATGTCCAGGGTCTGTCCCCCCGTGTCTGTCAGTATGCTTGTGGCCGCGAAGCCCACCATCGAGAACACCATTATCAGGCCTATGAATATGGCCATCGCCCGTTCGCCTCTCATGCCCTTCCTCCGTAAAGCTCTTTGTGCATGACTTCCTCCACTGGCCTCCTGGCCGGCTTCTCCGGGGTCTCGGCAGGATAGCCCATTGTTATTATGGCCACTGGCCTTATATTTTCAGGCATGTTCAGCAGCCTCCTGACATCGCCCTCGTTGAAGGCGCCCACCCAGCAGGCGCCTATCCCGCTGTCCCATGCCGCCAGCATGAGGTTCTCTGCTGCTGCGGCCGTGTTCTGGACCGAGTACAGGTCCCTTCCCCTGCCCCCGTATTTTGGGGCCACCAGGTCCAGGTTGGCGCAGACCACTATCACCAGGGGCGCCTCTGCAATGAACCCCTGGCCGAGGGAGGCCTCTGAAAGCGCCTTCTTTGTCTCGTACTTCCTTACCAGTATGAACTCCCAGTTCTGCAGGTTGCCTGATGACGGGGCCTCTGCCGCAGCCTTCAGCAGGGCCCTGGCAGCCTCGTCCGTTATGGGGTCAGGCTTGTAAGACCGTATGTCCCTCCTCTCCCGGATGCATGCCAGCGTTTCCATACAGCTATTTTGTAGGCTGTAAATAAAACTGTTGATTGCCGAAATGGCCGGTTTAAGGTTTAAAAAGCCTCTGCCCGCTATTTTATCTATTCAGTGGAGTTTATGGAAGCAGGAATAACCGGATACGGATGCTATGTTCCCATGCTCAGGATAAGCGTGGACGAGATAGCAAAGGTATGGGGCCATGATGCAGAGAGCTTCAAGAGGGGCCTCGTGGTGAACGAGAAGTCTGTCCCTGACCAGGACGAGGACACCATAACGATTTCGGTAGAGGCAGGCAGGAACGCCCTGCTAAGGGCCGGCATCAGCCCGAAGGACATAGGCGCCCTGTACATAGGCTCCGAGTCCCACCCCTACGCGGTCAAGCCGTCGGGAACCGTGGTTGCAGAGGCCCTGGGCCTCGGCCCTGAACTGATGGTGGCCGATTACGAGTTCGCATGCAAGGCCGGGACAGCCGCCATACAGAACTGCTACGGCCTCGTGAAGGCGGGGGAGATAAAGTACGGGATGGCGATAGGAGCAGACACTGCCCAGGGCAGGCCGGGAGACGCCCTGGAGTTCACTGCAGCGGCAGGCGGGGCGGCTTTCATAATAGGGCCAAATCCAGTCGCAAAGCTGGAAGGCATGTACTCCTACACGACTGACACCCCCGACTTCTGGAGGAGGGAGGGGGAGAATTACCCCAAGCACGGGGCCAGGTTCACAGGAAAGCCCGCATACTTCAAGCATGTGATATCGGCGACAAAGGGCCTCATGGAGAAGCTTTCCCTGGAGTCAAAGGACTTTGACTGGGTGGTTCTGCACATGCCCAACGGCAAGTTCCCCATAGCAGCCTCCAAGATGCTGGGCTTCCCGACGGAGAAGCTCGAGCCCAGCCTTGTGGTCAAGAGGATGGGCAACTGCTATTCAGGCTCTTCCCCCATGGGACTGTGCGCGCTGCTTGACATAGCCAAGCCCGGACAGAGGATACTTATGACGTCTTACGGCTCAGGGGCAGGCTCTGATTCCTTCTCCTGGATCGTGACGGACAGGATAAACGGGTCCAGGGACAAGGCCAAGAAGACTGACGATTACCTGAACAGGAAGAGGAACGTCGACTACGGGACGTATGTCAGGCTCAGGAGGAAGCTGAAGTGGTGATTATGAGGAGAGTAGCTGTAGTGGGTGTCGGGTGCACCAAGATGGGAGAGCACTGGGACAAGTCCCTGAGGGACCTTTCGACAGAGGCCGGGGCGCTGGCCCTGAAGGACGCCCAGGCAGAGGGAAAGGAGATAGAAGCGCTCTTCATAGGCAACATGTCAGCCGGCCGTTTCGTGGGGCAGGAGCACCTGGCTGCCCTGGCAGCCGAGCAGGCCGGCCTCACCCCCATACCTGCCACCAGGTGCGAGGCGGCATGCGCTTCAGGCGCACTGGCTTTCGCCAGGGCATGCCGCAGCATACAGGCCGGGGAGCATGACATAGTGGTGGCCGCAGGCGCCGAGAAGATGACTGACCTGAAGGGGACGGATGCGATATCGACCCTGATGGGTGCGGGCGACCAGGAGTGGGAGTCTTCCATGGGCCTCACCTTTGCCGGCCTTTACGCCCTGATGGCCAGGGCGTACATGAAGAGGTATAACCTTACCAGGGACGAGCTTGCGCTCGTGCCAGTCAAGAACCATCACCACGGAATGAACAACCCGTATGCCCAGTTCCACATGGAGGTGACAGCGGACCAGGTTAAGAGGTCCTCCCTAATAGCAGATCCTCTCAGGCTTCTGGACTGCTCGCCCATAACAGACGGCGCAGCAACCATCATACTGGCGAGCGAGGAGGCCGCCAAGAGATTCAAGAACCCTGTCTGGGTCCATGGCATAGGCCAGGCATCAGACACCCTGGCACTGCACAACAGGGCCGACATAACCTATACGGCAGCGGCGGACCATGCAGGGAAGGCCGCGCTCAAGCAGGCGGGAATCGGGATAGACAGGATCAACATTGCAGAGGTTCATGACTGCTTCAGCATAGCCGAGATAATGGCGTATGAGGCCCTGGGCCTGGCGGAAAGGGGCAGGTCAAAGGACCTGCTGAAAAACAAGGAAACCACGATAGGCGGCAGGATACCGGTCAACACTGACGGCGGCCTCAAGATGGGGCACCCCGTAGGCGCAAGCGGCATAAAGCAGATAATAGAGATAGTCAAGCAGATAAGGGGAGAGGCAGGCAACCAGGTGAAGGGATGTGAATACGGCCTCTCCCATTCGGTCGGCGGCTCTGGGGCGACCTGCGTCGTCAGTGTTTTCGGAAAGGAGGAGCCCAGATAGTATGCCGCACACATCAAGCGTCCCGCTCTACTGGAGGCTCAACAAGCCAAGGTACAGGCTGGTGGGCACGAGGTGCTCCTCATGCAATGAGGCCTTCTTCCCTCCCAAGACCCTGTGCCCCAACTGCAGGAGCAGGGGCAAGATAGAGCCCCTCGAGTTCAAGGGGACGGGAAAGGTCATATCCTGGACGGTCATAAGGGTCGCTCCTGGCGGATTCGAGGACCAGGTGCCATATGCGGTTGCTATGATAGAGCTGGACGAGGGCACCAAGATAGCGGGCCAGATAGTCAACACGATAGACGGTATAGATATCGGGAAGCCGGTCAGGGCAGTGTTCAGGAGGATGTACACAGACGGCTCTGCCGGCCTCATACACTACGGCCTAAAGTGGGAGATTGTTGAGTAGGGGGAAGTCCATATCCAGGCCGTTAAGCTCGGCTCCACCCAATTTCTTGAATATTGCTTCCAGCCCGTCATTGTCCATGTCCTTCAGGAACTCCCTCAGCATGAGGCCCATCGTTATGGGCCTGGACAGCTTCTCTTTCCAGCCGTCCTCGTATGCCTTCAGGCCGGCCTCGCTGAAGTCCCCCTTCTCCAGGGCCCTTGCCGCTGCCTGGGCCGCAGTGAAGCCGTATATTATGCCCCCGCCTGACCAGGGCTTGACTTGGCATGCGGCGTCCCCCATCAGCAGGACCCTGTCATAATAAGTCTTGACCATGCCCATCGGTATGGGGGCGGCCGCCTTCTCATAGCCCTTTATCCCGAAGAAGCCCTCTATCTGTCCGAAGCTGGCCCTGCTTCCCAGCATGCCGTATTCTGTCCTGCTGCCCCTGGGTATCTTCCAGAAGAACCCGTCGCCCAGCTTCTGGGCGTCGTACCACATCTCCACGTGGTCAGAGCTGTCAGGCTCTTTGGCCATGGCCGTGAGGCCTGTCAGCAGCTCCCCGGGAACAGCCCCGTACCTCCTGGCCCCAATGGAATTGGCCCCTCCGCAGTCTATCATCACCCTGGATTCCATCCTTCCCTTGCCTGTCCTGACCTCTACCTGGTCCTCCTTGACCGTGATGCCTTTCGCCTCTGTCGAGAAGCTTATCATGCCCTTCACCCCGGATGCCATCCACCTGTCAAACCCGGGCCTGTCTATGACATATGCTGCGGTTCCCTCCTTCTTCAGCTCTATCTCAGAGCCCCCCGGGGAATGCATGACTGCCCCCCTGACCCTGTGCTCAATCAGTTCCTTCGGCACCTTCACGAAGCCGTCCAGGTTGGTGGACACCAGGCCGGAGCATGCCTTGTGGCCCAGACTGGGGGCTTTCTCTATCACGGCAACGTCCATGCTCCCCTTGAGGAGGGAAGCCATGTACGAGCCGACCGGTCCCGCCCCAACCACTATCACGTCCAGCATACTTTTTAATAACAGAGTTAGTTATTAATACTATGGATAGCCACAGGGCGCTGATAATAATACCGACCATACTGCTACTTTTCAGCGTCGGGGTACTGGTGAACGGGTACCTCCAGACAGGGGAATGGTTCGAGAGGTCCATAGAACTGAAGGGCGGCAGCGCGATAGAGCTGAGCCTGTCAGAAAAGGTGGACATGGCTGCAATAGAGGATGCCCTGTCACAGAAATTCAGTCTGGAAGTCAGGGAACTGGGCGGCCTGAGAGGCTACGGGATAGAGGTAAAGGTCGGTCCAGAGACAGACCCCCAGGACGTCCTTTCAGAGCTGGACAGGATCGGGATAGACACTGACCAGCCGAACATCAATGACGTTGCCGCCGAGCTCGGGGAGTCGTTCTGGTTCCAGGCCCAGTTGGCGGTGATACTGGCATTCTTCTTCATGGGAGGCATAGTGTTCTTCCTGTTCAGGAAGGTGGTCCCCTCGCTTGCCGTCATGTCATGCGCCGTGTCAGACATAGTCGTGACCCTGGCGTTCATGCAGCTGTTCGGTATAGAGCTGTCCCTTGCTGGCTTTGCCTCGATACTGATGCTCCTGGGGTACTCCATAGACACCGACATACTGCTCACCACAAGGATAATGAAGGGCGTGGGCGAAATGAAGGACAGGCACAAGAGCGCACTTTTCACGGGCCTTACCATGTCTGTGACCACCCTGGGCGCGCTTTCGTCCCTCCTGATATTCGGGCTTTCGCCCGTGATATCACAGATAGCCATGGTGCTGCTGATAGGGCTTTCTGTTGACATCACCTTCACCTGGCTCCAGAATTCGGTGCTCATAAGATGGTACTGTGAGAGGAGGGGCGCATGCTGAAGTACTGGAGGATAATACTGCTGGTGATAATGATACTAGGGGCAGTGCTGGCCATGGGCTTCAAGATTTACCCATACGGCAGGCACGGCGTCGAGGTGGTGTACGTCTCGGACGATTCCCCGGCGAAGGGCTTCCTGGAGCAGGGCATGATAATCACCTCCCTGAACGGCGCCGTGGTAGATGGCACGGAGGACTGGGACGCCAAGACAGAGTCCCTTTCAGGCCGGGTCGATATGTCGGCCAGCGGCCAGAGCTATTCGTTCAATGTCAACGACACCCTCGGCATACAGGTGATGGACATGGAGAGGACCAACCTGGAGTTCGGCCTGGACATGAGGGGAGGCACCAGGATACTCCTGAAGCCAAAGGAGAACGCAACCAGGGAAGTCGTCCAGCAGTCCATAGCCACGCTGCAGACCAGGGCAAACCTCTACGGCCTGAAGGAGATGAAGCTCTACCCTGTAGGCGGTGCTGACGGCTGGTACGTTCAGATAGAGGCCGCCGGGGTGGGCAGCGACATAGTCAACGACCTGCTGTCCAAGCAGGGAACCTTCGAAGGCAAGGTGATAAAGCCCGTGGAGCTCTCCGGCAACGCCGGCACAATGGTGCTGGGGGACCAGACCTGGCCGGTGACAGACGCCAACGGGACGGTCATGGTGGCCGGCAAGAGCCTTTCGCCCAACGACACGATAACCCTGAAGAACACAGAGCTGCAGTTCATCAACAGGACAGGGGAAAGGCTGGTATTCCTGGCCAAGGTCTACGAGGGGAAGGACATAGAGCTGGTCTACACTGACCCGCAGCACTCCGGCATGATACCCCTGACCGGAGGCGCCTACAGGTTCTACTTCACTGTGCTGGTGTCAGAGAGCGGCGCAAGGAGGTTCGCGGATGTGACAGAGGGCATACCCAAGTATTTCGACGTGCAGAGCGGCGAGGAGTACCTGGACTCTGAGATACTGCTGTACCTGGACGGCCAGCTGGTCTCTGACCTCAGGATATCCGCGGATTTGGGCGGCAATTATGTTAGCACGCCTTCCATCCAGGGCAGCAGGGAGGACAAGGACAGCGCCGTGGAAGAGAAGATGAAGCTGCAGACCATACTGAGGTCAGGGGCCCTTCCCACTACGCTCGAGACCGTGTCAGTGGGCATAATATCGCCCAAGCTCGGGGCGGGATTCATACAGGACGCGGTCCTGGCAGGCCTCCTGGCAGGAATAGTAGTAGTGGTCATAATAGTGGTGAGGTACAGGAGCCTGAAGGTGGGCCTTCCGATGCTGGTGGTGGGTATGTCAGAGGTGGTGATAATAATGGGCATAGCTGCCACCAATGACGCCGCCATCTGGTCGGTGGTCCTGGTAGCCAACCTGGCCGTGGTGCTGGCAGCCTGGTGGAAGAAGCACGAGATAGACGTTTCGGCCTGGGTGGGTGCCCTGCTGATACCCCTGATAGGCATGATAATGGGCGTCGGCTCTTTCATATGGACTATAGACCTGCCCACGATAGGGGGCCTCATAGCCGTGATAGGCACTTCAGTGGACCACCAGATAATAATAGCCGACGAGACCCTGAAGGGCGAGAAGGAGAGGAGGTCCTACACCCTTAAGGAGAAGATAAAGAGGGCGTTCTTCATAATTATGGGCGCTGCCCTGACGACAGTGTTCGCCATGCTGCCGCTACTCTTCCTGGGGGTCGGGCTGGTGCGGGGCTTCGCCATCACCACCATAATAGGCGTGCTGGTGGGCATACTGGTAACCAGGCCCGCCTATGCCAGGATAATAGAGGCGCTCTTCAAGAAGTGATTCTGCATGAAATTCTCCCAGAAAGGCTCCAGGGAGTTCGGATGGGAAGGCATAAGGGGCTGGGCATACAGCTCAAAGGACGACTTCCCGAACATGAGCTGTGCATGCATAAACGTCACCGGAAGGCACGGCAAGACCAAGAACATCAGGTGCGACAGGGTCTACTTCGTGACAGAGGGAAGGGGGGAGTTCACAGTCAACGGCAAGAAGACCGGAGTGAAGAGGAACGATGCGGTCATCATACCCAGAGGCACCCCCTATGACTACGGCGGGAAGATGAAGCTCGTGCTTGTCGACAGCCCTGCATTCGAGCCAGAAGGCGATGTGAAGCTGGAATAAGTCTTTACTTCTTGTACTTGTATTTGTACTTGCCTGAAGAGGAGCTTCCGGAGGCCTGGCCTTTCTTCTTCTTGACCTTATCTATGGCCTCCCTGGCCTTGTTCAATACGCTGCCTTTCGTCTTGGGCTTGAAGCCGTATCCCGGCTTGTAGCCCTTCTTCGGGGGCATCAGCATGTAGACTATGAACGCCGCTATGCCTATTATCACGACAGCGGCCACGCCGTACATCCAGAGGGCCGACTGGAACATGACCGCCCCGATTTCCTCCTCCTCAGCGAGCGTGGACATCTCTGAATTGACCCTGTTCAGTAAGGATTCCAGGCTTCCCAGGAGGGACTCTGCTGTTGCATAGTCCCCGGAGTCCAGAGCAGCCTTTATCTGGTCTGATATGTCCTTGCTCTCGTTAAGGAGGAGCTCTGTCCTGGTTATGTTCTCCTCGCTCACCAGACCGGAGGCCTTCATCCTGCTGAACTTCTCCAGTGCTGCAGTGTAGTTCATTGCAGATGTGCTGTAGTTGCTGCTTATCTCCTCCTCCCTTTCGGCAGTGGGAAGGACGGTCAGTATGAAGGACTTCGCGTAGTATGTGGAGGTGTCCTTGGACGTCCAGGCCCTGAACGAGCCCTCATGGTCGCCTATGGTGGTGGTGTTGAGCGCGCTGAACGTGACAGTGAAGTCGTGGGACGCGTCCGGTATGAGCCCGTATCCTGCGGGCTCCACGGAATATGTTATGCCGGAATCTATGCTTATGTTGAGCTTGGCGGTGAGTGCATCATCCCCGGTGTTCTTTATCTTCACCTTGGTCGTGTTGGATGACCCCAGCAGGACTGACAGCTTTTCAGTGTACTCCGTTATGCTGACGGTGTACAAGTAATCCACGCACTGGTGGTCTGATATGTACTGGCTCGACGTGCAGCTCAGGGCGGTGCAGTCCCCTGTGGAGGTGTCGCAGTAATAGCTGGCCGCGCACTGGCTGTCGCTCGTGCAGCCGCCCCCTCCACCGCCGTTTCCGCTGCTGCTTTCCTCTTCCTCCTCGGAGGTGGTGGCATTGTTGCTCACTACGAAAGTTATCCCGGTGATGTTGTTGAAGCTCGGGTCGGTCGATGATATGGAGAGCGTGCATGTCTTGTCCTCGTCCACGCTGTCTGCTGGGGTTATCTCCCACTCATACCAGCAGGTTTCGGTCCCGTTCCCGCTGAGCGTGATGTTGAAATATCTGCCCCCCTGGCCGTCTGCGCAGTTGCCCCCCCTGTACTTGGCCTCAACGGTCGCATAGCTGCAGTCAGACATGTAGATGTCCCCGTTCGCATCGCTGGGGCCGTAGTTGGTGACTACCATGGTGAAGTTGACGGAGTTCATGCCCTCGTACTGGGAGCCCAGGTTCAGGCTGGACACCCTGGTCATGTTCAGGCCTGTCCCGTTTATGATTATCGGGAAGACCTGGCCGGTCCCGCTGAGGGTGGGGGTCGTGCCGTTGAAGTCGTCCGATGCCTGGATGAATGCGGTGTACCACCCGCCCACCTGGTTGGGTTCCAGCGTGGCGTTGAGTATGTAGGACGGGTCTGAATAGAAGTT
>CAZKUD010000003.1:112074-144471 GCA_964555875.1 uncultured archaeon
CCTGGTTGGGTTCCAGCGTGGCGTTGAGTATGTAGGACGGGTCTGAATAGAAGTTTCCGGCACCTGCATACTTGTTGCTTGCCAGGTAGCTGCTCCCTGAGGGTATCCTGTGGCCCGTGCTGTTCTCCACCAGCCACACTGAGAAATCGGTCTGGTTCCCTTTTATCTCTGTCCTGTTCTGGAAATAGGCGTTCACGTTGAAGGACTGGTTGGTGTAGTTGTAGTTGCTGTGCCAGCCCGTCGGAACGAAGACGCTTCCGTTCACTATGAGCTCGTCAGTCAGGTTGAAGTTGATGCTCAGGTTGAAGCTCTGGTACGGGTAGGCATCGCTGGCATTCAGCCATATCCATCCCCTGTACATGCCTGCTGTATTTGCGGTCTGGTCCGTGTTTATGGTGAAATCTATGGAAAGCTGTCCCGAGGACGACCCTGCTATGGATGAGGTGTGCGAGAAGTTGAAGCTTATGTTGTGCCCGCTGCCGTCGGTCAGCATCTCTGACGAGTTCAGGCCTGCCCCGAGCGTCAGGTTCAGGTTGCCGGTGTTGTTTATGGTCAGGTCGGAATGGACGGTGTTCCCGCTCCTGTTCGCCCCTATGTTGTCAATCAGGCTGATGGAGCCGGACGAGAATGTATTGTTCACCATCAGGGAAGAGGCAGTCACGTTCACCTTGAACGGAACCTGGACCATCGAGCCCGTGTATTTCAGGTACCCGTTGTACTCCCCGCTAATCGCAGTGGTGGGGGGAGACATGTTCAGTCGGATGTCCTGGGTGCAGTTGCCCTGGCCGGTAGTGTTGATGGTCACCGAAGTGTAATTGGAGGAAAGCCATCCACTGCTGTCTATCCAGGACTTGGCCATTATCGTGTAGGTGCCGGCAGAAGCGTCTGCGTAATTAATGACATCGGCCCTCCAGATGCCCTCGCTGACATTGGACGTTTCCACGAACTCCTCATGCTCCGCTCCGGTCACGTTGGCTATGGCCTTCTTGCTCCTGGAGTATCCCATTAGGCACCCGTCAGGGTTGTACAGGTAAATGCTGTAGTTGGAAGTGCCGGTCCAGTTGGCAGACGCCCTCACCCTGGACGCGTATGCCGACACGATGAAGGTGTAGTTAGAGATCGATGACCCGTCAGCCCTGCCTATATGGTAAATCTCCACTGACTGGACAGGCGTGTGCGTGATGTTGCCCTCGTTTATGAGGGTTATGTTGTAGGTCTCGTTCCCTGTCACGTTCATGCTGCCGAAGTCCATCACTGACAAGGTGGTGCCCGTGTCCGTCCTGTTGATGTTCATCGTGCTGAACCTGAGCGTCCCTGTGTAGGTTTCTGATGTGCTGGTGTTGCCGTAAACCCTTATCTCGTACACGGTGTTTGGGACAACCCTCGTCAGGTTCAGCCTCTCGTAATTGGTATAATTGTTTATTGACTTGGCCACCAGGTTCCCGCTGCCGTCAAAGAGGAAAACGTCCAGGTCATTGGCCGGGCTGTTCCAGTCCAGGTCTATGGAAAGGGCAGTGGAGTTGGTCATGTTGCTCGCATTGAAATAGTAGTAGTGATATTCAGGGTAGTTTGCTTGCATAATTCCTTTGAAGTACCCCAGACCGGTGTACTGGTTCAGCTCGTTTGACGTGCTGATGGGCACGTCTATGTATACCGTCACGTTCAGGATTTCAGCGGACGTTGTGTTCTGCACGGTCAGGTTGCCCCAGTACCTTCCTGGGGGGCAGAGCACCTCACTGACCAGGGTGAATATGGCCACAGTGCCGTTGGACATGTTGTATATGTTGTTCTGGTATGTCTTGTTGGTGGCATTGTAGGTCGTGCCGTTGTAGGATGCCAGCGGGCTGTCACGCGCCGCTATCCCGGGGTGGAAGCACCCCGGGCCATCACTCCACCAGTACTTGTTGTACTGGGAGCCATACGTGTCGTTGTCGAAGGGAGTCTTCTGGGAGTAGTTCCCGGTTATGTAAGTGGTGGTGTTCAGGATTATCAGGGACTGGTTGTCGCATTGGGCCAGGTTGCATGCGGTCAAGGTCAGGTTCGCCCTGTACCCGTTCGTCCAGTTTAGGTATATGGCATCAGGGGTGGCATTGAACAGGCTGTGAGGATAGCTGTTGACGGCCGAAATGGTGGAGGATATGGCCAGGACTGATACCAGAACCAGCAAAGCCACCAAGGCCTGCCTCGCCCCTCCTCCTGCAGCCATAAATTTTCTATAATTCCATTATTTAAAAACTTTGGAGTGACAATATAAAGCATGGTAGACATCCTGCAGATGATGATAGAGTTCCTCAGAATTAACTGTCAGGCAGTCAATTGCTATTATCCCAACCCGTTCGAGGGCATATTCTACCTGATACTGCTCCCGATGGTCATCCTGATAGCCTTCGTCTACCTGATATTCTGGGCTGTCCTGAAGATACCCCATACCGGCATAAGGATCCTGATAGCCTTGGTCGTCCTGGTCTTCATCATACTCCAGGGCTGGTTCAACATATTCATCAGCCTTTCCTGGCTCTGGGTAATCCTGATAATAATAATGGGCATCTGGTGGTCCATACGCAGGAAGGGCCCGGGAGAGACGGTCTTCAGCGGAAGCAGCGGAGGCAAGATGCCCGCTGCCGCAGGCGGCCTCCTCCAGAGGGTGAAGGGCGTCACGATGGACTACGGCGACTACAAGAAGGCCGCAGACCAGCAGCTGAGCCAGATGAAGAGCATATCAACCAGCATAAAGCAGGTTTCCTCCAGGGGAGGCGACTACAACCAGCTGCACTCGGATTTTGAGTCCAGCAGGAAGGAGTTGGTGTCCATACTGGACACCATGAAGTCGAAGGCCAGGGTGCTTGGCGGCTGGGCCAGCATCAGGAGCGACCACAAGAAATATTACGAGGAGATGAACAGGGTGACAAAGGACCTTGAAAATTACCTGAAGGGCAGGATGTGATTCCCATGGCAGATTTCCTTAGCCTTGCCCTCCCTTTCATATTCGTCTTCGCAGTGTCATTCGGAGCCCTGGAAGTCTCAGGGATAATGAAGGGCAACAAGAGGGTGAACGGCCTCATAGCCCTTGTGGTGGCCTTCTTCGCCATAGGGACAGAGTGGGTGCTCGCCCTCATAATGCAGATACTGCCCATAGCAGCCGTTATATTCATCCTGGTTTTCCTGGTGGGCTTCATCACCAAACCATTCGAGACAGAGGAAGGCAAGAAAAGGGACCTCACCCTGATACTGGTCGTAATCATACTGGCCATGCTCTTCCTGACAGGCCAGGGATACGAGATGATAGGCGACGTATTCCCCCAGATGGGCATACAGATGGACCCGATCAATTTCATGTACCTGGCAGGGCTTATGCTGGTGGCTCTTGTACTCTACGCCGCATACAAGAAGAACGAGAAATTCCAGGCCTGATTATCTCTTGAGCGCCCTGCTGAACTCCCTGTCGAATTCCTTTGCCTCGTCAGCAACCTGCTGCACTGCAGACTTCATCACCTTGACAGGGTCGTCTGCCTTTATGATTATCTTGGGCTGGGCCATGTAAGGGTGCTCTATCATGTAGGAAGCTTGCTTCGCCTTGGAGTTCCAGGCCTTCTCCCTCAGGAGGTTGAGAAGCGTGTGGCCCTCTCCCCTGACCTCTATAACCAGCCTGCCCTTCTTCTTCTCGAGCACTTTGATGTCCATAATATCACTTATCCGACGGAAGATATAAAAGCTTATTCCAGGAGCCTTTTCTTGAAATCCTCCTGTATCCTGACCGGAGCCGGGTCTGTGCCCTTCCCCACGGCAAGGAAGTAGGATATCCAGTCCCCAAGGAGGGCCGAGCCGAAAACCCTTGCCAGAAGGCTCGGTCCTTCCATGTCCACCACGATGGCTTTCCCTCCCAGCTTCCCTATCTCCTCCCTGGTCATCTCCATCCTCTTCCTTACCCTCTCATGGTCCTCCGGGTCCCTCAGGATGATGAACGAGTAGCCCTTCAGCCCTGACATGTAACCTCCCATCTCATTGTGGTTGAGCTCAGGGAACGTGTTCCAGAATGACATGATCTTGCAGTTCTCGTTGAGCTTTACCTTCCACATCCTGGCCAGGGGGCCCATCCTTTCCGAGGCGTATACTATTGGGACAGTGCCCTCCAGCGTGCCCGCCAGTTCCCTTGCCTTGGCCTCCAGGTCCAGTCCCTCCAGGTATTCCCCCACCGCCGACATCTCCGCCTCCCTGCTCTTTATCGCCCCGCAGTTGGCCAGCACATTCAGCATGGCAGAGAACATGTACCCCGTGGCGTTCCTGGGCTGGAACCCTGGGGCCTCCTTCGGGAACCTGACATGGGGCACCCCGTCCCTCCTGCACCACTCTTCCAGGGTGCCGCCCGCAGAGAAGCCCACCACGCTGGCCCCGGCTATCCTGGCCTCTCCGTATGCTGCCAGCGTCTCCTCGGTGTTTCCCGAATAGGATACTATGAATACTATGTCGTCCCCCAGCAGGTTAGGTAGGCTGTAGTCCCTGTTGACCGACACCTGGAAGTCCCCCGCCAGATAAAGCGAAACCAGGTCTGCAGGCAGCGCGCTGCCGCCCATGCCGCAGACTACGGCCCTGTTGAACTTTCCCTGCACCTTCACCCTCTCTGACGCCTCTATTCCCTTCCTGAACTGCTTGTGGGATTCAGAAAGCGCCTGCTTCATACCAGAAAAGTCTGCGTTCCCCATGTCAATCAAGCCTTATGCCGAAGGTCTCCAGCTCCTCCCTGACAGCCTCCCCTATCCTGCCAAAGGCCTCCTTGGTGGTGGCCTCCCATCTCACCACGAGCTGTGGCGCGGTGTTGGATGCCCTCACTATGAACCACCCGTCATCGAAGACTGCCTTGACCCCGTCAATATCTATTATTTTGTACCTGTCCTTTAATTTCTCTCCCATTTCCCCTATGAGCCTGAACTTCCTGCTGTCCTCGCAGTGCGGCCTGTATTGGTCTGACGTGAAGTATTCCGGTATGGTCCTCTCTATCTCCGAGAGCTTCCTGCCAGCCATCGCCTCTGCCACCTTCAGGCTGGCGAATATAGCGTCATCGAAGCTGAAGTTCTCGCCATAGAAGTAATGGGCGGATGTCTCCCCGCCGAACACGCACCCCTCAGAGCGCATCCTCCTCTGTATGAAGGTGTGGCCGACCCTTTCCAGCACAGGCACCCCGCCGTTCTTCCTTATCTCGTCCTCCACTATCCTGGACGTGATGATTTCATAGAGTATCCTGGAGCCGGGCGCCTTCTTCAGGGCCTCCCTGAGCAGCATGACGAATATCTTGTTGTTGTCCACGGCTTTGCCGTTCTCGTCAACTATGCCCAGCCTGTCAGCGTCCCCGTCATAGGCCACGCCCAGGTCCGCCCCAGTCTCCCTGACCTTTGCCTGCAGGTCCCTGAGGGTCTCCTTTTGCAGTGGGTCTGCCTCATGGTTCGGGAAGCTCCCGTCAGGCCTGCAGTAGAGTTCTATGACCTCGCACCCCGCCTTCCTGAAGGCCTCCGGGCCCACCAGGCCACCCGCCCCGTTGGCGGCGTCTATGACCACCTTCAGGGGCTTGCCTACCCTGACCTTGTCCATCACATGCCTGAGGTAATCCGGAACTATGTCAGTCTTCTCCAGTCTGCCTTCACCGGCGGCGAACCCGCCCTCCTTTGCCATCTGCTCAATCTCGTTTATCCCGTCATCGTAGCCTATGCACATCCCGCCTTTCTCGCAGAACTTGAAGCCGTTGTAATTCGCCGGGTTGTGAGACGCGCTTACCTGCACGCCGCCGTCTGCTCCCAGATGCGCCACGGCAAAATACAGCACTGGAGTGGGCACCATGCCGACGTCAATCACATCCGAGCCTGCGGACAGCAGGCCCTTAACCAGCGCCTCCTTGAGGGACGGGCCGCTCTTCCTGGGGTCCATCCCAACGACCACCTTTCCCGGGAACTTTGTGCCGAAGGCCTTGCCTATCTTCTCTGCCAGCCGTTCATCCAGCTGGTCCGGATACGTTCCCCTTATGTCGTATGCCCTGAAGACAGACATGTCACTTGCCCCTTGCCATCTTGATGTGAGAATCAGACAGCTCGTACTTGTTGGCCTGTGCCCCCAGCAGGTTGAGCTCCTGTGCGGCCACTGCCGCAGCGATTATCTCCGCCAGCTTCCTGGAGTTGTCTCCCGGGCTCTTCCCTGGCCCTGCGCACCCCAGCATCTCCAGGCACTCTCTTGCGGTCCCGAAGCCTGTCCCACCGCCGACGGTCGCCACCTCCAGGCAGGGGAGGGTTATGCTGAACAGCAGGTCCTTCCCGTGGGCCTCTGCCCTAGTGAAGCACGAAGAGCTCTCGACTATCTGGGCGGCATCCTGGCCCGTTGCTATGAAGAGGGCGGCTATGGCATTGGATGTGTTGAGGTTATAGCCCGTGTTGGTGCCTGCCAGACAGGCTCCCTGGTAGTTCTTCACATAGCTGACCCTTGCCATGTCCTCCGGGGTGGTGCTGTAGGTCTTCTCTATCAGCTCCCTCTTGATGACCACTTCTGCCTCCACTGACTTGCCCCTTCCCAGGAGCACGTTTATGTGGCCCGCTTTCTTGTCCATGCACATGTTGCCCGTCAGGGTCAGCAGCCTGACCCAATTGTGCTTGCCTGTCAGCACCTTTACAGCGTTAGCAGAATACCTTGTGGCAGAGTTCATCCCCATGGAGTCCCCTGTCTGGAAAAGGAACCTCAGGTAGACCACCCTTCCCAGCTGGAAGGGCTGTATGTCGACCAGCCTGGATACCCTGGATTCCGACTCTGCCGCCTTCTTCATCTCCTCGTACAGGTCTCCCTTCTTGTTTATCTCCTCGCACAGCTCTGCCGCCTTCCCCGCGTCCGGGGCCTCCACCGCAGGCGCCCTGGTCATCCAGTCCCTGTTCACCACGGTCTTTATGCCGCCCGACTTGTTGATGAGCTTGATTCCCCTGTTCATGCCTGCCACGAGGGCAGCTTCATTTGTGGCTGCAGGCACCCAGAACTCTCCCTTGGCGTACTGGCCGTCTATACTAACGGGGCCCGCTACCCCCAGGGGCACGACAGCGCCCCCTATCTTCTGCTCAATCCCTGTGGTGGGGGACCCCCTTCTGTTGGAGGACGTATTCACCCTGGCCGCTGCTATGCCAGGGAACCCTTTCCCGGTCTGCTTCTCCAGGAACTTCAGCCTTATGTCTGAAGCCTTCTGGCAGGCCCCTTCCCATGTTCCTTCCTTCCCGTCCCAGACCAGCTTCTCGACCTCGTAGGGCTTCACCTCTCCCTTCTCCAGCTTGGCCAAAATATCTTCCATAATAGGATAAATTTGGTTAGGGTATTTAAATCTAAACCCAATTTAAGCCGTCATTAAGCGTTTAAATTACGCTTACAACCGATACATATGCTGAGCGAAAGCCACCTGAAGGATCTGAAGGGCAAGGGGTGCAGGAAGGTCCTGCTGCAGATACCCGAGGGTCTGAAGCCCAGGGCGCAGGAGCTGGCCGGCATCCTCCGAAAGGAAGGAATTGAGGCCATTGTCTCAGTGGAGCCCTGCTTCGGGGCATGCGACCTGAGGGACAGGGAGGCCAAGGCCCTGGGATGCGACGCAGTCCTCCACATAGGCCATTCCCCCCTGATGCCAGAGACGGAAGTCCCTGTGGTCTACGATGAATACAGGCAGGACTTCAGCCCTGTCCCCCTCCTTGAGAGGCATTTGGGCCAGTTACCTTACAACTCACTGTGCCTGGTAACCACAATACAGCATATTGGTTCCCTCGCCAAGGCAAAGGCCTTCCTGGAAAGCAAGGGCAAGACTGTGTATATAGGCCAGCCCACTTCAGCCAGGTACCCCGGCCAGATACTGGGCTGCGACCATTCAGCTGCCCTGTCCTTAGAGGACGAGGCAGAAGCCTTCCTCTTCATCGGGTCTGGACTCTTCCATCCGCTGGGTCTGGCAGAGAAGACCGAAAAGCCCGTGCTGTTCCTGGACAAGGAGTCAGGCGAGCTGAAGGACCTCTCCGAGGAGAGGCTAAGGCGCCAGAAGATTAGGGCAGCCAGCCTGGCAAAGGCCTCCATGTCCCAGAACTTCGGCATACTGGTCTCCACAAAGGCAGGGCAGATGAACCTGAAGGCAGCCGAAAGGGCCAGGGAGTCCCTGGAGAAGAAGGGAAAGAAGGCCTGGATGCTGGCAGCTGACCTGATAACTCCCGAGAAGCTCCTGGGGCTGAAACTGGACTGCCTTGTCAACTGCGCATGCCCCAGGATAACGGAAGATACGTCCTTATTCAAGAAGCCGATAATAACAGCAGATGAGGCCTTAAGCCTTTGACTTCTTCTTGGCCCTGACGACCCTGACCTTCTTCATGATCTTCGGGTAGTATTTCATCTCGTATGAGGCCAGCCTGTAGTCCTTGTCCTTGGGAAGCTTCCAAAGGCCTCCGCTCATGAGGCTCACGTCAGGGTAGTACCTGAGCTTGCCGATTCTCTCGAAGACCCTCTGGTAGGGCTCCACTGACCAGATCTCGAACTTCCACACGAGAGAATCCATGACCTTCATGAAAATCAGTATTATGACTGAGGCAGCGCTGAGCATCGCAACGGAGAACATTGACGCAATGGTGGGGGTCTTGGAATAGAACAGGGAAAATACCACTATGGCATCGAGTATTGCCAGGGTCAGCCATTCCATCCTGGCCATCTTGTCGCCCAGGTATATCATTATCTCCTTCCTGAGGTCCTCCAGCTTACCCAGGCTGTCCACAATCCCGTCTATGCCCTCCTCGGCGGTCTTGCTGTTTGCCTTCAGCTTCTTCTTGAGGGGCTCGAAAAGCCTGTAGAACTCGTCCGAGGTCAGGGGGTAGTCATAAAACTTGTGGTCGAATATGCTCATGAGATAGTTGTCTATGGCTTCTTCGTAGACCTTCTGCAGGGGCCTGCTGACCAGCCCGGCCAGCTGGTGGATGTACGTAAGCGTCCCGGATTCCGTGGCGAAAGCCCTCTTGAGGTCGGTGTACCTTCCGTGCCTGTCGGCAAGCGTGAATGCAGCGAAAACTCCGAAGAGGAAACCTGTCACTGTGAGTATGAGGGACACCTCCTCTGAGGAGCCGAAGGTCGGCAGAAGGTATGCGGCCAGGAAGGCGATGGATATGACGACAATGCTGGTATGCCAGGAGCCAAAGTACTTCATAATTAATATTGGCCTTCTGGAATAAAAGGCCTATCCCTTGGCCTCTTCGGCCCTCTTCTTGACGTGCTCTATCATTCTCTGGGCCACGTTTATGTTGGTGGCCCCCTCTATCCCTTTCAGGCCCGGGTTGATGTTGACCTCTATCACGTACGTCTTGTCGCCCTCTATCATGTCGACAGCGCATATGTCCGCGCCTATCGCCTTTGCCGCCTTTATCGCCATCTCCTTGGTTTCCTCCGGCAGGTTGTAGACCACCGCCTTGCCGCCTGACTTCACGTTGGCCCTCCTCTCGCCCTTGGCGGCTATCCTCTTGAATGAGGCAATCACCTCGTCGCCTGCGACTATGCCCCTGACGTCCTCCCCGGGATTCTTGATGAATTCCTCTATGCATATCTCCTGCTTCAGCGTCTTCATGGTCTCTATGGCAGACAGGGCAGCTTCCTTGGTCTCCATGAACATGACTCCCAGGCCCCCGAAGCCGGAGAGCAGCTTGAGAACTATGGGAAGCTTGTGCTTGTCTATTATATCCTTTGCCGACTTCCTGGAGCCTGTAAGGAAGGTCTCAGGCACCGTGATGCCGGCCTCCACCAGCTTCTCCAGGGTTATGAACTTGTTGTGGGCTATCATTATGGACTCTGCCCCGTAGGGCTTCTTGAGGCCCAGCTGGTCCATTATCCTTACCACAGGGTATCCCATCTGGGCCCTGCTGGAGTCTATCCTCGTGAGAACATAGTCGTAATCCTTCAGGCTCTTCTTGCCCCAGAGAGCGTCCATCTCCTTGCCTATCTTGAGCCTGACATCAATGACAGGCACCAGGTCGACTTTCTTGAATGCCTTCTGGGCCTCCTCCAGAAGCCTCTCCGTGCTGTAGCCCAGCTTCGATTTGCTGGGACCTAGAATGGCCAGCTTCATATTATCTATTGTTTACCATCAATAAATAAGACCTCAGATGACGCCTTTTGGCTTCAGGACCAGGAAGTATGCGGCAGCGGCTATTATCGCGATGATTATCACCGCCATCGCTATGTATGTGGTTGTCGTGTCTATGGCGACAGCCTCGCCTGCCTCAGGGGCAGCCTCCCCGGGGACTGTGCCTTCTCCTGCCGCCTCTGGCGGCGCAGGCTTGCATTCCAGCGTGCTCGCGTCGCAGCCGTGTCCGCATGTCTCCAGCTTCTCCCAGGCGGTCCCGTCAGACCTGCACTGCTGCAGGTCGTTGCCCACGCACCTCTTGGCGTCCGGGGTGCAGAGCCCGGCCTCTTCTATCGGGTCTGCTGTTATTGCGAAGTACGAGAAACCTGGCAGTGTGGCAGTGTAGGTGTATGTCGATGTGCCCGTGTACGTGAGTGAGGCTTCTATCTCCGTCCAGGTGCCGTCCACGTCCCTCAGCACCCTGACCTTCGTGTGGTCGAGGCTGTTTTCAGAGAACCAGCTCTGGTTCACCTCGAAGGTGATGGTTGCCTCTGAGAGGTCAGCCTCCGGTATGGTCGAGCCTATCTCGAAATAGTTGTATATGCTGCCTGAGGGCTCGCTCGTGCTGGACGGCCTGCTGGTGCCATGGTCATAGCTGGTCAGGCCGCCTGAAGAGTCAGCGCCTGTCTTGACCTCCACACTCTTCAGCGAGAACCTCTCGTCTGTCACGCTCATGGTGACCGCAGTCCCGGCCGTTATGGCATCCCAGCTCTTCTGCACCTTGGGGAGGGTGGTTGTGCTTCCCCCGCCGCCCCCGCCTCCGCTGCTGCCTGAATCGTCAGTGGTGGTGGCCGGCGCAGCGGAAGTGGTCAGGTTCCATGGGCCGGTGGTGTTGCAGTTGTCCGCCCTGTCGCAGGAGGTCACGTTATAATAGTATGTTGTGGAGGCACTCAGGCTGAGCGTGACGGAGTTGGATGCCGTGAAAGTCGCGCTTGTGGTCGTGCCGTTGCTCGCGTTCAGATCCGTGTTGGTGCCGTATGTGACCGATGAGTTGCATTCCTCCGTGCTGTCCCAGCTTATGACCGCAGAATCATGGTCCACCGAGCTGCTGGTTTCGTTCCCCATACTGGGTGTTACCGTGTCCACAGTGAGGGTGTAGTTGCCCGCCCAGGTCGAGTTGCCGTAGGTGTCATTGCACCAGGTGCTCCAGAGCAGAGTGCCGTCCACCAGGAGGGTGCTGTATGCCCAACTGGAGCCTGTGGTGAAGCTCGTGTTGGTTTCGTTCAGCTCCCACACGTTGGACGTCCCGTTCATCCATATCTGGGCATAGGATATCCCGTTGTTGTCAGAGCAGGTTATGATGAAGGTGTTGCTCACGGACTTGGAATAGGAGTTGTTCGCTGGTGACGTCACCGATGCCGAGGGGTCGTCGGCCGCTATCGTTATGTTTATGCTGGAGGACTGGCCGGTGTACCCCGCCCCGTTGGTGCAGTTCACGTACACGTCGTACTCCCCGTCAGGGAGCGCGCCTGTGCTGAGGCTTGTGTTCGTCGCGTTCAGGGCGCTGGAATTGGTGGCCACGCCTGTCTCTGTCCCGCTGATGTTCACGTACAGCGTGCAGCTGGCAGTCGAGTGCCCGTTGTCGGTGAAGTTGAAATATATGGTCTGGTTGTCTGACGTGAAGCCCTCATGGTCACTGGGGGAGTTCACGTCTATGACAGGCAGGTTGGGGTCCCCTGAGTACTTGGTCCCGACGGTCGAGAAGTGGGGTATGACTATCCATATCATGTTGTTGCTGGTGTCCGCATAGCAGTTCCCGCTTGCCAGGGTCGAGTCAGACTTGTTGCACGTCAGGCCGTCGAAGAAGCCCGTGTCGAAGCCTGAGTAGTCGGTCAGGTTGGTCCCGTTGTTGCTGTTCGGGTACTGGCTGCCGGTGCCGTTCACGTCCTGGTCCCACATCACCACGTTGTCCTCGTCGTACAGCTTGTTGACCGTGAGGTTTATGTCCTTTGTCTCGTCCATGGCAGTGGAGTTGTACGGGAACCCTATCAGGACCTCCGAGTATATCTTGGGCCCCTGGCTGCCGAACCTCCAGGCTTCCTCCATGACCGAGCCCGTGGCCTCTGACTTGTTCCCCTCCTCGTCGAAGAGGGCGTCGGGCGGGCCTGACGCCATCAGGTCCACAAGCTTGTAGTGTACGGTTATGCCCGTGCTGTTCAGTTTCATCCTGAAGCTTATGTCTCCCCCGCCCAGGACGACCAGGAACGGGTCGAAGTCATCGAACTCCTTCTCCTGGCCCTGGGGGAACAGGGAGCACCCTTCCGGGGGGTTGGGCACGTCGCACGTGGCATTGCTTATAAGCATGTCTATCAACAGGTCGCCCATGTCCTCCAAGTCGTCCCCTCCCACCTTTTCTGGCTGGAAGCTCTTCAGGCTGATGACGGTGGGCTGGGTCTGCAGGTCGGTGGCGGTTACCTTGGTTTCCCTGGGAGCGTATGTCTGCGAGAACATGTTGATGGTCTTTATGTTGTGCTCAAGGAGGGTCAGGTTGATTATCCCGCTGTCAGAATCCTCCAGGTCTGCCATCCAGGTGAACTCAGCGCCCCCCACATCAGTGTAGTCAAGCTCTATCTCTATGTGGCCGCCGCTGGATATCGCGCTGCCGGATGAGTAGTTGTTGAACTGTATCTGCGCCTTCTGGACAGGGACGGTGACATCGTCCCAGTTCTGAGCATCCTTCAGGTTGCTGACTGTGCTGACAACTTCCCCCGCCAGGTCAACGACGCTTATGTTCAGCTCCTCCTCGCTGGAGTCGAAAACCGGGGTTATGTTGACGTAATTTCCGAAATAGTCGCTCCCGTTGTAGGCTATCGCCAGCAGCAGGAAGGAGGACGTGTTGACCTTGGCCGGAAGCGTTATGTTGTACAGGCCTGTGGTGGCATCGAAGTAGTCCGTGTCGCTGCTGTCCCATGAGCTCATGTTGTAGGGGAGGGTGCCCTGCTCGTGTATCATGTTGCCCGCCTCCATAAGGTAAGCTACGATGTTGAGGGTCTGGAAACCGCCGTCAGTCCCCCCGTAGCTCACGTATCCGCTCACCCTCTTGCTTATCTCACTGGTGTTGAACCTGACCTGGGCGACCTTAGGTGATGATGTGACAGCATCTATGTTGAGGTTGTAACCCACTGGCATAGACCTCTGGGGGTATATCATGACGGAATAGTTCCTGTCAGCAGACACGAACACGGTGGCCTGCTGCACCTGGGTATTGAAGCTCTCCTCTACGGGGTACCCCAGCCCCTGGTCCTTGATCATGTACCCGAAGCTGACGTTCTGTGTGTAGATTTCGAAGCGGTTTATGGTGTTGTCCTCCGGCGAGGCGTAGAACATGTCGCTCCCGTTGTACACGATGCCTGCTGCACTCTTGTCCGGCATCTCCCAGTTGTTGTGCTGGTTGAATGAGTCTTCATTGCTCTTGTGGCCCGTCATCTCGTTCAGGCTGTACTGCTCACTGTTGTTGGTTATGAGGTAGTATTTTTCGTCCGAATACTCGAGTTGCCCTGATATCAACATGCTCGTGTTGTGGACGCAGCTAAACGTGGAGTTGTAAATCCTGAAATAGGCCTGGAAGCCCGTGTTCTTGACAGATAGGATGAAGTGCGTGCCGTTGTACACTATGCCTTCGACAATGAGGTTGTCATCCCCGGTTATGTCATAGGCATGAGTGAGGCTGTCCGCAGTCCACTGGTTCACCCATATCCTGCCGGTAGCCGAGCGATTGACGAAGTACCATGTTTCGTTGCCGACGTACTCAAAGGACAGTACATTGTACCCCCTCATGGAATTGCTCATCGTCGGGTAGCTGTGGTTCGCTGTCATGTCCTGGTTCACTATCACCAGGTCCCCGAACGGGTTGGCCGTGGTGTTGACATAAGCCCATGTGCTGTTCTCGCTCATCCACTCCAGGCCCAGGTAATGGTCGGCCCCCGTTATGCTGGAAGAGGAGACATGGCTTATGTTCCCTTCTATGGCCGTCGGGTCGCTTATGGCGGTTATGTTCACGGTCGCCCCCTCCTTCATTATGAAGTTTATGCTGCCCAGGCCCCGGAGCTCCTCAGCAAAGAGCTGTGGGAGGGGCTGGCTGGTGTAGACCGCGCTGGTGCCGGCCCCGTTGTATTTCCTTATAACCGGCTTGAACATGTCGGAGTCGCTTCCAGAACCGGACACGCTCAGGTTGAAGTCGCCTGTCCCGTTTGACAGGACAGACCAGCTGCCGGTCTCAGAGGGAGGCGAGTTAAAGCTCATGTTGTAGCCTATGATGGTGATATTAGTACTTGATATCCTGTCCCTGGTCGTGTTGGACGTGGTCCCGTTGAACCACCATGCATGGGCGGAGGACGTCGTGAGGGACAGCGCTAGGAGAAATGACAATGCTACCAAGGCAAATGCGTATTTGCTCATCCCCCACACCTGGATATCTTTTGTCCCAGCCACTTAAAAAGTTGAGCGTGAATGTTTAAACCTCATCCCCATGTCCGGATGGCATCGTAAAGCTCGCTGTGGGTTTTCGCGTATTTTGTCAACCCCTCTCCCCCCATGACGGCGTCAACGGCTTGCCTGGCTGCGGTTGCGCCTGCCCTGGTCCCTCCGGGGTGGCCGTGTATCCCACCGCCCATCTGGATGATGATGTCCCTGCCCATCATCCTCACGAGAGGGGGGACGTGACCTGGATGCAGGCCGCCAGAGCAGACGGCAAAGACGGGCTTAGCCCCGTGCCAGTTCTCCGGGAGCTTGTGCCTGCCTGTCTTGGCCGGAACCCTGTCCTTCTCCATCTCCTTGACTATGTCAGTGACCTCTTCCCTTCCGCCTTCCATCTTGCCGACAGCGGTGCCGACATGCAGCTGGTCCACCCCTATTATCCTGGCTATCTCGGCCACCACCAGCATGCTTATGCCGTGCATGCCCCTTGTGAAGGCGGCGTGCCCTGCCCTGTGCGCATGCATGACCATTCCCAGGTCCGCGTCCCTCAGGGTCTGCAGGCCGGCCCAGCCGCAAGTGAGTATGTCCACCATGATGTAGCGCCCTCCCTGGGACCTCACGAATCTTGCCCTCTTCAGCATCTCATTCGTCTCTGCCGTCACGTTGGGCATGTAAACCTTCCTTTCGCCTGTCTCCCTCTCTGCCCTTTCCCTCATCCTGAGGGTCAGCTTCACCCTCTCATTGAACCTGTTGAAGCCCTGGCTGGACAGGTTCTCATCGTCCTTCACTATGTCGCAGCCTCCGGCCCATGCCTCGTATGCGACCTTTGCGTGCTCCCTGTGGCTCAGCCCGAGCTTGGGCTTGACTATGGTCCCCACAAGCGGCCTCTTCGGGACCTTGAGAAGCCTCCTTATGCCATTCACGCCGAACTTGGGCCCCCTGAACGACCTGATTATGTGCTTCGGCCACCTGACGTCATGCAGCCTCAGCTTCTCCACGTCCTTCATGCCGAATATGTTCCCTGCAATGGAACTCATTATCTGGGGCATGTTCCCCGGCTCGAAGAGCGCGCCAGGGTACGCGACCTTCACCCAGTTGCCCCTTATCCCGAAGACCCTGGCAGCCTTGTCGTGTATGCCCTTCTTCATGGTGCTGACCTCTGTCCAGGTGCCGACTGAGCTCTCCCCTGCAATCCTTTCAGCTGCGCCCCTGACAGTTATGCCTCTCGAGGGCTTCACATAGAAGGAGCAGACAAGGTCCCTGCCCTTGGGCCGGTATTTCAAGTCCACGAAGCCTGAATAGCCTGACCTGAAACGAGCCATATATAATATACTTGTTATGTATTATAATATTGGTAAAATGACAGAGATAAAATTCCTGGGCGGGGCCAACGAAGTGGGAAAGGAGGCCATACTCCTGAAGACCGGGAGGGAGAACATGCTTCTGGACTACGGGACCAACGTGCAGACAATGGAAGCCCCGATACAGCCTGATGTGCCCATAGATGCAGTCTTCCTTAGCCATGCCCACCTCGACCACAGCGGTTACATCCCCCTCCTCTACAAGAACGGCTACAAGAAGGGGGTCTGGGCCACAAACGAGACCTTTGAGCTCTCCAGGATACTGCTTGAGGATTCCCTGAAGGTGCAGAAGAAGAAGGGCCTGGTGTCCAGGTTCTCCCCGAAGGACATAGCCACCATGTATGCCCACAAGAGGGTCCTCGGCTACAACCAGCCCATCAACATAGGAAAATCCAAGGTTACCCTGTACAATGCCGGCCACATACCGGGCTCTGCATCAACCCTCATCGACACAGGGAAGAAGCGCATAGTGTTCACAGGCGACATAAAGTTCATCCCCACTGAGATAAGCCCCGGGGCAGACACCAGCTACAAGAACATAGATGTCCTGATATCAGAATCCACTTATTCCTACAAGGACCACCCTGACAGGGCCATACTCGCCAACGGGCTGAGGGAGCACGTCAAGACAGTCGTCAACAGGGGAGGCAGCGCGATAATACCTTGCTTCGCTGTTGG
Source organism: uncultured archaeon (assembly GCA_964555875.1). GTDB lineage: Archaea > Aenigmatarchaeota > Aenigmatarchaeia > QMZP01 > QMZP01 > DAOVIL01. The sequence continues at coordinate 128,680 of CAZKUD010000003.1, forward strand.
CAGGACCCAGGAGATGCTGGTTAACATGTCGGGCCTGGGCATACCTGTATATCTGGACGGGATGGGAGTGAGGGCCACAGAGGCCATGCTGAAATACCCTTCATCCCTGAAGAACCCGGAGGAAGTCAGGAAGGCCTTCAAGGATGCCATAAAGATAAGGAACTCCAGGCAGAGGAAGGAGGTCCTGAAGAAGAATTGCATCATAATATCCACTGCAGGCATGCTGCAGGCGGGCGCAGTCACCTACTATATTAAGAAGCTCTACAATGATGAGAAGAACGCCCTGCTGCTTACGGGATACCAGGTTGACGGGACCCCGGGAAGGGAACTCTTGGATACGGGAAGGTTCGTCCAGGACGATACAGATGTGGTGCCCAAGATGGAAGTCAGGTTCCTGGACTTCTCTGACCACTGCGACAAGCAGCACCTTATGAAGTTCTTCAACAAGGTGAAGCCCAAGAAGATCGTCCTGGTCCACGGGGACAACACAGCGGAGTTCGCTGCTGAGCTCAACAAGAAGGGCTTCGACGTCGAGGCCCCGAAGGCCGGCGATGTAGTCAGGACTTAGTCTTGAAGAAAAGCCAGGCCGGCTTCTTCTCCTTTGTCAGGAACTTGACCAGGCAGTACTCGCCCTTCAGCTTCTTGCCCTTCATCACGAACACGAGCTTGTCCTTCTTGCTCTCCACCATCTCGTACGTGCCGCTGTCCCATATCTCCACCTTCCCTGCGCCGTACATCCCTTCGGGTATGTTCCCCTCGAAGCCTATGTACGAGAGCTTGTGGTCCTCTGTCCTTATGGCCAGCCTCTTCACCCCGGCCTCTTTAGGCGGCTCCTTCGGGACGGCCCAGCTCTTGAGGGCGCCGGCCATCTCCAAACGGAGGTCCCAGTGCAACCTCCTTGCGTGGTGCTCATGTATCACGAACCTAGGCATTGCTTAATAATTGATTGGGGACAAAAATAAAGCATGCCGGTTGTTGAGATAGACGGCTCCAGGCTGGAGGGGGGCGGCCAGATAATCAGGACAGCTGTAGCCATGTCCGCTGTCTCAGGCAAGCCCCTGCACGTGTTCAATATCAGGGCCAAACGTAAGCAGCCGGGCCTGAAGACCCAGCACCTGGAGGGCATAAAGGCCATTGCCAGCCTGTGCGGAGGGGAACTGAAAGGCGCTGTATTGGGCTCCAGGGAGATATTCTTCCGCCCGGGCAAGCTCCAGCCCAAGCCCATAGAGATAAGGGTTTCCACTGCAGGCTCTATAGGCCTCATATTCCAGTCACTGAAGCTGCCTGCGGCCCAGGCAGGCAAGCCGGTAACGGTCCACATAACGGGAGGCGCAACCTTTGGCAAGTTCGCTCCCCCGGTCCAGTACACGCAGAATGTCCTGCTGCCTGTGCTCGAAAAGATGGGCTACAAGGCCACAGTTGAAATTAAGAGGCATGGCTTCTACCCGAAGGGCGGGGCAGACGTCACGATGACCATACAGCCCTTCAGGGACCTGAAGCCCCTCAAGCTGCTCAAGCAGGGCAAGGTGAAGGAGATAATGGGAGTCTCAATCGCTAGCTCAGCCCTACAGAAAGCCAATGTGGCGGAGCGCCAGGCCCAGGCAGCGGCCGAAATCCTGAAGAAGAGGGGCCTGAAGGGCAAGATAACACCGCATTATGTCGACTCGGTCTGCCCGGGCTCCGGGATGGTGCTCTGGGCAAGGACAGACGGCTCCGTTATGGGGTCAGACGGCCTCGGTGAGAGGGGCAAGCCCTCAGAGAAGGTAGGTAGGGAGGCGGCGAACGGCCTGCTGGCCGCCCTGGACAGCGGGGCAGCAGTGGACCGGAATCTTTCGGATCAGCTGCTTCCCATGATGGCTTTCGCCCCCGGCACATCCTCCATACTGGTCCCTGAGATCACCATGCACGCCAAGACCAACATGTGGGTGATACAGAAGTTCAGGAACGTCGGCTTCCAGAGCCGGGCAGAAAAGAAGGGCGTTAGGCTTGACTGCGTAGTCCTATGACAGCTTCTTGATTGGGACGCCGCCCACGAACTCTCCCGGCATGACGTCCCTGTTCACGAGGGAATAGCCCGCCACCTTTGCCCCGTCCCCTATGCTTACGCCGGGCATGACCAGAGACCTGGCGCCTATCATGACGTCCTTCCCTATCCTTACCTTCCCTTTCCTCCACTCTTCCTGCAGGAACTCATGGGAAAGCACCAGAGTGTCATACCCTATGATGGTGTTGTCCCCTATCTCTATAAGCTCCGGGAAGAACAGGTCGAAAACGGCCCCTATGCCGACGGAAACCCCCTTCCCGACCCTCATGCCGGATAGCCGGTAGAGAGCCCTTTTGGCCCTGAGAGAGGGGACGTACTTGGCCAGCCAGATGAGCAGGAAGTTCCTGGACACGGTGAGGGGGCTCCTTGCCCTCTTCCACATCCTGAGCGAGTTCTCCCCCCTCTTCGCCCAGAACCTCTCTACCTCACGCTTCGCTTCTTCCATAGGGTCTTCAGACCCCTCCTTACCTCCAGAATCCGATGCATAGGTATGGTCACCTCTTCCCTCTCCCCCTTGTAAGAGAAGTGCCCCCTTTTTATCTCGGTTATCTTGTCCCCTGATATGGACATCTCATCTTCCGGGGCTCCCCTGTGCCTTATGACTATCTCGCACTGCTTCAACTCCCCTGACCATTTAAGCCTCCCCAGGATGTCCTGCAGTATCATGCTTTAGAATTGGAGTGAGTATATTTATCCTTCTGCCATCTCTACAGCGAACCTGGGGGAGAGCACCCTTTTGGGCTCCCTTCTTGCTCCCTCCCCTAAAACTTCCTTGTAGAGGAACCTCTTCTCATCGAAGTCCTTTTTCCTGTACATCTGGGCCTCATCGCCTGGTATGTGCAAGGCCTCTGTCATGAGCCCGCCCCCGACTCCGGTATCCACCGGCTCCCCGTCCTTGAGATAGAAGTTTGCAAGAACAGGCACTATTGTCCTTAGCTCCTCCACCTTTATGTGGATCCTCCTGCCACCTGCGAAGTGCCAGTCAAATACAGTGCGTTGGGAAAACATGGTGAGGCTGCAGCATTCTGTCGTTGTCCATTCGTCTTCCGGAAGCAGCTTCGTGTCACCTTTACCGAAAACGTGCCTTTTCGGGAAGCCCGTGAGTATGGCCACACCTACGCCCCCGCAGGTTCTCAGTATGTTGTACCTCTCTATAGAGTGGTCCAGGTGCCGCCTTGAATCCGGCCCTGTCCCCTCCAGCTCATACACCTTCAGGCTCAGCGCAGGCAGCTGTCCCCCTTCCCTGTACACGTTCTGGACATCGTTCTCCCTGAGGACTCTCATGTCATGACCGTAATGCCTCAGGCTTTGCCTTTTTATGAGACTTGATTTGGGCAGAGTCATAAGAAGAGATGGAAGAAAATTTTATAAGGCTTGTTCGACAATGTCCCAACCGAAACCGACAAAACCGGTGCTCGACAAGTATAAAACATATGGGTTTCTTTAACAGAAACCAGGACACTGACCTCCCTGCTTTTAGCAAGAAGTACGGCCTAGACCTGTCAGTAAGACCGGGGCGCTTCGGAGCCCTGAGGGTATACCTGGACGGGGACGAGATAGGCGACTATAACACTTGCGTCGGCCACCAGCCAGCCTTTGTCGACGGCACCCTGCCGCCGGAACACCCGCTCAGGGATCCGGAAATAAAGAGGGAGTTCGAGGGCGCCCTGAACAGGGAATTCGCGAGAATAAGGGCAGACCCGGAGACAGAATGGGAGCCTTATCCGCACATGAAGAAAACATGAAGCGGGGGTCAGATTGCCCGTCAAAGCAATATCATCATCCCCCCATTGAGTGTTCGGGGATGGCTTAAAAAGGCTTACGGGTGCCTATTCCCTGAGCTTGATGTCCTTGAGACCGGAGTCGAATATCACGTACCTTCCGTTCCCCGGGTTGATGCCGACGGTCTTCCCGAACTTCTCCTTCCAGGCCCCTGACATGTCAGGCGACTCGTGTATGTGGCCGTGCAGCGTGAGCAGGGGCTGGAACTCCTCTATGAACTCCTTCACGGCGATGCTGCCTGCGCTCTCCCCGTTCCAGAGCCTGTCGAGCCTGGTCTTGTATGGGGGTATGTGGAACATGAATATGGTCTTGCTTGGGTCGCTCTTCTTGGCCAGGGCCCTCAGGTCCTTCTTTATCTCCTGCTCCAGCCTCTCCCAGTCCTTTATGAGAAAGGGCGTCGGCGCAATGTAGGAATAGCCTGTTATGAAGATTTCCCTGAACCTGTGGGACTTCATGTTGGAGGTCTTGAGGATGCCCTCCTGCTCGGCCTTCTCCAGGACATCCATGTTCACGCTGAAGTCGTCATTGCCCATTATGATGAATATCTCCTTCTTGTGCTTCTTCCTGAAGTCCCTCAGCCTGGGGACAAGGTAGTTCTGCAGGAAGTCCCTCTGGACCGGTATGGCTGCCAGCGGGCTTATGTCCCCGCCGATAAGGACGGCGTCAACCTCCTCGCTCACGGCATAGCCCAGGAGCTTCTCGTACAGGTCCAGGCTCCCGTGGAGGTCCGTTGCGTAGATAAACCGGGTCATGGTGCTTTTGGATATGGTAATGAGTCTTTTTAAATGTTACAAAGGAACAATTATTATGGCAGCCAGGGAGTTCGAGTGCAGGCAGTGCGGGAAATGCTGCATGGGATATGGCGGCATGCTGACCGCCACGCACGATGACGTGAAGAGGTGGCGGGAAGAGGGCAGGTCTGACATACTCAGGTCAGCCAAGATGATGTGGAAGGACGGCAGTCTCACCCACGCAGAGCTCTGGTTCGACCCCGAAACAGGAAAGGAGCTGTTCAACTGTCCCTGGCTGAGAAGGGAAGGCGAGAAGGCATCCTGCGCCATCTGGGAGACCAGGCCCCAGGTCTGCAGGGACTATTTCTGCAAGAGGCACGAGAAAAAAGGTTAAAACCCATAACCCATTAAATTACATATAACGCGACTGTAGTCTAGTGGTAGGACCTCAGCTTCCCAACTCAAATCCCAGAGGGGTTTGGGGAATCCGGCAACCAGCTGGTGAAAAAGCTGATAACCCGGGTTCAAATCCCGGCAGTCGCATTGGGCCAGTGGTCTAGTTGGTTAGGATGCCGCCCTTACAAGGCGGAGATCGGCGGTTCAAATCCGCCCTGGCCCATGAGGTGACATGATGGAAAGGTTCAAGGAGTTCCTGGAAGCGATGGAGAAGATAAAGCACGTCAGGAGGTCAGGATGGGTAGAGAGGGGAGTGAAGAACGCAGAGAGCACGGCTGACCACAGCTTCATGATGGCCCTGATGTGCATGGCCCTCCCAGCAGAAGGGATAGACAGGTGCAAGGCGATAAAGATGGCCCTGGTGCACGACATGGCAGAGGCAAAGGTCGGCGACATCATAACGACAGAGGCCTGGCAGGGCGGCGGCCACATGCCGAAGGCAGAGAAGCTCGCCAAGGAGAAGGAGGGCCTGGAGGAGCTTCTCTCAACCATCCCGGAAGGGACAGCCAAGGAAATAAGGGAGCTCTGGGAAGAGTTCAATGAGGGCAAGACACTAGAGGCCAGGTTCGTGAACGACATAGACAGCGCAGAGAGGCTGATACAGGCCTACCGGTACAACAAGGCAGGCAACTTCGGGAAGCCCCTGGAAGGCTTCTGGGACGAGAATGCCATGTCCAACATAAAGAGCGAAAAGATTAAAACCCTGGTTAAGAGTATAATAGGTATACAGTAAAGGGCCGATAGATCAATGGTAGATCGTCGCCTTGGCAAATCTGTTGGGAAGAATATATTTCCCACGGGTCTTATCTGGCGGAGGCTCCGGGTTCGAGTCCCGGTCGGTCCACTCACTTCTTTTAAAGCTTGCCCTCAATACCAGTTATGGCAGGAGCGGAAAGGTACCTGAAAAAGGCGGAGATGCTCAGGAGGAGAAGGGAACTGACAGAAGCCGGAGACTTCCCCTCAGAGCCGGTTCTCAGGAGGCTGCTGGGGATGCAGGAGAGGGTCACAAGGGAGAGCCTGCTACCGGATTTCTGGAAGATGGATTCCAACAACAGGCGGAAGAGGGTAGACGCCCTGTACAGCAGGCTGACTGCCGCAATGAAGGAACACAATGCGCTTATGAAAGGCTACTGGGAGGCCCCGGAGGAGGAGAGGGGCAAGCTGACCTACGACATAACGGAGCAGAAGAGGAGGCTCATATTCGAGTACGGCATAATGATGGGGTTCCGGGAAGTGTTCCCGGAGGTGTACAATGGCCTCATGGCAGACTACGGCCTGACAGACGGTGATGTGGAAGACATAAGGGGAATGATATTCGCCATGCCCGGGTCTGCCGGGACAAAGCCGTTCATCGCAGAAGGCAGGATGATTGCCCCGTAATCACTTCTTCCTTTTCTTCGCCCTTCTTCTGACGCCGTTCTTCACCCTGTTCTCGTACCTGTCAGGTATCAGGTTGGCCTGCTGTATCCTTATCAGCACGAATGCCATGACCACAGCTATTATGGTGACCAGCCCCGTGGCCATGTAGGTGTAGGTCAGGCCCTCGCCTGCGGGTATCAGCACGTCTATGGTGGCGGAGATTGCGTCCCTCCACTGCAGGGCCACCAGGAAGCCCAGTGCCGAAAGTATCATGGTTATTACCAGGCCTTTCAGCTGCATGTTGGCAGCGTGCTCTTCGAATGATGCCATGACGCTGAGGAAGGGATTCGAACCCTCAAGGGCATAGCCCACAGGTTTAGCAAACTTGCGCACCAGACCGTCCAGACGGAAAGGTTCTGCGCCTTAACCGTTCGGCCACCTCAGCATACGCATTATGCGACTTGCAAGCAAAAGCTTATAAGTCTTATTTCTAATTACATTACACGCTTAAAAGCCTTATAGATGATTATAATTTGGAGGGAGATATGGTACAGGTAACGGCTGTTTCAGAAACCTGGGAAAAGGACGTTTTCACGAGCAGGGGCATGTACGTCGGAAAGATAGAGGACGTCGAGTGCGACCTCAAGAGGTTCAAGCTCAGGTCCCTTGTCATAAAGGCCATGAAGGGCTCATACGTGTCCAAGATGCTTGGCTCCAAGAAAGGCCTGATAATACCCTTCCCCATGGTGGAGGCGATAGGAGACGTCGTCATAATCAAGCACATCGCTGCCCCTGTGGAGGAGGAGACTGTCCCGCCGGCTGAGCCCGTTGAGCCGGCGGCTTGATTTTCCTTTTTTCTGCTTCTGTTTTTGTTGATTTAACTGCCCAGCCACTGCTTTCCGCATTTATTACGCCTTGGCCCAAGAATAAAGCATGACGATGGTCATCAAGATGAAGGAGATAATGAAGGACCCTGTCCTCCAGAAGCAGGTCATAACCGAGATGAAAAGGGGCGCCATATTCGTGTACCCCACCGACACCATCTACGGCATAGGGTGCAACGCCAACAAGTCCGACGCGGTCTCCAAGATAAGGAGGGCAAAGGGGTCTGTCGCCCCGTTCTCCGTAATAGCCCCAAGCAAGGACTGGGTCGAGAAGAACTTCAGGGTAAAGTACCCGAGGGAGATGGACAGGCTTCCCGGGCCCTACACGATGGTACTCAGGAAGAAGAAGCAGGTGTTCCTTTTCTGGGTGGGCACAAGAGCCAACATAGGTGTCAGGATGCCAGACCACCCCTTCGAGAAGCTGGTCAAGAAAGCGGGCATACCCTTCGTCAGCACCTCGGTCAACAAGACTGGGGGGAGATACATAAAGAACGTGAAGGAGATAACCGAGGACATGCGGATATTCATAGACTACATAATAGACGACGGGACGCATGACGGGCCGCCATCCAGGATATTCGACCTTACCGGCGACAGGCCCAAGGAAATAAAGAGGCCCGGAAAAAAGAAGCAGTCATCTTGAGCCAGGCGTCCGGGGAGACAACTTATGCCTTTTGCAGTGACCCACGTGATACTCACCATAGTCCTGGTGGACATCTTCAGGGACCATTTCTCCAGGAAGAAGTTCCCATTGTACTTCATACTTATAGCAGGCATAGCCGGCCTTGCCCCTGACATAGACATACCCATAAGCTGGCTGCTCACCCTCCTGACAGGCACTCATGTGAACATCCACAGGGGCGTCACCCATTCTATAATATTCCCCATAATATTCGCCGCCCTTTCACTGGTTTCCTACAAGTGGGGAAAGGAAAAATGGGGCCTCTTCCTGGGCATACTCTCCTTCGGCTGGATATTCCACTTGGCGCTTGACGGCCTGATATGGGCAGAGACTGCCATGCGGCCCCTCTACCCCTTCAGCTCCGTTGCCTGGCACGGCGTCTTCGTCCTGGAGACCGAGTTCGCCCTGGGCCTGGCCTCCTCGCTGGACGCGATAATACTGGTACTCTGGCTTCTCCATGAGCAGATGACCCACAAGATAAAGGACTACATATGAGGGCGAACAGGATATTGTACCTGCTGAACTTCCTGATGGCACTGGGCTACAATGCGGTATCCAAGATACTCCCGGCCTTCCTGACCACCATAACATCCAGCGCCCTCCAGATATCCTTCGTAAGCTCGGCCTACAACATAGGCAAGATGGTGTCGGGCGCTGCAGGCGGCATGTTCGCCGACTGGTTGGGCAAGAGGAACACCATCCTGGCCTCCATGGCCTTCCTCGGCTTCTTCTCTCTCATCCTCACGCTGAGCAGCACAATAGAGTGGTTCATACTGGTGTTCTTCTTCATCGGCGTATTCGCCAGCCTCTTCTACCTCACCCTCAATTCAGTCACGACAATAATCAACAAGGGACGGGCCAAGGCCCTCTCCAAGATGGAGATGCTATACCAGATCGGCTTCGTCTTCGGGCCGCTCATAGGCGGGGCAGTGGCGGCAGCGATGGGCATGGTCCTACTCTTCCTGTTCTGGGCCCTCCTCATGTTTGTCGGGTGTGTTGCGGTGCTCTTCATGAACCTCGGGGAGAAGAGGACGCCCATCAGGTCAGTCGCAAGGAACTATGCCAGGGTCATAAGGGCGGACCCGCTCAACTTCCTGCTCCTTGTAGTGCTTGGTGTCGTGTTCCTAGGGGTGGCAGAAGGCGCCCGGGACATCATAATACCCCTTTACGCCATTGACCTGGGCTTCGACATACTGGTGGTGGGCGGCATATTCATGGCGTCGGCCTTCATAACCATGGCCGGGATTGTGCCGTTCGGCCACCTGGCTGACAGGATAGGCAGGAAGCCCGTAATCATAATAGCCCTCCTCATGATGGCTCTCTCCTTCCTGCTCCTGGAGTTCATGAACAGCCTTATAATGCTGGCCGTCCTTACCGGCGTCCTCTCCCTCGGCAGGACAGCTGGCCTGATGGGCGCCAGGGCATTCGCCTCTGACATATCAGGGGCAGAGTTCAGGGCAACATCATTCGCCTTCGTGGAGCTCTGCCTGTCATTTGGCAGGATAGGGGGCGCGATGGCGGCAGGCTTTCTGAAGGATGTCATCCTGATAGGCCCCACCCTGGAGGCGTTCTTCTGGGCCATGATAGCGCTTACTGTGGTGTACTCGATACTGTTCGCTGTGAAAAGAAAATGAGCGCCGGGGACAGGATTCGAACCTGCACGTCCCGAAGGACACCAGATATCGTGACCAGAGGCCACGGCTTTCTCCTCACATGCCGCCGAATCAGAGTCAAGCCAAAAAGTCATCGCCCCAGCGGGCTCTTAATATCTGGAACTCAAGTCTGGCGCTTTAGCCATTCAGCCACCCCGGCTTGTATATAGAATATCCGCAGGCTTTTTTAAATGCTTATTGCGTCCTATCCCCCGCTTTGGGGCAGACGTCCAGGTCTATGCCAACCTGTATGTGGTCCATGACGGGCCCCCACCAGTACCCGAAGAATCTCAGGGGATAGGAGAGGACATTCAGGGGGTACCAGGCGGGCGAAGGCCCCTTCAGAAGGGGCGGCCTCTCCGGGGGATAATCCCCGAGCATATCCCTGAGCCTTTCGAATGTCTCTGCCTCCTCAGGGCCCATCCTGCCGGTATCCCTTGCCCTCCTGGAGAGCTCCCTGTAATCCCTTTCCTCCAGAAGGGACATCCCCTCCTCGAAAGTGAGTCTCATAACCTTAACTTGTGAAGGAAGTCCGCCTTTTCGGCCTTCTCCAGCGGCCAGGCATCCTCTATGAGCATGTCAGGGACATCGTCCAGTACAGGGAAGGCCAGCTTGCACTTCCTGCATATGACGAACCTGTTCTTCAGCTCCACTTTGCCCTTGCACTTCGGGCATGCCAGCACTTCCATAAGCTCTTTGTTTACCATAGTTCTTATTTGCCTCCTGTATTTATTTTCTTTCCGTTTCCGTCCATGACAGAGAACACCTCTTCAAGGCTTACGTCAGTGTCTATGCACCCGTTCCTGAGAAGCTGGACGCCCTGCGAGGGCAGGCTTATGTTCTCCACGGCACTTACCAGCTCGTTCAGGCATGCCACTCCCAGCACCGCCTTCGGCTTGTGCCTCTTCAATATCTCCAGGACCATGGAGCCCCCTGGCACCACAAAAACTCTCTGGCCCTTCCCTTCGAGGCGTTTCTTTATCGTCCCTATCTTGCATGCCCCGCACATCTCGCAGGAATACCCATCCTTTGTCAGCTTGGCTCTGCATTTCCTGGAATTCCTGAGGCAGGCCGGGAGTATCACCATCCTGTCCCTTGGTCTGGCTTTCAGGAAGCTTTCCCTGTTCAGGCTGTTCTTCAGCTCGACGTATATCTTGTCTACATTCTCTTCCTTGGCGCCGATGGTCTTGAGTGCCAGCTTCAGGGCCTTCTTGGTGCTGATGTCCGCCCCCAATCCGATAAGCTTCTGTACTATCTTCATCTCAACCTCAAACGCTCGCGCTCATCGTCTCGAGCCTTTCTATCCTCTTCTGCAGGGGAGGATGCGTGGAGAAGAGCCCGGTGAACCAGTCCTGCTTGAAGGGGTTCACTATCCACATGTGGGAAGTTGCGCTAACGCCCCTTATGGGGCCCCTGACAGTCACCTCTGATATCCTCCTGAGCGCCGATGCCAGCGCCTTGGGGTCCTTGGTGACCACGGCCCCGAAGAAATCCGCCCTGTATTCCCTCCCCCTGTTGATGGCCATCCTAACCAGCAGCGCGGCCATTGGGGCGAATATGATGACAAGCAAGAGGCCTATCAGGCCGCCTTCTCCCCTCCTGCCCCCTCCCGTGAAGAGGGACCAGTAGCCTATCTGGGCCATGTATGACACCGCCCCCCCTATTGTGGCGGCCAGGGTGGAAACCAGAATGTCCCTGTTCCTTATGTGGCCTATCTCGTGGGCCATGACGGCCCTTATCTCGTCCTCCGGGAACTCCAGAAGGCCTTCTGTCACCGCAACGGCCGCATGCTCGGGGTCCCTGCCAGTGGCGAATGCATTCGGGGCGGCAGAGGGCACGATGTAGACCTTGGGCTCGGGAATCTTGGCATTGTGCGCCAGCTCCTTTGCTATCCTGGCCAGTTTCTCATCGCCTGACGGCCTGGCCCTGTAAAGGCGCAGGACCATCCTGTCTGAATACCAGTATGAAACGAAGTTTATGGCGGCCGCGATGCAGAGGAACGCGCCCATGCCGAGCAGCCCTCCCATCAGCCACCCGGCCGCCAGGAATACCGCAGTCAATGCCCCGAAAAGCCCTATGGTGTGTATCATGCTCACCTCAGGAAGGGATTTATCACCTTGAGTATCTCTTCCACTACCTCCTCCGGCTTCTTGCGGGTCGTGTCAACCTCATAGACCCTCTTCTCCTCTTCCAGCGCCTCTGACTTGCACACCTCTGTTATCTCTGCCTCCATGTTCTCCTTTATCTTCTTCTCCTTCCAGCCCTTCTTCTGGAGCCTTTTCCTGAGCTCCTTCGGGTCCACCCTGAGCACGAAGACCGCGTCACACGGCATGTAGTGCGAGAAGTGGGACTCCAGCACCAGGTCGCCTTCCATTTTTTCCACTTCCCTGGCCAGCTTTTCCACGTCCACTTCCTCGCAGCCCCTCTTCTCGTCGTATCCGGCTATGCAGCCCTTCTCCTTTGCGAGCTTGTTCAGCTCGACCATCTTCCAACCGAGCTCCTTGGACAGCCTCCTGGCTATCTCTGACTTGCCTGTCCCTGGTGTCCCTGTTATGCAAACCCTGACCATGCCTCACCTTAGTAAAACTTGTCAGCAAGTATTAAAACCATTAACCCAACTAAGTTGTATGGAGATATGGACAGAGAAATACAGGCCCAGGGGGCTGGCTGATGTCGTCAACCAGAGGCATGTCGTGGACAGGCTGAAGGCCTGGGCAGAATCCAAGTCCATACCCCACCTCCTGTTCGCCGGCCCCGCCGGCACGGGAAAGACATGCTGCGCGATAGCCCTTGCAAGGGAGCTTTTCGGGGAGCACTGGCATGATAACTTCCAGGAGACGAACGCATCAGACGAGAGGGGCATAGACGTCGTGAGGGGGAGGATAAAGGACTTCGCCAGGGTGAAGCCGATGGGCGCCGATTTCAAGATAGTGTTCCTGGACGAGTCGGATTCCCTGACAGGGGAGGCCCAGCAGGCCCTCAGGAGGACCATAGAGAAGTTCTCTGACGTGTGCCGCTTCATACTTTCATGCAACTACTCCAACAAGATAATAGACCCCATACAATCCCGTGCCGCGGTATTCAGGTTCAGGAGGCTGGAGAAGGAGGATGTGGCAGCCTACCTTGACAGGATAGCCAAGAGCGAGAAGCTGGAGATAGGCGAGGGCGCGTTCGAGTCCATATACGAGATATCAGGAGGGGACATGAGGAAGGCGGTCAACCTCCTGCAGGCCACCGCTGCACTGGGAAAGGTGACGAAGGAGACGATATATTCAGTAGCCAACCAGGCCAAGCCGCAGGACATAAAGGAGATGGTGGAGCTTGCAATTAAGGGCAGCTTCAAGGACGCCAGGAAGATGCTGTACAACATGCTCATAAGCCAGGGGCTCGCAGGTGAGGACATAATAAAGGGTATACACCAGCAGGTGTTCAATCTGGAGCTGGCGGACGGGAAGAAGGCCGACCTGATAGACCGGGTCGGAGAGTTCGAGTTCAGGATAAACCAGGGCGGCACACCCGAGGTTCAGTTGGAGGCCCTTCTGGCACAGTTCATGAAGGTGGGAAAATGAAGGTAATCTGCATAGTCGGCATGCCCGGCTCAGGCAAGAACGAGGTTCTCAGTGTTTTCGAGAAGCATGGCATACCCACGTTCAACATGGGCGACGTCATAACCAGGCTGGAACCCAAGGCCAGGGGCATAACAGAGATAAACGAGTACGTGGAGAGCGAGATAAGGGAGGACATAAGGAAGAGGCTCGGCCCCGCAGCTGTGGCCATCAGGACAGTGGAAGAGGTCAGGAAGCTGGGCAGCGACATGGTGGCTATAGCCGGCATACACTCTTTCGAGGAGCTGGAATACTTCAGGAAGGAGCTCGACCAGAGATTCATGCTGGTGGCAGTAAAGTGCGACAGGGACATCAGGAGGATAAGGCTTTCCGTAAGGGCCGACAGGGCGATGTCATCAGACGAGTTCGAACACAGGGAGCAGAAATACAGCGAGATATTCGACGTGGCCAGGCTTGTGGAGCAGGCCGAGTTTTCCCTGGACAACAACGGCACTAAGGAGGAGCTTGTCGCCCAGACAGAGAAGCTGATATCCGAAATCAAAAAACAATAAATATCCGGCATTCCAATAACGTATATTGGTGATTGTATGAAACTTGTGTTCATGGGACCGCCCGGAGTGGGGAAGGGGACATATGCGTCACGTGTCGGTCCCAAACTGGGCATACCCCACATATCAACAGGCGATCTTCTGAGGGCTGCCAGGGAAGACCCCGAATTCGGGCCGGAGATAAGGAAGCATCAAGACGCGGGGGGCCTGGTGCCTGACGAGATAGTGATGAAGATACTCAAGAAGCGGCTTGAGCAGCCTGATGCCCAGAAGGGCTTCATACTGGACGGGTTCCCCAGGACCACTGCCCAGGCAGAGTCCCTTGCCGAGATAACAGAACTTGATGCTGTAGTTAACATACAGCTGGAAGAGGAGATACTCATAGAGAAGATTTCTGCCAGGAGGATATGCAGGAACTGCGGGGAGATATACAACCTGGCCAACATAGAGAAAGGGGACCTGAAGATGCCCCCGATATTGCCCAAGGAGGAAGGGAAGTGCGACAAGTGCGGCGGGGAGCTCTACCAGAGGAGCGATGAGAAGCCCGAGATAGTGAAGGACAGGCTCAAGCTGTACGAGGAGAAGACGGCGCCCCTGATAGACTACTACAGGTCCAAGGGCATCCTGAAGGACGTCGAGGTGACCGGCGGCCCGGACATAATGGTGCCGAAGATAATGGAACTGATAGGCGCCAAGTCAGAATAAATACCACCCCGACAAATAACACATATGGCAAGGGGAAAGCTGATTGTTTTTGAAGGCATAGACGGCTCAGGGATGGAAACCCAGGGCAAGAGGCTCGTCAAGTACCTGGAAAAGAAAGGCAAGAAGGCCGTAAGGCTCCACTTCCCTGAAGGCAACAGGCCATTGGGCCGCTTCATCTACAACTTCCTGAACAGGAAGTATGACCTTGGCCCCCAGACCCAGTTCCTGCTTTACGCCACAGACATGCTTAAGGACCTGGAGAGGATAAAGAAGCTCCTGAAGGAAGGCACCTGGGTGATAATAGACCGCTACTTGACTTCCACCATCACATACCAGTCAGTGGCAGGCTTCCCTGCAGAGAAAGGCAAGAAGTTCGTCAAGCTCTTTGACGTCCCCAGGTTCGACAGGATAATCTACTTGGACATCTCCCCGACCACTTCCATGAAGAGGAAGAGGAAGGAAAAAAAGTACAGCCTTGACAGGTTTGAAACCAACAGGAAGTTCCTTGCCAAGTGCAGGGCCAGGTACAAGAAGCACGCAAAGGAGCGTCTTCTCGGTCCCTGGTCCATAATAGACGGGGAGCAGACAAGGCAGGAAGTGTTCGAGGACGTCAAAAAGGCACTGAGGATCTGATTACCAGGGCTCTTTTTTCACGCCGATGAGGTATCCTATCGCACAGGCAATCACGTGCAGCACAGGAGTCAGCACGAGCAGCATGAGCCACCAGCTCAACTGGACGGAAACCAGGAGGGAAGCGAAGAGGAGGGAGCCCACTATGAAGTCCTCCTGGTCCAGGAGTGGAGCGGGCCCGCCCCTGTTTATCTTCACCCTCCTCTTGATGAATGAGCCCATAAGGTCGCCGACAGCCGCGCCCAATCCCAGTAGCAGGCCCAGCACAGGGCCCATTGCAACTATGTTCAGCGCAACAGGGGACACGTCCCAGGGAAGGTAAGGGAATGCCAGCATCTCGACCGTGCCTATTGCCACGCCGACAACCATTGCCAGGAGCAGTCCCTCCCAGGTCTTCCCCTTGCCGAAGATGGGTCCGCTCCTCCAGGTCCTCCCCCCGTCGATGGGCCTCTTTCCCCTTGCCAGGGGCATCAGGCCGTTGGCGGCGTATGCGGGAAGGATGAGCCAGATGGACTCGACCAGCACGAATATGCTGAACACGCTATAAATATCAAAGGCCATAATCCAATTTATTATAAGCAGCCAACAGTTAATAAGTCGGCCATAGAATGTGGGCTCGTGGTCTAACGGCAGGACGCCACCTTCGCAAGAAACCTTTTCCAGAAAGGTTTCACCCAAAGGAGCTGACGCTTCCGAAAAAGGTGGAAACTCCGGGTTCAAATCCCGGCGAGTCCATTGAGGCCTTTCCAAAAG
>CAZKUD010000003.1:144571-146949 GCA_964555875.1 uncultured archaeon
AAGGTGGAAACTCCGGGTTCAAATCCCGGCGAGTCCATTGAGGCCTTTCCAAAAGGCTTCACCTAAAGGGAGGCTGCGGCCTTCCAAGCTCATATGAAAGACAATCTGAAAGCTGTATCTAAGGAAGTCATCGCCTGCAGGAGATGCGGGCTCTGGAAGACCAGGACAAATGCTGTCCCGGGCGAAGGGCCCTCCCATGCCGGCATAATGCTGATAGGCCAGGCCCCCGGGAAGGAAGAGGACGCCACAGGCAGGCCGTTCGTGGGAAAGGCAGGAAGGTTCCTGGACCAGCTTCTGAAGAGGAACGGCCTGGACAGGAAGAAGCTCTTCATCACGTCCCCTGTGAAATGCTACCCTCCCAGGAACAGGAAACCCCACGCAAAGGAGCTGAAGAAGTGCAGGCCTTTCCTTGACCGCCAGCTGGACATAATCAGGCCCAGGATAATAGTCCTGATGGGAGACACCCCCTTCCATTCCTTCTTCCCCGGGGAGAACCTCAAGAAGCACAGGGGAAAATGGATGGTGAAGGAACAAAGGCTCTTTCTGCCCACATACCATCCTGCAGCGGCCATGAGGTTCCCGTCAGTCAGGAAGGCGATGCAGGACGATTTCAGGAAGCTGTCTATTTCCAGAAGAACCTGAGCGCGTTCCCGTACATTATCCGCTCAATTATGTCGGGATCCAGCCTCATGCCCCTCATGAAGCTCATGTATCTCCTGATGGGTATGAGGGGCCAGTCCGTCCCGAACATGACCTTCTCGGGCCCTGCCCAGGAGAGGAACTTGAGGAACATGTCCCTGAGGGTGGCGCAGTAGTGCTGGTCCTTGTCCATGTCGCCCAGGAACCATCCTGAAGTGTCTGCGTAAACATTCCTGTTCTTCTCCAGGACCGCGGCAGTGTCCATGAACCAGGGGTTCCCGCAGTGCGCTATCAGTATCTTCATCTCAGGGTGGGCGGTGGCCACCTCGTCCACGTGCAGGGGGTGGGCGAACTTGAGCAGCGCCCCCTTGTAGCTCTCAGTTCCCAGCAGTGAGCCTGAATGGAATATGACAGGCACACCATGCTTCTCTGCAAGGCTGTAGAATGGCTCAAGCCTCCTCTCCCCAGGACAGAAATGCTCATATCCCGGATACAGCTTCAGCCCGATGAACTTCTCGTCCTTCAGGTCCTTGTCAAGCGCCTTTACCTGCCTCTTGACATTTTCCACGCTGAGCGCAGCGACAGGACTTATCTTCCCGCCGCTCTCCTTCAGGATGCCTTCGCATTCCCTGTTGTGCTTCACCTTCACTGATATGCCGACTGCCCTCTCCACGTTCCCTTCCCTCATATCCTTTAGAAGCCCCTTCAGGGAAAAGTCCACCTTGCTGACCTTAGCCGCAGACATCAGGTCAGGGTCTGAGAAGTTGGGATGGACATGCGTGTCTATAATTTTCATAAATATAATGAGTCACTAGGACTTAAGAATTCTTAATAGCCATATATTTCTGGAACTTGTCCTCATGCTTTGGGTTTATGAATCCTATCACTTTCCTGAACTTCAATAGGTTTGGTCTTCCGGGGATCTCAATGCGGAATATTGCTTGGTGATGATTCTCTTTTCTATCCCTTTTGTATACGTTCCCTTTAATCCCATTCTCAGCAAGAAATTCCTGAACCCGATAAATCGTGTTTGAGGCTATCATGTGTATTTCGAGCCTGGGATAGAGTGTGCCATTGTTGTTTGCAAAAAACAGGCTGCCATCAGTGGCAAACAAACCGGATACGATATGTTTCAAAAGTTTCCTGGAAAATACATCTGGTATGCTCATGTTTCCCTTCAATCCAACCGGGAATCCCAAGGACTTAATTTTGTTGAATAGCTCCTTATCGCTGAAGTTTATTTCTATTTTTCCGTATTTGGGACGTATTGCATACTTCACATTTTTTCCTCTAAGTTTCGTGGTTAGAGGAATAACAATGTCATCGAAGAATGGTCTGTCATCATGGATGTGGCATGTAATGACCACAAACCACCCAGTTCCGCATCTTGATAGGCACCCGTCTCCCATAAGAATTCCGTAAAAAAGGGCCACATCTTTTGTAACTTTCATAAAAAGAGATGTTTTCAGCCCACTTAAACCGAATGGAAGGGAATCGTTCCGCTAGATTTTGGGGATATTGTGGTGCTCCATGATGCTGGTTTATATGTAAGATTCCGCTACCGTTCCGCTAGAATAGGTTTACAGCACTGCGATATTACAGTGTAATATCTGGACGAGTAAAAATAATGGACCCGCTGGGATTTGAACCCAGGACCTCACGATCTCCGCCCAAAAATGGTTATCAGTTTCGCCTGGATTTCTCCATCGTGCGCTCTAACCAAGCTGAGCTACGGGTCC
>CAZKUD010000003.1:147049-166029 GCA_964555875.1 uncultured archaeon
GCAATCCGCCTTATCTTCTCAGCATGCAGGTCTATGTTGTAGGGGACCCTGACTATCTCCGCCTTCATCTCCTTCAGGTCCAGCAGCACATAGCATGCCCTTGGGTCTCCGTCCCTAGGCTGGCTGACAGAGCCCGCGTTTATGACAAGCTTGCCCCCTATCCTCCTGATGAAGGGCCTGTGGGTGTGCCCGACCACTATGACGTCTGACCCGGTCTCGTCCAGCCAGTGCTTCATCACGTACTTGGGGGTCTCCTCTGTGGTGTACTCGTAATGGGGGTCCTCAGGGGAGCCGTGTACCATGTATATGGTGACGCCCTGTAGCCTCTCCTTGTGCACCATGGGAAGCCCGAGAAGCCAGTTCCTGTTCTTCTGCGTTATCTCGCCGCTGGTCCACGCCAGGGCTGCCTGAGCGTCCCTGTTGAACCAGCCTATGTTCCTCAGGTCTATGTTCAGGTCATGATTGCCCTGGGCCACAGGGATGTCCAGCTTCCTTATGGCCTCGCAGCACTCGTTCGGGTTCGGCCCGTAGCCTATCACATCCCCTGCGCACATCACCTTGAGCACGCCCTTCTGCTTCCGTATGTGCCTGAACACGGCCTCAAGCGCCTCCATGTTGGAGTGCGTGTCGCTTATTATCGCTATCCTGGATGGGCCGGGCTTTCCTGCTGTCCTGGCCTTCCCGGGGACCTTCCTGGATGGCTTCCTCCGCACCTTGGCTGCCTTGGGCCTTGCCTTCTTCTTCCTTGTGGCCTTGGGTCGGGGCATGATTAATCTTTGGGCTGGAGGATAAAAAAAGGGAATGCCCCCGCCGGGATTTTCAGACCGTTTGTTTCCGTGGACGCTTTATGCGAAGCAAAGGGCCCTTTGAACCCGAGTCCAGAGGTCGAGAACCTCTGATGCTTGACCGGACTACACCACAGGGGCAAGATATCCGTTATTTGGGGTTGGTAATTTAAATAATCCTCAAACCTATAAAAAACTATGACCAGAATCAACGTTCTCAAGAGCCCCCCGAAGCTGAAGAGCCCCATCCTGATAGAGGGCCTGCCCGGGGTGGGCAACATAGGGAGGGTGGCAATCGGTTACATGATAAAGGAGCTGAATGCCGTAAAGTTCGCCGACATGTATTCCAAGCACTTCTTCCCCTTCGTTATGATAGAGGACAGGAACAAGGTGGCCCTGCTGAAGAACGAGATGTACTACTGGAAGGCCAAGAAGAAGGGCCAGAGGGACATCATATTCCTGACAGGCGACTGCCAGTCGCTTTCCCCCAACGGGCATTATGAGGTGATGGGCGTCATACTGGACTACATGGAGAAGCTCGGGGTAAAGGACATCATAACCGTCGGCGGGCTCGCCACAGGGGAGATGGAGAAGCACCCGGAGGTGCTGGGGGCGGTCACCCACGAGGAGCTGCTCAAGAAGTACAAGGACGCAGGAATCAAGTTCATAGCCGGCGAGAGGGTAGGCTACGTTGTCGGCGCTGCCGGGCTACTATTGGGCCTCGGGATGGAGAGAGGCATGAAGGGGATAGTGATACTGGGCGAAACATCGGGATTTCCCATAGTCACGGATCCCAAGTCGGCAGAGATAGTTTTAAATTCTTTAACGAAAATACTGAACATCAAGCTCGATATGAAGAGGCTGGATGAGCGCGTGAAGGAGATGGAGAAGTTCATCAAGAAGGTCGAGTCGCTCCAGAGGAAGGCCATATCCGAGATATCGAAGGATGAAAAGGCCCCGATAAAGGGGAAAGAGCAGTTGAGGTACATAGGATGAAAGACCCGGAATCATACACAAGATACGAGAAGACGAGGATAATATCTGCCAGAGCGCTCCAGATAGCCCAGGGAAGCCCCATCCTTGTGGACGTCCCGAAGGGCATGACCCAGCCGCTGGAGATAGCCAAGATGGAATGGGAAGCCGGCATGATACCGATAGACGTCAAGCGCAAGGAATAATTTAAGACCTGCCGACCTATTTATCTACATGATAAGGGACCTTAGGGTTTATACTGTCCTCAATTCTATGCTCAGGCCTGCCGTCATGGTGAAGCTCTGGACGGATGACGGGGGCTGTTATTCTGCAAGCGTGCCATCGGGCACCTCAACCGGCAAGAGGGAGGCCAAGGAACTGCCGATTGACAAGGTAAGGAGGGCCTTCAGCTCCATCAGGAAGAACATGGTGATGCTGGACGAGGAGGACTGGGTGAACGCGGACGTCCTCCTGAGGGAGCTCGACGGGACGGACGACTTCAGCAGGATAGGCGGCAACCTGAGCCTGGCGATATCGCTCGCCTTCGCCAGGGCGGCCACTAAGGGCGAGCTCTGGAAGCTCACCGGAAGGCACCTTAGGGCAGACTTCCCGCTGCCTGTCTGCAACGTCATAGGGGGCGGCGCCCATGGGGGCGGCACGTCCTGGCAGGAGTTCCTGGTCATACCCCACAGGTCATACAGCCCTGCCGAGGCCGTGAAGGCGGCAGTCGGCATATGGGCCACCATAGGGGAGGAGCTGGCCAGGAAGAGGGCCCTGCTGGGGAAGAACAGGGAGGGAGCCTGGATGTCCAAGCTTGATGATTTCGAGACCCTCCATTTCCTGGCGGAGCTGGCTGAGGACTGGAAGTTCAGGATAGGCATAGATTTCGCTGCCTCCTCCTTCTGGAAGAAGGGTGGCTATTCCTACGGCGACAAGGTGTCCTCGCCTGACCAGCATCTTGACATAATAACCCAGCTTGCCCAGCAGTACAAGATATACTACATGGAGGACCCGTTCCATGAGGACGACTTCCTTTACCACTCCAAGCTGACGCGGGAGATGGGGAACAGGGCCCTGGTGGTGGGTGATGACCTCTACACCACTAACCTGGAAAGGCTGAAGCTGGGCCTGAAGGCGAATGCGACCAACTCAATGATAATAAAGCCCAACCAGATAGGGACTGTCCACCAGACAGTGGAGGTGGCAACACTGGCAAAGGGCAAGGGTCAGGTGCTGGTCCCCTCCCACAGGTCCCAGGAGACTCACGACGACTGGCTGTCAGACCTCTGCCTGGCATTCGGCGCACCCCTGATAAAGATAGGAATGGCCGATATCCCCAAGTTCAACAGGCTGCTTTTGCTGTGGGAAGAGATACCCGATTCCAGGATGTCAAAGCTGCCGCTAAGTTCGCTTTAAGCACCTTTTAAGCTTTAAATAACAAGATGATATATCATTAACCTATAGTGGTAGCCATGATGGTAGAGAAGACAGACTACATGACTGCGGGGATTTACATAGGCATGAAGACCTGCACCCCCTACATGAAGAGGTTCGTGTACAAGATAAGGGAGGACGGGCTCGCCATGTTCAACCTCAAGAAGATAGATGACAGGCTGAAGGCGATTGCGGACTTCCTTACCGGGTACAAGAAGGTTCTGATAGTGTCCAGGAAGGAGAACGGCAGGAAGGCCATAGAGGCCTTCGCTGAGGCGACAGGCGCCAGGGCGATATCGGGCAGGTTCCATCCCGGGACCCTCACCAACCCGGCATACAGGGAGTTCTTCGAGCCCGACATCGTATTCGTGGTGGACCCCCTCATAGACGAGCAGGCCATAAAGGAGGCCCGCAAGAAGAGGATACCCATAATCTCCATGTGCAACACGTTCAATTCTGCCAGGAACGTCGACCTTGTGCTTCCCATAAACAACAACGGCAAGAAGTCCCTGGCGCTCGCCTTCTGGATAATGGCCAGGGAGATGCAGAAGAAGCAGGGTAAGATAAAGAAGGACGCGGAGTTCAAATACACCCTGAAGGATTTCGGTGATGAGTGATGGACCTCAAGACACAGAAGAGGATGGCGGCTGAGATCCTGAAGTGCGGCTCTACGAGGGTCAGGATAGAGGCCACAAAGGAAGTGGATGACGCCCTGACCAGGCAGGACATAAGGGACCTCATAAAGAAGGGCCTCATCAGGAAAGCCCAGAAGGCAGGCACAGGCAGGGCCAGGGCCAAGAAGATACTCGCCCAGAAGAAAAGGGGCAGGAGAAGGGGCACAGGCAAGAGGAAGGGCAAATGGGGCGCCAGGAACCCTGGGAAGGCGGAATGGATAAGGAAGGTCCGCCCCCTGAGGGAGAACCTCAGGATGCTCAGGGACACGGGCCAGCTGAAGGTTTCTGACTACAGGAAGGTGTTGCTGATGGTGAAGGGCGGATACTTCAGGAACAGGAAGCACATGATGTTCTACCTGAAGGACAAGGAGCTGCTGAAGAAGCCTAAGTCAGGCACCAAGGCGAAGGCCGCCAAGAGGAAGACCGTGAAGAGGAAAGTCAAGAGGGTCGTCAGGAAGGCCGCTCCCAAGAAGAAAGGGGCCAAGAAGGCCGCAAAGCCCAAGGCCAAGAAGGTGAAGAAATGAAGAAGCAGGGAAGGACGTACATAGTGCCGCACAGGAGAAGGCGGGAAGCCAAGACAGACTACAGGCAGAGGTTGGAGCTCCTGAAATCCGGGAAGAACAGGCTTGTCATCAGGAGGTCTGTCAGCAACATGACATGCCAGGTGGTCCAGTACGGAAAGGCGGGCGACAAGACGCTGGCCACGGCTGACTCCAGGCAGCTCAAGAAGTTCGGCTGGAAGGCCAACACAGGCAACCTGCCTTCAGCATACCTGACGGGATACCTCTGCGGCCTAAAGGCCAAGGCTGCCAAGGTGACAGATGCCATAATGGACATGGGCCTTTATGATTCTGTCAAGGGCTCCAGGGTATACGCATGCCTGAAGGGCGCCCTGGACGCGGGCCTGAAGATACCGCATTCTGAAGAGATACTCCCGAAGGATGATAGGTTCACGGGCAAGCACGTGGAGAAGTATGCTTCAGAGCTCAAGAAGGCAGACCCTGAGAAGTACAAGAGGCAGTTCTCTGCCCTCCTCAAGAACAAGCTGGAGCCAGAAGCCCTCTCGAAGCACTTCGAGGAAGTAAAGACCAAATTAAAGGCTTAATCCTTTTTCTCGTCAACGAAAGCGCCGGCGACTATAAGCGGGAAGATGATTGTGGCGTCACCGTGCACCTTCACGTCATCTGCGCCCGCGCTTATCTTGCCCCAGGATTTGGCCTCTTCAGGCCTGGCACCTGAGTCTGAGCCGTCGAACTCCTCCCCGGTGTTGACATACACTGCATACTTGGCGCCTTCCCTCATCATGTTGGCGTTGCAGATTGTGTGCTTGACCACCCCTCCGCCAAGGAGTATCATGCCAGTTTCCTCCGACTTCATGACAAGCTCTATCAGCCTGTGGTGGTCCTCCCACTGGTCCACCCTCAGGGGATTGCCCTGCTTGTCGAAGTTGAAGAAGTAGAAGTTGTCCCCTGTAGCCCCGTCCATGAAGGGCGGGCAGAAAACGGGTATCCCGTTCTTCTGCGCCCAGTAGTAGATGGATGACTCGTCGCCTATCCTCCTGCCCATCTCAGCGATTATCTCTGAAGGCGAGAACACCTTCCCTTCGGACTTCTGCCTCTCCCACAGGTCCTTCAGTATGGGCTGGAAGAACTCCTCGAACCAGATGTACCTGCTGTTGGGCACGAATATGTTGCCTGTCCTGTTTATGCCCTTCTTCCTCATCTCAGCCCCATCCATGTCGAACCTGCCCATTATGAAGGGCTTCTTTGCCTTGATGAAGTCCTCCTCTATGCCTCCGGCAGTGGTGACAAGCACGTCCACCATCTTGTGCTGGACCAGGTACCTTATCACCTCCCTGTTCCCGGAGCTGACCATGTTGGAGGTGTATCCCAAGAATATCCTGACGCCCTCCTCCCTCATCTTCCTGATTATCTCTATCGCCTTTCCCAGGTTGTGCGCCTGGAAGGCAGAGCTCTTGTAGGTCTCCAGCATCTTCTTCAGGTCAAGCCCCTTGTTGAAGTCGTATCCCTTCACCTCCAGGCCCTCCGGGTCCTCGGATTTCTTCAGGATGCTCCTCTTGGCGTCCTCTAGAGTCTTCTTCATAGTGAAGGTTGATGTGATTGCTTTAAATTGTTTGCTGCAGGCTAACACTTATATTGCCTGCACCCATATGTTAGTTATGGCAACAGAAGCCGGAAAGCTGAAACCGGGCAGCTACGTTGTGATTGATGGCGAGCCGTGCCGGGTCACGAACATGACCAAGTCCAAGCCGGGCAAGCACGGTGCCACCAAGGCAAGGGTGGAAGCTGTCGGGATATTTGACGGCAAGAAGAGGGAGATGCTGAAGCCAGCCTCGACCACAGTGGAGGTCCCCATAATAGAGAAGAAGAAGGCCCAGGTCCTTTCGGTGGATGGCAACATAGCACAGCTGATGGACATGGCGGAGTACACGAACTTCGAGGCCATCATACCCGAGGAGTTCCAGGGCAAGGTGGAGGCGGGCGCTGAAATTCTCTATTGGAAAATAGGCGAGAGGGTGCTGATAAAGGAAGTCAGCGGCGCTTAGCGCCAGAGCTTGCACGTCTTGCAGACATCCTCGGAACCGGGTTCCCTGCATTTCCTGCACAGCCTTATCTTTCCCTCCCCCCTTTCTGCGAGCTTCCTTATGGAGGGAAGCAGCTTCTCGAAGGTTTCCAGTATGCCGTATTTCGTCCCTGAATACCTGTCTTCCATGTCGTTTATGAATTCCCTGACATCGAACCTTATCCCGCTCCGGTGGGGGCAGAGCGAGAAACCCGCTCCCATGCCCTTGATCATGGAAAAGAGGGCCGCCTCCCTCTCCAGCACCAGCCTCAGGGGCTTTATCCTGGCTATGAAGTGCCTTCCCTTCTCCTTGGTGAGTGACCAGTCTGTCACAGGGCCCATCCTGGCCGCCCGGAACAGATCGCCCCTCATGTAGTTCATCATGATGGACTGCACCTCGTCATCCAGGTTATGTCCGGTGCAGAGCTTGGTGGACTTCAGCTCCCTGGCGGCCTTGTTGAGCAGGTACCTCCTGCCCACCCCGCAGTACGTGCAGGGCTCCTTCAGCTGGGGGTTGCCTTTTTTCAGCTCCCTGGCCTTCTGGTCCATAGTCTTGCCGAACTCCTTCTTGAAAGAGTACACATGGTGCTCTATGCCCAGCCCATTTGACAGGGCCTTCGCGGCCCTGATGGACTTCAGCCTATATCCTCCTATCCCCTCGTCGACGGATACGGCGACCAGCCCCACATCAGGCCTCTTCTTTAATATGCTGTGCATCAGGTAAAGGGCGGCCGAAGAGTCCTTGCCGCCAGAAACGGCAACTGCTATCCTATCCCCCCTCTTTACCATCCCCGCCCTGGAGACGGTCCTCCTGACCTTCTTCTCTATGTACTCAATAAAGTGCTGCTCGCAAAAATGCCTGCCCTCATGCTTCTTGAAGTAGACCGCAGGCTTGCCGCACCTGCACCTCACTTTTCCAGCCTGCATAGGGCATCCTCCAGCTCGCCAAGGGTCTTTATGACAAAATCGGGCTCAGGCCCCCCGTAGTCGTAATGTCCCCTGTCTATCCTTATGGTCCTGGCGCCTATCTTCTTCCCAGCCTCGACGTCCACGTCAGAGTCGCCTATCATGACCACGTCCCTCGACCCCAGCTTCATCTGCTTGAGGCAGCTGTAGAACCCGAAGGGCTCAGGCTTGCACATGGCTGACTTGTAGAACCCGCACACCTTGGCGCTCCATATTCCGTTCAGGCCTGCCTGGTCCAACTGGAAGTCTATTATCTGCGGAGGGGTGTTGGAGAGTATGCCGAGCTTGTACCTGCCCTTCAGGTGCCCCAGGACTGAAGTGTCACCGAATGGCCTTATCTTGTCCCCCCAGGTCTTCTGCCTGGTCTCCAGGTCGAGTATGTAGACCGCGCCCCAGTAGTCCGCCGGGTCTATGCCCATCCCCCTCAGCATCCTTATGGACTTCGCCAGGGGAAGGCTGAGCATGGGGTACATCTCCTTTATGGTCATGCTGTTGTACTTGCCCGTGCACTGGTACAGGGCCTTCCTCATTATCTGGGCGAACATGGGTATGAACCTGTCTATCTCGAAAAGGGTCCCGTCGCTGTCGAAGACCAGGCCCTTTATCTTACCCACCTGAAACCACCTTGAATGCCTCAAGCTTCTGGCCGTCCCTCACCTTCTGGTCGTCCGCCAGTATGGTCTCCCCGGACCTCACCAGCACGTTCTGCGGGTTTATTCCCGCGCTCCTAAGGGCATCTGCCACCGTGGGGCCCTTCCCCTTCCTTCTCCTGCCCTCGTACAAAACAGTCACGGCCATAAAACTTCTTTTAAAGAAAATGATTTATATAATAATCGTGCCAGGGTGGCGGAACGGCTAACGCACTCGTCTCGAATGAGCCTTTTAGAAAAAGGCTCAACCCAAAAAGGAGCTAACGCTTCCGAGAGAACGAGCGTCCTTTGGACATGCAGGTTCGACTCCTGTCCCTGGCGCTTTTTAAACCCATACGCAAAAATATACCATCAGGGGCCTGTGGTCTAGCTGGTTAGGACGCAACCCTCACACGGTTGAGATCCCCGGTTCAAATCCGGGCGGGCCCATCCTTTAAAAGGGAGAACAACAATCATACAATATCGGGCCGGTGGTCTAGTTGGTTAGGTCATGTTCGGAAGAAGTGATTCCAAAAAGGACGTCGCCTTGACATGGCGAAGATCAGGAGTTCAAATCTCCTCCGGCCCATTCAGTTTCACCGGTCAGATATTACACTATAATATTGCAATAATGCGGCCTCAAATTCCTTTTAAATAACAAAAAGACATCTAATTTCATTAGTGCCCCTGTGGTGTAGTCCGGTTAAGCATTTCGGGTTTTCGGGCTCTGCTTGAAAACTGCTAGCTGGCATTTGTCAGCGATGAGCGAAAATACCCGACGACCCGGGTTCAAACGCGCTGCTGGAACAGGCGCTTTCAGCTGCGCTGAAAATCCCGGCGGGGGCACTTCTTCCTTTTTCTAGAGCTGGTACTTGCTGCGAAGCTCTTTCCTCACTTTATTCTCTGCCTTGTTCGCACCCGGACCGTTGAGGACCACATCAAAATCAAGGGGTCTGTACCCTATGGGGGCGTCGGTCACATGGACCCTGGCCAGGTTGCCAATCCACCTGTGGCCTATCCTGTTCTTCACAATCCTGAACTCGGCCTCCACATACCTTCCGTCATGGCCATCTTCCCTGACGGGGTACTTCTTGCGGCCCATAAATCACTTGTTCCATTTGTAATGCCTTTCGCGTTCATGGTGCTGCTGCGGCTCGTTAACCTGCAATTTAGAAACAGGGCACATGTATACCTTTCTCTTGTGCTTCCTTGACACGTTGTTGGTGTTGAGGTAAACCCGCATCTTTGCCATTACTATTATGGGAAATAAATTTTTTAAATCCAGCGGGAAGAGTATTACTATAAGCGGGATTTCCCTAGCGGTCAATGGGGCCGGGTTCAGAGCCCGGTGGCTTAGTGCCTTCATGAGTTCGAATCTCATATCCCGCATTCACCGCTCTTTAGAGGCTTCCGCCTTCTGCAAAGAGCGGTGGGGCAGAAACCACCTTAGGAGACAACATGATAGAGCTGGAGCGCACTTTCTTGGCCAAAAGCATACCCGACCTGTCAGGGTGCAGGAAGAAGCAGATAATAGACATCTACGTCCCTCCCACCAAGGACCATCCCACCCTCAGGATAAGGAAGGACGGGGAAAGGATGTTCATAACCAAGAAGGAGCCGATAGACGGAGATTCCTCAAAGCAGAATGAGAGCACGATAGAGCTGAACCAGGAGGAGTTCGAGGCCCTCTCCAAGACAGAGGGAAAGAGGGTGGAGAAGGTAAGGCACTTCCTGAACGTGGGGGAGAGGACGGCCGAGATAGACGTCTTCCAGGGGCCGCTATTGGGCCTTGTATTGGTTGATTTTGAGTTCGGGACAGAGGAGAAGAAGGACGCCTTCCAGCCGCCCGGGTTCTGCCTGGCTGACGTGACGAAAGAGAAGTTCATAGCAGGCGGGATGCTCTGCGGCAAGTCCTACGGGGAGATAGAGGGCCAGCTCAGGAAGTTCGGGTACCAGAGGCTCTTCCAGTAGCTGTTTTTCTTTTAAAGGAGCCAACTATAAAGATAGGATAGGCGGGGGTTTCCTAGCGGTCAATGGAGCCGGATTACGGTTTAATAAAAACCGTAAGGCTAAGCTTAGGACCCGGTGGCTTAGTGCCTTCGTGAGTTCGAATCTCACCCCCCGCATATGGACGAGAAGGAAGCGCTGAGGCTGCTCAAGAAGTACGGCCAGGGAAAGCCGGGATATTCCCATGTGCTGAAGCACTCAAAGGCGGTCCAGAGGCTTTCTGTAGAATGGGCCAGGAAGATAAAAGCCAACGGCCACAGGGTGGACGTAGATTTTGTCAAAACAGCCGCCCTCCTCCACGACATAGGCAGGTTCGCCTACCCCCCTCACACCAGGCACAAGATATTGCACGGCATAGAGGGAGGCAAGATACTCAGGAAGGAAGGCTACCCAAGGCACGCCAGGCTGACCGAGAGGCACATAGGCGCAGGCATAAGCAAGTCTGACATAAAGAAGCAGGGGCTCCCCCTTCCGATGAAGGATTACGTCCCCAAGACCATAGAGGAGAAGATAGTCGCGTGCGCAGACAACCTGTTCTGTGGAGCCGAGAGGAAGTCTGTCAAATGGTCGCTTAAGGAGTTCGAGAAAGGCGTGGACAAGGCCTGTGCCAGGAAGGTCCTGAAGCTATATAAAGAGATACAAAGCCTCCTGAAAGAAAAAGTCTAGTGTTCCAGTGAAAGTCTCCTTTCCTCTGTGAGCACCTCGAGACCCCCTGGCCCGTCAAAATAAAACACGTTTTTTAGCTCCTCCTCCAGTTGTGGAGGCAGCCTGCTACCTGATGCCATCTTGTCTATGAAGAGGTGTATGTTTCTCTCCCATGACCCCTCTTTCTCTCCCCTCTTCTGGTTGTATTTCAGGAAGCCGATCTCGACAAACACGCCAGGAGAATACCCGAGGCACACGACAGGGTTTCCCTGTCTAGTGATATTCCGGTTGAGGTCAGCCCAGCTGCCTGGGAGATGAACAGGCTCTACATGCCTGAAATTGGGTTCCAGGTCCTCTGTGTCTCTGTCGGGGTACACGCCGACGGGCTTCCTGCCGCAGTGCTTTGTGTATGCCTTCCCGACTTCAAGCGGCATCCCACCATCAGGTATCAACACGACCCCACTGAAGCAGCGCGCTAGGGCAGCGCCCATCCGGTCTATATATTCCTCAAGCTCATTTTTCACCTTCCCGTATCTCAATGTTTTGGAGATGTCTGACGGGCCGAGAAGGACAGCCTCCATAAATTGGATTGGAAGGAAACAATTAAAATCAGTAGGCCAATAACAAATTGAATGGAAATCCAGTTCCCTGTTTTTGGCGAGTCCCCGACAGTCAAGAACAGCATAATAAACGTGCTCATAGGGGAGAATTCCAGTTCTGCCAAGAGGATATACTCAGGAATAAGGAAGCGTGGGCATGCCGTCAGCTACCAGGCGGTCCACAAGGCACTTAGGGACCTCCTCGGGAAGGGGGTCCTTGTAAGGACAGGAAGGGAATACATGATAAGCTCTGATTGGGCCGACAGGATGCATGAGTTCGGCCAGGTGATAAAGAACAGGAACATGGAAAACGGGGTGGAACTGGGCATGCTCCAACTCCTGTCCAACAGGTCTCATGTGGCCTTTGAGTTCAGGACTCTGCTGGAGTTGGACGAGTTCAACAAGAAGCTCCATGATCATTTCTATCCTAGGCTGCAGAAGGATTTCGTGTGCATGTACTACAGGCACCAGTGGTGGCATTTGCTGTACCCCCAGAAAGGATACCCTGACCTGGAATCCAACAGGAAATTCTACATGCTGTGTTCTGGGAACACCCTGATTGACAGGCACGGCATGGAAATAAGCAAGACCAGGGGCTTCAATACCATGGCGATAAAGAGCCAGTACCCGTTTGACCTGAATGTTTATCAGGATCTTGTCATATCCATACACTACGGCAAGGAGCTGTACGATGCGATGGAGAACGAGTTCGGTAAGGTGAAGAGCCTTGAGGAGCTCCATGTCCCTGATATGGTGAGAAGCCTTTTTAGCAAGGAATCCAAGATAACCGTCCTGGTGAACAGGAACAGGTTAGTTGCAGACCTGATAAGGCAGCATACCCTGGCCCTGTTCGGGCCAAGATGATGTTATTTATATCTTCATGGGAAATTCTAATCTATGCGAGCGTACGTAGCCACCAACATGTTGGGCGTGTTCGCCTTCGATGAGAAGGGGAACCTCTTGGAGAAGATACTGTTCCCCAAGAGCGCCGAGAAGATAGCCGAGAGGCTGGCCAAGTCC
Source organism: uncultured archaeon (assembly GCA_964555875.1). Classification (GTDB taxonomy): domain Archaea; phylum Aenigmatarchaeota; class Aenigmatarchaeia; order QMZP01; family QMZP01; genus DAOVIL01. The sequence continues at coordinate 159,364 of CAZKUD010000003.1, forward strand.
AGGTCAGGCGAGATACTGAAGGAGGAGCAGGACATCCTGAGGGCCCTCAAGGCAAGGGGCATAATGGAGGTGGCCTGGGGCAAGAGGGCCAAGTCAGCCCTCATAACCACGATATACGAGCCTGACAACCTTGGGGAGAAGGCCCTGCAGGACCAGTTCAGGGGCCTGGCAATGCAGTTCAAATGGTCAACCACGCAGGCAGAGCTGAACGAGATGCTCACGAAGGTCAATATAGCCCTCACCAGGACCAAGTTGAAGGAAGAGAAGAAGGACAGGATACTCATGCGTGCTGTCAGCGCCCTGGACGAGCTGGACAGGGAGCTGAACACCCTCTCAGAGCTCCTGAGGGAATGGTACGGCCTCTACTTCCCGGAGGCTGTCAGGTCGGTAAAGTCCAACGAGAAGCTTTCAGAGCTGCTGTCCCACGGGAAACGGGAGAAGCTCCCTGACAAGGAGATAGCAGGGCTTGCCGGAAGCACATCTGGGATGGAGTTCTCGGAGGACGACCTGAATGCCGTCTCCTCCTTCGCAGGATCCATACACGACCTGTTCCAGAGGAAGAGGCAGCTGACAGAGTACATAGAGGCCTCTGCCAAGGGGGCGATACCCAACATGTCAGCCGTGGCAGGCGCTGTGATAGCGTGCAGGCTGCTCAACCTGGCAGGGGGGCTGGAGAAGATGGCCAAGATGCCCTCCAGCACCATACAGCTCCTGGGGGCAGAGAAGGCCCTCTTCAGGCACCTGAAGGACAAGACAAAGGCCCCCAAGTACGGTGCCCTGTTCGCCCATCCCCTGATACAGCAGGCGCCCAAGGAGAGGAGGGGAAAGGTCGCTCGCCTTATCTCAGCCAAGCTGTCCCTCGCGGCCAGGACGGACTTCTTCTCGAAGGAGGACAAGTCAGAGGAGTTTACCAACCAGCTTCAGATGCAGGTAAAGAGGTTTACCCAGTAAACCAATCATGTTTAAACCTATAAATCCTTTCTCGAACATATTATATACAGTGAGTCACGATGAACGGGCCATTGGTAAGGGACATACCTGAAGGCACTGCAAAAGCGCTGATAGGTTCTATTTTGAATTTGGCCAGGATGGAAGCTGGCCGGGGACAGTCACCCTACAAGAGATTTGACGCAATATACGAGACAGCAGTGAGGGGAGGAGTCTCCAGGGGGTATTTTGACCAGGAGATGGCAGAAATAGAGGACATATACATCGCAAAGGACAGGGAAATGCTGCAGTCAGCCAAGACACAGAAGATAGATGTAAGTAATCTTGCAGGCGAGGCTGGAGCAATCACTGCTTGAATCTGAGTATACCGGCGATGCCGCCCATTTCCTTCAGTTGCTGGCCTTTCCTTGTGTCCGAGGATATCACTTCAACCTCGGTGCCCATCTGCTCCGCCATCTTGACCACCTCATCCATGAGGTCCTTCTCCGCCACAGGCTCCATGTTGCCCTTGCACTTGGGGCATTCCTTGCCCTTGAGCTCTTCCCTGTGCAGCACAACGTCCTCCTCATGGCCGCAGGAGCACTTGTAGTGGGCATTTATCATGTTGAAGTCCTCGGATATCAGCAGGAGCTCCATGTTCCCTGCCTTGAGGGCCTCGACTGATTCTTTCAGGCCGTAGGTGGCCAGTCCGGTGTCCTTGGCAAAATGGTCGAAGAACCTCTCGAGTATCTTGCCTTCCCTCACGACAGAGGCCTCCTTTATGACGTCCTCCGACCTCTCCACCAGCTCGTGCAGGCCGTGCTCCCCCATGTAGGCTGTCGGGACTATGCCCAGCACTATGCCCTTCAGGTCATGCGCCAGGAAGTCACCTTCAGCGAACATCTCCTTTATCGGCCCGGAGCCTCCTATGATTATGCCCTTCAGGTCCCTCATGTCCTTGAACTGCGCAGAAGCCACCTCGCCCACCTTCTTCATGAAGTCGTTCAGCAGGCCCTCCCTGACCCTGGCGAAGCGTGCAGCCGATTGCCCCCCAGCCTTCGTCTTTCCCGGGACCATGGACTCCATGTGCTTCAGGAGCTTGACCTTCTTTCCCTTCAGGATGCCTATGTCTGCCTCTGACTTGTCCACCATCAGGAGCCCGTACACCTCCCTCTCCCTGACCATGTCCTTAAGGGCGTCAAGCAGGAACACCTGGTCGCACCTGTATATCCTGGTCTTAAGGGGCTCCGGCGGCTCTATTGCCCAGAGTTCTATGTCAGACACACCCTCCTGCTGTGACACGTTCCCGCAGAAGACCGCCAGCCCGTTCTCCGGGGTCTGCTTGTACAGCCTCAGGTGCTGGAGCACCTTCTCCAGGGCAGAGCTCACGTTCTTCTTGACTGTCTTGGACTTGATGTTCTGGGCTGTCCCCTGCTCCTGCCTGAGCTGGTTCACCACGTTATTCAGGTTGTATCCTGCCGGCACCAGGACTGTCACAAGTTCGGTATGCCTGCCCCTGATATTTTCCAGCTCGGCTATCAAGGCCTTCAATTTCTGGTTCTTGGCGTCCAACATGACTTCACCTCTGGCTAATTTTTATATGATGGAAGCGAGTATATTTATATAGCGCCTTTTCGGGAGTGTTATGGCTGATATTGAAAAGATAAAGACAGGGATACAGGGCCTGGACGAAATAACGATGGGAGGCATCCCCAAGAACGAGCTTGTGCTCCTCACAGGGACCACCGGGACGGGAAAGACCGTCATGAGCACCCAGTTCCTCTACAACGGCGCGAAGAACGGGGAGAAGGGGATATACCTCTCCTTCGAGGAGCCGGAAGACTACCTCAGGAGGAGCGCATCGGTCTTCGGCTGGAACATACCCGCCCTGGAGAAGAAGGGCCTCTTCTCATTCCTCAGGTACGACCCTTACAGGATATCAGACGTGCTCGACATACTCGAGTCAGAGATAAGGGGGGCGCACGCCACGAGGGTGGTGATAGACTCCATATCAGCACTGGGCCTTTATGTCAGGAACGACGCCGAGCTCAGGAGGATGATATTCGACATAGCCCTGACCCTCAGGAAGCTTGACTGCACCACGTTCCTCACGTCCGAGATAGTGCACGGGAACCCGGGCATATCCAGGTACGGCGTGGAGGAGTTCGTGGCAGATTCCGTCCTGGTGCTCTACTATGAGCGCGCCAGGAACCTGGCGGCCTTCAACAGGGCCATACAGGTCTGGAAGCTGAGGGGCTCGCCCCACTCCAACAAGCTGCACACCTACAGCATAACCGGCAAGGGCATAGAGGTCTCAAAGGAAGAGGCCATCATAAGCAGCAACATTTAACCTGCGGGTTGCTTTTCCCTAAACCATACCTATATCCTGCCATTCCCCAAAGCCTCATTATGGTTGCCAGCCTGACTAGACGTTGCAATCCCTCCCACCATTCGCCTGTTTCTGTAAGCAGGAGCTGTTCCCAGAAACTAGGCTGGCAATCATGCACCCGCAGGGTGAAAGGGGGGACTGGCAAACGTTTAAACAAACCGGAAAAGCTTAAAAATCGCCTCCTCCAACAATCAAAATGGATGCCACCTCTTCCCATTCTTAAGGCCATTGGGCCAGTCCTTCCAGCCCTGGGTTTCCTCATTCTCCTCCTGCCAACCGCCTCTGCCCAGCTCGCCCTCTCCTCAACGGAAGCGCAAGCAGGAGACACCATAACTTTCTCGGGCTCCATACATTCAATGAGCTGCTCGGGCACGAATGCAGGCTTCAGGGTCCTCCTGAAGAAGCCTGGCGGGGGATATTTCATCTCTGATGCAGTGTCCTTCTCCAACCAGAAGTACACCAACCAGGAGCCAGGGGGAGCGAACTGCACAACAAAAAACGGCATAATGTTTCCGGGTGCCCCTGTCATAGACGTGGGATACGCCTTTGAAGGCTCAGTCCAGACAGGAGAGGACTGGCCCGCAGGGGAATACGAGATTGTCATAGATTCCCCTTATGAGTGCAGGTATTACATCTGCAATGAAGTGAAATGGAGAAGCGACGCGATAGAAACGGCCAGGTTCAGAATATCCGGCTCAGGGCCGGAGGACAATGTCTGGCAGATAGGCAGCGATTCTGTAACGCCCCCGGTTGGCCGGCAGGGCACTTACACCAAGACCTTCACCATGAACGAATTGGCCCAGACCAGCCTGATGGTGTCTGCCCATCAGTCAGCCACATGCTACGTGAACGGCCAGCGGGTCGCATCCGGAATCTCTTCCCAGATGATGACAGACATAACCCCCTACCTGGTGACATGCCAGAACACCGTCAGGTGCGACGTGGGAGCTGGCTATGAAAGGGTCTGCACCAGCAATTACGGGGATTGTGGTTGTAGTTGCTGGGCCCGGTCAAGCCTCTGTGGTGGCGGTGCATATTTCTGGAGTTGCACTGGTGGGGCCTTCTGCAGGGACGTGAAGTTCAGGGGGACGGTATGCTATGTGCCCGCTGCTCCAAGTTTTGATGCCAGGGTATCAGTCCTGGCAAATGATGAAATCTCCTGGTCCAACGACAACGCCAACTGGTACTACGGGGAGCTTCCCATGCAGTCAGACAGCTGGTGGCTGGAGAAGCCGAACTACTACGAATCCTTCGAGACCACCTATACAGGCATCCATCCCTGGTCAGGCAGCCAGCTCTACGTCAAGAAATGGCTCTTCAAGGAAGACGCCCCTGAAGGCATGACCCAGTGGCTCAAGCTCTCCTCCACCTCAGACCCGGACTGCACCCTGAATGGCCAGCCCCTTCAGCTCTCTGACAACATCCACGAATGGTGGCTGTACAAGGCAGACGTAACCAACCTTCCAGATCAACTGGAGCTCGAATGCACCGTTCCTAAGAACGAGCAGTTCAACATCTTCGACGTGGAGCTCGTGCAGGCATCCCCGATAACCGTCACCCTCCTCACCAAGGAGACGGTAGCGGGCCAGTCAGAAATAACAGCCGAACTCTCCACGGCAGGAGAGAAGGACACGACACTCTACATCGAGCTCTACCAGAACGGGGAGCTTCTTTCCGGGGCAGAGGAAAGGTTCCTGCTGTCAGCCATGGCCACGAAAACGCTGGTCCTGGATACGGAAGGCCTGGAACCAGGCCAGTACGCCCTCCTCCTGACAGCCATAGACGAGGACAATGGCCTGTCATACCAGTCTGCCTGGGGCCTGGGGCTCCTCCCCGCGCTTCCCCCAGAGCCTCCTGGGACGCCATTCAGCTTCGATTCAGGCTCTGCAGGCTCCAGCCCCTCTGGAGCGGCCCAGCTGGCCAGCTGGGTGGGCCAGTCAGTCGGCGGCATAACGGGCGCAGCCTCTAGCATCCCCGCAGCCCCGCTTGCCGGGGCCGCTGCGGCAGTGGCAGCCGTGGGGGCTGCCAGCCACCTCCTAAGCAGGAGGAGGTTCACGGGCACGAAGGGAAGGACAGCCTCATACTGGTCAAAGGTCTCCGCCTTGGGCCAGAAATACAGGGAGAAGCTGGAGTCCATAAGGAAGAAGGACGAGGACTGGAAAAAGTTCAGCGAATCCCTGGAAAGGAAATGGGCCGCCGAAAGAAAGCAAAGGGACGCTAAGTCCCTCCTCTCCCGGATTGTAGGCGCCAGCAGCCAGACGATAAGTGTCCTGGCAGGAAAGGGCAGCAGGCTTCCTTACAGCCAGCAAGTCAAATCTCTTACAGACTCCCAGTTGGCAGAGTGGGTAAGGAAGGGCGGCGTGCCTGGTCACTGGGCATTGAAGGAGATAGAGGCGAGGAAGAGTGGTCTCCAGAGGCAGTACAGTCTTCTAGCAACGATTGAGAAAGGGAATAAATTCCAGAAAGATCTTGCGGAAATCCAATCAAGGAATCATACAGATCCTATAACATCCTGGATTAGGGACATAGAGAAAGAGGCTGTGTTTTCTGACGACCCAAATAGTCTTGGGTCAAAACTAAGTGTTTACGGAAGCATGGCCAAAGAGATAGGATCCACTGTAGGGCTGGCCGGACTTGCTATGTTGGGTGCTGGTGCGGCATCGGCGCTGACAGGTATAGGGGCCCTTGTTGGGATACCTCTAGCGGCCACAGGAGGATATGTCAGCTTGGTTGGTTACACAACATATGTTGCAGGATACACAACCAAATCAATAGGTGACTATTATCAGACACAATCATGCAATAATGAGAAATGTTTCAAGGCTGGAGAAAAAAGAGGCACATTAGGTGCAATTGAAGGAATTATTAACATAATAACCTTGGGAATTGCATCCAGAATTGCGCCCCACTTTGAAAAGCATATTGGTCCCATCCTATCACGTAATAAATATATAAAAAGTCTGTTGAATGGGGCAAGTTTTCCAGAAGGAGAAATAGAAAACACAGCAATTAAAATCAGCGCACCCTCTTTTAAGACCGGAAAGGAATTTGGTATTGGGCCAGGTATAGGACGGGAGATAGAGAATGGTATAATAGAAAGAATTAGAATAGATAATCACCCTCCGTTTGGAAAACATATTAACTATGAACATATAATTAAAATTGGGAGGAAGGGCGATACTTTAGTTAACGTCCATATACCAATATGAGATTTCCAAGATTATCTTCAATAAAAACTGATGAGGGTATATTATATTTTAAAGTAAAATCTAGTGATAATATTCACACTGCTTTTATTGAAGTTTTACATGATTTAAAAGATTATCTTGATGACCTTACTCTTGTGGGCG